>NZ_DASXFO010000057.1:0-23509 GCF_036489515.1 Acidocella sp.
ATGCGCTCGGGATCGGCGGTCCAACTCTCCGGCAGAAATAGCCGAAGACCAACCATCACCGGCGCCTCGCGCGAGGCCAGGGTCACCGAAACAAGAGACTGGCAGTTGGCGGTCTTGCCAAGTGCTGAGGCGTATTGTGGCATCCGCCGGCGCGTACTATGCCCAAGGGCCTGCACGAACGGCTCAAGCCAACGATCAAGCTTTTCGGTCCAATCCAGTCCCGGGCGCACCATGGTCAGCCTCGCCAATGCCGACCACCCATGAATCACTCAAGAGCCGATTCGGGAATCCTAAAAACAACCGCAGTCAATAAAATCTGCCAAAGTAGTGCTAGGTGCGCCTGATCTAACGCTGCCCATTCGCCTCTCGGCAAGTCTCGGCCATGCGTCGGATGTCCGCACGCTGCCGACCTAAAACCGGTCAGGCAGAAATCCACCTTCTCAGCCATAGGAGTGCTCGGGCGGCATGTCCGCTTACGGGAAGCTTGCGTCTACTGACGAGTGACGGAGTTGGGCGCTATCAGCGCCATACCATGGCTGGACCGGGCCGGGAGCAGCCGGTCCGCTTCGGGCGTCAAACAGCGATAAGCAGACGATCTTTTATGGAAATTGCCGACGACAGCCTTCGACCGAGGCTGTGTAAAAACTCGGCATCGACGGACGTCGAGAGAATCCCATTCCTATGTCGCCGGATAGCAGAGAAACTAATGTTGTGCGAAACTCTAAAGTGGACGCTTTCAAGAACAAGATTCTACGCAACGATCGGGGCGAAGACTTTTACACAGCCTCGACCGTAAAGCGGCAATCCATTGTCATTTTCCTGAAGGTCATTTGATACCTGGTAAACTCGGCCCACATGCAAACGGGTCTTCGTATCGTTCAGCCCCAGACAGAATTTTCGAAGGCATCGAGGGGTATTTTGAGATACCGGCGCCCATTGCTCTCTGGTTCCGGAAGCCCCCCTCCGGCGATATTGATCTGTAATGCTGAGAGCATCAACTTCGGCATCGGCAAGGTTCTATCGCGCTCCGTCCTCAACTTTATAAAATTCGCTTCGTCCTGCCCGCGGATGTGGGCGTTCTCAGCCTTTTGCAGGGCCACGGTGCTCTCCCAAGCAGGCACACGGCCGCCGGGCTGATAATCATGTCCAGTGTAAAGCCGCGTCTGATCTGGCAGGGCGAGAATGCTCTGGAGGCTTCGCCAAAGAGAATGCGCATTACCACCGGGAAAATCGGCACGCGCAGTCCCGCTATCAGGCATGAACAGCGTATCATGAATAAAGGCCGCATCACCGAAGACATAGGTGATCGAGGCAAGGGTGTGACCTGGTGAAAACATCACCCTTCCCTCTATTTCGCCCAACCGGAATGTCTCGCCATCCGCGAAGAGACGATCCCACTGAGAGCCATCCGTCGGAAACGTTTCCGGCAAATTGTAGAGATTCTTCCAGATTCTTTGAACATCGACGACATGCTCGCCGATCCCGGTCGGTGCGCCGGTGCTCTCCTTGAGATATGCGGCGGCCGAAAAATGGTCGGCATGCGGGTGTGTGTCCAGAATCCACGCGACGGTGAGCCCGTTTGTCCGAACATATTCAAGGATGGCGTCCGCCGACGTCGTCGCTGTCGAACCCGATTTCTCGTCGTAATCGAGGACTGGGTCTATGATCGCGCAGAGATAGGTGACCGGGTCGCTCACGATATATTGCACGCTGTAGGTCCGCCGGTCGAAGAACCCATGGACCCGAGGCCGTGAGGAGGAGTTTTGGTCCACGCGAGGTAGCGTATCCGCGATGCCTTTGTTCATGCCGTATTCACCTTTAAAAGAAGCCAGTCTCGTGTTTGGGGTGGAACACTTTGTCACTCGCCATTATTCGCCAATAATTAGACAACAAAACAAACTTTATCCTGAGCGCCCGAACGTTTCTGAGTGGCTTGAGGGGGATGAAATGGAGCTTACCGGCATCCTGCCACCACGTTTAAAGCAGCGCTGGCAAGCTGCGGAAAATCATGTAGCCGGCGACCACGAAGATCAGCGCAGCGAAAACCGTAGTTAACCGGCCGGTGCTGCTGGCGAGACGTTTGGCGATCCTGGTGCCGAACGTATTGCCGACGATCCCGCCGATGATAAACACCAGGGCTAGATTCCAGTCGACCAGATCTGATAACGCGTAGTTAAGGGCGGTGGTCAGCCCGAAGGCGGTGACAGCGACCAGCGAGGTGCCGACAGCATTCAAAATCGGCATACCCGTGGCGCCAACCAGGCCAGGCACGATCAAAAACCCGCCGCCAATGCCAAAAAAACCGGAGAACAATCCGGTTCCAACGCCGAACCCGAAAACTTTTTGGGCATTCTCGCGGTTGCACGTAGCACCTGGGATGCCGACATTCCTGCGGCCACGCAGCATGAGAACGCCGACCAGAACCATAATGAATGCGAACAGAAACAATAATTTTTGGCCATTGAACGCCTTGCCGGCGCTCGACCCGAGCACGGCGCCGGCAATCCCTGCCGCGGCATACAGGCCGCCGCAGCGCCATTTCACATTGCCGGCTTTGGCGTGGTTCAACAGCCCGATGGCGGCGTTGGCGGCGACCGCGAAGGCGCTGGTGCCAATGGCGACATGCGGGTTTTTGATGCCGACCAGATAAACCATCAGCGGGACCGCCAGGATGGAACCGCCACCGCCGACCAGCCCGAGGGTGAACCCCACCAGCACGCCCGAGGCGGCGCCCAGGCCAATGTGAAGAAAGTCCATGATCAGCCCGCCGCCTTGATCGGCTCCGGCTTTGCCAGCCATTCCGATTCCACGATCTGCGCCGAAACCACAAAATCGCTTGTCAGCTTCTTGAAGGTCATTCTGTTAGCAAAGCTCCCGAAAAGAGTCTTTATTCGCAGTTTGTCAAAAGGTGGCCCGAACAGCAGGTCCCTCAAGCAAGCTGAAGACGGTGGAATTGCGGCTCTACCGCAAATTTTCAATAAGGTGTTGTCCGAGATGTGACCGACCCATTTTTTCTGCTACAGTTGACGATTGGCATAGGAATCACCGCGCGACAGCGCGTCAACAGAGGAGCGGCCACGCTCTAATAGCTTTTATAAGGCAGGAACTTGCCGGACATCGTGACGTTGACACGATCTCCTTTGGAATCGGCCTCCCTTTGGATGTCCATCGAGAAGTCGATCGCACTCATAATGCCGTCACCGAACTCTTCGTGAATGAGTTCCTTGACCGTGGTGCCATAAACCGAGACGATTTCGTACCAGCGGTAAATCAACGGATCAGTCGGCACGGCGCTCGGAAGCGAGCCCTTATATGGCGTCACCTGCAGCCAGGCGACCGCTTCGTCGGAGAGTTCGAAAAATTCTCCGACGATCTCGGCCTGCGCCTTGGTGAAGGTCATCTGGCCGAGGCAGGCGGCGGTCGTCCATTCCTTGCTCAGGCCGACCGCCTTGGCGATGTCGGCCCATTTGAGGTTTTTGCGTACCTTCGCGGCACGAATCAGGGTGGTGACGTCCGAACGGTCGGTAATCATGAAATGCTCCATTGTATCGAGATAAAAATAACGGGTTGGGGATACGCTATATGGAAAGCGTGGAGGTGCGTTCACCACCGCGCCATTGTTCCATGACGAGTGTGGTCGCATCGTCGCGGAGGGTGCGCCAGGTCGCCTCAGCATGCGGGGTGCCATGCAGCATGACGGGCGCCGATTTCGTCTTCAGCCGGATAACCGGCTGCGCATGGCTGTAGCCGGCATGCCCCAGTTCCAGGATATCCTGGGCGATGGTCTCTGCCTGCTTAGCGATCGGCTCGATAAAGCGGCACGGCCGACCGTCAAGGCTGATGCAGTCGCCCAGCGCATAGATGTGCGGCGCGCTGGTCCTCAATGTCGCGGGATCAACGGCAACGCCCTGGTGGAACGCGAGACCGGCATTGCGCGCGAGCCGGCTTTCGGTGACCAGCCCGGTCGCGGCGACGACGATGTCGACATCGAAAGCCTGGCCGCAGGCCGTGGCGATTTGCTTTCTGCCATCAGCGCCGCCAACCACGCCAGCCACCATGACCTGGCCAACGAACTGGACCCCGAGCGCTCGGAGGCCGCGTTGAATCCGCGCCGAAGCGGGCTCCGGCAGCAGCGCGGCCAGGGGGGCGGTATCGCGGTCGAGCAATGTGACGCTGTGCCCCGCACGGGCGAAATCCTCGGCCAGTTCACAGCCCACCATGCCCGCACCGACGATGGCGATGCTTTTCGCGCCCTCCGCCAATTGTTTGTACAGTCCGGACCATGCGGTCAGATGATTGATGCTCCAGCAAAGGGATGCGGGCAGCGATGGCAGCGATGCGGGGCGCGCGCCATGGGCCAGCACGAGATGGGAATAGGCGATCGTGCCGCGCGTCGTGCGCAGTTCGCGGCGGAAGTTGGAAATGCCGACCGCAATCGTGTCGGTCAACAGCCGGACGCCGAGGCGCTCGGCAATGGAGGAACCCGCTTCGCGGGAGAGTGAGGCCGGCGTCCGCCCACGGGCGAGTGCGACCGAGAGTTCAGGTTTGTTGTAGACTACGCCGTCGCAGCCGGTGACAAGCGCTATCGGCGTCGATGCGTTCAGGGCGCGCACCGCCTCGGCGACCGCCCAGCCGGCGACACCGGCGCCGACAATGACGATGCCGGGCTTGCGTTGCCGCAGGACGGGCAGTTTAAGCGCCGGTGCGGCTTCGCGGGCATTATAAGGTTCAAAATCGGTCTTTTTCACGCCGCAGATCGGGCATTCCCAGTCATCTGGAATGTCCTCGAACCGCGTGCCGGGAGCGAGCCCGCTATCCGGATCGCCCAATTCCTCGTCATACATCAAGCCGCAGGGGCGGCAGATAAATTTGCGCCACGCTTCGGCCGCAGCCGCTTCCGCCATCGCCGCGCTCATGCGGGTTGCTCCTCACGGGAGAGTTTCGCCATTTCCCACCGCAGATGCTTGATCGCCGGCGTGACAATGGCGACGAAATGCGATTCGCGAATGCGCCGTTGCGGCGCGGACGTCATCAGATAGCCGCGCGCGCCCTGGTGCAGCAGAGCGGATTGTGCCGCCCGGAGCGCGAACTCGGCCCCTTGCACGCGGGCGTCGAGCACATCGAGGAGATAATCGCGGCTGCCGTCATAAGGTGTTTGCGCGAGTGCCATGACGCGGGCCGAGAGTTCGTCCAATTCGGCGCACAGTTCATTGGGGCGGTCACCGAGGAACTGGTTGACGTGGCCTAGCACCGGCTCGACCTCCAGGATCGAATCGATGCTGCCTTGCGCGACACCGAGCGCCATGCCGGTCTGCAACAGGATGAAAGCGCCGCGGATCCGCGCGATCAGCGGTCGTGCCGGGTCGGCGACAAGATCGGCCTCGGCGACGAAATAATCCGCGAGGCGCACGCCCCAGGTGCTCGTCCCCTCCATGCCGGAGAATTGCGGGCACGGGCGTAACTCGACCCGCTCATCGCAGTGCAGGATGAAAAGGATCTCATGGGACACCGTGCCGTCGTCGCGCTCGACGGCAGCCACCGCGCCGCAATACTGGCCCGGCCCGATATGGCTGACCCAGGGGAGCGAGCCACTGACGCGATAGCCGCCCGGCGCCTTGCGGGCGCGAAACAGCATCGGCTCGATGCCGGACAGCGCCTTCATCGGGTTGGACAAGGCCGTGCCACCCAGGGTTTTGCCGCGGGCATGCTTGTCGAGGACGGTGCCGGTGAGCGCGGGGTTGGCCGATTCTTCCAGATAAAGGCCGCACACATCGTGCGACCACATCAGGAAGCCGGTCGACCCGCACACCCGGCTAGCCGCCTGCATCGCGGCGATGGCAAGGCCGAGCCTGCCGCCGTGACGGTTGAGATGAACGCCGAGCGCCCCCGCCTCGCCGAGCGCCGCCATGATTTCTCGCGGATAATGACCGTGATCGATTTCCGTGACCGCCGCGCGCAGAGGGCCTTGCGCGATCACTGTGACCTGTTCAATCACCGATGCATCGTGCCATTGGCGTTCGAGTGGCGCCTGCACCGAGCTTGCGATTGTCATGGTTAGGATACCTCGATATTCAAGAGAAGCGGAATTAGGCGAAGTGGAGACGTAAGATTTAGTCGGCGAGGCCGATTTCGAAGGGGATCGGATTGCGCATCGAGTTCGCAACAGGGGAATAGAAATTTGCGATCCGCACGATTTCATCCAACGCTTCGCGGCTTGCATCGCCTTCAACCGCAACCTTCACGCGGATCGCCTGAAAGCCCATTTCGGGGGGAAGCTTGGCCGCGCCGCCCGCGCCCCAAGCGGCGGAATTGCCGATGTCACCTTCGAGGAACAGCTCGAGGCTTGTGAGCTTCACATTCTTCCAAGTCGCCACGGCGGTGATGCCAACGGCCAGACACCCGCCCAGTGCGGACAGCACGATTTCGCCCGGCGCCGGCGCAGTGTCCTGCCCAAACAGGTGCAGCGGTTCGTCGACGACGACCGGGGCATGTTTGCCCACATAGCTGAGGGTGCGGTACTGCCCTTCGACGACAGTGTGGACATGATTGGTCCCACGACGGTCCGGATTATTTCGGCCCATTTCGGCGAATCCCATCAACCCGTCACGGTCGATCGGCCGGAGATAAGTTTTTACGGTGTTCGGCTCGGTCACAGTTGTGTTCCTTTCAATTCCAGGTGCCTTGAGCGCCAAGGCCGTCCTGGTTTGATTGGAGCAACAACCGTGCCAAAAAAAGCTGAGGAATGATCGAGAGATATTGGCTCTAAGCGAACTTCCACATGCCGATGGGGGGACCTCGCCCCTGTCTCAAGAGGGTGTACAATGTCGACAATGTCGCCAAAGGAAGCAAACCTCAGCGGCGACCCAGACCGCTCTTTTGCCAGCGATAAGAAAATTGGCGGGGGGTGAGGCCTAGCAATTGTGCCGCGCGAGACTTATTCCCGCCGCATCGCATGACAGCATCTCGCAAGTCCGTGACCGAGTGGGAATCCGAAGCGGTATAAGGGCGAGAAGACCAGAATGGTAGCGAACCTGTTCCCCGGTCGTCCTGCACGATGGGAACCGGGCCTGCGGTTGGCGCGTCAGCTGATAGAATGGCCTCGATATCGCAGCCGTTCAGGACCGTTTTATCCGCAAACAGAACGATGCGTTCTATGACGTTCGACAGCTGACGGATGTTACCGGGCCAAGGATGATCCTTTAACCGCTCAAGTGCGTCTGGCGTCAGATTCACGTTCCGCCGGTTCGCCTGATTGACGCGGTTCACGAAATGCGTTGCGAGTAAGGGAATATCGCTAAGGCGATCGGCAAGGGAAGGCAACTTGATTGGAATGACATTCAACCGATAGAATAGGTCCTCGCGAAACCGCCCCTGGACGACCTCTTTCTGAAGGTCGCGATTTGTTGCCGCTACGAGT
The DNA here is from genome assembly GCF_036489515.1 of Acidocella sp. Classification (GTDB taxonomy): domain Bacteria; phylum Pseudomonadota; class Alphaproteobacteria; order Acetobacterales; family Acetobacteraceae; genus Acidocella. The sequence continues at coordinate 7,418 of NZ_DASXFO010000057.1, forward strand.
CGGACATCCACCTTGGTCTCACGTTTGGCGCCGAGCCGGCTGATCGTGCCCTCCTGCAACGTGCGCAGGAGTTTTGTCTGCATCGTCTGCGGCATCTCACCGATTTCGTCGAGAAAGATGGTGCCGGTATTGGCCTGCTCGAACCAGCCCGCCCGCGCGTCATTTGCCCCGGTGAAGGCGCCGCGTTCATGGCCGAACAATTCGGACTCGATCAGCGTATCAGGGATCGCTGCGCAGTTCACATTGATGAAGGGACGATCGCGGCGGGTGCTGGCAAGATGCAGCGCACGGGCGAACAGTTCCTTGCCCGTACCGGATTCGCCAAGCAGCAGAACGCTCGCGTTCGCCGTCGAGATCTGCTCCAACGCGGCGATGGCACGCAAGAGCGGCGGCGATGTTCCGACGATGCCATAACGGGCCGTCGCATTTGCCAGCGCCCGGGCAAGAAGATCGTTATGCTGTTCAAGCGCCCTAGTCTTTTCCTGCAACGCCTCATTCAGCTGCAGCAATTGGCCTGTCAGCGCCGAAAGGGTGCGCAGGATCATCGCATCGTCTGCAAGCGGCCGATTGCGATGGCGGATCCGATGGCATGCCAGAACGCCGATGGTCTTGTGCCCGAGCGTAATCGGCACGGCGATGAAGGAGACGGGTTCGGCAGGCAGTCGGTGGCGTTGGACCGCACGCGCCAGGAATGTCGGTTCAGTGTGAATGTTCTGGACAATAATCAATTGGCCATTCGCCAGCACATGACCCGTGATGCCCTCGCCGAGAGCATATCTGCCGCGCTCGACTTCCTCTTTTGTCAGACCATAAGAATGACGAATGCGATAGATCTTTGCTGTGGGATCATAAAAAATGATCCGCCCTCGATTCAGGCCGAGCATTTCGGACAATAGATGCAGCATTTCCCGCAGAAGCGGATCAAGGACCAGCCCCTTGCTGAGTTGCGCCATCACATTCTGGATCAGCAGCATCTCCTGGCTTCGCCAAAAGGCGGATGACCGCTCCGGTTCATCAGGCAACCGCATTTTGGCGTCGTCAATCATGGCTCGCGATAATTCGCCCGAACTGGGCCGCACGACAGGTAAACGTTCCATCGCCAAATTCCGAAAATTATTTGTGTGTCTATTATCATATTCCTTGGTTTAACGCGCGGATGCATCTGCATCACCATTTTGGTACCAGACTGAACATCAGTGATCCTGACTATTTATGCCGAGCGCTTTCCATGGTTTCGGCATAGCGGCGCGTTATTTTTTGGCTCCGTCAGATCTCAAGAACCTCCGTACGGCTGCTGGGCTTCGTGCCGGCGGGACAACGTCTTGTCCGCCACAGGAACCGGGCGGAGCTCAGGCTCGAGTAGCTGGTCCTGAAGTCGTCTACCGAGAAACGCACCCCGCGATCCGCAAAGGGCGACGAAGTTTCCGGTGCCTGTGTCCGCATTTCCAAATGCACCGAATCACGCGTGTACGTCTGAGATGGGGCACAAACCGGCGCCGACTCCCGTCCCGAATATCCCCGTAGCTCTTGGCACCATGCAGAGTCTTAGACGGCATTCGCGTAGGAGTTAGCCGGAGCGTCGCCGCTGCCCTCTTTGGTAGAAGGCTTGCCCGCTTATTCGGCGGCGACAGTCATGGGGGCCGAAGCCTCGGTTTTAGATGTGTCCGGCTTGTAGGTCACATACAGCGCCAGGCCGGTGCAGATCACACCGCCGATAATGTTGCCGATGGTGACTGGGATCTGGTTCCAGATCAGCCACTGGCTGACGGTGATCGGCGCGCCCAGCATGATCGCGGTCGGGATGGCAAACATGCTCACCACGCAGTGCTCGAAGCCCATCACCACGAACGCCATGATCGGCAGCCAGGTGGCGACGACCTTGCCAATCACGCTGCGGGAGACGAGGCCCATCACGGCGGCGATGGAAACCATCCAGGTGGCGAACACGCCTTTGACCAAGGCGGTCCACCACCCGGCCGCGCCGGCATGGACATAGGGCAACACCTTGGCCACACCGATGGCCATCACCTTGGCGCCGACCGGGTCAGGGGCTTCGGTAAAAAATTTCGTGCTGACGGCGGCATAGAGAACGCCGCAGGTCAGCGCGCCGATCAGGTGGCCGATATACACGAACACCCAGTTGCGCAGCAGCTGACCCAGGCTGACGCGCCCCGCGAAGGCGGCAAACGGCAGCAGCGCGCAATTGCCGGTGAAAAATTCCAGGCTCAAAAGCGTGATCAGGACAAAGCAGAAGGGGAACAGCACGGCGCCGACCAGCCCGTTGCCGCTCAGGACCCCGGCGGCAGCATCCACCATGATGCCCAATCCCACGAAGGCACCGGCCAACGCGCCGCGGATCAGCATGTCGGAGACACCAAGCTTCGCTTTCGTTATGCCACTATCGAGCATCGAGATCGTCAATTCGAGGGGGGGAATGTAATCCACGGTTATTTCCAATACGAACTTGTCATTGATGGATGAGACGAGTGCGCGTTGGCGCACCATGAGTTGTGCGATCGTTTGATGCAGACAAGCGTGGGGCTCCGCTCATGATGTATCTTTCAAATCCGATGGCCGGCGAATAGACAGAACGGTCTGTCTTGCCTGATATCCAGTAGTGCAACTGCCGTGCCAAAGTCTGGCGGCCGCTAAAAAGCCGCCAAAATAATGACCAGGGCTATGAAGTTTCGTACAATTTCTGTTAGAACGCCTTCGCGCTATGCCTACAATTACCTCAAAACTCCCCAAAACCGAAAGTAAAGGCCGTAATTCAATCTAAATTATGCAAAAAGGGGCTATATAATGGGCAAAATGCTGTCCGCGTCGGCACTGAGCGGGCCGGAGGCTGAGTTGGCTTCGCCGCAGGCGCGCATCTTGGAGGTCGCGCGTGAGTTGTTCTGTCGCGACGGCATCCACGCAACTGGAATCGATCGGATCCTGAGCGAGGCCGGCGCCTCTAAAATGACGCTCTATACGCGCTACGGCTCAAAAACAGGGCTACTGCGTGCCGTACTTCTGCAAGAGGGGGAAGAATGGCGCGAACGCTTCTTTGCCCAGCTCGGCACCGTCGGTGCCGATCCGGCGGCGCAGTTGCGCGCCATCATCCCCGCCCTGAAAACATGGTTTTCCGGAGAGCGGTTCTATGGCTGTGCCTTTATGAACGCGGTCGCCGAGCATCAGAAGGAGGAACCCTGGCTACGCGAACTCGCCGGCGCGCATCACCGCGAGATTCTCGCAAAGTTGGGCAATTTGGCCGGCAGGGCCGGCTATGCCGAACCGCCACTGCTGGCACGCCAAGTGCTGCTGTTGATCGACGGGACGATCGCAGCGCTGATGGTTAGTGGCGATCCCCTGGTGCTCGACATCGCTTCACGAAATCTTGACGCCATCCTCTCTACTGCTCAGCGCACCAGGCGGTGATCGCATAAATCTTCAACGCGATTAAGCTTAGGCGGTTCTATCGAAAATTATTTAAGGCATGCTCCTGGTTCGTGGCGTCAACCGGCAGAGCGATAAAGCTTGAGGTCATTGTGTCCGATTTCGCAATCGGCAGCCTCTGGCTCCTGCGGCGCTTAAAGCGCTGATGATCAATGTCTGGTTTTGGGATATTGGACGATGAGCCGTTATGACCGGGAGGGGCGCGTAGCTGCTAAGACAATCGCGTGACAACGCCCATGGCCCAGGAGAGCAAAAATTTTTGCGCCGCTTTTTTTAAAAGCGGCTGCTTTCTTTTAATCCGCCATGGCCGAGGCATCGGAGCGGGTGGCGCCGACGCGGGCGGCCAGGGAGGCTGCCATGAATGGGTCGAGCCCGCCGTCGAGTACCGCGGCGGGATTGCCGGTTTCGTAATTGGTGCGCAGGTCCTTCACCAGCTGGTAGGGCGCCAGCACGTAGGAGCGGATCTGGTGGCCCCAGCCGATATCGGTTTTGGCAGCCTCGTTGGCGGCGCTGGCGGCTTCGCGCTTTTGCAGTTCCATCTCGTACATGCGGGCCTTCAGCATGTTCATCGCGGTGGCGCGGTTGCGGTGCTGCGAGCGGTCGGTCTGGCAGGCGACGATGATGCCGGTCGGGATGTGCGTGATGCGGATCGCCGATTCGGTCTTGTTCACGTGCTGGCCGCCGGCGCCGGAGGCGCGGTAGGTGTCGACTTTCAGGTCGGCCGGGTTGATCTCGATCTCGATGGTGTCGTCGACCACCGGATAGACCCAGACCGAGGAGAAGCTGGTGTGACGGCGGGCGGCGGAATCGAAAGGCGAGATGCGCACCAGGCGGTGCACGCCGGATTCGGTCTTCAGCCAGCCATAAGCGTTGGGACCAGTGATCTGCATGGTGACGGATTTGATGCCGGCCTGTTCGCCTTCGGATTCGTCGAGGATTTCCACCTTGAAGCCGCGCGCCTCGGCCCAGCGCGTGTACATGCGCGCCAGCATCTGCGCCCAGTCCTGCGCCTCGGTGCCGCCGGAGCCGGCGTTGATTTCGATGAAGGCGTCGCGTCCGTCGGCCTCGCCGGAGAGCAGAGACTCGATCTCGCGCTGTTTGGCCTGCTCGGCCAGGCGCTGCAGCGTGGCGATGCCGTCGGCCACCATCGATGCGTCGGCCTCGGCCTCGGCCATCTCGATCAGCTCGAGCGTGTCCTTGGTTTCGGCTTCGAGCGCGCGCACGCCGTCGACCAGCGAGGCGATGCGGCCGCGCTCACGCATCACGGTCTGTGCGGCTTCGGCGTCGTTCCAGAGGGAGGGGTCCTCGGCGCGGGCGTCGAGTTCGGCGAGTTTTAGGACTGCGGCATCCCAGTCAAAGATGCCTCCTCAGCAGGGCGACCGAACGGCCGATCTGCTCGTTTAACTGATCTGATTCTGCGGACATGAGGCAGCATATACGAGCGGGAGACGCGGATTGATAGAGTGATCTCAGGGAAGGGAAAGGGAAGGCTAGTTTTTGTGAACAAAAAGTAGCAAAAAAACTTTATTAATTTGGGCCATGGGCGGTGTCGGAGACGACGCCCATGGCCCAGCATAGACGAAGTTTTTGCGCCGCTTTTTTTAAAAAGCGGCTGCTTCCTTACTTAATAAAGCCCACCGAGATTGCCGCCGGCGGGCTGGGCCGGGGCGGTGACCGTCGTCGGGACGGCGCCGCCGGGGGTGCTCGGCATGGCAGCCGCGCCGCTATCCGGTGCGGTCAGCGCATTTTGGCCGGCCAGCAGGTTGTTGTTGGACTGCGCTCCCGGTGTCTGCCCGGCCTTGTAGGCCTCGGTCACCGTTTGGCCATTGAAGCTACTCTGCTGCAGCGTCACGCCAGAGGGCACCGCGAAGTCGAGATCAGGTTGACCCTGCAGCGCCACTTTCATGTAGGCGTTCCAGATCGGGCCGCAGACCTCGGCTCCAGTCTGGTTGTTGCCGAGACTGTGCGGCGTATCGTAGCCGGTCCAACAGCCGGTGACGATGCCGGGGGTGAAGCCCATGAACCAGGCATCGTTGAAGTTGTTGGTCGTGCCGGTCTTGCCGGCGGCCGGCTGACTGATGCCGGCGTCCACCGGCTGACCGGTGCCGCGCAGCATCACGCCGCGCATCATCGTGATCATCTGGAACACGCTGTCAGGGTCGGCGAGCTGCGCGCCAGAGGTGGTGAGTACCGGCGGCTGGTCCGGCGTGCCGTTCACGCAGTTCGCACAGTTCTGGTTCGGCGCCTGATACAGGATCGAGCCGTCGGGATTGGTGACGCTGTCGATCAGGGTCGGCGTGACCTGCCGCCCATAGTCGTCGAGCTCGGCATAGCCGGTGGTCATGCGCCAGAGCGTGGTGTCGATGGCGCCGATCGCCGAGGGGTAATAAGGCGGCATCTGGTCAACGATGCCGAAGCTCTCGAAGGTTTTGGCGATGCTGTCGAGGCCGATCTGGCGCGCGAGATGCAGGGTGGCGAGGTTGAGCGACTGTTCCAGCGCATGGAAGATCGGCACCGGCCCCTCGAACGTATCCTCATAATTGCCCGGCCGATACACGGTGCCGTCTGGCATCTGCTGCACGAAGGGGGCGTCGAGCACCGGGGCATCGGGCTGGATGCCCTTTTCCATGGCGGTGAGGTAGACGAAAGGCTTGACCGAGGAGCCGGGCTGGCGTTGCGCCTGGATCGCCCGGTTGTACGGGCTGACATTGTGGCTCCAGCCGCCGACCATGGCGAGCACGCGGCCGGTGCGTGGATCGATGGAGAGCAGGGCGCCCTGGATCAGCGGGATCTGCTCCAGCGCGACCGTGTTGCTGTCGCGCGAAGGCGCGCCTGTTGAATCGGTGGTGTCGTGCAAGATCATGATGATGTCGCCGGGATGCAGCACATCCGTGACCGCGGTGGGGCGGGGCCCGAGGTAATCATGGATCTTCGGCCGCGCCCAGAGCATCGAGCTGAGCGGCAGCGCGCCGATTTGCGGCTGGTCGGTGGCGGCATCGATATAGCCGATCCGTGCCGCGCTGCCGGCGGCTTCGAGCACGATGCCGAGCTGCCAGCCCGGCCGCATGCCGGACGGCTTCGCCTGGGCGGCGAGGTCGGCCTGCCAGTTGGCGGTCAGGTCAGAATCGTCGCTATGGCCCACCAGGCCGTGCCAGCCGTCATGGACGTGGTCATAGCGCTCGAGCTCGTCACGCACCGCCTCGGTGGCGGCTTCCTGCAGCCTGGGATCGAGGCTGGTATGGACGATCAGCCCGCCTTCGGCGACGGGGGTGGCGCCGAATTTCTGTGCCAGCGCGGCGCGCACCGCATCGGCGAAGTAGCCGGCGTCGGGGACCGTGCGCGGCGTGCCGCCGGCGCGCGGCAGCAGCGGCTCGGCGGTGGCGGCAGCAGCCTGGGCGGCGGTGATGACGCCGTCGTCCCGCATGCGCGAGATCACGAAATTGCGCCGCTGCAGGGCGTCCTGCGGGTGCAGGAAGGGATCATAGGTGGTCGGCGCCTTCGGCAGGGCGGCGAGCGAGGCGGCCTGGGCGATGTCCAGCTGGCTCAGCGGCTTGTCGAAATAAGCCTGCGCCGCGGCGGCGATGCCGTAGGAATTATTGCCGAGAAAGATCTCGTTCAGGTACAGGGTCAGAATTTGCTGCTTGGTCATCACCTGGCTGACGCGAATCGCCAGGATCGCTTCCTTGATCTTGGTGGCGAAGGTGATGTGGTTGTCGAGCAGCATGTTCTTCACGACCTGCTCGGTGATCGTGGAGGCGCCGATCGGCCGGCGGCCGGAGCCAAGCATCATGACGTCGGTCACGGCGGCGCGGGCGATGGCGAAGGGGTTGATGCCGGGATTCACCCAGAACAGCCGGTCCTCGGCGGCGATGAACGCCTCCGCCACCAGCGGCGGGATCTGGTTGTAGGGGACATAGACGCGGTTTTCTGTGCCGAGTTCCGACATCAGCTGGAAATTGCTGGCGTAGATGCGGCTTTCCAGGGGCGGGTGATAGTGCTTGAGCGAGTCGACGCTGGGCAGGCCCGAGCTGAACACGAAAAAACCAACGGCGCCGGCAATGATGACGCCGACGATGCCGACGAAAACCAGCCGATACAGGCCGAACACGAAGAAACCGGCGAGCGTGCGCAGGAAGCCGTGCTTGCGCGGCTTGCGGCCATTCCCGGGCCCGCTTGGTGGTTGCCTGGGGGGCTGCCGAGGCGGATCGCGGCGGGCCGGGCTTAAGCGCTCACCGGCGCTGAAGGGTTCTCTCGGATCAGACATGAGCGGTCCTTAGCATCCTGTCCGGCCCCCTGCGAGAATCGCCATATAAATTTCCGGACAGGCTTCTGTTACATTCACGTGCCGATCAACCCGCCATCCGGAGGCCTCTGCCGCCGGAATAGTTGGCGAAATAGGCGTCGATCGACGTCGTGAGCCGGTCCGCGACCAGTTGCTGGTGCGACGGGCTGCGCAACAGCCGTTCGTCCAGCGGGTTCGACAGGCAGCCCATCTCCATCAGCGCGCTGGGGGTCGAGGGATCGCGCAGCACCGCGAAATTGGCACTGCGGTGCGGGTCGGGCAGAAGCGGCACGACGCCGGTGAAGGAGCGCTGGATATCCTGGGCAAGGGTCGCCGAGCCGACGCGCGTGGCGCGCGTCTCCAGGCTGGCGAGAATGCCCGCGACCTGCGGCGACACGCCGGAAAAATGCGGCCCGGCAAAACGATCGGCGCTGTTCTCATCGGCCGCGACACCGGCCGCCAGCCGGTCGGAGGCGGTGCTGGAAAGGGTGAAAATCGAGGCGCCGCGAAGATCCGCTTCCGGTAGGTGGTCGCAATGCAAGGAGAGAAACAGGTCCGCTTTGGCGGCGGTGGCGCCGGCGACACGGCCTTCCAGCGTCACATACACATCGGTCGAGCGGGTCATCTCCACCCGATAGCGGCCGGTGCGTGACAGCGCGCGATAGAGCAGGTGGCCGGTGGCGAGGGTGATGGTCTTCTCGAACAGGCCATCGGCCGCGATCGTGCCGGGATCCATGCCGCCATGACCGGGGTCGATCATCACCACAGGGAGATTTTTAGTGACGAGACGGGCCTGCGCCGGCGCGGCCAGGCCGATGGCGGCCAAGCCGAGCGCCAGCTTGGCAAAACCTCGGCGCCCAAGGGAGCAAATTTCGCACATGCGGGGGAACTTACTATAAAACTTACGGTTTTGGCTAGGACGTGTTGAAAAATATGGCTTTTGCGCACGGGCGCATTTTGGGCGAGTTAATTTCATCAGGGATCTTGCGGCCCCGGCCCTCGTTGGCTATAGGGTCGCGCATCGGAGTGTAGCTCAGCCTGGTTAGAGTACTGTGTTCGGAACGCAGGGGCCGGAGGTTCGAATCCTCTCACTCCGACCAAAGTTTCCCAGCAAAATTAAGCATTTAGCAAGGTCGAAAGGCCGATTGGCACAGTGCCCTTATGTTCAGGTGAACACAAAGGCCTCGCCAAGGGCTCTAGCGGCATTTTGGAGAAATTCTGGGCTCCAATGGCCGTAGGTCTGAGACACCATCTCCAGAATCGCGTGACCCAAGAAGCAGGCGATGTCCCACATCGACACGCCCGCCTGGGCCATCCACGTGGCTGGCGTATGGCGCAGGACATGTGGCTGGCCATTGGCCGCTTCAGGCGGGGTTAGGGCGGGGGGAGAGGGAGGCCGGGGTCTCAGTCCCGGATTCCTGGATAGCGCCACCAGCGGCGATCCAAGCACGGAAACTCTCGGCAGTGCGGCCGGTATCGCTAGGCGGGGGGAGAGCATTCAGTTCCAGGGGCTGAATCTTAGATGCACCTAGAGGCCTCCCCCCGCCAGTGCAGAGCATAAAGCGGAACGCGATAGGGCCGCGGCGCGAAACGTCCTCGAAACAATAGAGAAGATTAGATTCATCTTTGTAGTAGACGCGGCGGGAGTCGTTGTCCGTGCCGGCGAATTTCAATTTCATGGAGTTGTTTCCGAGGGATATGGGGAGGGGATGGCAGTCACCATGCAGGGCGGATTTCCGCCCCGTGTCGTGGCAACCATAGGGGGTGGCTATTTCACGACCTCCAGCCTCTGGCTGGTGCGGTCATAGTAGCGTGTGCCAGGGGCCAGGATTGTGACCTTGTGGCGTTCCGTGCGGCCTTCCTGTTCGGCCATGGCATTCACGCGGGCCACCAGTTGGCTGGCTTCCTTGCGCGTGGCGTAGGCTTGATTGCAGAGGCCCCGGCCCGTTAGATTGGACGTTTGGTCCAGAATACGGGGGGAGGCCCCCTGGCTTGTGATGAGGAATGCGTAGGGCATGGTTTCAGGCTGCCTCGTGTTTTTGTCTCTGTTATTAAGGCTATACGCTGAGAGTGTATAAGACGGGGTATTTTTAGAAAAATTCAGGGGAAAATCGAATTTGTTTTTAGAGATAGAGGTAGAGCCCTCCCTTGTCAGGCAGAATCTTCCGAATGATCTTGCGCAAAGCCGTTTCGATATGCGTATTGTTAAAGTATTTGTACGTTGAGTCAAATGAGGCTGACGGATGGTTGGGGGCATGACCACAAAACTGTTGGCTATGCTGGGCCATGGGCGTTGTCCCCGACAACGCCCATGGCCCAGCATAAATAAAGTTTTTTTGCTACCTTTTGTTCACAAAAAGTAGCCTTCCCTTTCGCTTGTCTTGCAGGTTCATCTCATCGCGGGGCGGCGGATTTTTGTGCCGCCGGCGCGGGCTTGTCTCGGACGAGCACGCCCGTGCCGGCGCAGGCGTCGCAGCGGATTTCGGTTCCGCGTGTGATCTCGTAATGGCCGCCCAGCCAACTGGCGACCAGCAGCTTGCGGCGCACGGTATAGCGCCGGCGTCCGGCGCAGACCGGGCAGGTTTCTGCGCTGCAAGGGCTCATGGCGACATAACCTTGACCATGGCGAGCAGCGCCGCCACGGCAAAGCCGATCAGCGCCAGGCCCAAAGCTGTCGCCAGGGGTGAGGTTTTGTGCCGGGCGGGCCTGGTGATGCGTTCACCTTGCGTGTTTTTGACGATATTTTTTGCGACTTTGAAGGAATAGGTTTGGCCATTTGCGAGGCTCCTGGGGCGAGAGGGCGTGAAACCGCCTGCGCAAAAATGGCGCGTGCTTGAGTGATTGGGGGCGCGGTGGGGTTCATTCAGTGAGGCGCCGGTCGCGCAAAAAATCCGCCCGCGTCGCTGCTGCGTCGCGCGCGTCTTCGGCGTCTTTCTCGTCGGCGTAGTCCTGCACTTTTCGTTGCGCGGCGGCGTCGGTGCGCGGCGACATGGCGTCGAGCTCGAAGGTGACGTCGGCGAAGTCGTAGCCTGGTGCTGTGAAATATTCGGGTGAGCCGATCGCCTCGAGCGCGGCTTTGGCGGTGCTGAGCACCTGGGCGATGCGCGCATTCTGCGCGAGCAGGGTGGCGAAACGATCGCCGGCGCTGCGCGGGTGCGCGCTCCTGTTATCGCCATGATCGGAGACGTTTAAATTTCTGACAGGCATCGTCGCGGCTCCCTAAAGATCGCCTGAACGGGGCGCCATATATCAAGAAAAAATAGTTTAAATCAAGAAAAAATAATTGATTTTTCACCGAAACGATTAACGATAAATATCTTTTCGGAAGAGTTCCCTAAAATTAATTCAACGAAAGGTTGCTTTCAGTGGCACAAACATATCAAAAAATCGTTGAAGATCTGTTCGGTTTGTCGGAAATTCTGGAAATCCTCGGCAATGCCGCCGTCTCGGGCGTGACCCCAGTCGCCGCCACCTCGCTGCTGGTGGTGAGCCGCAGCCTCGGCAAGATCGCGCACAAGATCGATGAGGATTTTGAGGCGACGGCTAAGACAATCGTAAATGCCGGTGAATCCATTGTGGCAGGCCCGACGGATCGCCGCAATATATCCAGTCCAGAGTGACCCCGTATAAGCGGCGCAGCTGGCACATTGCGTACTGATCGGGATAGTTCTTCCCCATTTTCCAATTGTTGAAGACCGCGTCGGAGACGCCCAGCGCTTCGGCCAATTGCTTGTTGTTGAGGCCGCGCTCGCGCTCCAGGATTTCGGCGATTTGCGCGAGATTTTCGCAGGACATTCTGCGGTGCTGCAACTTGTTCATGTGAATTCCTCCGATACCTCGTTGAAAGCTCGTATCGACAGGCTTAGCGCATTTTTTTTCTTGATTCAATCAAGAAAAAATAATTGAATTGATATCCGGTTTCAGGGGAGGGGCTTGGCCCATGCCAGAGCGATTGAGCTGCGCCTCGGTCTTAGGTTCATCTAATGTTTTGTTAGACATTTCGCCGCGGGGGCGAAGCTGATGGGCGCGAAAATCGACTGGACGGGGGATAAGATCGCGGTGATCCGCGCCAATTGCGCGGCCGGCTTAAGTTGGGGTGTGACCGCGGCGGCGCTCGGCCTCAACCGCAACACGCTCGCGCAATTTGGCCGCCAACGGCTGGGGATCGCGCCGGTTAAACAGGTCGCCGCCGCGCCGGCGCAAAGCTCGGTGCGAGACATTCTGAACGTTCCCGACATTCCGTTCGAACCGGGACCGCGGCCGCAGACCTGCCAATGGGTGACCAGCGAAGGCGCGCCCTGGACTTTTTGCGACGCGCCGGTGGGTCGCGCCGGCAGCTCGTTCTGTGCGCCCCACCACGCGCGCGCCTGGATTATTGCGCCGCCGCCCAAACCGCGCGCGTGAGGGAAAAGGACAGCGAAATGGGCTCGGTCAACAAGGTGATCATCGTCGGGTGCCTCGGCAAGGACCCGGAAATCCGCATCACGCAACGCAGCGGCGTGAAGGTGGTGACGCTAAACGTCGCCACGCGCGAGAGCTGGCAGGACCAAAAATCCGGCGACTGGCGGGAGCACACCGAGTGGCACCGCGTCGTGATCATGAACGAGGCGCTGGGCGCGGTCGCGGCCAAAAATCTGCGCAAGGGCGCGAAAATTTACATCGAAGGCAAGCTGCTGACGCGTAAATGGACCGACCCGAGCGGTGTGGCGCGCTTCACCGCCGAAATCAATGTCGGCCGCCACCATGGCACGCTGACGCTGCTGGAGCCTGATCAGGGGAGCGAAGGGGAAGAGAAGGAAAGCGCTTCTTTTTGTGAACAAAAAGAAGCAAAAAAACTTTTTTAATCTGGGCCATGGGCTCTGTCGGCGACGACGCCCATGGCCCAGCATAGCAAAAAGTTTTTGCGCCGCTTTTTTTAAAAAGCGGCCACTTTCTTCTTTCTGAGCCCCTGCCTGTAGCATGCCAACGATCGAGGGGGAGGTGAGATGGAGCAAAGACACGCAATGATGCTGGTTGTGGCGGCACCATGACGCAGCACCTGACCGCGGATTACATCAAGCGCCGCATCGAGCATGCCGGCGCCGTCATGCGCTGCCTGTGCGTGAAACATCCGAGCACGTTGCTGGCGCAAGGGCGCGCGCTGATGATCAGTGAGGCGCTGGAAGGTTACGTGCCGGGGGGCGAGGGCGCCTATGGGAGCACGCCGACCGTGTACGCGGCGCTGTGACGGATAACATAATCACCTCGGGGCGCTTGCTGCTGGTGCGGCCGGGTCTCGTCCTGACGACGGCGAACACCACCGGCGGGGCGGGATCGGGGGCGGCCAGCGGGCTTTCGAACATTTCCCTGTTCGGTCACGGCCAAAGCAATGCGGTCTATGCCAATGACCAGGACGGGGCGCTACTGAACATGGCGCAGGCCGTCTCGGCCTATCTCGGGGGCACCGGCACGCCGGCGAAATTCTCTGGTCCCGCCTCGGATGTTGGCGGCGCGGGCGTTTATGCCGGCGTTTCTGGATGGGGCTCGTTCCTCACCTATGGCGGGGACTCTGCTCCGGCAGCGAGTGCTGCCGGTTACACAGAAGAGGGCGCCGCCATGATCCCCTGGATCACGGCGCTGACGGGAGCAGAAAAGGCGCAGACGCTGGCTGGGATCATCTATTGGGGCGAGACGGATAGCGCGCTGACCGCGTTCAGCGGCAGCGGCGGCCTCGGTTATGCGGACAAGCCGGTCTATAAAGCGGCGCTGTTGAATGATTTCGGGCAGATCCGCACGGCCTTCGGCAAGACCGCAGCACGGATGCCGCTTGCCCTGTTCGGGCCGCCTTATGGCACGCCCGCCGGCTCGGCCATGGTGCGCGAGGCCTGGGCGGAGCTCGCGGCGGTGCCTGCGAACAATCTGGTCTGGGCGGTGCCGCAGACCTACGATTCCATCACCCGCGGCGATAACTGGAACGCTGCGACCGGCGTTGAGAGCACCGGGACGCCGAATCCCGGCCATCGCGCCGCCGCGGATAATGTGGCGTTGTACCAGCGCGGTTCCTTGGCCGTGGCCCGCGCGATCCTGGCCAGCAACGGCTTGGCCACGTCGCTGTTGCCGGCTTCTCTCGGGGGCGGGATCGGGCCTCAAATTGTCGCGGCCACGCTTTCGGGCACGACGGTGGTGATCACCATCCAGCATGAGGGCGGGACTGATCTGGTGGTGCCGGTGCTGAGTTCGCCGAATGGCACCGATGCGCCGCTGCCGGCCCAGGGGGTGGGCTTTTCTGTCATGGACGGCGGCAGCATCACCGCGCCGGGTTCGATCATCCAGGCGGTTTCCTGTGCGCGGCTGGATGCGACGCACCTTAACCTAACGCTGGCGCGGGCGCCCACGAACGCCGCCAGCGCCTGCCGGCTGTTCTATCCCTGGCCGGGGGAATATTGGGCGGATCAGCCACTCACGGAAATCGGCCGGGGCTGCGCCATCACCGATAATTTCGGGACGGTCGCGGTGGCGGCGAACTATGACCTGAATCTGCTTCTGGGCGCCGGCTGGCGCGTGAACATGCCGATCGGATCGCCCGTGACCGTGACCGGCAGCGGTGCCTCGGCAACCGCCACGTTCGGGATCGCATTGACCTCGGCGTGATCGCCGCTTTCCACAGTTGAAGGAACCTCCATGGTATTTTCTCCCACGCCGCCGGTGAACCAGCCCGGCGCGACCGCGTTTTTCTTCGCCGCCATCGAGGCCTTGGCCACGGCCGCTGCAGGAGCAGGAGCGCCGGCCAGTGCGATTGCTTTGACCAGCCCGCCCACCACCGGCACGGTCGGCACCGCGCTCGACCTGGCAGGAACCGTGACGCCGAGCGGAACCGCCGTGCAGGTGGGACTTTCCAGCTCCGCGATCGTGGCGCCCACGTCATGGACCGCGGCGACGGTGACGGCCGGCACCTGGAGCGCCAGCCTGACCCCTGCCACCGCCGGCACCTATTACATCTGGGCCGAGCAGACTGGCAGCGCCAGCGTGCAGGCGGTTTCCGCCGCGGTGACCGTTAGTGCGAGCAACGCCGCGCCGACCATCACCAACACGTACGGGTCGACCTACAGCTGGGGCATCAATCCGAGCTACGCCCCGGCTGCGAATTATACCGCCGCGACCACTGGCGCCGCAGCCGGCGGTACGCCGGCCAGCTCGATCCCGCTGCAATTCACCCTCTCGCCCGCCGACACCACCAGCGGCGATACCGCGCATTTGTTCTGGACCGCCACCGCGCCCACCACCATCCCCACCAGCGGCGAAAGCGGCGTAACCTATGGCAGCAGCGGCAACGGGGCCAACCTGATCGAGAGCGGCGCCGCAATCTCCGCCTACGCCTGCGCCCCGAACGTGGCCGGGACCTACTACCTGTCCGTCTGGCTGAAATCCTCGAGCGGGACGATGCAGGGCGGTATCGTGCTGTCGTCGATTACGATTGATTAAAAAAGGATAGAGAAAGCAGCCGCTTTTTAAAAAAAGCGGCGCAAAAACTTCTTTTATGCTGGGTCATGGGCTGTGTAGGCACCACGCCCCAGGCCCAGCGTCATAAAGTTTTTTTGCTACTTTTGGTTCACAAAAAGTAGCCTTCCGCTTCCTTTTTTGTTGCAAGGAATCCTCCATGCCGATTGTTCAAAGTGGCACGCTCAACACCACGGCGTTGATTGTGCCTGATCTTTATGTCGTGATTGTTCCGCCTTCGACGAGTCTGTTGAATGGCGTGCCGACGGATGTGTTGGGCATTGTCGGCACGGCGACGTGGGGCCCAGTGGGGGCGGCCACGGTGATTGGCGATATGTCGGATTATGCGGCGGCTTTTGGTCCGGTGATGCCGCGCCTGTATGACATGGGCACGGCGACGGCGATCGCGGTGCAGCAGGGGGCGCAGAATTTCCGTTGTGTGCGCGCGACGGACGGCACGGATACCAAGGCTAGCGTCACCATTCTTTCGGCGTTGACGCTGACGGCGAAGTATACCGGCACGCTCGGCAATAACATCGTGGCGACGATTTCCGCCGGTTCGGCCGCGAGCAGCTGGCGCCTCACCATCACCATTCCGGGGTTCACGCCGGAAGTGTTCGACAACATTCCCGGCACCAGCACCACGGTGTGGGCGAACGCGGCGAATGCGATCAATAACGGGTGCAGCGCGTTGCGCGGCCCGTCGCAGATCGTCATCGCGAGCGCCATGGGAACCGCTGGTACGATTGTCGCTGCGTCTTATACCAACGGCGTTAAGCATTGACCTGTTTTGCCCAGCTCCGTGTTGCGATTGAGGTTATTTTATCTGGCTGCGCCACCAGGCTGTTCCAAGCGCTGCAGCAGGCTTCGACGATTGCCTCCTGGGTTTCGAATAC
>NZ_DASXFO010000064.1:0-13416 GCF_036489515.1 Acidocella sp.
TCCTTGCCGGCCGGCACGGAAGGCCATGTCGCCGATCTCACCCATGAGAGCCAGGTTTCCGCTTTGTTCGAAAAAATCGGGGCGTTCGATCATCTGGTCTACACGGCGGGTGACTGGCTGCTGCTGGGTGAGTTTTCCGCGCTCAATATCGATGAAGCCCGCCGCGCCTTCGACGTGCGCTATTGGGGCGCGGTGATGGCGGCGAAATATGGCGCGCCGCTGATCCGCCAGGGTGGTTCGATCGTGCTCACCACCGGCATTGCCTCGGCGCGCCCGGTCAAAGGTTGGGTCGCCCCGGCCGGCATATTGGGGGCGATGGAAGCGCTGACGCGTGCGCTCGCCGTCGAACTGGCGCCGATCCGGGTGAATGTTGTCTCTCCCGGCGTCGTCAGAACCGAAATGTGGGACGAGTTGCCGGAAGCCGACCGCGAGGGGCTGTACCGGGATGTCGGCGCGAAACTGCTGGTCGGCCGGGTCGGCGAGGCTGATGAGGTGGCGGAGACCTATCTGTATCTGATGCGCCAGACTTTCAGCACCGGCCAAGTGGTGACGGTGGATGGCGGCGGCGTGCTCGTGTGAAGAAGGAAAGGGCCGCTTTTTGAAAAAAGCGGCCCAAAAACTTGGCCCGTGACGCTGAAACCAGCACGGCCCAGATTAGTAAAGTTTTTTTGCTACTTTTTGTTCACAAAAAGTAGTCTTCTGCTCCGCTTGCCCGAGAGGTTCTGCCCGTGCCGATGGCATAAATAATAGGCTGAATTGGTCCGGATCATAAAAAATGTTACTTGTGACCGCACGAAATAGTGCATTGTGCGCATTTTTTCGGTCGATATGGTTGAACTTGCTACTTTTGTCTGCAGTGCTGGTGTCTCTAGGATCGCGTGTCGATTGAGGGGCGCGCTTTGATCTTGTTGCCTGTCCCAGCCCGCGCTCGCGTGCCGGCACAGGGAGTTCTAGGATAGGCTGTTATGAACATAGATGATCTGGACACGCCGACGCCGGTGATCGACCTCGATCTGGTCGAGAAGAATGTTCACCGTGCACAGGATTACGCGAACCGGCATGGCATCGCCCTGCGCCCCCACATCAAGACGCATAAGCTTCCCGAATTCGCGCATTTGCAGCTGCGTGCCGGGGCGTGCGGCATCACCTGCCAGAAAATCGGCGAGGCGGAGGTGATGGCCGATGCCGGGATCACCGATATCCTGATCAGCTTCAACATTGTGGGGCGGGCCAAGCTGGAGCGGCTGCGCAGCCTGGCGCGGCGCGTCAGCCTCAAGGTGGTCGCTGATAGCGAAGCGGTGCTGCGCGGGCTGTCGGAAACATTTTCGGGCGAAATGCGGCCTTTGCCGGTGCTGATCGAATGCGATACCGGCGCCGGACGTTGCGGTGTGGCGACGCCGGAAGCGGTGGCAGCGCTGGCGAAGCTGGTGACGGAATTGCCCGGGCTCAGCTTCCGTGGCTTGATGACCTATCCGCCGAAACATCGCCTGCCGGATGTGGCCGGCTGGCTCGAGGCCGCGCGGGCGGCGTGCCGGCGCGCCGGTATAGATGTGCCGGAAATCAGTTCCGGTGGCACGCCCGATCTGTATCATGCCCATGAACAGAACATGGTCACGGAATATCGGCCTGGGACCTACATCTATTCGGACCGCTCGCAGGTGGCGCAGGGGCACGGCACGCTGGAGGATTGCGCGTTGCGCATCGTCGCGACGGTGGTATCGCGGCCCGCCGAGGATCGCTGCATCATCGATGCGGGGTCAAAAACTTTATCGTCGGACACGCAGGGGCTGAGCGGGTTCGGGCATATCGTCGAATACCCGCAAATGGGCATCGTCGGGCTGAGCGAGGAGCATGGGCATTGCCATGTGCCGCCCGGCTCCAAGGGGCCTGAGGTGGGCGAGCGGGTGACGATCATCCCCAACCATGTCTGCGTGGTGACGAATTTATTCGACCGCATTCCGGCGGTGCGCAACGGGCGCGTCGAGGCGATGTTCACGGTGGCGGCGCGGGGCAAGGTGCAATGAGTGAAATTGAGGCGCGGCTGCGCGCGCTGGGGCTGACGCTGCCGGAGCTGCCGAAGCCGATCGCGACCTATGTGCCGTTCGTGCGCACCGGAAATCTGCTGTTTCTCTCAGGGCAGACGCCGCGGCGTCCGGAGGGCGGTTATTTTTCCGGCACCGTCGGCGGCGATGTGGGGCTGGAGGCAGCGCAGGCGCACGCCCGCCATGTCGGACTGCAGCTGATCGCGGTGTTGCAGCAGGCGACCGGCGATCTCGACCGGGTGGCGCGGATCGTCAAGCTCTTCGGCATGGTCAATGCGACGCCGGGCTTCCGCGACCAGGCGAAGGTCATCAATGGCTGTTCGGATCTGCTGGTGGAAGTGTTCGGCGAACGCGGGTGGCATGCGCGCTCGGCCGTGGGCATGGGCAGCCTGCCGCATGACTGCACCGTCGAGATCGAGCTGATCGCCGAAATTTCCTAGAGCTTTTGGCGACGATTGAGGATAAAGAAACGAGGAGTGTCTAAATGCGGATGAACGACAGCACGAACATGCGTGTCATGGAGCAAATCGAAGACCTCATCGGCCGCAATGTCGGCCGGGATATTGCCCGCATGAAGGCTTTCGCCAAAGGCGGCGTTGAGCGTGCGGCGCGCTCGATTATGGAGACGCCGAAACCGCATGTCGGCATCGTCACGGGCTTCTTCATTCGCCATGCCGAACCGCCGTCGCCGGAGACTGACGGCCTCGGAGGCACTGCGCATTTGGCCGCTGGGCTGCTGAACGCCGGTATCTCGGTGACGCTGATTTCGGACGCGCCCTGCGCCAAGGCCGTCTGGGCGCTGAGCACGGCGATACCCGGTGCGGTGGATCTCGAGATCGTGTCCATCCGGAGTGACGCCGTCTATAAATTGCGGGACAGGCTGACCCAGGCTTCGCAGCCGCTCACTCACCTTATTGCCATCGAACGCGTGGCGCCGGGATCTGACGGCAAGCCCCACCGCGAGCACGGATGGGATATGACGGCGGAAACCGCCCCGCTCGATCTGCTCTTCGATGACGAAGGATGGAGTCCGCCATGGACCACCATCGGCATCGGCGATGGCGGCAATGAAATCGGCATGGGTGTCTTGCCGCCGGAGATCGTCGCCAACGACATCCCGAATGGCGGTTTGATCGCGGCGAAAACGCGCGCCGATCATCTGATCGTGGCCGGCGTTTCGAACTGGGGCGCCTACGGGTTGCTGGCCGCGATGGCAGCCCTTCGCCCGGATCGTGCCGCCGCTCTTCTGGCACATTTCACGCCCGATATGGACCGCCGGTTTCTTGAAGCCGCGGTTGTGGTCGGGCAGGCGGTAGATGACAGCCGGCCGGACCGCCCCGGCAAGCCTCAGATGAGCGTTGACCGCCTGCCGGTCGAGCGGCACGCGGAGGTGATCAATGCGTTGAGGTCAATCGTGATCAAGTAACACCAACGGCTTAAGCATTTTACCCAGCACACGGCACGCACTTCATAAAAAACCTCAAAATCGAGGTCTTCCCATTCAACAGTTTTAGCTGAAGGAGAGATGCGTGAGCATGATCGATGTGCATGGAGATGATACTCCAGGGATTGGGCGTACTGAGAGATCCACGGTGACCAAGGTCATCCGGCGGATCATTCCTTTTCTAATTTTTTGCTATTTCGTGTCGTACCTCGACCGCATCAATGTCGGTATGGCGGCGATCACAATGAACAAGAGCATTGGCTTGTCGCCGATTGCGTACGGGGCCGGGGCCAGTATCTATTTTCTGGGCTATTTCCTGTTCGAGGTGCCGAGCAACCTGATGATGCAGAAACTTGGTGCGCGCGTTTGGATTGCGCGCATCATGATCAGCTGGGGCTTGGTTTCGGGGGCCACGGCCTTCATCGTCGGCCCCCATTCGTTTCTGGCCGTGCGATTTTTGCTTGGCGCCGCCGAGGCCGGATTTTTCCCCGGTCTGGTCCTCTATCTGTCCTGGTGGTTCCCGGCAACTTACCGCGCCCGGATCACCGGCATGTTCATGGCCGCGATGCCGCTCGCGGGGATCGTCGGTGCGCCACTTTCCGGGCTGCTCTTAGGGCTCAATGGCGCCCTCGGTTTACACGGCTGGCAATGGCTGTTCATCGTCGAGGGGCTGCCCGCCGTCATTCTTGGCTTCGTCGTGTTGCGGTATCTGACGGATCGCCCGAAGGACGCGGCATGGCTGCGTCCGCAGGAGCGCGACTGGCTCGCGGCGCGGATGGAGGATGAACGGCGCGATGGCGAAAAAAAGGACTTCCTATCGATCAGGAAAGCCTTCGTGAAGCCGCAAATACTTGCGCTGAGCGTCATCTGCTTTGGCGCCAACATCGCGAATTACGGCCTGACGCTGTGGCTGCCGCAGATCGTCAAAGCCTTTGGCGTCAGCAATCTCGAAACGGGATTTATCACCGCCATTCCGTCTATCTTCGCGTCGCTCAGCATGGTCTTCTGGACCCGGAGCGCGGATCGGACGGGCGCGCGGGTCGGCCACATCGTCGTGGCGGCATTCTGTGCCGCCGCAGGCCTGGCGGTTTGTGTCGTTCTGCACAATCCGGTGGAGATGATGGCGGCGTTGTGCTTCGCAAGCGTTGGCATCTATGCGCTGATCGCAACCTTCTGGGGCTGGGCGCCGACGCTTCTCGCCGGGCCCGGGGCCGCGCCTGGGCTGGCGATCATCAATGCGATCGGTGCGCTGAGCGGCTATGTCGGTCCATTGATTTTCGGTTGGATCAAGCAATCTACAGGTGACTTCAGTCTGGCGCTGCTGGCGCTCGCGATGGGGCCCGTATTGTCAGCTTGCGTCATGCTGACAGTCTTTCGCGTGACTGAGTTGGGCCAGAATTTGTCTTTCGGGACAAAAGATCCGGTTTGATCCTGTCTGCGTAAAACGCTCGGAAGCGAAAGCAGCCGCTTTTTGAAAAAAGCGGCGCAAAAACTTTTACTCTGCTGGGTCATGGGCGTTGTCACCGACAAAGCCCATGACCCAGATTAATAAAGTTTTTTTGCTTCTTTTTGTTCACAAAAAGAAGAAGCCTTCCTCTTTGCTTGCCTTTGGCACGTAGATTGCTACATTCCGATTAAGAAACTTTAGTTTGACTAACGTCAGGGCGTTTTTCGACGGTTCGCGCAAGGCGTCTGGTCACATTATGAGCAGAAAGTAGGCAGATGCTTGATTCGGCTAAATCTTATGACGACACGCAGAAAACCAAGCTTGCGATCGATATTGGGGGGACCTTCACTGATTTCGCTTTGGAGCATCGTGGCCAAATATTCACCGCGAAGGTGCTGACAACGCCGCAGGCGCCCGAGCAAGCTGTTCTCGCGGGCATGGCGAGCATCCTTGCAACGTCCGGTATCGAAGCGCAGGAAGTTGATCTCCTGATCCATGGGACCACCTTGGCGACGAATGCGATCATCGAACGCAAGGGGGCGCGCACGGCCTTGGTGACGACCGAGGGGTTTCGCGATGTCTTGGCGATGCGCAACGAAAGCCGTTACGATCAATATGATCTGAACATCGTGCTGCCGGAACCGCTGGTGCCGCGGCATTTGCGCTTCACCGTGCCGGAGCGGCTCGATCATCTGGGCCGTGTGCTGCGCCCGCTCGATGAGCAGGCGGTGCGCGACCTCATCCCCAGGCTGCGCCAGGAAGAGGTCGAGAGCATCGCTGTCGGGTTTCTCCATGCCTTCGTGAATTCCGCGCATGAGCGCCGCGTCGCGGAACTGCTGGCCGAGGCGATGCCGGATGTACCGATCTCGCTCTCCTCTGAAGTGTCGCCGGAAATGCGGGAGTGGGAACGCTTCTCCACCACGGCGGCGAACGCCTATGTGCAGCCGATGATGGCGCGCTACCTGCGGCGGCTAGAGCGCGGGATGCGCGAGATGGGGCTGCACGCGCCAATTTTTCTGATGCTCTCCGGAGGCAAGCTCACCACCATCGAGACGGCCTGTCGCTTTCCGATCCGTCTGGTGGAAAGCGGGCCGGCGGGTGGCGCGATATTTTCGGCGACGATCGCGCGCGAGGCCGGGCTCGAGCGCGTGCTGTCATTCGACATGGGCGGGACCACCGCGAAAGTCTGCCTGATCGACGATTTCAAGCCGCAGACCTCGCGCAGTTTCGAGGTTGCGCGGATCGGCCGGTTGCGCAAAGGGTCGGGATTGCCGCTGCGCATTCCGGTGATTGAGATGGTCGAGATCGGCGCCGGCGGCGGCAGCATCGCCAGCGTGGATCCGCTGGGGCGGGTGGCAGTGGGGCCAGAAAGTGCAGGTGCTGCACCGGGGCCCGCCTCCTATGGCCGTGGCGGCATCGCGCCGACGGTGACAGACTCTAACCTGCTGCTCGGGCGCTACGACGCCGCCGCTTTTGCCGGCGGCACGATCGTGCTCGATGCCGAAGCGGCGCGTCGCGCGCTCGATGAACATATCGGTGCCAGGCTGGAACTCTCCTCCGGGATGGCGGCCCTCGCCGTCGTCGAGATCGTTGATGAGGCCATGGCCAATGCCGGGCGCGTGCACGCCATCGAGGCCGGCACCGCGCTGGCCGGCCGTACGCTGATCGCCTTTGGGGGGGGCGGCCCGGTTCATGCGACGCGGATCGCCGAAAAGATGGGCATGGACCGCGTGCTCGTGCCGAACGGCGCGGGTGTCGGCAGCGCCATCGGTTTCTTACGCGCGCCGGTCGGGTATGAGGTGGTGCGGAGCCTGTATCAACGGCTCAACGCGCTGGATCTTGCCGCGGTGAACGCGCTGCTCGAAGATATGGCGCGGGAGGCCAGCGAAGCGGTGGCCGCCGGCGCGTTTGGCGCGGAAACGGTGCAGACGCGCATCGCCACCATGCGTTATGTCGGGCAGGGGCACGAGATCCTGGTGGCGCTGCCGGTCAGGCCCCTGGTGGCGGAAGATGCGGCCGCCATCATGCGGGACTACGAGACGGCCTATGCGCGCTTCTACGACCGGCCGGTGCCCGGCTCGGAGGTGGAAGTGCTGAGCTATATCGTCACGGTGGAAACCGAGGCGCCGCTGCCGCCACCACCGGATGCGGCGGCCAAAGCCTATACCGCGCAAGCCGAGACCTCCCGCGTGGTGCGGGACAGCGCTTCTGGCGTGGAAAGCGTCTGGCCGATTTTCAACCGCTTTGCGCTTGAACCGGGTGCGATGATGCGCGGCCCTGCCATCATCGCCGAGAACGAGACGTCCACGCTGCTGGGGCCAAGCTGGCAAGCCGCGGTTACCGCGCAAGGATGGCTGTCGCTCACGCGCGCAACTTCGGAGCTGACATAATGGAAAAAGCTGAGAGCCAACTCGCCGCAATCCAGCGGCAGGTGATGTGGAACCGGCTGATCGCCGTGGTGGAGGAACAGGCGCAGGTGATGATCCGCACCGCCTTCAGCACCACGGTGCGCGAAGCCGGTGATCTGTCCGCGGGCGTGTTCGATCTGCAAGGGCGTATGATGGCGCAAGCGGTCACCGGAACGCCGGGGCATGTGAACGCGATGAGCGAAAGCGTCGGACATTTTCTGGCGAAATTTCCGGCCGACACGATGCGGCCGGGCGATCATTTCATCACCAACGATCCGTGGCTCGGCACGGGTCACCTGCACGATTTTACCGTGGTCACGCCGGCGTTCCATCGCGGGCGGATGATCGGCCTGCTCGCCAACACCGCGCATGTGATCGATGTCGGCGGTCTCGGCATGGGGCCTGACGGGCGCTCGGTCTTCGAGGAAGGGATGTATATCCCGATCGTCCGTTGCTTTAGCGAGGGCAAAGCGAACGAGACGTTTTTCGACATTCTGCGCGCCGGCACGAGGCTGCCAGTCGAGCTGGAGGGCGATGTCTATTCGCTTTGCGCCTGCAACGACGCCGGTGCACGGCGTCTGACACAGATGTTGGAGGAGTTCGATCTCGACGGGTTGGAGACGCTGGCCACGTTTATTTTCGACAGCAGCCGGCGGGCCACCGAGGCGGCGATCGCGACAATTCCGCCCGGTATCTATGCCTCGACGATCTGCTCCGACGGCTATGATGAGCCGATCACGCTCGCGGCCGAGATGCATGTCGGCGCGACCGAGATTGCGGTGGATTTTTCCGGCACCTCGGGTCTTTCCACGCGCGGCATCAACGTGCCCGCCTCGTATTGCCGCGCCTATGCCTGTTTCGGCATCAAGGTGGTGGTGGCGCCGGAGATTCCGAACAACTGGGCGAGCCTCGCGCCGTTCCGCATGATGATCCCGGAAGGCTGCATCCTGAACGCGCCGCGGCCCTACCCGGTTGCGGTGCGCCACGTCACCGGCCAGTTGCTGCCGGATCTGATGATGGGGTGCCTGTATCAGGCGGTGCCGGACCAGGTGGCGGCGGAAGGCTCCTCGTGCCTGTGGAATCCGCCGCTGCGTGGCGGTGGCGGCGTTTCCGGACGAGGGGGCGATAAGCGCCGCGTGCTGCCGGATTTCGAAGTCATCACCTTCAACTCCGGCGGCACCGGCGCGCGGCGCGGCTTCGACGGCCTGGATGCGACGGCGTTTCCCTCCGGGGTCCGCACCATGCCCGTGGAGGCGACGGAGAACGTCGCGCCGGTCGTCATCTGGCGCAAGGAACTGCGGCCGCATTCCGGCGGTCCTGGCCGCACGCGCGGCGGTCTTGGCCAGATCATGGAAATTGCCGGGCAGGACGATCTCGAATTCGCCTGCAACGCGCTGTTCGACCGCATCGCCAATCCGCCGCGCGGGCGCGATGGCGGCGGCGCGGGGGCGGCGGGTTACGTCGGACTGGTTTCAGGCAAGACTTTGCGCACCAAGGGATTTCAGATCATCCCCGACGGTGAGCGGCTTTTGCTGCTGATGCCGGGTGGCGGCGGCTTCGGCGACCCGGCGACGCGCGCCGCGGAGGCGGTGGCGCACGACGTGCGCGCGGGCGTGGTCAGCGCCGAAGACGCGCGCGATATCTACAAGGTGGTCCTCGACGCAAAAGGCGGCGTGGACCCAGAGCATACCGCGAAAGCGCGGCAACAGGGAGAGACAAGAATATGAGAAAGATTGCGCGTGGAGCTTTGCCGGCGGTGGCTTTGTTAGGCGGTATGCTGGGCGCCTTCGCCATGGTGATGCCGGTTGCAGCGGCGCCGCCGGATGTCGTGATTGGCGCGATCTTTCCGCTCAGCGGCAATGCCGCGGCGATCGGCCATGACGCGCAGATGGCGCTGGACACCGAAGCGGATATCATCAACGGCCATGACAATGTGCCGATGCTGCTGGGGAAGGGCGGTGGCTTGCCGGGACTTGGCGGCGCAAAAATCAAGCTCGTCTTCGCCGATAGCCAGAACAATCCGCAGATCGCGCGCTCCGAAGCCGAGCGGCTGATCACCGAGGACCATGTGGTGGCGATCATCGGCAGCTATACCAGCGCCACCGCAGTGACGATCAGTCAGCTCTGCGAGCGCTACGAGATCCCCTATATCTCGGCGGACAATTCCGCGCCGTCGCTGAGTCAGCAGGGACTGCAATGGTTTTTCCGAACCTCGCCGACCGATGTCGATTTTTCGAAGGCGATGTTCGCTTTCTTCGCCAGTATAGGCAAGCAGACCGGGCGGCCGGTGCACAGCATTGCCATCATCCATGAGAATTCGGTATTCGGCACCAGCAGTGCGACGGTCCAGGAAGCTCTTGCCAAGGCGGCGGGCATCAAGGTGCTGGCGGATATCTCCTATCAGGCAAATTCGCCCTCTCTCTCGGTGGAGGCAGAGCGGCTGCGTGCTGCGAACGCCGATGTGGTGATGCCCTCCTCTTACACCAGCGACGCGATCCTGCTGGTGCGCTCGATGCACGATGTCGGCTACACGCCGAAGGCGATCGTCGCGCAGGATGCCGGTTTCGTCGATCCGAATTTCTACACGGCGGTCGGCCCGCTCGGCAATGATGCGATGAGCCGCTCGAGCTTCGCGATCGACGCGACGAAAGCCCGTCCGGCGATCCCTCAGGTCAACGCCTTGTTTCAGGCACGCGACCATAAGGATCTGAACGATCTTACGGGGCGTGAACTGACCGCTTTGCAGGTTCTGGCAGACGCCATCAACCGCGCGAAATCCACGAACAACACGGCTTTGCAGGCGGCGCTGCGGGCCACCGATATTCCCGGCGATCAGACGATCATGCCCTGGAGCGGCATAAAATTCGACTCGACCGGGCAGAATATCGAGGGCACGCCGGTGATCCAGCAGCATCAGAACGGCGTGTGGCATACCGTGTATCCGCTCGACGTTGCCACGGCCCCAGCGGTCTGGAACGTCGGCAAATAATGCCGCGCAAGGAGGGCACCGTCCGATGACCACGGGTCTCATCATTCAGGTCGTTCTTGGCGGCCTGCTCATGGGGTTCGTCTATGCGCTGGTCGCGGCCGGACTCTCG
The DNA here is from genome assembly GCF_036489515.1 of Acidocella sp. Taxonomy (GTDB): domain Bacteria; phylum Pseudomonadota; class Alphaproteobacteria; order Acetobacterales; family Acetobacteraceae; genus Acidocella. The sequence goes on from NZ_DASXFO010000064.1 coordinate 10,440, forward strand.
TTGATCTTCGGCCTCATGAACGTGGTGAACTTCGCGCATGGCGAGCTGCTGATGCTCGCCATGTACGGCACCTATGTGATTCACGAAAATCTGCATCTCGATCCGCTCGTGCAACTTCCCCTGATCGCGGTGGTGATGTTCGGTGTCGGCGTGGCGATCTACCGCCTGCTGATCGCCCGCGCGCTGGATGTGCAGTTCAACACCGGCATGGTGCAGATCTTCGTGACCTTCGGCCTGGGGATCTTTCTGGTGGGTGCGGCGCAGCTCACGTTCGGCAGCGATTTCCGCAGCATCAGCAATGGGTTCCTGAGCAACCAGACCTTCATGCTCGGCCCGGTGATCTTGCCGATGTCACAGGTGCTGGCGGGGCTTGTGTGTCTGCTGGCGTTCGGGGTGTTGGCGCTGATTTCCCGCACCGAGTTCGGGCGCGCGCTGGAAGCGACGCGTGAGGACCGCGATGCGGTGGCGTTGATCGGCATCGATCGTAACCGTGTGTTCAGCATTGGCTGGGGCATCGGCGCCGCGGCGGTCGGCATCGCCGGCGTGATGCTTGCGAGCTTCTATTACATCTCGCCCACGGTCGGCGATAATTTTGCGCTGATCGCCTATGTCACGGTGGCGCTCGGCGGCTTCGGCTCGCTGCTGGGCGCGCTGATCGCCGGACTGCTGGTCGGTGTGGTGGAAGCGCTGACCGCGCTCGTCATCGATCCGTCGCTGAAGCAGATCGGCATTTTCGCGATTTATGTCGTGGTCCTGATGTTCCGGCCGCGTGGCCTGTTGGGGCGGCTGTGAGCGCGGCGATGGGCGACAACGCCCTCACCAGGCGCCGGCGCCGCGAGCTGATCATCGGTGCCGTTCTGCTCGTGGCGCTCGCGGTGCTGCCGCTGCCGATCAGCAGCGTGTATCTGCGCGGGCTGATCGTGTTGACCTTGCTTTATGCGGGATTGTCGCAGGGATGGAATATTCTCGGCGGCTATTGCGGGCAAATCTCGCTCGGCCATGCGCTGTATTTCGGCGTCGGCGCCTATACGTCGACCATGCTGTACGTGAATCTCGGCGTACCGCCGACACTTGGCATGTTCGCGGGCGGTGCGCTTGCCGGCCTGGCGGCGTTGCTTGTCGGTTGGCCGTGCTTCCGGCTCAGCGGGCATTACTACGCCATCGCCACGCTGGTGGTCAGCCAGATGTTCCTGCTGCTGGTCTCAAATTGGAATTTTGTGAACGCCTCGATGGGCATCACCATTCCGTTCCACACGCAAAGCTGGCTCGATCTGGAATTCCGCACCGCCGTGCTGCCGTTCCATTACGTGATGCTCGCTTATGTGGCGGTGGTCTGGATCATCGCCTGGTTCGTTGAAGGCTCGCGCTGGGGGTTTTACTGGCGGGCGGTGAAGGATGATGGGGCGGCGGCGAGCAGCCTCGCAGTGCGGATCTTTCCGAGCAAGATGGCGGCGGCGGCGATCAGCGGCGCGATCACCGGGGTCGGCGGGGCGCTCTATGCACAATATATCGGCTTCGTCGATCCGGACAGCACGCTCGGCCTGTCGCTCTCGGTGCTGATCGCATTGCCGGCGGTGGTCGGCGGTGTGGGCACGCTCTGGGGGCCGCTGCTCGGTGCTGCGGTGCTGATCCCGGTGCAGCAGCTCTCCGCCGCCTGGCTCGGCGGCTCCGGCGACGGTGCGGATCTGATGATCTACGGGGCGCTGATCGTCGTGCTGGCCCTGGCGCGGCCGCAGGGGCTGGTCAGCCTGTTCGGCATTCGCAGCCAGGCTGGCGGCGGGGTGGTGGATCGTGCCTGAACCGATCCTGCAACTGCGCAACGTCAGCAAATCCTTCGGTGGCGTCGCCGCGAATGTCGATGTCAGCTTTGACGTTGCACGCGGCGAGATCCTCGGCCTGATCGGCCCGAACGGTGCTGGCAAGACCACCTGCTTCAACGCGATGACCGGCGTCTACCGGCCGACCTCCGGGCAGGTGCTGCTGGAGGGTCAGAAGCTGGGCAAGCGCAAGAAGCACCAGATCACCCAGCTCGGCATCGCCCGCACCTTCCAGAACATCCGGCTGTTCGGCGAGATGACCGCGCTGGAGAACGTGGTCGTCGGCACCGACGCCCGGCACAAGACCAGCGTGGTCGGCGCGCTGATCCGCTCGCCCCGCCACCAGCGGGAAGAGCGGGAGGCGGTGGACCGGGCCAGTGCGCTGCTGGAGTTCGTCGGCATCGCCGACCGGGCCGCGGACAAGGCACGCAACCTGCCCTACGGTTACCAGCGCCGGTTGGAGATCGCCCGCGCGCTGGCCACCGAGCCGAAGCTGCTGTGCCTTGACGAGCCAGCGGCGGGGTTCAACCCCACCGAAAAAGAAGAACTGATGGGCCTGATCCGCAAGATCCGCGACGACGGGTACACGGTGCTGCTCATCGAGCACGACATGCGGCTGGTCATGGGCGTCACCGACCGGATCGTGGTGTTGGAGTTCGGTAAGAAGATCGCCGAGGGCCTGCCCGCCAACATCCGCGAAAACCCGGCCGTGATCGCGGCCTACCTGGGGGTGCCCGACGATGGCGCTGCTTGAGCTACAGGACATCTCCGTCCACTATGGCCGGATCCAGGCGCTGGACGGCGTGAGCATCAACGTGGAGGCGGGCGAGATCGTCTCGCTGATCGGCGCCAACGGCGCAGGCAAGACCACCACGATGCGCGCGATCTCCGGCATCCGCCCGCTCTCCTCGGGCAAGATCGTGTTCGACGGCGAGGACATCACCAAGCTGCGCGCCGACCTGCGCGTGGTGCGCGGGATCTCCCAGTCACCAGAAGGCCGGGGCGTGTTCCCGGGTATGACGGTGATGGAGAACCTGGACATGGGCGCCTACGCGCGCAAGGACAGGAAGAGCCTGAGCGAGGACTACGAGCGCGTGTTCACGCTGTTCCCGCGGCTGGCCGAACGGAAGTCGCAGACGGGCGGCACGATGTCCGGCGGC
>NZ_DASXFO010000026.1:0-38086 GCF_036489515.1 Acidocella sp.
CGGGAAGCGGCCAGTTGACTTCGATCCGGTCGAAATACGTGCCCACACAGTGGTCATAGACTACCAGATTGCAGGTTTCGCCGAGATCTTCGACCAGTTCGCGAAGCACCGCGTGCCAAAGCGGACGGATCGACGAGCCGCCAAGCAGCCGCAGCGCAATTCCTGCCACTCGAGGACCAAAGATTACCCTTCCGGAACGCGGGTGTCGGCGCAGCACGCCCTCCTCAGTCAGGTTCCGGACGATCCGATGCGCTTGCGAGCGTGACAGGCCGAGCGCATCACCAATCTGCGCGACTGAGGCGCCCCGCCGTAAGGTGGAAAGGTAGTCGAGGATGCAGAGCACCTTGCCGACCGCCGACCTGCTTGACGGGGGCGGATTGCCAAGGCTGCACGTGGATGACGACGCCACCGCCCCGGTCATGTATGTTTGCTGCCGGGGATGTCTGTCATCACATGTCGATGCCGAATCGCGCGAGCTCTGGGGTCATGGCTATTAAGGCAGACGTGCATACGATAAATCTTTTTGACGACGCTTCCGCCGATCATGATGACAGATTTTTCGGAAGGTTTCCATACCGACGCGGTAAAGGAAAGAAGCCGCTTTTTAAAAAAAGCGGCGCAAAAACTTCTTTTATGCTGGGCCATAGGCTTGTCGCCGACAAAGCCCATGGCCCAGCATAATAAAGTTTTTTTGCTTCTTTTTGTTCACAAAAAGAAGCCTTCCCCTTTACTGGTTCCGTCGCAACCGAATCGTGGCGCGATTAAAAATCACGCCAGTCATCCTCGGCGGCGCCCGCCGTTGCCACGGCGCGGTCCGCCCCCGTTTTGTGGGGAAGAACCACGACATTTGTTTTGTCCTTGCGGATTTGGCGTTTTGCCGCCGCAACGGGCTTTGCAAAGGACGATGGCGCGGCGCGGCGTTGGGTCGTTTCCGCAGCGGCGTCCTCGCCGATGCGGAACTGCCCGACCAGACGCGCCAGCTCCTCGGCCTCATTGGCCAGGCTGTGGCTCGCCGCTGTCGCCTGCTCGACCATCGCGGCGTTCTGCTGCGTCACCTGGTCCATCTGGTTGACCGCGGAATTCACCTCGCCAAGCCCGGTCGCCTGCTCCTTGGCCGAAGCCGCCAGCTCCACCACCAGCCCGTTCAGTTGCGTCACCTGCGTCACGATCCGCCCCAAAGCCTGGCCGGTCTCGCTCACCAGCTTGACCCCGGTCTCGACCTGCTGCCCCGACGCGGAGATCAGCGTCTTGATTTCCTTCGCGGCATCGGCCGAGCGTTGCGCCAGCGCCCGCACCTCGGTCGCCACCACCGCAAAACCGCGACCGGCATCGCCGGCGCGCGCCGCTTCCACCCCGGCATTCAGCGCCAGAAGATTGGTCTGAAACGCAATCTCGTCGATCACGCCGATGATGTTGCCGATCTGCTTGGACGAGGTCTCGATCCCGCTCATCGCCTGCACCGTATCGCGCACCACCGCGCCGGAACGTTCCGCATCGACCTTCGAGGTCGACACCAGGTCGCGCGCCTCGTTCGCCACCTCGGCGGTGCGCCGCACCGTGGCGGTGATCTGGTCAAGTGCCGCCGCGGTCTCTTCCAGGCTTGCCGCCTGCTGCTCGGTGCGCCGCGACAGATCGTCGGAGGCCTGGGTGATCTCGCCGGCACCGCCCTGCACGCCCTGCGCATTGGTGGCGATCGCCTTCATCGTCCCCTGCAGCGCTTCCATCGCCGCGTTGAAATCGCCGCGTAGTTTTTCGTACTCGCTCGAGAACGCCGCAGTCAGACGGAACAGCAGGTCACCACCGGAAAGTTTCGCCAGCCCGGTCGCCACCGAGTCCACCACGAATTGCTGCTGCCGCGCCACCTCGGCCCGCTCCGCCTCGTTGCGGGCCCGCTCCGCCTCAGCCTGCGCCGCCGCGTGCCCGGCCGCTTCTTCCAGCCGCACCTTCTCCAGCCCGGCCTCCTTGAACACCTGCACGGCCCGCGCCATGCCGCCGATTTCGTCCCGGCGTTCGGCCCCCTCGACGCTCGCCTGCAGATTGCCGCCGGCGAGTTTGCCCATCGTGCTCTGCAGCCCCTTGATCGGCGACGCCACCCAGGCCCGGACGGCATAAAAGCCGCCAAGCATGACGGCCGCCAAGCCCAATAACACCGCGATAAGGGTGGTCATCACCGTATGCGACGTTGTCGACGCAAGGTCGGCACGGTTCTGCACATCCTGCGTACTCGCCGCGTCGGCTTCAGCCGCCAAACCCGCAGTAACCGGGTGGAACGCCGGCTCGCAATTCGCCAAATATTCATTTTGCGCAGCCAGGGTTTCGGCCGGCGTCGTGGCCGAGCCCGCAAGGCGTATCGCCGGCCCGCAGCTCGTATCCATGACCGCATCGCCGCGCATCTGCAAAGTGGAGAGTCCGGCCGCACGGGAAGGCAAATCACGTTCGGCGGCCGCTATGGCCGCGTCAAACCCGTGACGGTTGTCCGCAACCCTGCTCTCGGCAGCCTGGCTTTGCGCCGCTGTGTTAGAAATAAGCAGCCAACCAATGGCCGCATTCAGCCCGCTCAGAGACTGTTCAGCTCTCGTGACGTTGAGGTCTGCCGCGACGGAGGTTTCACCGTTTTCCTCATACCTGGATCCGACCCCGGTCATCTGCGTCGCCATATAAATGGTCGTGCCAATGACAAAGAGGCCAAAGATACCCAGAATGGTCAGAAATTTTGCGACAATCGGAAGATTTTTCACGAACACCTCTTGTAACCGGTCAGGCTTCGGGAAGCTTCAGGAACATGCGAACGCACATTCAACCTTAAAATCCGTTTAGCCGTAACTTTGCAATCCAGTAACTTTAGATTGCAAAAAGCACAATGATTTTTTACAACCCCAAGTTAGATAAACTTATCGTGGGCGCCTTATCAGAGGCTTCACGACACAACCTTAAGTCTCGGTACGGCCCGCGCCGGAGGCCGCAAAACCCGGCACGCCCCAGCGCCCTTGACGCGCCCTCCTCCAGCGCGACATTTGCCGCCACGACACCACGCCCGCACATGAAGGATCGGACATGCCTGCTAAGCCTGTAATGCTCGTCATTCTCGACGGTTTCGGCTGGAATGACCGCCGCGAGGACAATGCCGTCGCTCTGGCGAAAACGCCGAATTTCGACCGGCTCTGGTCCAGCGTCCCGCACGCCTTCCTGGGCACAAGCGGCAAGGTGGTCGGCCTGCCGCCAGGGCAGATGGGCAATTCTGAGGTCGGCCACCTGAATATCGGCGCGGGCCGCGTGGTCATGCAGGAACTGCCGCGCATCGACACTGCGATCGAGGACGGTTCGCTGGCGACAAACCCGGCGCTGCAGGATTTCATCGCCAGGCTGAAAGGCACCAAGGGCACCGCGCATCTGCTCGGCCTCATCTCGCCCGGCGGCGTGCATGCGCACCAGAACCATGCCGCCGCTCTGGCGGCGCTGCTCCATGCGGCGGGCATTCCGGTCGTGGTCCATGCCTGGATGGACGGGCGCGACACCGCCCCCGACTCCGGTGCCGGCTATATGCGTGATTTTCAGGCCCAACTCGGCGATCATGCCCGGGTCGCGACCGTCATCGGCCGCTATTACGCCATGGATCGCGATAAGCGCTGGGAACGGGTGAGCCAAGCCTATGAGTTGATCGCCTCGGCCAAGGGCGCGCCATTCCCGAATGCCGATGCCGCGATCGCCGCCAGCTACGCCTCCGGCAAGACCGACGAATTCATGCCCCCGGCGGTGATCGGCGACTATGCCGGGCTGCGCGACGGCGACGCGCTGCTCTGCGTGAATTTCCGCGCCGATCGGGTGCGGGAAATCTTAGGCGCCCTGCTCGACCCCGCTTTCGACGGTTTCGCACGCCCGCTTCCAAAACTCTGCGCCGCCCTCGGCATGACCACTTACAGTGACAAATTGGCGCCGCTGATGCAGACGCTGTTCGCCCCGGTGCGCATGGACGACCTGCTCGGCGGTGTGGTCGCGGCCCAGGGTCTGAAACAATTGCGCATGGCGGAGACGGAAAAGTACCCGCATGTCACTTACTTTCTGAACGGCGGGCGCGAAGTGCCGTTCGACGGGGAGGAGCGGATCATGGTCCCCTCGCCGAAAGTCGCGACCTACGACCTGCAGCCGGAAATGTCCGCCCCGGAGCTCACGGCCAAAGCCGTGGCGGCGATCCAGTCACAAAAATTCGACCTGATCATCCTCAATTTCGCCAATCCTGACATGGTCGGCCATACCGGCGTGCTGGCGGCGGCGATCAAGGCGGTGGAAACGGTCGATGCCGGGCTGGGCGCGATCGTCGATGCCGTGCTGGCGCAAGGCGGCGCCCTCCTGGTGACCGCCGATCACGGCAATTGCGAAATGATGCGCGACCCGGAAACCGGCGGGCCGCATACCGCGCACACACTCAACCCGGTGCCGGTCCTGCTGGCTGGTGCTGCTTCCGGCACCAGGCTGCACGACGGCATCCTGGCCGATCTGGCCCCCACGCTGCTGGCCCTGCTCGGCATTGCCCAGCCGGCGGCAATGACCGGCCGCTCCCTCATCGCTTGACCCTGCGCCGCATTGCCCTGCTGCTGGCCTTCCTGCCGGCTGTGGCCCAGGCCGACCCGAAAAGCGCCGCCCAGGCGGCGCTCGCCGCGCATCGTCACGCGGCCGAACTGGCGCGGGACCAGGCGCAGGCCGAGGCTGGCCGGGCCACCGCACTGGCGCAACAGCAGGTCCGGGCCGCCGCCGCTTTGCGGCAACTCGAGGACGAGACCGCCTCCGACACGCAACAGCTCGCCGGCCTGCAAGCCCAGCAGAGTGCCGCCATGCAGCGCCTGCACCGCGCGCAGGATGGCTTAGGCCGGCTGCTGCCGGTCATGCAGCGCCTGGCGACACAGCCCGCCGCCGCCATGCTCGCCGTGCCGCAACCCAAGACGGACGCGGTGCGGGCGATCGCGGTCATGCAAGGCATCGCCGCGCAAATCGAGGCCGAGGCCGAAGCGGTCAAAACCGCAACCGCGCAGCTGACCGCCCTGGTGGACCAGACCCGGGCCACCCAGGCGCAGCTGACCCAGGCGGTGACCGCGCAACAAGGCGCCGAGGCGCAACTCTCGGCGCAGATCGCGACGGCGCAATCCGCGGAAATGGCAGCTGCCGACACCGAAGCACAGGAAAACGTCGCCAGCCTCAAAGCGCAGCGCGAACTCATCCGTATTGCCGCCGCCAGTGAAGCGGCGGCCCGGCTGGCGGCACAGCATGTGGCCACTACCACGGGACAGCCAGAAGGCGCCGGCGCGCCGGTGGCCGGGCATATCCTGCAGACCTATGGCGCCGCCACGGTGGCAGGCCCGGCGCAGGGCATTAGCTATGGCGCCGCCCCCGGTGCCCGCGTCACCGCCCCTTGCGCCGGCACGGTGCTGTTCGCGGGCGCCTTCCCCGCCTATGGCCATGTCGTCATCGCCGGCTGCGGCACCGGCACCAGCGTCGTGCTCGCCGGCATGGCGCGGCTCGACGTCGCCACCGGCGAGCACCTCGCCCATGGCCAGCCTGTTGGCGAGATGCCGGGCTACGATCCCGCCGCCCCCACCCGCCAACCGATCCTTTATGTCGAGCTGCGCCAGAACGGCACGCCGGTGGATCCCTCCCCTTGGCTCGCCCACGGGCATTTTTAACCGCCAGGGCATCGTCCTGGTGCACACGGCTCTGGATAAAAGCCCGGCTATGCTATCTAATAATCTATGACCGCTGTCGCCTTGACCTGGCGATACCGCGCGGTCCGGATCAGGTAAGGATGAAGAGCATGCGGTTGCGGAACAGTTTGATGCTGGGTGGTGTGTTTATCGTCGGCCTGGCGATGGGCACGGTGGCGCAGCCTTTGCAGCGCGCGATGGGACAGCAGGCCCCCAGCGACAGCACCTATCAGCAGCTCTCGCTGTTCGGCGACATTCTCACGCAGATCAAGGAAAATTACGTCATTGATCCGCCGTCCGACACCCTGATCTACAATGCCGTCAACGGCATGCTCGCCGGTCTCGACCCGCATTCCAGCTACATGAATGCGCAGCAATACGCGGACATGCAGGTGCAGACCTCCGGCCAGTTCGGCGGCCTCGGCCTCGAGGTCACCCAGACGGCCGGGCTGCTGAAAGTCATCACCCCGATCGATGACACCCCCGGCTCACGTGCCGGGATCAAGCCGGGCGACATCATTGTCGAGATCAACGGCCACTCCACCCAGGGCCTGAACCTGGACGACGCGGTGACCGAGATGCGCGGCGCGCCCGGCACGCAGGTGTCGCTGACCATCAAGCGCAGCGGCATCAACACGCCGGTGCATGTCACCCTCACCCGCGAGATCATCAAGATCCAGGACGTGAAAGACCGGCTGTTCACCACCCCGGACGGCCCGGTCGGCTACATCCGCCTCGACAGTTTCGACCAAGACGCCGGGCCGCATATCCGTCAGGCCGTGAACCAGCTGGAGCAGCAGGCGCATGGCCACATCCACGGCTACATTCTCGACCTGCGCGACAATCCCGGCGGCCTGCTCGACCAGGCCGTGGCCGTCAGCGACGACTTCCTGAGCAGCGGCGAGATCGTCTCCACCCGCGGCCGACACCCGGAGGATGACCAGGTTTGGTACGCCCAGGGCGGCGACATCGCCGTCGCAGCCCCGATCGTCGTCCTCACCAATGCCGGCACCGCCTCGGCGGCGGAGATCGTCACCGCGGCCCTGCAGCAGAACCGCCGCGCGCTGGTGCTCGGCACCAAGACCTTCGGCAAGGGCTCGGTGCAGACGATCATGCCGATCGCCAATGCCGGCGCGCTGCGCTTGACCACGGCGCTGTATTTCACGCCCTCGGGCCGGTCGATCCAGGATTACGGCGTGACCCCCAATGTCATCGTCCACGACTCCCGCACGCCGGAAGACGCGTTCGCGCAGCTGCGCGAGACCGACCTGCTGCACGCCTTCGCCAACCCGACCGGCCAGACCACCGCTTCCCTGCCGCCGGCACCGCCGCTGCCCGCCGTCGCCAAGACCATCCCCGACAAGCCGCCCGTGAACTGGCCGACCTTCGACCCCTCCAACCCGGCCACCGACTTCCAGCTGCAAATGGCGCTGAAGCTGGTCGACGGGATGGGCCCCGTGCACACCGCCACGGCGGCGAATTGAGGCAAGGAAAAGGAAGCCTACTTTTTGTGAACAAAAAGTAGCAAAAAAACTTTGTTAATCTGGGCCATGGGCGTTGTCACTGACAACGCCCATGGCCCAGCGGACCAAAAATTTTTGCGCCGCTTTTTTTAAAAAGCGGCCACTTTCTTACATCTATACGGACCTGCGATGACCGACGTTTCCAACCTCCCTTACCGGCTCAATGTCGGCGCCGTTCTGTTCGGTGCCGACGGACGGGTGCTGGTGGCACGCCGCGCCGGCCTCGCCGACGCCGCCTGGCAGCTCCCGCAAGGCGGGATCGATGCCGGCGAAGATCCGCGCGCGGCGATTTTTCGTGAGCTCGAGGAGGAGATCGGCACCGCCCATGCCGACATCCTCACCGAGCATCCCGACTGGCTGCAATACGACCTGCCGCCCGAACTGATCGGCAAGGCGTTCCGCGGCCGCTATCGGGGCCAGCGGCAGAAATGGTTCGCCTTGCGCTTCCTGGGCGCGGATGCCGAGATCCGGCTGGATGCGCATACGCACCCGGAATTCGATGCCTGGAAATGGGTCGAGCTCGCGGCGCTGCCGGGGCTTGCAGTCGCCTTCAAGCGCACGATCTACGAAAGACTTGCCCAGGATTTTGCGCCCTACGCGCGTCCCTGATTGTGAATTTCACCAGAAAAGATTGGATTGTGCGATGCTGAAATTGACCGCCGCCGACGGGCATGAATTCCAGAATTTTGAAGCCGGCAACGTCAACGCCCCGCGCGCGCTCGTCGTCCTGCAGGAGATTTTCGGCGTGAACGGGCATATGCGCCTGGTCTCGGAACGCCTCGCGGGCCATGGCTATCATGTCCTCTGCCCGGCGATCTTCGACCGCGCCGAACGCAATGTGGAACTCGGCTACGGCCCGGCCGACCGCGACAAAGGGCTGGAGCTGCGCGCGAAAATCCCCGAGAGCGCGGTGCTGCAGGACATCGAAGCTGCCGTCGCCGCTTTCGGCAACCGCCCGGTCGGCATCATCGGCTATTGCTGGGGCGGCTCGCTCGCCTGGCTCGGCGCCACGAAAATGCAAAAGTTCAAGGCCGCGGTGGGCTGGTATGGCGGCGGCATCGCCGCCGAAAAGACTCTCCGCCCCCACTGCCCGGTGCAGCTGCATTTCGGCGAGGCCGATGCCGGCATCCCGATGGCCGATGTCGAAGCCATCCGCCAGGCGCAGCCGGGCGTGGAAATCTTCACCTATCCCGGCGCGCAGCACGGTTTCGGCTGCGAGGAGCGGCCAAGCTACAGCCCAAAGGATTGCGAACTGGCCGAATTGCGCAGCCTCGCGTTCTTCGCCGAGCACCTGCGTTAGGCGAGGAAAAAGGAAGACTACTTTTTGTGAACAAAAAGTAGCAAAAAAACTTTGTTATGCTGGGCCATGGGCGTTGGCGTCGACAACGCCCATGGCCCAGCATAACAAAAATTTTTGCGCCGCTTTTTTTAAAAAGCGGCTGCTTTCTTTCAAACGAACAACAGTCCGAGCAACGTACCGCCGCCCAGCAGCCAGAGCGGATGCAGGCGCGAGCGCCAGGTGAGCCCGCCGGTGACGAGGGTGATGAGCGCCGTCAGCACGCCTGTATCCGCCTGGCGAATCAGGATCCCGGCCGCCGCCAGGACCAGTCCGGCGGTAATCGGCAGCAGCGCCGCCTGGATGATCCGCCGCCAGCGGTTCTCCCTGTAGCGGTCCCAGACTTTCGACACCACGAGCACCAGCAGGCCGGCGGGCAGGATGATCGCCAGTGTGGCGACGAGGCCGCCCGTCACCCCGGCCATGTGCTCGCCGATCATCGTGGCAATCGTCAGATTCGGCCCGGGCGTGGCATTGGCGATGGCAAAAAGCTGCGAAAACTGCGCTGCGGTCAGCCAGTGATGATCCGTCACCACATCGCGGGCGATCTGCGGCAGCGTGCTGTTGACGCCACCCACCGCCAGCAACGACAACTTCCCAAACAGACCGGCGAGCTGAAGAAGAAGGCTCATTCGGCGTGGCGCCAGGCAAAGAACAGCGCGACCGGCAGAATGATGGCCATGGTCAGCGGCAGCGACAGGTTCAGCAGCAGCACCAGGGCGACCACCGCTACGGCGAGCAGGATATTGGTCTGTCGGGTAAAAATCTGCGTGGCGATCTTGAGCGCCGTGCCGAGCACGAGCCCGGCCGCCGCCGCCGCCAGCCCGACCAGCCCGTGCCGCGCCATCGGGAGTTGACCATAGCGCGCATAAGCCGCGCCGAGCACCATGGCGATGCAAACCGGCGCGCTGAGCAGCCCGACCACCGCCGCCGCGGCCCCGCTCAGGCCGCGATGCCGCGCGCCGAAAGCAAACGCAAAATTAACAATGTTGGCGCCGGGCATGAACTGGCAGAGACTGAACAGATCGTTGAAGGCGGCCTGGGTCAACCATTTGCGCTCATCGACGATCAGCCGCCGCGCTACCGGCAAGATCCCACCGAAACCGGTAATGCCGGCCTGAAAAAACCCGGTAAACAAAATTTTATGGCTTAGACGCCCAGGAACTTCGGCCCGCATGGTCGGACGCTATGACGGATTAATCTCCCGTAAGCAACGCAAAATTAATCTTTTTTATCCCCTTTGACACGCCTTCGCACCACTAAATGTCACAAAAATGCAACGCAACCAATGTCGCCTTTGTCACATCCATTGATTATTGCGGAGCGCAACGGGGGACCGCCCCGTCGCTCGACAGGGATATCCCCTTAGGGGACTCTAAAAGATAAGGAACGCGAACGTGAAACTTTCTAACATTCTCAGCCGCTCGACAGCGCTGCGCTCTGGTGTTGCTGCTCTCGCTCTCGCCGCCACCGTCGCCACCACCAGCACCGCGCATGCCGCGACCACCCTGGTCGAGACCGGCTCCAGCCTGCTGTACCCTCTGTTCAATCTTTGGGTCCCCGCCTTCACCGCCGCCAACCCCGCCGTCCAGATCACCACGACCTCGACCGGCTCGGGCGCCGGCATCGCGCAGTCGATCAAGAACCTGGTGCAGATCGGCGCGTCCGACGCCTACATGTCCAACGCCCTGGTTCACAAGAACCCGAACATGCTGAACATCCCGCTCGCGATCTCGGCGCAGGCGGTCAATTACAACCTGCCGGGCCTGGGTGACACGCATCTCAAGCTCTCCGGCCCGATCCTCGCCGGCATCTATTCCGGCAAGATCACCATGTGGAACGACCACGCGATCCGAGCCGCCAATCCGGGCGTGAAGCTGCCGGCGCACAAGATCATCGCCATCCACCGCGTCGACGGTTCGGGTGACACCTTCATCTTCACCCAGTACCTGTCCAGCTCCACCCCGTCCTGGGCCAGCACCGTGCGTTATGGCACGGCCGTGTCCTGGCCGGCAGTGGCCGACGCCATCGGCGCGAACGGCAATTCCGGCATGGTCTCCGCCGCCGCCGCCAACCCGTACTCGATCGCCTATATCGGCGTGAGCTACGCCGCGCAGGCCGCCAAGGCCGGCCTGGGCGTCGCCGAGCTGAAGACCGCTGACGGCCAGTACGTGCTGCCGACCCCCGAGACCGTGGGCGCCGCCGCCGCCTCCGTCGTCACCGACACGCCGCCGGATGAGCGCATCAGCATGATCTTCGCGCACGGCAGCAATGCCTACCCGATCGCCAACTACGAATACGCGATCATCAACGCCCAGCAGCCGGACGCGGCCACCGCGGCCGCCCTGCGCACCTTCCTGAACTGGGCGGTCACCGACGGCAACGCGCCGCAGTACCTGAACCAGGTTCAGTTCCTGCCGCTGCCGACCGCGATCCAGATCCTCTCGAAGACCCAGATCGCGAAAATCAAGTAAGCGTTTTTGGCTGTCCCTCCCGGTGCAAACCGGGAGGGTTTCATGTAACGGGTGCCCCATGAAACTCCGGCCTTTCCGTCTCTCCCTCCTCAGCCTGAGCCTGCTGATCCCCGCCGCGCTTTGCGCGGTCATTTTGTTTCTGCTGATCTATTCAGCACCAGCGATCGGCTTCAACGGATTCGGCTTCGTGAGCGGCATCACCTGGAACCTGGGGGATCTCTACGGCGACCCGGTCGTCACCCGCGGCTTCACCGTCCCGAATGGCGCCAATTACGGCATTCTCGTCTTCGTCGCCGGCACGCTGCTCTCCTCGTTCATCGCCATTCTCATCGCCATACCGCTCTCGGTCGGCGCCGCCATTTTTCTCGCGGAAGCCGTGCCGAATCGCATCCGCCCGGTCCTCTCGCTCCTGGTGGAACTGGTCGCCGTGGTTCCCTCGGTCGTGTTCGGTCTCTGGGGCATCGCCGTGCTGATTCCGCTGATCGGCCATTATGTCAGCCCGAGCGGCAACGGCTACGGCCTGCTCAGCGCCAGCATCGTGCTGGCACTGATGATCACGCCGATCATCGCCACCACCTTGCTCGACGCCCTCATGCAAGTTCCCAAAGAGAACCGCGAATCCGCCTTTGGCCTCGGCGCCACGCATTTCGAGGTCGTCTCCAAGGCGATGATGCCGATGGTCCGCACCACCCTGATCGGCGGCATCGTGCTGGCCCTCGGCCGCGCTCTGGGCGAAACCATGGCGGTCGCGATGGTCTCCGGCGGTGCGCTCAACATCCTGCCGACCAGTATTTTCAGCCCGGTCTCGACAATCGCCTCCTTCATCCTGACCCAGCTCGACAGCGCCCAATCCGACCCCACCAACATGGCGGTCCGCTCGCTGGCGGAAATCGCGCTGGTGCTGTTCATCATCACGCTGGCGGTGAACGCCGGCGCCAAACTCCTCACCTCGGGAGCGCTCAATGTCCGCAAGCGCCAGTCTTAACCCGGCCCGGCCCGCCCGCTCGCTGCGCGAGCTGCGCCGGACCATCTTCAGCCAGATCGGCTGGATCGCGTGCGGCCTTGCCCTGTTCTGCGTGATCGGCCCGCTGATCGATATCGTCGGGGTGGTCGCCTATCATGGCATCGCCGCTTTTTCCGGCAAATTGTTCACCACGACCACCAACGGGGTCAGCGGCGGCCTGCTGAACGCGATCGAGGGAACCTTCGCCATCTCCCTGTTCGGCATGCTGATCGCCGTGCCGGTTGGCGTCGGCGCCGGCATCTATCTCTCCGAATACGGCGCCAACCGCGTCGGCTCGACCATCCGCTTCCTGTCCGACGTGCTGACCGGCACGCCTTCGATCGTGCTCGGCTATTTCTCCTACATCGTCTTCGTGACCTCGCTCGGCTGGGACTTCTCGCTGCTCGCCGCCGCCATCACCCTGGCCATCCTGATCGTGCCGTATCTGGCCCGCATCACCGAACTGGCCCTGCGCCAGGTGCCGGTCTCCATGCGCGAAGCCGCCTTCGCCCTCGGCGCCACCGAGCCGACCGTGGTGTTCAAGATCATCCTGCCCGGCGCCGCCTCCGGCGTGATGACCGGCGCATTGCTGGCCCTGGCGATCTCAGTGGGCGAGACCGCGCCGCTGATCTACACCGCCGGCTGGTCGAACTTCCTGTGGAACGGCAAGTTCACGCACGAGCCGGTCGGCTACCTGACCTACGTGATCTGGACCTTCATCGACCAGCCGAACCCGCAATCGCACGCCCTCGCCTTCGCCGCGGCCTTCCTGGTCATGCTGGTCGTGCTGGCGATCAATATCGGTGTCCGCCTGACGCTGCGCCGCAACCGCGTCATCTGAAAGAAAGTAGCCGCTTTTAAAAAAGCGGCGCAAAAATTTTTGTTATGCTGGGCCATGGGCGTTGTCAGCGACCACGCCCATGGCCCAGCATAACAAAGTTTTTTTGCTACTTTTTGTTCACAAAAAGTAGCCTTCCCTTCTCTTTTGACAACGCCTTGCGGATGGCCGGAACGCCGACATATCAGTCCCGGCCTCCCCGAGGGGCGCTTAACCGATTGACTATAGCGGGGACAAACTGGTGACGAAGCAATCGATCGCATTTTTCAAGGCAGACGCGGCGTGAGCTGGGCGAGTCTGAGCCAGGCCGCGCGCGACGCGGCCTATGATAACGTAGCTGCGGTGGCCAACAGCGCGGAGCTGATCGCCGAAGGCCGAGCCGCTGCCGCCCCCTACCGCGCGGCACGGACCGGGCATCTGGACCTGCCCTACGGCCCGCGCGAGCGTGAGAAATGGGACCTCTACCCCAGTGCCGACCCACAGACGCCGTGCCTGGTATTCATCCATGGCGGCTATTGGCAGAAAAACACGCGCGAGGACTTTGCGCATCTCGGCGCCGGTGTCGCCGCGCATGGCTGGAGCGTGGCGATGCCGGGCTACACCCTCGCGCCGGAAGCCTCGCTCACCGAAATCGCCGCCGAGATGATCGCTTCGTTGGACTGGCTGGCCGCGCACCGCGCCGCGCATGGCATCTCCGGCAAAATCGTCCTCTCCGGCTGGTCCGCCGGCGCGCATCTCGCCGTCCTGGCGATGGCGCATGACCTGGTCAGCGCCGCGCTGCTGATCTCCGGCGCGTACGAGCTGGGGCCGATCCGAGACACCTACCTGAACGAAAAACTGCAGCTGACCGAGGCGGAAATCGTAGCACTTTCACCGCTGCGCCTGCCCGTCGTGCAAAAGCCGACGGTGATCACCTACGGCACGGTGGAACTCGCCGCCCTGGTCGACGACTCGAAAAAACTGCACGAGAAGCGGCTCGCGGCGCACGCGCCATCGACGCTTCTGCCGATCGAAGGCGCGGACCACTTCACCATCGGTCTCCCCCTGCAAGACCCGAACGGCGCGCTGATCAAGGCCATTCTCGGACTGGTCAAGTAAGAGAAGGCTACTTTTTGTGAACAAAAAGTAGCAAAAAAACTTTGCTATGCTGGGCCGTGGGCGTTGTCACCGATAACGCCCACGGCCCAGCATAGCAAAAGTTTTTGCGCCGCTTTGTTCAAAAAGCGGCTGCTTCCTCCGCCGCACAAGCTGCGGCCGCACCCAGCAGGCCCGGTTGGGGATGCGTGATCAGTTTAATCGGCATTCCCGCCATCATCGTCTCGAACCGTCCCTTGGCGACAAAACGCTGCGCGAAGCCCGAACCGGGCAACAGGCCGGCGATGCGCGGCACGATGCCGCCCGCCACCACCACCGCGCTCGCCCCCTGCGCCAGCGCCAGATCCCCCGCCACCGCGCCCAGGCTCAAACAAAAACGCTGCAGCGCCGCCGCCGCCAATTGGTCCCCGCCGCTCACTGCCTGAGCCCATAGCGCCTTGTCATCCCCGACCGTGACCGGCCTCCCTTCGATCGCCGCCAGCGCTTCGTAGAGGTTCAACAGGCCCGGCCCGGAGACGATCCGCTCCACCGAAACCCGCGTGAAACGCGGTCGCAACCGGGCGAGAATCGCATCTTCCAACGCGTCCAGCGGCGCGAAATCGATATGCCCGCCCTCGCACTCGATCACATGCGCCTTGCCATCCCGGCGCAGCACATGCGCCACGCCCAACCCGGTCCCGGGACCGATCACGGTGATCACCCCGCTCGAAGGCAGCGCCCGATCCGGCCCCGCCAGATGCGAAAAATGCTCAGGCCCCAGCGCCGACACCGCATGCCCCACCGCGCCGAAATCATTCACCAGCGTCACCGCCTCGCCCCCCAGCTCCTGCCGCAGCGTCGCCGGACGGATCACCCAGGGATTGTTGGTCAGCTTCAACACCTCGCCCGTGACCGGGCACGCCACCGCCAGCGCCGCCGCAAGCGGCAAATCACGCCCCAACAAGCGCCCAAACGCCTCCCAGCTCGTCGCCAGGCTGGCATAATCGCGGGTCAACAACGTGACCGGTTCGCTTAAGCTGACAACACGCCCGCCGGCGATTTCGGCAATCGCGTAACGCGCATGCGTGCCGCCGATGTCACCGACGACGATTTCCTGGGTTTTGGTCATGGGGGGAGTTTAGGCAATTATAAAGCTAAGGCCAGGGCTCTGCCCTGGACCCGCTGGGGCCGTAAGGCCCCAGACCCCTATAATTTTGGGGTCAGGGGCCTTACGGCCCCTGCGGGGTTCCAAGGGGCGGAGCCCCTTGGCTTAGACCGAAAAATACTTCGCCTTCGAATTCAGCACCACGATGGCGCTGGTCGACTGTTCCGGGTGCAGCTGCGACTCGTCCGAGAGCGACACGCCGATGCGGTCCGCCCCCAGCAGCGCCAGCAGCTGTTCCTGATCCTCGATTTTCGGGCACGCCGGGTAGCCGAAGGAGTAGCGTGAGCCGCGATAGGATTGCTGCAGCATCTTGTCCATGTCGCGGTCGTCCTCGGCGGCGAAGCCGAGCTCGGCGCGGATGCGCTTATGCGCGTATTCCGCCAGCGCCTCGGCCATCTCCACGGAGATGCCGTGCAGGTACAGATAATCCTGGTAGCGGTTGGCCTCGAACCATTCCCGCGCCACGTCCGAGGCACGGGTGCCGACGGTCACGACCTGTAGGCCGATCACGTCGCGCTCGGCATCTTCCACGTCACGGAAGAAATCGGCGATGCATTCGCCGTCTTCCTTGGGTTGGCGCGGCAGCGCGAAGCGGGCGACCTCGGTGGTGCCATCCTCGTCGAACAGGATCAGATCATTGCCCTGCCCCGCCGCCTTCCAATAGCCGTAGATCGCCTGCGGCTTGAGGATCTGGTCGGCCTCGCACAGGTCGAGCATGCGCTTCATCACCGGCCGCAGCTCCTGCCGCGCCCAGCCGAGGAAATCCTCCAGCGACTTGCCCTGCTTGCGGAACCCCCATTGGAACTGGAACAGCGAGCGCTCGTTGATGAACGGAACGATGGCTTTCGGCGCCGCCTCGATGATACGGCTGCCCCAGAAGGGCGGCGTGATCACCGGCTCGCTCTGCGTGATACGGCGGCGGCGCGCCTGGGCCGTGTTCACGTCCACCGGCGCGAAGGCTTTCTCATCCGCCTGGCCGAGCTTGCGCTTGGTATTGCGCGCCTTGCCCTGCCGCTTGGACTGAATGACGGCCAGATAGTTGTCGAAATCCTTGCCGGTGACCTTGTCCATCAGATGCAGCCCGTCGAACGCATCGCGCGCATAGGCGACACGGCCGGAAGCGTAGGAGGCGACGCAGTCATCCTCCACATAATTGCGGGTCAGCGCGGCACCGCCCAGCATCACCGGAATCTCCAGCCCCTGGCGCGACATCTCTTCGAGATTTTCCCGCATCACCACGGTGGATTTCACCAGCAGGCCGGACATGCCGATGGCATGCGCGCGATGCTCCTGCGCCGCCGCCACCATGTCCGCGAGCGGCACCTTGATGCCGAGATTGATCACCTTGTAGCCGTTATTGGTGAGGATGATATCGACCAGGTTCTTGCCGATATCGTGCACGTCGCCCTTCACCGTGGCGAGCACGATGATGCCGCGCTCCTCGCCATCGACCCGCTCCATCATGGGTTCGAGATAGGCCACCGCCGCCTTCATCGTCTCCGCCGATTGCAGCACGAACGGCAGCTGCATTTTTCCGGCGCCGAACAGCTCGCCGACCACCTTCATGCCGTCCAGCAGGATGTTATTGATGATGTCTAGCGGTCTGTTGGTTTTCAGCGCCTCGTCCAGATCCTCAGTCAGCCCCTTGCGGTCGCCATCGACGATGCGGTCCTTCAGGCGCCCCTCGGCGGTGTCGGCGCGCTTCTTCTTGGTCGCGTCCGCGGCCTTGCGGTCGGCAAAGATCTCCAGGAGCTTCTGCAGCGGGTCATAGCCCTCGGCGCGGCGGTCATAGATCAGATCCTCGCAGACCTTCACCTCCGCCGGATCGATCAGATGCAGCGGCCGGATCTTCGACACATGCACGATCGCCCCGGTCATGCCGGCTTTCACCGCATGGTCGAGGAACACCGAGTTCAGCACCGCGCGCGCCGCCGGATTGAGGCCGAAGGAGATGTTGGAAAGGCCGAGAATGATCTGGATGTCGGGAAATTCCTCCCGGATCATGCGGATGCCTTCCAGCGTCCACTGGCCGAGCTTGCGGTCGTCCTCATTGCCGGTGGCGATGGTGAAGGTCAGCGGGTCGATGAGCAGATCGGACTGCGGCAGGCCGTATTTGGTGCAGGCGAACTCCACCAGCCGGCGCGCGATGCGCAATTTATCCGCCGGCTCCTTCGCCATGCCGACTTCATCAATCGTCAGCGCGATCACCGCCGCGCCGAACTTCTTCGCGAGCGTCACACGGTCATGCGCGTGGCCCTCACCATCCTCGAAATTGATCGAGTTGATGATCGGCTTGCCGCCATGCAGCTTCAGCGCCGCCTCGATCACCGGGGTTTCCGTGGAATCGATCACCAGCGGCGCATTCACCGAAGAGGTGAAACGGGTAATCACCTCGTTCATCTCGACGGTCTCGTTGCGGCCGACGAAGGCGGTGCAGATATCGAGCGCGTTGGAGGCTTCCGCCACCTGCTCGCGGCCCATGGCCACGCAGCCGTCCCAGTCGCCCGCCTCCTGCAGCTCGCGCCATTTTTTCGAGCCATTGGCGTTGCAGCGCTCGCCAATGGAGAAATAGCTGTTCTCCTGCCGCAGCGGCGTGACGCCATACAGGCTCGCCACCGACGGGATCCAGACCGGCTTGCGCAGCACCGGGATCGGGCGCGGATTGCCGAGCTTCTTCAGCATCGCATCCAGCGCCGAAATATGCGGGATCGAGGTGCCGCAGCAGCCGCCGATCAGGTTCACCCCGTCCTCGACGACGAAACGCTCCACCCAGCTCGCCATTTCCGGCCCGCCCAGCGGATAATGGGTCGCGCCGTCCACCAGCTCCGGCAGGCCGGCATTCGGCTGCACGGAAATCTTGCCCGGCCAGTTCTGGCTGAGCCAGCGCACATGCTCGGCCATTTCCTGCGGGCCGGTGGCGCAGTTGAGGCCCATCAAGGGCACGTCCAGCGCGTTGATCACGGTGGCCGCAGCGGCGATGTCCGGCCCCACCAGCAGCGTGCCGGTGGTCTCTACGGTGACCTGCACGAAGATGGGAATGTCGCTCTGGGCCAACGCCCGCGCCCGCTTCGCCCCATTCACCGCGGCCTTGATTTGCAGCGTGTCCTGGCAGGTCTCGATCAGGATCACATCCACCCCGCCGGCGATCAGCCCCTGGGACTGCAGGAACAGCGCCTCTTCCAGCGGATCATAAGCAATGTTGCCCAGGCTGGGCAGCTTGGTGCCCGGCCCGATGGAACCAACCACATACCGCGTGCGGCCGTCGGAGAAAGACTCCGCCGCCTCGCGCGCCAGCTCACCGGCGATCTTGTTGATCTCGAAGGCGCGGTCCTCCAGCTCGAACTCACTCAGCGTGATCGGCGAGCCGCCAAAGCTGTTGGTCTGCACCATGTCCGACCCGGCCTCGAAATAGCCGCGATGGATTTCCCGCACGAGATCCGGCCGGGACAGGTTCAGCACCTCGGTGCAGTTTTCCTTGTCCCAATAATCCTTCTCGATATCGAGGGTGAGAGCTTGCACACGGGACCCCATCCCGCCATCGCAGAGCAGAACATTGCGGGACAAAGCGTCAAGAAGATGTGGTCTGGACATCCTTGTCAGATACACGGGAATAACCCCATGTCCAGAGAATGCTTCAAGTCTCAGACATGCGAATACCGATTTTGTTCGGCATCCCGCCCCACACCGACGATGCCGTCCTGGTGGAAGACGGCCAGACCATGCCGCAAAAAGGCTACACGGTGCGCTTTTCCTTAGCCACGCCCAGCCACCCGTTCGGCTGCACCTGCTGCACCTTGCGCAGCCCCGCTGCCGACGCGCTGGGCCAGATGTTCCGCGCCCGCGCCACAGGGACCGCGCCGTTCTTCAAACGGGTGGTGGTCGTGGCCTCACCGGCAGGCGAAACGGCAGTGCGCGAAGCCCTCGCCGCCGATGTGATCACCGCGGCGCGTTACCGGCTTTTCGGGTAAAAAAGCAGCGCAAAAACTTTTTTATGCTGGGTCATGGGCGTTGTCGGTCACAACGCCCATGACCCAGCATAAAAAAGTTTTTTTGCTACTTTTTGTTCACAAAAAGTAGCCTTCGCTTCCTTAGGAAGTCACCGGCTCGTGGCGTTCGTTCGGCCCCGGAGGCTCGCCGGAACGTTTATCGAAGAGCGTGGAAAACCAGCCTTTATGCCGCGGCAGGTCCTGCGGACGCTGCGCCTCGGCATTTGCCAGCAGCGACATCGCCAGCATGGTCACGCGATACGCCGCGTCAGGGTTGCGCACGAACAACGCCCGGATAATCGCGTCCGCCTCAACATCCATCGACGGCTGGTCACCGCCGGTAATGGCCTGGATGAAAGCGATGATCTCTCTATGCTGATCGCGTGTCACAACAGGTTGTGTTACCCGAAAACTTTTGTGACGCAATACGGAAAAACTGTCATGAAAGAGGTTTCACCCGGCCGCATGCCGCCGAACAGATTGATAAACAAGGAGTAAAATCCCTTCCCTTGTGAACCGCTCGGTTTCCGCCATGCCGATCGAGCCCAGAACCATGCGGGACGCAAAATTGTCCTCGCGCGCCACCGCCACCACGCGCTCCAGCCCCGCCGTGCCATGCGCGTAGTTCAGCGCCGCCCCGGCCGATTCGCGCGCCAGACCAACCCCGCGCGCCTCCGGCCAGAACGCAAAACGCAGCGCCACGCCGCGCCCGTCCGTCCGCGCCATCAGCCCCGTCACCCCCAGAAACCGCCCATGCAGCGCCCGCACCGCCCACATGCCATAGCCATGCGCGCCCCAGTCCTGAATCTCCTGCGCCAGCTCCTCGGCCGCCTGCGCCGGGCTGCGCACGCCCCCCAGCATCAACGCATAAGCCTGCGGATCGCCCTTCAAGGCCGTCAGGTCCGGCAAATCCCGATACCCCACCGGCGTCATCCGCAACCGCGCCGTGGTCACGCTCCAGGCCGAAATCACGGTCATGCGCGCGTCAGCAAGCCCAAGGGGGCCCCGCCCCCTTGGAACCCCCGCCAAGGGCCGAGCCCTTGGAACTCACAATTCAGGCTTGGAAAGGGGATGCCCCAAAGCCTCCCCAACACCCGATGGGCATCCCCTTTCCAAGCCTGGGCGGATTCCAAAGGCTCTGCCTTTGGCAGGGGGTCCAGGGGGACAGCGTCCCCCTGGCCTTGCAGACACTGGCGCTGCACTTACCGCGTCAGCGGGCGGTATTTGATGCGATGCGGTTCGGCGGCGTCGAGGCCGAGGCGGCGGCGTTTGTCTTCCTCGTAGGCCTGGAAGTTGCCTTCGAACCATTCGACATGGGAGTCACCCTCGAAGGCGAGGATATGCGTCGCCAGCCGGTCGAGGAACCAGCGATCATGGGAGATGATCACGGCGCAGCCGGGGAATTCCATCAACGCCTCTTCCAGGGCGCGGAGCGTATCGACGTCAAGATCGTTGGTCGGTTCGTCGAGCAGGATGACGTTGGCTTCGGATTTCAGCATCTTCGCCAGGTGCACGCGGTTGCGCTCACCGCCGGAGAGGATGCCGACCTTCTTCTGCTGGTCGGAGCCCTTGAAGTTGAAGGCGCCGACATAGGCGCGCGACGCCACCGTGCGCTTGCCGAGATGGATCACATCGGTACCGCCCGAGATTTCTTCCCAGACATTCTTGTCCGGGTCGAGCGAGTCGCGGGACTGATCGACGTAACCGAGCTTGACCGTTTCGCCGATCTTCAGGCTGCCGGAATCCGGCTTGTCGAGCCCGGTGATCATCTTGAACAGCGTGGTTTTGCCGGCGCCGTTCGGGCCGATCACGCCGACGATGCCACCCGGCGGCAGCTTGAAGTTCAGCCCGTCGATCAGTTCGCGGTCGGCGAAGCCTTTGTGCAGGTCGACCGCCTCGATGACGGTACCGCCCAGACGCGGGCCGGGCGGGATGACGATTTCCGCCACGCCGGCCACCAGTTCCTGTGATTTCTGCAGCATTTCCTCATAGCGCTGAATGCGGGCACGGCTTTTCGTCTGCCGCGCCTTCGGCGAGGAGGCGATCCAGTCCTGCTCCTCGGCCAGAGCGCGCTGGCGGGAGGATTCTTCCTTCTCTTCCTGGGCCAGACGCTTGCGCTTCTGTTCCAGCCAGGCGGAGTAGTTGCCCTCATACGGGTAGCCGCGGCCACGCTCGAGTTCGAGGATCCAGTTGGTCACATTGTCCAGGAAGTAGCGATCATGGGTCACCAGGATCACGGTGCCGGTATAGTTCTGCAGGGTGCGTTCCAGCCAGGCCACGGATTCCGCGTCCAGATGGTTGGTCGGCTCGTCGAGCAGCAGCAGGTCGGGTTTTTCCAGCAGCAGGCGGCACAGTGCGACGCGACGGCGCTCACCGCCGGAGAGCGGCCCCACCGGCAGGTCCGGCGCCGGGCAGCGCAGCGCGTCCAGCGCGATCTCGATCTGGCGGTCGAGGTCCCAGCCGTCCTGGGCGTCGATGATTTCCTGCAGCTTGGCCTGTTCGGCCAGCAGGTCGTTCATCTTGTCGTCGTCCATCGGCTCGGCGAATTCTTCCGAGATGGCGTTGAAGCGGGCAATCGCGGTGCGCAATTCCTTGAACGCCTCGGCGACGTTCTCCCCCACCGTCTTGGTCGGGTCGAGATGCGGCTCCTGCGGCAGGTAGCCCACGCGCGCGCCTTCGGCGGCCCAGGCCTCGCCGCCATATTCCTTTTCAATGCCGGCGATGACCTTCAGCAGCGTCGATTTACCGGCGCCGTTCACGCCGAGCACGCCGATCTTCACACCGGGCAGGAAGGACAAAGTGATGCCCTTGAAAACCTCGCGCCCGCCCGGATAGGCCTTGGTGAGGTCTTTCATCACATAAACATATTGATAAGCGGCCATGATCTCTGCCTTCTGCGACGGTTGAGCCGGGTATAGGGGCGACGGCCCGGAGCGGCAACGGGGGATGCCGCGCTCTATGCGACGAGCGGAATGCGCCGGGCAGGAATCGAACCCGCAACCAAACCGTTATGAGAGGCGCGCGGCCGCCTAAAACGAGAAAACTTGGGGCAACATTTCAGCTTGCAATCGGCCTCACACCTTGATTTTTTTCGGATACTATGCAACACGACATTACATGAGGTGACATCAAAAAACACCATTTTTTGTTGCCCCCACGTTGCCCAGGGCTCTGTTGCCCCGACCAAGGATGCTAGGAAATGGCCAGGATCAACCTTACGGATAAGTATATAGAGTCGTCTAAGCGGGTGCCAGCTGCTGGGCGCGTAGATTACCAGGATGCCTTGGTGCCGGGATTGGCTTTGCGGGTGAGCTCCACCGGGCATCGAGCCTTCGTCCTTACGGCGCGCTATCCCAGCAATCCCAAGAATCCGACTCGTCGAGCCTTGGGGGAATATGGCGAGATCACGCTCGAGCAAGCTCGCGTGAAAGCCCGCGAGTGGCTCGCTTTGCTGAACAAGCACATCGACCCGAAGGTCGAGGAGGCCAAGCAGCGGGCCGCGGCCCTGTGTTCTCAGCAAAACAACTTCAGGTACGTCGCGGAAGAGTTCCTCAAACGGTACGTCAAAGGGCCAGCCTTCTGCGAACTGGAACGCCTGGCGGCAGAGCTGCGGAAGACCACACCGGATATCACGCCCCCAGCGGCGCTGCGGCGTGTCATGGCCGATCCCACCAATCGCGAACTGGTGGCAAGGTCTAAAAAAGAGGGGCTGGTTAAGAAACAGGCGGCTGACAGTATTATAAGGACAGAGTTTATCAAAAAATGGCGCGTGCGCCCCATTACCGAAATTTTACCCCAAGAATGCGCGGCAGCGATCCGCGCCATCGTCGACCGGGGGGCGCCAGAACAAGCCCGCACGGCGTTCGAATGGCTTCGGCGCGTTTTCTCCTGGGCCATCGGGACCAACGAATTTGGCATCACGGTGTCCCCCGTTGCCACCCTGCGGCCATCCGACCTCATCGGGCCAAAAGAATCGCGGGATCGCGTTCTGACGGACGATGAGCAGCGGCGCGTCTGGAATGCCTGCGATGCCATGGGGCACCCGTATGGCCCGACCGTTCGGATGTTGATTTTGACCGGCCAGCGCTTGCGGGAGGTTTCCGAAGCGTTGTGGGAGGAGATTGACCTCGAAAAGAATATTTGGACGATCTCGGCCAACCGGATGAAAGGCGATCACGGCGCCCATGTCGTGCCGCTCGCCCCGGACACGCTTGCTCATTTGAAGTCCCTCCCCCGCTTCGGCGGCAGTGACTTTGTTTTCACCACCGATGGCCGGAAAGCGGTGAACGGATTTTCGAAGGCGAAAGCGCGGCTCGACACCCTGTCCGGCGTCACGGGATGGGTATTGCACGATTTGCGGCGGACCATGCGAAGCCACCTGTCCGCCCTGCCGGTACAGGACATGGTGCGCGAGCTGGTGATCGCGCACGCCAAGCCGGGCCTCCACAAAGTGTATGACTTGCACGCTTATGAAGATGAGAAGCGCCAATGCCTCGAACTCTGGGAGCAGCGGCTCCGCGGGACGTTGGCGCCTAAACCGCCGGCTGAGGTAGCGGATTTGGAGCAAGTCCGTGCGGCGCGCGAGGCGGCGGCATGAATATAACCGACCCGGCGCAGACGGTGGCCCAAATCGTCAAAAACAGAAATTTCTTGGGTTTTGGTCTCCAAGGTCTGTATTTGAATAAGCGTCGCAACACTAACGCACGCAAGGCCATGATGAAGCTCATCACGTTCGACCAACTCAAGCCTAACAAGGGCATTCCTTATTGCCGTGTTCACCTGATGCGGAAAGTCGAGGCCGGGGGATTTCCCAAGCCGGTCCCTCTGAGCTGTAGGCGGATTGCGTGGCTTGAAGCCGAAGTTGACGCCTGGATCGCGGCGGCCGTTGAAAAGCGCGCCCATGATTAACAAGGTGGACATGATGGGGGGGGGACGCGCCTTTAAATGCCGGCACCGTGGATGTCGAAGGGCAGGTGATCTATCGCACGCCGCCACGAAAGGCGCGCGCATTCCGGCGCGCCGATGGCTGGCAGAAAGCGGCAATCGATGCGGTCGGGCTGCCGTTCGTTCCCCAAAACGCCGATGCATGGTGGAATGAGGTATCTACGAGCGCAATGTGTCTTGGGCATCTTCGCAGAGCGGCGCAGCCCCTGTGGAACGCCAAAGATTTCGAGGACATGGCAAATACCGCGCAAAAACTGCAGGATTTTTGTAAAGCCTATACGGACCACAGTGGAGACACGGATGCCGCACCATTCTACTTGATCGGTGACCTCCAAATACTGGCCGACTGGGCGAAGGCCGCAAGCTCAGGGAGGACCAAACGCAAGCGCGGGGCACCGAGTAAGGCGCAAGAACGAAAGTGCCTGGACCGATTAGGGGTGCTTTTTCAAGAAGGATTTGGCAGCGCGCACGCGGTCTCAGGAAATCACGACGGCCCATTTGCCAGATTTGTGGTTGCCCTCCTGAAGGAGTGCGTCGGCCTGACGGTTGATCACAATTGGCTTCGCGAGAAGCTGAGGGACAGATCGGAACGGAGGGGCGGGGAATAACCCAACGTCTAATGAATTTACCCCGCCTACAAACATCATAGCGTGTCGTTCATCTTACTGAATGTCGCAACACCAACGCACATGAGGCCATGATGAAGTTGATCACGTTTAACCAGCTGAAGTCCGACAAAGGCGTCCCGTATTGCCGCGTTCACTTGATGCGGAAGGTGGGCGATGGCGAATTTCCGCGTCCCGTCACCCTGAGCGGAAAGCGTATTGCCTGGATTGAGAAAGAGATAGACGCCTGGATCGCTGACAAAGCGCAAAGGCGCGCTGCTTAAAGGGGCAACCGCCGGACGGCGCCCAGCGGTTGCAAGTTCTACAAAACCTCTAAGAGACCCTGACAGTCTTGAAGATGGCAGAGCTGCACTGACTTTCAAGGCGCCTCGGCAATAAAACCGAGGAAATATGTTGCAGATCTCTAACCCTGATTGGGTAGCACATCAGCGTGTCTTGGCGCATCAGCCGCTTGCCCGGAAAATTGCCCGTGCCTATGCGGCTGACAGCCTGAGTCCCGAGGATCTTCTCTCCGCCGCAAACATTGGCCTGCTTGAGGCGGTGAAGCGGTTTGACGAAGACCGCGGCTGCGCATTCGGCACCTATGCGAGATACTGGGCGCGAGCCGAGTGCCGGAAGTTTGTTCTCGCCAACGCCTCGATCGTTGAGCGGCCGCGGCCGGCCCCCGGCAAAAAAGAAACCATCCCTCGGGACACCAGCCTCAGCGCTCCCCTAGGCGATGATGGCGGTGAGGTCGGGGACCTTCTTGAATCCGAAGGCGATAGCCCTGAACTTGAACTCACTGAACGTGAGGACGCGGCAGAGCGGCGGGACCGATTGTTGGTGGCTATGGGGGCGCTTACCGATCGCGAGAGGGAAATCCTCACCGCGCGACAGTTACAGGACAAGCCGACTGCACTTCAGATTCTCGCCGCACGCTTCATGATCTCGCTCGAACGTGTCCGGCAGATCGAGGGTGAAGCCTTCCGGAAGGTCCAGAAGCGCATTGCCAAAAAGCCGCTTCTGCCGGCGCAGATCCATCCCGGTTACGCTCGACAGCTGCGCGCGGAAACGCTGCGAAAGCCCCCAAAGGATCTGTGCGACATCATTCTCCGCCATGCGGTGACCGGAAGCTTCGGCTTCGATCACTCATAGCCCACCGCAACATCGAAATAGGACACGTCGAGATGACGCCTCAACCTCACCACGCGCGGGCTTACGCTGGCGCGCCAATAGACGACACCATCACAGTCCTCCGCTGCGCACGCGGATTGCGCCTGGCAAAGATGATCCGGTCAACTGAGCTGGTTGACTATGACAGCACCCGGACATTCGATGCCTGGGAGGTCGACGTCGCCACGCTCGACGGTCTGTGCGGGATCATCTCAGGGCTCATAGATCGGCCAAGATTCTGCATCGTCCGCGGCGCACTCATCGACGGCCCGAAGGCGACCAAGATCCGCCGCCTGGTACATGCCGACCCTCAAACTGGCGATGCTGCCACCTTGCGAGACGTGCCTCATCGGTGGGTAGCGCTGGATATCGAGGGAATCAGCCGGCCTGACGGCATCGATGCCGCCGACCTAACCGCTTGCGCCAGCCACGCCGTGCAACGCCTTCCCGTGGCCTTCCGCGACGCGGCTTGCTTGGTCCAGGCAACGGCCGGGCACGGCATCAAACCAGATCTCCGGCTTAGGCTGTGGTTCTGGTTGTCTCGCCTTACCACAGGCGCCGAGCTGAACCGCTGGTTACGCGGCGCGCCGGCAGACGCCTCGATCTTCCGCCCGGCGCAGATCATCTACACGGCCGCACCTGTCTTTGACGACTGCGAGGATCACCTACCGGTTCGGATCGTGCGCCTCGCCGGCTCAGAGAGCGTCATGGTTCCATCTCCCGCAGCCTTAGCGCCGCCGCCGCGACAGGCCCCCAAGCCGTTGCCAGCTGCCGACAGCCCCAGGGCGTCCGCATACGCATGGGCTGCCTTACGCAATGCTGTGGTGAAAGTGCGGAACGCACCAATCAATTCCCGGCATCCTGAATGCTTGGCGCAGTCCAGGAACCTAGCGCGGTTCGTAAACGCTGGATTGCTTTCCGAAAAAGACATGAAAGACGCAATGAGCGACGCAATTTTTGAGGCTGGTAAAACCAGAGAAGAAGGCGAGGCAATCGCCGTATATGCCTTGTCTCATCCGTCAACGTCTCCGCTGCCGGAGGGAATTCGTTGATGGATGGATCGATTATGCCGTCTGAAAGCAGTGTGCCCGATGCTCTGGCTATCGCTGAGCTCGCCGGCCTGTCGCAAATCGAATATGACCGCGTGCGGGATGCAACAGCCGCCCGTCTCGGTATCCGCGTCTCAACCCTCGATGCGGAAGTGAAGAAAGCCTGCGCGGTACTCAGCAACCATGAGGATCATCAACCGCCGGCATTCACCGACGAAGCCCTCGCACTGCAGTTTTCCGCGCAGTATGCGCACACGCTCCGCTATGTGGCGGCCTGGGGCAAATGGTATCAGTGGACCGGCAAGGCTTGGGAAGCAGACCAGACAATCCAGACCTATGATCGAGCGCGGACCATCTGCCGCGAGGCCAGCGCCATGTGCAACGACACCAACATTGCGATCGGCATTGCCAAAGCCCAAACGGTGGCAGCCGTCGAACGTCTGGCCCGTGCGGACCGCCGACACGCCGCTACGGTCGAACAATGGGATGCAGACCATTGGCTTCTGAACACGCCCGGCGGCGTGGTGGACCTCCGGGTCGGAAGGATGCGGGCGCATCGGCCCGACGATCACATGACGAAGGTCACAGCCGTTGCCCCTGGCGGCGTGTGCCCCATGTGGGAAGCATTCCTCCAAAAGATCACCAACAATGACGAGGAGCTCCAGAAATTCCTGCAGCGCGTTGCGGGCTATAGCCTCACAGGAAGCACTCGGGAACACGCGCTGTTCTTCGGCTATGGCACTGGCGGCAATGGCAAGGGTGTTTATCTCAACACCATAACCGGCATCATGGGCGGTTATGCCACTGTCGCCTCGATAGATACCTTCACGGCCAGCAGTACGGATCGGCATCCTACCGACCTCGCCATGCTCCGCGGCGCGCGGCTGGTGACGGCACAAGAAACCGAGGAAGGCCGCAAATGGGCGGAATCACGGATCAAAGCGATGACCGGCGGCGACCCGATCACCGCACGCTTCATGCGTCAGGACTTCTTCACGTTCCTGCCCGCGTTCAAGCTCTTTATCGCAGGCAACCACAAGCCCGGCCTCCGCAATGTTGATGACGCCATCCGCAGGCGGTTCAATCTCATTCCGTTCGCCGCCAAGATCGCAGCGGGGGAACGCGACCCCGAACTGCCCGAAAAGCTCAAGGAAGAGTGGCCGGGGATTCTGAAATGGGCCATCGCGGGGTGTCTCGATTGGCAGGCGAACGGCCTCAATCCGCCGTCGTGCGTCACCGCAGCCACGAATGAGTATTTCGAGGCAGAGGACGCCTTCGGACAGTGGTTCGCTGAGTGCTGCGTTGAAACGAAGAGCGTCGTCACAGCAAGCTCGACCTTGTTTAAGTCTTGGACAACTTGGGCAGAACAGGCTGGCGAACATGCCGGATCGCAGAAGCGATTTTCACAAAGCCTTATTGCGCGGGGGTTTGAGGCAACCCGGATCGACAACGGCCCAGACAAGGGCAAGGCAGCATTTAAAGGGATTACGGCAGCGATCGTCGTCAATCAGCCCCGCTCTTCAAACTACTATAATGACGACCCCGGACCATCTGAGTGAAGGATGTGAAGGATTTCCCTATTATCACCCGTTATAGAAATAACACACGCGTAACGGTGTTAACCGGAATACCCTTCACATCCTTCACTCGCCTGCCGGACGTTTCACGATGTAGCCTGATATTTCCCAGTGTTTTCAGAATAGAGCGGTGATCTGAATTGGTTATATTTTCCTTGAAAACCGCCCGCCGTCCGTCATCTATTCAATAATTCAAACATGAGGTTTTTTCGTGTCGCGAGGTGGAAAAAGGTCCGGATCCGGACGTAAACCAGGAGGCGGCATTGCAGCCGTGAAAGTCCTGCGCACGGAAGCTCGCGCGTTACTCGCCGAGATCGTTGGGACTGAGCGAGATCCGCTGATGGTCGCCATTTCAATCGCCTCCGATGAAACGAAACCTGATGCATTGAGGCTGGAAGCGGCGCTCGGAGCCAGCCGATACCTGCACCCGACGCTATCTGCATCAGCCGTTGCCCACGTGCCGCAACGCGGTGACGCCAACGGCGTTGTTTCGGTGCTCTTGGACCGCCTCGCGAAGCTGGCCGCGCCGGCCGCACCGACCATCGATGTCCTCCCCGAGCAAACGCCGGAGATCGCTAAATGACAAGCAAATTTGTAGAGCAGACTGTCATCAACCGTTTGGTTTTAGATTCAAGACGTAGGAAAATTCACATGATTTGTGAAGTTCTTTGGCCAATTTCGCCAGCGGGGCAACGTCGGGGCAACAAATCGGCATTTTGGGGCGCTAAAATGGGCGGTGCAGCGTGAACTTCTCCCCCGCTCACAGACTTGCCGCATTGCCGGCCGATCAGCAAGCCGAAATGCTCGCCGGAATGCCGCCCGAGGATTTGGCCGCCTTAGCATACGCATGGGAGTTCTGGGCGCGGCCCGATCAATTGCCACCTGTCCCGCGGCCCGGCGATCCAGACTGGCGGACGTGGCTCCTTCTGGCCGGTCGTGGCTTCGGAAAGACGCGCACCGGCTCCGAATGGGTGCGGTCGCAGGCAGAGAGCGGCAAACGTGCCCAGATTGGCATTATCGGCCCCACGGCCGACGCTGTGAGGCGGATTCAGGTCGAGGGGCCATCCGGTATCCTGGCAGTCTCACCGCCGGATTTCAGGCCGAGCTATGAGCCCAGCACGCGCCGCATTGTTTGGCCGAACGGGTGCGTAGCCTACACCTTCTCGGCCGAAGAGCCCGATCGGCTACGCGGCCCGAACTTTGACGCGGCTTGGCTTGACGAGATTACGGCATGGCCGAGCCTGGAATCATGCTGGGACATGCTCCAAATGGCGTTGCGTATCCCTGGCCCGAAGGGCGACGCGCCACAGGTTGTTATCAGCACCACACCGAAGCCACTGCCGTTACTCAAGGCCATCATCGCGGCACCCAGCACTGTCATCACCCGGGGCAAGACGCGGGACAATGCCGCCAACCTCGACGCTTCGACGCTGAAGTACCTCCAGGACCGCTACGGCGGCTCGACGCTGGGCCGGCAGGAGCTCGATGGGGAACTACTTGATGATGTGGAAGGCGCCCTCTGGAACCGCGCCATGCTTGAGGAAGCCCGCGTCACTGCAGAACCGGAGCTCAAGCGGATCGTGATCGCTATTGACCCGGCCGGCGGCTCCGGGCGCGGCAACGACGAGACCGGCATCATTGCCGTGGGGCTCGGAGCAGACAAGCACTGCTACGTTCTCACCGATGCTAGCGGCAAATACTCTCCCGAAGGATGGGCACGCCGCGCTGTTGACTGTTACCGCTCGCACCGCGCCGACCGCATCGTCGCCGAACAGAATTTCGGGGGTGCGATGGTAGAGGCAACCATCCGCGCTTGC
Organism: Acidocella sp.; assembly: GCF_036489515.1. Taxonomy (GTDB): domain Bacteria; phylum Pseudomonadota; class Alphaproteobacteria; order Acetobacterales; family Acetobacteraceae; genus Acidocella. The sequence continues at coordinate 30,258 of NZ_DASXFO010000026.1, forward strand.
GCCCCGTCAGTGCCGATCAGAATGGTCCACGCCAGCCGTGGCAAGGCGGTACGCGCCGAACCAGTTGTCGCCCTCTATGAACAGCGCCGGGTGCATCATGTTGGCAACTTCCCGACACTAGAAGACCAGCTGTGCCAGTGGGAACCCAACAGCGGCATGCCGTCGCCTGATCGGCTCGATGCCTTGGTTTGGGCGATTACCGAACTTGCTCTCGGCGCCCAATCTCGCCCGACGCGCTTAATGCACCTCAACATAATGGGACGCTAACCAATGACATTCCGGCCCCTAGCCGATACTTTATCCGATGCCGACTTCGCAAAAGCGATGAAGGCCAGAGCCTGGCGCACCGCGGCCGCACCCGACACGGCGTCGTCGCCCGCGAACACCACGAGCAGCACGACCACGCCGCCTCCCCCGGCAGCGCACAAGGCCACCAAGCCCGCGCTCGCGATGACGGACGCGGAATATGAAATCGCCCGCCGCAATCGCGCCTGGCGCAACTCCTAAACCTAAAGGACCCACACGCCATGTCGAACACCGCGAAGGTGCCCGCCCATATCGCCGCTGACCACGCCTTCAACGCCGCAGCCGACCGGCTCACCAAAGGCCGCCAGCTATACCAGCAGGCCAACGCGGCGCACGCCGCGGCCATCACCGCCAAAAACCAGTTGCTCGCCGCTAGCACTGCCGGCGATGGCGTCACGGCCGAACAGATCCATACGGTCGAGGAAGACGCCCGGAACACCGAATCCTGCCTCGCCTTTGCCAAGGTCGCGCTGGCCGGCGCCGAACAGGCCCATGCGACGGCGCGAGAGGATCTTCGGTCGCACGAAACCATCTGGCTAAACGCTCGTCATGCCGAGTTGATGGAACGCCGCAGCCAGCTTGCTCACGGGGCCGATGACCTTCTCGACCAGGTGAAGGCGAAGCTCGCCGACATCGATGCGTTCAACGAGGAATTCGAGAAGCTTCGCATTGAAGCGAACTCATCGCCCTGCGCGCCGCATGCGAAGCACCCGGCGGCGGCATACAACTTCCTGTCAATTCCTGCCCGCGGCTCGAAAATGCGCATAGCGATTTACGATCTGGCAAACGGGGCAGAGCGCCGGCACGGGTCTCTGGCCTGGGCGCTCGGTCACGCCGGTTCTCGGAAACCGGCGGCCTGATCACAAATCCTCTGCCGGAACGTGTGGGTTCCACCGGTAGAGGCGCGGGTCGCCAGCGCGCAGGGTGGCGGCCCGCAACCCACAAAACTTAACCTGATCGCTTAACTCTGCTGCCTGCCGCCCAGACTAACCATTTCTCAACCCCGCGCCGGGAGGCGCCTTTTCCCTTAGAAGGATCTCCATTTTGGATCGCTTGATCGTATATCCCTCGTCCATCCCTCAAGCCACGGACGTCCTCGGCCCCCAGCGCGGCATCATGAAGGCCATCGGCTGGTTGCTGCAATCGACCATGGGCACGGCAACCGGCGTCGCGGGCCTCGCATGCACCCCCACGTCGCCAGCCTCGCTGACGGTAAACGTCGGCCCCGGCGCGATCTGGAGCTTCGAAGAGATCGACACGACTGCCTACGGGTCTCTGTCTGCGGATACGAGTCCGCTCATGAAAATGGGTATCAACGCGGAATCGGCAGGCACGAGTTTCACGCTCACCGCGCCGACAACTTCTGGCCAGTCGATCAACTATCTGATCGAAGCTTCGTTCCTGGAGCAGGACGGCACGGCGGTTGTGCTGCCCTATGTCAATCCCGCGAGCCCTTCGACGCCGTATTCCGGGCCGTCGAATAGCGGCGCGGCGCAGAACACGATGCGCGTCCAAAGTGTGGATCTCCAGCTTCTCGCGGGCGCGCCGGCCAACACCGGAACACAGACGACGCCCGCGACCACTTCCGGTTGGGTGCCTCTGTATGTCATCACCGTGAACCACGGGCAGACGACCATTACGGCGGGCGGCATCACACCCGCGGCGGGAGCGCCGTTCCTGCCGTTCACGCTGCCCCAAGTGACAAACGGCCACGGTCAGTGCCGCCTATCGGCCGCCAGCACCACATCGCTTCTGCTGAGCCCCTACAACGGCATCAACGTCATCGTGAACGGCCTACCATTGCAGCTTCCTGCGGCAGGTGTGTCTATCACTAACTCCGGCCTTGCGGACTCCACGCTTTATTACGTCTACCTTGGCGGCACGACCGCAGCGCCGTCACTCACCATTTCGGCCACAACCTACAGTATGGCGTCGAATGGCGTGCAGACGATGACCGGGAACACGGCACTAACGCTCGTGGGCATGATCTATACGACGACCTCCGGTCAATTCTCAGACGCAATGGCGTTCCGTGGCGTCCTGAACTGGTTCAATCGTCGTTCCGTGGTCGGTCAGAATAGCATCACCGCCGTCGCTGGTGGATCATCAAGCGGTGCGGAAATCACATCCGCTGCCCGCGTGGTGTTCCTCTCCTGGGCGAGTTCCTTCACGACTGCGGATGCCATCGGAGAAGTCTCAAACACGACCGCTAACGCAAGCGCGGGAGCCTATATCGGGTTCGACGTCACGTCGGGGCTGCCCGGCTATGCCACTTCGATCACCCTTACATCTGCCAACATTCCGGGTCCAGCCGCGTCACAGAATGACCAATCTCTCGCCGAAGGGATGCATTTTGCCACATTGTTGGGCGTCGTTGCTGGGGGAGTGGCTACCTATACGTTGGGCTATCGCGTGATCAACGAAGGCTGATCGGATGGCCCTAGACTACTCAGCCGCAGAGAGTTTCTGGGTAGCGGCAACCGAGAGCGCGGTATAGACAACCCGACGCTCGAGGAATGGCCTCTCGATCAGATGATAGCTAGCTGCGGCGAGTGGGATGGTCGCAAGCAGCGCAATGACGCCGACAACATACGGGCTAATGGTCGCCGGATGCAGGCTCTGGATCACCGTGATGACCAGGATATGCCAGAGATAGATCGAGTAGCTGTAGCGGCCGCAGGTACTCCACAGTTTTGAAAGCGGGATTTTAAGTGTGCACTGGATGTAGGCCGGGATCATGATCGCGAAGATGATCGCGAGGATGTCGGGCCAGATGATCCAAAGAGGGCTTGGGCTCGTCGCGGGGCCGGTATAACCGGACGGCGGCGCGACGATGAAGAAGTTGCCGCGAAACACGAGCCAGAGAAGGGCGTTTAAAGCCGCAAAGGTGCCGACCGCCCAAATCGGATTTTTGAGATGAAAGCGCCCCTCTCGATAAAGCCAGCCGCAGATCTGTCCTGCAAGGAATGCGTCAAGCGCTCCGAAAATGGAGTAATAGCTCATGTCGGCCACGGTCCCATTTATCTGGAAGACGGCGGCACGCAATACGATCAGGAGGGCGATCAGAGACAGATGATAGCGCGGCCCACGACGCGCCAGCATGGAGTGAAAGAGCGGGAAGAGAAGGTAGAATTGCAGCTCGACGGCGATAGTCCATAGCTGGCCGCCGAAAGGGCCGTAATTCAATCGCGAAAGATTTGATATCGGCGACAGCGCTATGAGAAAGTCGGCCACACTCGAAGCCGGCCGCCCATCGGGCGTCGAGAAATAACCCAAGGCGGCGACGAACACGAGAAGCGGATAGATGCGAAGCGCACGGTTCCAATAAAACCGTAGAGGATCGATTTCTTTGCCATGACTGATTACGGCGAGAATGAACCCGCTGATCACCATGAAAAGCTGAACGCCGACATGTCCCTGGACAATCAGAGGGATACGCAAGCCGGCGTGTGAAGGGCCTCCCATCATAAGCCATGAGTGGAACAGCAGAACGAGCGCGGCAGCCAGGAACCGCAAATGGTCAAGCCGCTCTATGTAACCGGTATTTTTGCTTTGCACGCCTTAATACCTGTGGATCGCGCGTTCTTGAAACAAAAGTAAACTCAGATGAACCGTTTTCGCGGGAATGGTCAAGGGCTGCCGTGCTAGCGCTCTGATGCGCCGAAATAACCGCCCGCCAATTAGGCGAAAAGCCCGAAAAACGCGCCGCCCCCTCCGCGCTCCTTAACCTCAGAGGTTAACCTATGAAAACCACATCTCTCTCCGCCGCCAATCAGGCGGGTGGTGCTGCTGGATTTATCTGCGTGATTATCCTCTGGCAGCTGTCGCTCCATCACATCGACGTCGTCCAGCCTGACCGCGACCACGGCGGACGCCTACAATATTTTCTGGACGTTGGACCAGGACGGAATACCGGTAAGCAATGTCATCGGCCTGAGCCTTGAGCACAGCCTAACCCTCGCCAAGGGTGTGTCAGTCACGGTCAAGTCGTGGAATTCGCTGCAATCGAAGCCGATCGTCGCGAAAACGGCCGACCCTGACTACAAGACCAGCCCCGGCCAAGGCACGCAAGATTATGTGTTCTATGTGCCGAATCTGACGCCTCAGGGCGCAATCGACATTGCAAACCAACGTTATGCCGACATCACCAGGCATCTGCGCACAATCGAGTTTGAAATTCCGGGCGATACGGTCCTGACGCCACGCAATCTGATCGTGCTCACCGGCACCGGCACTGCCTTCGACCAGAGCTATTATCCGGACCGGATCAGCTGCGAGCTATCCCAGGACGGCGGGTTCGGCATGAGCGTGACGGCTAAGAACGTGCCCCCGACGCCTTCGGCGTTACTGGCGTGAGCCTGCATGCCACTACGCGTGGCTAAGAAAGATCACCGCGTCGGCGTCGGGCCGCTGCAATGAGAGGAGCAATTAACGCCTCTCCCTTTCGGCTGATGCCAATGCCTCCTAGATTTCGTTCGGCCAGTCCTAAAACTAGCAATCTGTCAGCCATCGCCTTCGTCAGAAATGACGTATTTGTGGGAAGACGAAGAAGCGCGTCCTGTTCCTCCTTCGACAAGTCCGGCCACGCTACTGCTTTCATCGCGTCTTAAACCTTCTCCAAGCCGTACCAGGCCCGACCGTCTGACTCGGTAACCAGAATGCCAAACGATTTTTTTACCTGAGACGCGGCTGCCTTCGCCTTATCGCGCACCTCTAATCGCGTAATATCGCCACTGTAGTTATACTCCGCGTCTGGCAACTGGTATGTGATCCCGTCATCCGAACGGACGGTTTGTTTAAAACCTCGGTTCTTCATTTCTTCATGGAGTTTATCGTAGTCGCTTGAAACGGCATCATGAAGCTCGACGCGAGTAGTAAAGGCGGCCATTTTGATTTCTCCGAGATCTTCCCAACAAAATTGAAGGTTGGTCAAAAGAATCTGCTAGTCTCCGGAAGCAGCCGAACTCTGAAAAGGATTCGTCCCGCCACCTTGACTGGGCGCATGGATGTTTGCGCAGGTGAGGAAGGCATTCATAACCGTGTTACTGCCGTCCAGGGGGACTTGAACAGGCGCCGCGCTGCCGGCGATTACGCTCATTGAGCTCGCCTTGTTCATGTCACCGACAATTTTCAGAAAAACGTCTTGACCAACGGTTGCAGACACCATCGTGCTTGTATTGCTCGTGATGTCCAAGGGATATTTCTTGCCGTTGACGTCGACCTCTAGCGTGCCGGTTACACCGGCCGGAAGTGACCAGGAGTCGTTAGCTAGCCGGAATTCGATGTCAGTATTGTCCACTCGTATGAAGAACTTGGCGCTAGGCTCCATAGCCATGCAAACATCCGGGGGATCTGTAATCGAATCTGAGTGCGCAGCCGCCATCCAGTCACCGCTAACAGCTAATGGGGTCACTTGTTCGTCCGCCGTTGCCGGGAGAGCCCAGGCGAAAAAGAGGACTGAGGCAGCCAAAAAGCCAAAATTGCGCATCAGAAATTCCAGAATGTAATGACGCCGAATGACGCTCGTTCAACCCGCGACGGCTGTTTGCTCTGCTCTGGGCATTGCAATCCCTAAGGCCGCACATGCAGCCTCCGTTCGGCCAGGGGAGTCATTAAACTCATAGCCCCTTTCGATGAGGCGGCGCGTATAATATTTATTATACATGAAAGCCCAAGCGACCATTGCAACGAAGGTTCCGATTCCGAACGTGATGCACCCGAGTATGACCATAACAACAAAGGCGCCGATGAACGTGATAAAGTCCTGCCGAAAGAGGGCTGGAATGGCGCCAAAAAAGAACGTGGTCCAGGAAAAGCCGTAAAAGCCCTTTTTGATTATCCCCGTATCCTTATGCTTGAGCATAATCATCGTTGCCATAATTGATCTTCCTGAATTTGCAACGAGCCTAAGGGGACCAAGAAAAACTGTCAAACAGTTAATATAGTTGTCGGCTGCGGCTTAGTCCTCCGGCTTAAAGACGACATTTTTCTGGTCCGCCACCTTCAAACCCATGTCGATTAGCAACCGGACGGCCTCGGCTTCGGTGCCAATCTTCCGATCGAAGCGGAAGGCGCGAACCTTCTCCCACTGTTCTGCGGTGAACTGCAGGGCCTTTTTGACGGGGTAAGAAGTCTCCATACGAACGATATAATTCATATCAAAGATATTGACAACGACGTTTGCACTGTCATATCAATGATATCGTTAATATGAACATCCGGCGGATGCTGGGAACAACGCCACCCAGCCTAAAAATGAGGAAAAACCCAATGGCCTTCGCAACCTACTCCAGCCGCACCGGCCGCAAGACCAGCAACGGCGCCAAGGCCACTCAGTCCTGGGCGATCGGTGAGACGGTGAAGGTGGGTTTCATGACCAGCCTGGAAGTCGTCGCGAAGGTTGCCACCCCCGGTGATCACGCCCCGGACGCTTACGTGCTCTGGGCGCCGAAGTCCGACAAATTCTTTCGCTTTACACCCCACCGCGGAATCGAGCGCCGCGACAGTCTGAAGGATGCCTTGGTATGAACGCGCTAATCGAAGTGTTCGGCAGACATCGCGCGTAGGCGCTTCCTTCCTCTGAGATCCGAGCCCGGCGGTACCGGGCAACGGGGTGGCGGGACAGTGTAGAAGCACTGCCCCGCCGTGCAGCCCCATCATCACGGGAATAAACAATGATGGCCACAAGCCAATATAGCACACACCGTAGGAAGGCGCTCACTTTTGGGGGCATTGCTGCGCTGGGCACTCTGCTCGGGGGAGGCGCGGCATGAACGCCGTATCAAAGCAGAAGTCTCCCCCGGCGGTCGCCGCGCTTTCGCCAGTGCGAACCGGCCTATCAACGGCTGGCATGTACCAACTGATCGAGCAGGCCAGGGCCGCCTATGATGACCTGGACGAGCAGAGCGTGAAAATCCCCAAGGATGACCACCTACAGAGACGGCTTAACTTGGCGCACCAGCGGCTTCTCTGGGACTATCAGGAGCCCATCGCGCAAGCAGCATCGTTCCTGAAGCCCCGCGACATGGGCGACGTTCTGGCGATGCTCAAACTCATGGAAGACCGCCTGGAAGATCTGGTGGAGAACGACCATGAGGCGAACGCTTTTGATGTTGACGCCGAACTATCCTCACTGCGCCGGATGGTACGCGGCTGTCTGCCGGTTGTTGCCGCGGAGTTGGGCGCCGAGCTGGGAAAAAGCACGCGCCGGCTTTGCGACGCGGCATTCGCAGAGGTGCCGCGATGAGATCCTTCCTCAAGCCCGGTGAAAAACCAGAGAAGCCGCCTGTCATGCCGGTCTGGTCGCGCGCGGGTATCCCGCCGCGGCCACCTCGCAAGCCCCGGCCGCTGGTGATTGGGCGATGGCCGGTAGAGGGATACTGATACCAACGGCGTTAAGCATTGACCTGTTTTGCCCAGCTCCGTGTTGCGATTGAGGTTATTTTATCTGGCTGCGCCACCAGGCTGTTCCAAGCGCTGCAGCAGGCTTCGACGATTGCCTCCTGGGTTTCGAATACTCTGTT
>NZ_DASXFO010000030.1:0-4258 GCF_036489515.1 Acidocella sp.
ACAGTGCGGCTCCATTTTCGCCCATTGAGCGTCCGTCAGTGCAAAGCGGTCCATGAAAAGCGTGAATCACAAACGCCGTGACCAGGGGAATCCCTAAATCTCAACAAGCCCTGAACAAAAAGTAGCAAAAAAACTTTATTAATTTGGGCCATGGGCGTTGTCGTCGACAACGCCCATGGCCCAAACGAGCAAAAATTTTTGCGCCGCTTTTTTAAAAGCGGCCGCTTTCTTTTTCCCACCTGGTATATCGTCGTATGACGATATATATATCGTCGCATGACGATGCCGACCGACATCACCGATTGCTTCGAGGAGACGCTGAAAGCTGTCTCCAACCCGGTGCGGCGCAAAATCCTCGCGCAGATGAAGCAGCCGGAGGAGAATTTCCCCGGCCAGGAACACCCCTATGAATTCGGCGTCTGCGCCGGAAAGATCAATGACGCCTGCGGACTCTCGCAATCCACCGTCTCGGCCCATCTGGCGGTGCTGCAACATGCCGGGCTGGTCACGGCCAGGCGCGTCGGCCAATGGATTTTCTATAAACGCAACGAACCGGCGATCGCCGTTTTCCTTGAAAGACTAGAGCAGAACCTTTGAAGAATTTTCCCGTCCCGCTGATCGCGCTGGCGCTGAGCGCCTTCGCCATCGGCACCACCGAATTTGTGATCATGGGTCTGCTGCCCCAGGTCGCCGGCAGTCTCGCAGTGTCGATCCCCAGCGCCGGCTGGCTGGTCAGCGGCTACGCGCTCGGCGTGTTCATCGGCGCGCCGATCATGGCCATCGCCACGCAGAAGCTGCCGCACCGCTCGGCCCTGATGCTGCTGATGGCGGTGTTCGTGGTCGGCAACGTGCTCTGCGCCCTGGCCCCCTCCTACGACTTCCTGATGGTCGCGCGCATCGTCACGGCGCTCTGCCATGGCGCCTTCTTCGGCATCGGCGCGGTGGAGGCCGCCTCCCTGGTGCCGGAGAACCGCCGGGCCCAGGCCGTGGCCCTGATGTTCACCGGGCTGACTCTGGCCAACGTGCTCGGCGTGCCGCTCGGCACCGCGCTCGGTCAGGTGGCCGGCTGGCGCATGACTTTTTGGGCGGTGGCGGCACTCGGCCTCCTCTCCCTCGCCGGTCTCTATCTGCTCCTGCCCCGGCAGGCGCAGAAAACCGCGCATCCCAACATGCTGCGCGAGTTCGCGGCGCTGAAAGCGCCGGTCTGGCTGGCTCTGGCCATCACCGTGGCGTTCTCGGCCTCGATGTTCGCCATGTTCACCTATATCGCCCCGGTGCTGAACGACGTCACGCATGTCTCGCCGCGCGGCGTCACCTACACGCTGTTCCTCATCGGCGTCGGCCTCACGCTGGGCAACATCCTGGGCGGCCGGATGGCGGACTGGCGCGTTACCGCGACACTGGCTTTCGTGTTCGTCGGCATGGCGGTGGTGCTCGGCCTGCTCACCGTCACCGCGCGCCACCTCATCCCCGCCGAGGTCACTCTGTTCATCTGGGCGGTCTGCGCCTTCGCCGGCGTGCCGGCGCTGCAGATCAACGTGGTGAATTTCGGCAGCGCCGCGCCGAACCTCATCTCCACCCTCAACATCGCCGCCTTCAACGCCGGCAACGCGCTGGGCGCCTGGGCCGGCGGCGTGGTGATCGCCGACCATTTCGGCTTCGACGCGATCCCGCCCACCGCCGCGATGATCTCGGTCGCGGCTCTGCTGCTCACCTTTCTTTCCCGTTTCGTGCAACCCAAGAGGACTCTTAGCCATGCCAACTCTGTTTGACCCGCTGCAACTCGGCGACCTGACGCTGCCGAACCGCATCATCATGGGCCCGCTCACCCGCGCCCGCGCCGGCGCCGTGCGCGTGCCCAACGAACTGATGGCGGAATATTACGTGCAGCGCGCCTCCGCCGGGCTGATCATCGCCGAGGCCACCTCCGTCACGCCGATGGGCGTCGGCTATGCCGACACGCCCGGCCTGTGGTCGGATGAGCAGGTGAAAGGCTGGAAGCTCGTCACCGACGCCGTGCACAAAGCGGGCGGACGCATTTTCGCGCAGCTTTGGCATGTCGGGCGGATTTCCGCGCCGCTGTTCCTGAACGGTGAGCTTCCGGTCGCGCCCAGCGCCATCGCCGCCAACGGCCATGTCAGCCTGGTCCGTCCGCAGCAGGAATTTGTTGTTCCCCGCGCGCTGGAGACCTCGGAAATCGATGGCGTGGTCGAAGCCTATCGCAAGGCGGCGATGAACGCGCAGATGGCCGGCTTCGACGGCGTGGAAGTCCACGGCGCCAACGGCTACCTGCTCGACCAGTTCCTGCAGGACAGCACCAACACCCGCACCGACAATTACGGCGGCAGCATCGCCAAGCGCGCCCGGCTGATGCTCGAGGTCACCGACACGGTGCTCTCGGTCTGGGAGCCGGGCTTGGTCGGCATGCATCTGGCGCCGCGCATGGACTCGCACTCTATGGGCGATTCCGACCGTCTCGGCACCTTCACCTATGTCGCCCGGGAGCTGGGCGAGCGCGGTATCGCCTTCATCTGCGCCCGCGAGCACAAGGCCGAAGACTGGATCGGACCGCAGCTGAAACAGGCGTTCGGCGGCGTCTACATCGCCAATGAGCAGTTCACGCTGGAAAGCGCGCAGGAAACCCTGGCGCTGGGCGAGGCGGACGCCGTCGCCTGGGGCAAGCTGTTCATCGCCAACCCGGACCTGGTCGAACGCTTCCGCACGGGCGCCGCACTGAACGCGCCCGACAGCGCGACCTTCTACGCCCCCGGCGCGCAAGGCTACACCGATTATCCGAGCCTCAAGGCAGCTTAAGAAAGCACTACTTTTTGTGAACAAAAAGTAGCAAAAAAACTTTATGAATCTGGGTCATGGGCGTTGTCGCCTACGCCGCCCATGACCCAGCATAACAAAAGTTTTTGCGCCGCTTTTTTAAAAAAGCGGCTGCTTTCTTCTACGCCCTGCGGGCCGCGCCTATCACCAAAGCCGCGCTACCGGCCACAGCGACCGCGCCGATCCCGAACAGGAGCAAAAAACTGTCGGTGGCATGGAACAGGTGCGAAAAGCCGGCGGCGGTGAGCGTCTGCATCACCGCATAGGCCATGGTGGCAAACCCCCAATCGGCCGCCAGACGATTCGCCGGCACCAGCCCGGCGATCGCCCCGGCCGCCAGCATCACCCCTCCCAACCCCACCGCGCCAACGCCGATGGCGGAAAGATCCAGCGTGAACGTGCTGTCATTGACCAGCGGCAGCGCCACGGCGCAGGCCATCACCGCGTAGCCCAGCGCCAAGGTCGGGAGAAACCCGAACCGGTCTGCGACACGCCCCAGGATCACTGGCCCCAGCGCTGCGGCCACGCCGAACCAGGCGGACACTGCAGCACCCGCGGCCACCCCGCGCTGCAGGCCGATGGCGACGAAACTCGACAGAAACAGCATATGCGGCACGAAACCCAGTGCCGAGCCGGCATAGGCCGTCACCAGCAGCAGCACCGCCCGGTTCATCTTCGCCTCGCCTAGCTTTGGCGGACTGGCGGTGATCGTCGCGTCTGGCATCAGCCACGCCACGGTGAGCGTCGCCGCCACCGCGACCAGGCCGAGCACCGCCCAGGTGAACACCAAGCCTTGCTTCACCAGCAGCGGGATCAACAGCGAGCTCAGTGTGATGCCAACGCCCATGCCGGCGAAGGTGATGCCGCTGACCTGCCCCTTGCTGCGCGCCGGCGCGCGGCCGACCACGGCCGCGGCCATCAGCACCATCAGCACCCCGCCGGTGATACCGGAGAGCAGCCGCCAGAAGCCGAACCAGATCATGCCCCAGTTCAGCGCCGAAGCCAGCAGCGACAAAGCGGTCGCCGCCATCAGCCCGACGATCACCGGCTTCGCCCGCAACGTCCCGCGCCAGAAGCGCATGAAGGCGGCGCCGATAAAATAGCCGAGGAGATTGATCGCGCCGAGCCAGAAGGCTGCTGCGGCGCTGTACCAATGCGCGCCGACCAGAGCCGGCACCAGCGGTCCGTAACCGAATCGGGCGATTCCCAGCCCCACCAGCATCGCCAGCATCCCACTGACGGCGGCGCGATAGATGGGAAAAGATGACTTATCGTCCATGCAACTGCAGGCATAGCGCGACTACCGCTGGGTTGGTATAGACCCTGACCATTGATTTTCTGAAGGTACGAAATGGCCCGCCGCCGGCAGCTCTATGAAGGCAAAGCAAAAATTCTGTTCGAGGGACCGGAACCCGGCACCCTTGTG
>NZ_DASXFO010000036.1:0-36905 GCF_036489515.1 Acidocella sp.
GAAACAGCCGTTCCGGCGTGGCACCACGCAGGGGGCGGGCGGCGGGCTGGGTCTGGCGATCGTCGAGAAGATCATGGCGGAGCTGGGGGGGCGGCTGGAACTGGCATCGCCGGCCGAAGGCCGCATGGACGGGTTTGAGGCCCAGCTGTTTTTCCCGGCACAAGCCGAACCAACGGGGGCGGTCGGCGAGACTGTATCGGCGTGAAGAAGGCTACTTTTTGTGAACAAAAAGTAGCAAAAAAACTTTGTTAATCTGAGCCATGGGCTGTGTCGCCGACGACGCCCGTGGCCCAGCATAACCAAAAATTTTTGCGTCGCTTTTTTTAAAAAGCGACTGCTTTTCTTAATTTGAGAAGCCTGCCTGTTTCTTCATGGGGTTCTTGCCGTTTGTGACCTTTTCGCAACAGTTTTGCTGCAAAGCGGAAGGCTGTGAGCCTTTTGTCTGGCTCCGCCATTTTTTGGCACGTAGATTGCCGTTTAGTTATCACCAGATGACGTAAAATCAGGTTTTTGTCCTGATTTGTGACTGGTGGGGGTTATGTTTTAGGCAATCACGCGCAAAATGCGTATTCAGGAGGCAAAATGATTAATATGCGTCGGCAGTTGTTGGGATTGGGCGTGGTTGCCGCGTCCTCTCTCTTCGCCATCAATGCAGCGCACGCCTTGAACGGCCCCACGGCCATCCAGATCGACGGCGGCCCGCTCGGCACGCTGGAGCTGAGCGGTGGTGTGGACGGTTATGGTTATTACATCAGCGGCACGAACCGGTCGGACGAACCGGCCAGCGCTTCGGGCATTAAGGCCGATGGCTTCAATGTCGGCAGCGCCATCATTGAGCTGCAAAAGAACACCGGCGTGCTGCAGTTCACCCTCCAGGTGGGCTCCAACGGCGGCGCCACGACGCTCGGCGTGGCGCCGACACAGACCACCGTCAGCAATCTCTCGACCGGCCCGCTCTATGCCGGCTACCTCACCATCGCGCCGACCGGCTCGCCGTTCACCATCTCGGCCGGCATGATGCCCTCGCTGGAAGGCTATGAAACGGCCCTGGACTGGAGCAACCCCGATCAGCTCACCACCGCGATCTTCTTTGTGCAGAACCAGCAGAGCCAAGGCGTCACCCTGAACTACACCAAGGGCCCGATCAACGCCTCCGTGATGTTCGGTGACGGCTACAATACCGGCGTATTCAACTTCCTGCAGGCGCTGTTCACCTACACGATCAATTCTTCGAACGCCGTGAGCGTCTATTACGGCGGCAATCTCGGCCGTACCGGGGTGAACGCGAAGACCTATAGCGGCACCTGCAGTTATGGCAGCACCGCTACGGGCTGCTTCGGCACGGTGGGGACTTTTGGCGCCCAATTTGCGAACTCGCAGCTGATCGGCGGCTTCTACAGCTACACGATGGGCAACCTGAACCTGGTGCCGGAAGTGCAGTATCAGGTGGCCAAGGCGGACCAGCGGGTCGGCCTCGACAAAGAGAGCAGCAATTTCGGCGCGGCTTTGTTCGAAACCTACACGTTCGGCAAGTCGCCTTATTCGCTCGGCGGTTGGGTCGAGTATTTTGACTCGCACAACTCGGCGCAGGAAGCTTCGAATGGCGACTTCTGGCTCGTCGGTCCGAGCGCCGAGGCGATCGGCCTCTCGGTGGCGCCGACCTGGCAGTACAAGTACCTGTTCGCCCGCGCCAACGCCGGCTACCTGTACCTGCTGAACAACAAAGGGGCCGATGGCACCACGTTTGGCTACGGCGGCAAGGGTACTGGCCGCAGCAACTTCACCGGTACGCTCGAAGCCGGCGTCCTGTTCTAAGTCGCTAAAGAGAAGGCTACTTTCTGTGAACAAAAAGTAGTTTTCTGCTCCTTCGGGCCATGGGCGTTGTCTGTGACAAAGCCCATGGCCCAGCATAGCCAAAAGTTTTTGCGCCGCTTTTTTCAAAAAGCGGCTTCTTTCTTACACTTTAAGAAACCTGCGCCAGCCAGTCGGGCAGGTTGTAGTAGTTCGAGACGCGGCAGATTTTGTTGTCGCGCAGCGTGAAGAATGCGCCGGCGGGCAGAGTGTATTTCTGCCCATGGGCCGGCGGCAGGCCCTCTTGCGTTTGCAGATATTCGCCCTGCACCAGAAATTCGGCGGCGGCGCGGGTGCCGGACGCGTCGGAGAGGATCACGATGTCAGTGATCGTCTCTTTATAGCAACGGTTCATTTCCTTAAGGAAGGCGGCGAAAGCTTCCCTGCCGGTTTCCGTGCCGGACTGGTTGATGTCGTGGCGCACGTCATCGGTCAGCAGGTCGAGAAAGCCTGCGATGTCGCCGGCGTTGAAGGCGGCGTAATAGGCGGCGATGATTGCGTCGGTGGTGGTAGTCATGAAGAAGCTCCGTTTTCGCGCCACCATGCCGCAGTGATCAGGAGCAGGGCAACCAGCAGTGTCGGAAGGGGTGGCAGAAGCGGCAGGCTGGAGCTGCCGGTGATCTGCACAGCGTGCCGGGGGCTGAGCAGCGGGCCGAGTGCTGGGGTCGGGTTGCGGCCGAGCCAGACGATGTTGCGCGCGATGCCGCGCACTGCGGACGCGGTGGCGGCGAGGTCTTGGTATTCCTCGGGGTTTTCCGGTGACGCGACGGCATAGGCGGTGCGGCCGCTTTCGCTGACCTTCCAGACGCCGGTGCTGGCCTGCACCGGCAGCGTGGAGGTAAAGCGGCCCGGGGCGGTTTGCGTGAGCGGCAGGGTTTTGGTCCGTCCGTCCGGGAAGGTGACGGTGGCGTCGCCGGGGTAGGAGGGGTCAAGGGTTCGGCGATCGATGGTCAGGCGGTCATGGGTGATGGTGGCGGTGAGCGCCTCGGCCTCCAGCGCCGGTTCATGCAGGAACCAGTGCACGACGCGGCGCAGCAAGGGCAGAGCTGGGCCCGCATGCGCGCCGCCGCGCGTCCACAGCCAGAGCTGGTCGGAGAGCAGGATGCCGGTACGGCCCTTGCCGGCATTGCCCAGGATCAGCAGCGGCAGATTGTCGGCGCCCGTCATTAATACGCGGCTGCCGGGTGCGGGGGTAGCGGCTTCCATGCGCTCCCAGGGTTTAAGCGTCTGGCCGGCGAACGAGGCGGTCACCGGATGGCGCGCGCCGAGCGGGGTGATGGTGGGGGAAAAATTTTGCGTCACGGTGCCGGGGGCGGTTGGGATGGCGGGCAGGACCGGGCCCAAAGGCGAGCCGGCCAAGCTCTCCGGCCCGGCGAATTCTGGTCCGACCTCGGTCAGCAGCGCGCCGCCATTCTGCACGTAGGCGGCGATATTGGCGAGGTATTCCGCCGGCAGCAGGTCACTGGCGTTGAACTGGTCGAGGATGATCAGGTCGAACCTGCCGATGTCGGTCTCGAACAATTCGCGTACCGGAAAGGGCACCAAAGCGACGTCGCGCGGGTCGGCGTCGATCGGCTCGCCGGGCAGGCGCAGGATGGTGAAATGCACAAGCTGCACCGCCGGATCGGATTTGAGCAGCAGGCGCCAGGCGCGCTCGCCCTGGTTAGGGCTGCCGGAGACCAGCAGCACGTTGAGGCGCTTATGGATGCCGGTGAGGGTGAAGGCGGCCTGGTCGTTGATCGCGCTGACCGCGCCGGCGAGGGGGGGCGTGGAGGCGGCGATCACCACCGGGCCGGCATGGTGGATCGGTAGGCCGACGCTGAGCGGCTGGCCGACGACCGCCGCCGCGGTGGCCACCGGTTGGCCGTCTTCGGTCACGGTGACGGGGACGATGGTGCCGGCATCATCGGCGCCGTGATCGAACACGGTGAGGCGTAACGACACGGTCTGGCCGACCAGGCCGAAGGAAGGGGCGTTGTCGAGCCGCAACTCGCGATCGGTCTCGGGGCCGGAGGCGGTCAGCAGGGCGGAGAACGGGGTGTCACGCGGCAAACCGGCGGCATCGGAGATTTCCCCATCGGTGATGGCGATGATGCCGGCCAGTTGGTCGGGCTGGATGTTGGCCAGCGCTTGATGCAAGGCGGGAAGGATCTGTGTGCCGCCGCTCGTCACGGGCGGGATGTCGGCGACGATCAGCCGCGTCGCATCGGTCTGCCCGGCGCTGGCCTGCAAGGCGGCGAGCGCGCGGTCGGCCATTTCGTGACGCGTGCCGAGATCCATCGAGGCGGACTGGTCGACCAGCACGAGTGCGACATCGGGGAGCTTCTGCGTGGTGTTTTCGGTCCAGCGCGGGCCCGCCAGGGTGATGGCAAGCACGGCGAATCCCGCGAGTCGCAGCAGCCCGCCGCGGCGGCGCGTGGCCAACGCCAGCAGGCAGGGCAGCAGCGTGAGCACGGCGAGTGTGGCGATCACCGGCCAGGGCAGCAGCGGGCTGAAGGTGAGGTGGGCGATCATGGCTGCAACTGGTCCAGCAAGGCCGGCGCGGAATTCTGGTCGGCCTTGTAGCTGCCGGTAAGGGCATAGATCACCAGGTTGATGCCGAAACGCTCGGCGATGAGGCGTTGCGCCTCGCCGTCGGGGAGCGGCATTTGTTCCCCGTTGCCGGAGGCATCGTGCGCCCAGGCGCCGGCCCAGTCGTTCTGGCCGACGATGAGGGGGGTGACGTCGTCGGCATCGCGCCCGGAAGCGGTGGCGATCAGCACGGGGGCGCCGGCGAAACGGCCGGGGAAATCGGGAATGACGTAGAAATCATGCGCCAGCACGTTGGCGGTGGTGAGCTTCTCCAAAGGCGGCAGGTTGAGGCAGGCGGTGTCGTGGGCGAAGGTTGTCGCGGCGCCGTCGGCGAAGCCGGCGCCCGAGCCGGGAGCGCCGGCATCGCCGCCCTGGGTGTCGATCACCAGCAGCCCGCCATGGCTCATATAATCGCTAAGCGCGCTGCAGGCGGCGGGGATCAGCGGCGGTGCGCCGGGCACGAGCGGCCAGTAGATCAGCGGGTAGAGGCTGAGATCGTCGCTGCCGGGGGTGAGGGCGGCGGGCGGGCCGAGCGTCACCGAGGTATGCGCGGAGACCGAGGCTGAAAGAGACGTCAGCGCGTCGGCTGAGAGCTTGTCGGTGGCCGGATCGTTCGTGAGGATATAGCCGAGCTCGGTCTGCAGCGCGGCATTTTGCGCGTGAGCTTGCCCAGGCAGGCCAAGCGCGAGCAGGACCAGAAAGCTGAAGCGGCGGAACGGCATCGCACCGCGCCAGGCGAGCGAGATCAGCAGGTCCAGGGCGAAGAGCAGCATCGCGCCGGCGATCAGGTCGGGGCCGAGGCGCTGCGGCGGGGTGGCGTCGCCGAGCGGCTGCGCGCCGTTCAAGCGGGCGGCGATCGGTGATGGGACGTGCGGGCTGAGATTGAGCGCGATCGCGCCGTCGCCGGTGCCGTACAGGCCGGGCGGCTGGGCGGCGGAGATTGTGGCGGTGTCGCGCTGCGCCGGCGTCAGCGCCGCGGCCGCGGTGGGGGCGGTGAGCGTGCCGAACGCGTTCAGCACGGCGCTGAGTGGCTGGGCCGTGCCGCCGGCGGATGCAGCATTTCTGCTCAGGCCCGTCAGCCGGAGCAGGAGCTCAGGATAGAGGCCGGAGAGCACGAGATTGGACCAGTCGGCGTTGGCGGAGGTGAGGATGTTCACCAGCGTGCCGCGGCCGATTGTTTTGCCGAGGATCAGCGGCGTGCCGTCGTTGAGGGAAGCCCAGACCGTGGCGGGGTCGAGACCGGCCGGGTCAGCCAGGATCTGGCGGGAGACGGTGATTTTGGGGTCCAGAGTCAGGCCGGCGAAGGGGCTGGCGGCGGGGAAGGGGGCGAGGGTTTCCGGCGTCGTCCAGCTCAGCGCGCCGCCGAGCCGGCGGTCGCCGCGCAGCAGCGGGTCGGCGGTCAGCGTGTCGGGCAGGTCGCCGGTTTGTGGCCCGGCGAAGCGCACCAGCATGCCGCCCCCCTCGACATAGAGCCGGGCTTCGTCCTGTTCGGCGGCGGAGAGCGGCGTGTCGGTGAGAAAGATCAGGCCAGCATGCGCGGCGATGAGTTGCGGCAATGTCCCGGTGGTGATGCGGGTGGAAGCCGGGAGGGCGCGGCGCAGGTAATAGAGTGTGCCGAGAAAGGGCGTTTCGGCATTGGCGCTGCGCGTGTCGAGCCCGGCGAGGGTGGTGTGCAGGGCCGAATCGGTGAGGGCGGTGCCCCCCGCGGTCTGGCTGCCGGCCAGCACCAGCCGGGCGATGCGGTTCTGCAGGCTGGGCGGCAAGGAAAATGCGGCATCGCCGGAGGGGCGAAAAGATTGCCGGGCGAGGACTGCGCCGGTCGCGGTTTCCGCGAGCACAGGCTGGTCGCCGGGATCGGAAAAGGCGTGCACGGTGAGGCTGCCATTGGGCCCGAGTGCTGGCGTGCCGAGCAGCGGCGGCAGCGTGAAGGGAGTGAGGATGCGGGTCGGGTGCAGCGCCTGGAGAAAGACGGAAAAACCATCGCCGCTGATGCCGTCGGCGAGATAGAAGCGCGTGCTCTCGGGTGCTGCGCGCAGGATGGCGGCGGCGGCCAGCCGGTCGCTGGGCCAGGGTTGCGGCTGCAGCGCGGCGAGACGGTGCGCGGCGGTGGCGGCGTCGGTGACATGGGGGGGGGCGAGCGGGGCGTTGGTGGCGTCGCGCGCGGTGGCGAACAAGGCGACGCCGCGATTCTGCGTCTGGGCGGCGGCGATGACGCGCTGCGCGGCGGCGGTGAGTTGCGGCCAGGACGCGGCGGCGGCCCAGCCGTTGTCGATGACCAGCAGCACCGGGCCGCTGCCGGGCAGGGTCGGCGGCGGGCGCAGCGTGGGGCCAGCGAAGCCGATGATGAGCAAAGCGGTGGCGAGCAGGCGCAGCAGCAGCAGCCAGAGCGGCAGGCGGCTCGGTGTCCGCTCGGCGTCGGGCAGGCCGCGCAGCAGGGCGATCGGCGGGAAGCGCAGCCGGCGCGGCGCCGGCGGGGTGAGGCGCAGGATGAAATACAAAGCCGGCAGCGCCGCCAGGGCCGCGAGCGCCAGGGGGGCGGCGAAGATCATCGGCGCAGCAACGCGTTGTACATGGCGGCCAGCGCCTGGGCGGGGGGATGGTCGGTGCGGTGGAACAGCGGCGTCTGGCCGGCCACCATAGCGGCGCGGGCGACGTTTTCGCGCTGCGCGGTGAGGCGCGTGCGATAGGTCTCCGCCCAGCTTTCCGCATGGGCCGCTTCAAGCTCTGGCTCGCGCGAAAAACCTTCGAACAGGATGCGGCCGCGATAGGGAAAATCGCATTCGGCGGGATCGAGGATCTGCATCACCGCGCCGCCGGGCTGGCGCGCGAAGCCGGGATTGGGGACGAGAAAATCGCCAAACACGACGCGGCGGGATCTTTGGTCCGGGTCGGCTTCGGCCGCGCCGGACCCGCCGAGCAGGGCCGCGGCGATCGCGGGCAAAGCGCGGGAGCCGCTGAGCGGATTGGTGCGGCCGTAGAGGGAGACGCGCTCGCCGGTGCGCAACAGGATCGCGCTCAGAGCGAGCAGCAATAGGGAGGCGCGCTCGCGCTTGGTCGGCAAGGTCTTGTCGCTGGCGAAAGTGAGGCTCGGCGTGTCCTGCAATTGCAAGGAGAGGCTGGCCTGCGCCTCCCATTCGCGCTCTTTCAGATAGAGGCGGTCGCCGCGGGCGCTGCGCCGCCAGTCGATGCGCCGTGCGTCGTCGCCGTCGCGGAAATCGCGGAACTGCCAGAACGTGTCGCCGGGGCCGGCGCGGCGGCGGCCATGCAGGCCCGGGGCGGCGACGAAGGCGAGGCGTTCAGCGGCGAGGATGAGTTTGGGCAGGCCCTCGGCCAGCGCCTGCGCGTCCAGCAGCGTTTTCGGGGCGCTCAAAGCTGGGCGACGAGCCTTTGGATCAGGCTGTCGAGATCTTGGCCGGCGGCGCGCGCGGTGAAGGTGAGGGACATGCGGTGGCGCAAAGCCGGCGCGGCGAGGGCGGCGACGTCGTCGACGCTGGGGGCCAGGCGGTTGTCGAGCAAGGCCCGGGCGCGCACCGCCAGCATCAGCGCTTGCGCGGCGCGCGGGCCGGGGCCCCAGGAAAGGTCGTTGCGCAGCTCCGGCAAAGAGGGGCTTTCCGGCCGGGCGCCGCGCACCAGGCCGAGAATCGCGTCCACCACCGAGGCGCCGATCGGCATGGCGCGCACCAGGCGCTGGGCTTCCAGCAGTTCTGCGGCGGTCATGACCTGCAGCGGCGTCGCCCTTGTGGTGCCGGTGGTGGCGATCAGCATCGCCCGTTCATCCTCGGCGCTGGGATAGTCGATGCGGATGTCGAGCAGGAAGCGGTCGAGCTGCGCTTCGGGCAGCGGATAGGTGCCCTCCTGCTCGAGCGGGTTCTGCGTGGCGAGCACATGGAAGGGGGTGGAGACCGGGCGGTTGCTGCCGGCCACCGCGACATGGCCCTCGGCCATGGCCTGCAGCAGCGCCGACTGGGTGCGCGGGCTGGCGCGGTTGATCTCGTCGGCCATCAGCAGTTCGGTGAAGACCGGGCCGGGGATGAAGCGGAAGCGGCGGCCTTCGGGCGTGTCGTCGAGCACCTCGCTGCCGAGAATGTCCGAGGGCATGAGGTCGGGCGTGAACTGGATGCGCTGGCTGGCGAGGCCGAGCACCACGCCGAGTGTTTCCACCAGCCTGGTCTTGCCGAGGCCGGGCACGCCGGTGAGCAAAGCATGGCCGCCGCTGAACAGGGCGATCAGGGTCTGCTCCACGACCGCCTGCTGGCCGATGATCACCTGGCCGACCGCGTCACGCGCGGCCTGGGCGGCGTGCATCGCGATATCCAGTCTTTCGTGAATTGTCGTGGCATCAGCCATATGAACTTGCTTGCCCATTTGATTGCCTTGTGATGCTACCTATATCTCGGGCGGTTTAAAACATCGGTGGCAAGGAAAAGCGCGATTGTGACTGAAAGGGGGATGCGAAGCAGCTCGACGGCCGACCCCGCGAAGTGCGTTGTCGATTGTGGAGATCTGCCGTTCGTCATCAGGCGCGATGGCACCTGGTTGTATCGCGGCAGCCCGATCGCCCGGAAGCCGATGGTGTGTCTGTTCTCGACCGTGTTGCAGCGCGAGGAGGATGGTGCCTACCTGCTGGAAACGCCGGCGGAGCGCGGGCGGATCGAGGTGGAAGACGTGCCGTTCGTGGCGGTCGAGCTGGAATGGTGCGGCCAGGGCAGCGGTCAGACCCTGTGTTTTCGCACCAATGTGGACCAGTGCATCACCGCTGGCCCTGAGCATCCGATCCGCATCAGGCATGATTTGCTGAACTGCGAGCCCACGCCGTATCTTCATGTGCGCGATGGCAAGGGCAAATTTCCGATCGAGGCGCGGATCAACCGCGCGACTTATTACGAGCTGGTGGCGTTGGCCGAGCCCGGCATGGTGCGCGGGCGCAAAGTGCTGGGCGTGTGGAGCGGCGGGGTGTTCTTTTCGCTCGGCGATCTGTCATCCTGCGACGCGACGAAATAATTTTACTGAAGGGTTGAAATGATGGACGCGGCGGCGTTGCGGCGCCTGTTGCCGCCGGGGTTGGCGCATAATGCCCTGGCGGCGGCGGCGAACCGGCCGGCGGCGGTGCTGGTGGCGCTGGAGCCGGGGCGCGGCGTGTGGCTGACACGGCGCAGCGCACGGATGAGCGCGCATGCCGGGCAGGTGTCGTTTCCCGGCGGCAAGATCGAGCCGGGGGACGCCTCGGTGGAGGCGGCGGCCCTGCGGGAGGCGGCCGA
Source organism: Acidocella sp. (assembly GCF_036489515.1). Lineage (GTDB taxonomy): Bacteria > Pseudomonadota > Alphaproteobacteria > Acetobacterales > Acetobacteraceae > Acidocella. The sequence continues at coordinate 9,681 of NZ_DASXFO010000036.1, forward strand.
GGAGATCGGCCTGGATCCGGCGCAGGCGGAAATTCTCGGGCGGATGGACGACTTCATCACCGGCACCGGGTTTCATATTTCGCCGGTGATCGCGCTGGTGCCGCAGGGGGTGCGCTTCACCCCGGATCCGCACGAGGTCGAGGAGGTGTTCTGCCTGTCCTTCGCGGCGCTGCTGGACCCTGCTTTGCCGCAGCCGCGGCACGCCGTGCGGCGCGGGGCTGCCTATAAATTCTGGGTGTGGCCGCATGAGGAGCACGTGATCTGGGGTGCGACGGCGCGGATTTTGCTGAATTTGGCGCAGCGACTGCGGGGGGCGGCGGCATGATCGCGCTGCCGGGCATGGCGGCGCTGTGGGCGGCATTGCCCGAGGCACGGATGGTCGGCGGCGCGGTGCGCGACATGCTGGCCGGCTGCGACGTGGCGGATGTGGATTTCGCCGTGCCGCTGCCGCCGGAGACGGTGATGGCGCGGGCGCGGGCGGCGGGGCTGAAGGTGGTCCCGACCGGGATCGCGCATGGCACGGTGACCGTGGTGACGCCGGACCACAGTTTCGAGGTGACCAGCCTGCGGCGGGATGTGGAGACCGACGGCCGTCATGCCGTGGTGGCGTTTGTCGATGACTGGGAGCTCGATGCCAGCCGGCGGGATTTCACCATCAACGCCATGTCGGCGGTGCAGGATGGTACCGTGTTCGACTATTTTGGCGGGCGGGAGGATCTGGCGGCGGGAAGGGTGCGCTTTGTCGGCGCGGCGGCGGCGCGGATCGAGGAGGATTTTTTGCGGATCTTCCGCTTCTTCCGGTTTTTCGCGCGCTACGGACGCGGCGCGCCCGATGCGGATGCGGTGGCGGCCATCATTCTGCGTCGGGACGGTGTCATAAACCTGTCGGCCGAGCGCGTGTGGAGCGAACTTAAGCGGATTCTTTCCACTCCAGATCCGCATGTGGCCGTGCGGTTGATGCAACAGACGGGGGTGCTGGATCTGGTAATCCCGGACGTTGATTTGCGCCGCTTCGAGTTTCTTGTCCGCCAAGGTGCCCCAAATCTTCTGCTCCTCCGGGTTGCGGCGCTGCTATTGGGCGGAGAAGGAGCAAAAGAATTCGCCGCGCGGTGGCGGCTGAGCAAGGCGGAAGAGGCCGAGCTGGTGGCGCTGAGCAGGCCGAATGCACTGGCGCCGAGCGCTTCGGATGACGATTTGCGGCGCGCCTTGGAAGCGGAACCGGCGGAGATCCTTGCCGGGCGGACCTGGTTGGCGCTGGGCGCGGACTGGGCGCCACTCCGGACCCGGCTCGCGGCGACGAAGAGGCCGGTTTTTGCGCTCCAGGGGCGCGACCTGCAGGCGCTCGGGCTGAGGCCGGGACCGTCAATGGGCGCCGCGCTGAAGCGCGTGCATGAATGGTGGCGCCAAGGCGGCTGTGTCGCCGATGCGGAGGCGTGCCGGAATTATGCGCGAGAGCTTGTAAGTGAAGAGAAGGCTACTTTTTGTGAACAAAAAGTAGCAAAAAAACTTCATTAATTTGGGCCATGGGCGTTGTCGCCAACACCGCCCATGACCCAGCATAGCCAAAAGTTTTTGCGCCGCTTTTTTCAAAAAGCGGCTACTTTTTTGCCCTTAAATCGCGATCCGAACGCCGAGTTCGACCACGCGGTCGCTGGGGATACGAAAGAATTCCGTCGCCGACACGGCGTTGCGGGCCATGAACAGGAACAGCGCGCGGCGGATGAAGCGCAGTTTCGGCACCGAGGCGGGGACCACGGTTTCGCGGCCGAGGAAATAGCTGGTCTGCATCGGCTTGAACTCGATGCCTTTGGTGGTCAGGCTTTCCAGGCCGCGCGGCACGTTCGGGCTTTCCATGAAGCCGTAATTGAGGGTGATCTTATAGATGCCGGGGGCGGCTTCCTCGACATTGGCGCGCTGGTCCGGTGCCGCTTGCGGCACGTCGAGATTACGCACGGTGACGAAGAACACCTGCTCGTGCAGCACCTTGTTGTGCTTGAGGTTGTGCAGCAGGGCGTTCGGCACGAAGTCGAGATTGCCGGTCAGGAACACGGCGGTGCCGGGGACGCGCAGGATGCGCGATTGCGGGAGGCGGGCGAGGAACGAGGCCAGCGGCAGGCTGTCCTGGGTCCAGCGCGCGACGATCAGGCCGCGGCCGCGCCGCCAGGTGGTCATGACCAGGACCAGCATCAGGCCGATGGCGAGCGGCACCCAGCCACCGTCGAAGAATTTCAGCGTGTTCGAGGTGAAGAAAGCGAGATCAACGAAGCCGAAGAAGCCGAACACGGTGAGGGTGGTACCGCGCGACCAGCCGAACTGGCGGCGGAACACGGCCATGGCGAGGATATTCGTGCACAGGAACGTGCCGGTGACGGCGATGCCATAGGCCCAGGCCAGGGCGTCGCTGGTCTTGAAGGCGAGCACCAGCAGCACCACGCCGAGTGCCAGCAAGGCGTTGACCTGCGGCACGTAGATCTGGCCTTCCTCGGTCTTGCTGGTGTGGCGGACCTCCATGCGCGGGAACAGGCCGAGCTGGATGCATTGCCGTGCCATCGAGAAGGCGCCGGTGATGACCGCTTGGCTCGCGATGATGGTGGCGAGTGTGGAGAGCACGACCAGCGGCAGCTGCATGGCGTGCGGGGCGAGGTTGTAGAACGGGTTGCTGATCGCGCTCGGCTTGGCGACGATCAGGGCGCCCTGGCCGAAATAGTTCAGCAGCAGGCAGGGCAGGACGAACCAGGTCCAGGCGACGCGGATCGGGCGGCGGCCGAAATGGCTCATATCGGCGTACAAGGCTTCGGCGCCGGTGACGGCCAGCACCACCGCGCCCAGCGCGATGAAGGCCAGAAACGCATGGCGTATGATGAAGTGCAGGCCGTAGGCCGGAAACAGCGCTTGCAGCACAAACGGGTGCCGGATGATTTGCAGCAGGCCCAGGATGCCGATGACCAGGAACCAGACGGTCATGATCGGGCCGAAGGCGCGGCCGATCGATCCGGTGCCACGGCTCTGCGAGAGGAACAGCGCGATGATGACCACCAAAGCGATGGGATCGACCGCCGAGCTGAACGCGGGGGAGACGACTTCCAGCCCGGCGACGGCGGAGAGCACGGAGATGGCCGGGGTGATCATGCCGTCGCCGAAGAACAATCCGGCGCCGATGATGCCGACGATGCCGAGCGTGGCACGGGTGGAATCCGAGCGCGCGACGCGCTGCGCCAGGGCCATGAGGGCGAGGATACCGCCCTCGCCGTGATTGTCGGCGCGCATCACGAAGGTGACGTATTTGAGCGTGACGGTGATGATCAGCGCCCAGAAGATCAGCGAGAGCACGCCGAAGATATCGTCGTATCGCAGACCGGTCTTGGTGAAATAGGCGAGGCTCGCCTGCAGGGCGTAAAGCGGGCTGGTGCCGATATCGCCGTAAACCACGCCCAGCACGCCCAGCAGCGCGCCAAGACGCAGGCGTTCGTGCGGGCCTTTATGTGTCGGTGAAAGCACGTTCACACGGGCCAAACTGTCGCCATAGGGGCGAGGCTTTAAAGGGTTGCGGCTTGCCTCGCAAGGGAGGTCACCCGGCCGGCTTGCCGATGGCGGCCAAGTCGCGGGTCATGCCCGCGAGGACTTCGGCGACGTGGCGGACTTCTACGGCTGCGCCGTCGCGCGACAGGCGGCCGGCCATGTTCAGCAGGCAGCCCATGTCGCCGGCGAGCAGGAGTTGAGCTTCGGTGGCTTCGATGTCGGCGGCTTTTTCCGCCACCATGCGTGTCGAGATGTCGGGATATTTAACGCAGAACGTGCCGCCGAAGCCGCAGCAGATTTCCGGCTCGGTCATCTCGGTGAGGGTGAGGCCGGGGACGGCGCTGAGCAAGGTGCGGGGCTGGGTTTTGACGCCGAGTTCGCGCAGGCCGGCGCAGGAATCGTGATAGGTGGCGGTGACCGGCAGCGGCGGCGGGGTGGGGGTGAATTTCATGACGTCGACCAGGAACGAGGTCAGCTCGTAGGTTTTCGCGGCGAGCTGGTCGGCCTTGGCGCGCAGGTTGGGGTCGTCGTCGAACAGATGCGGCATGTGCTTGGCGAGCATGCCGCCGCAGGAGCCGGACGGGACCACGATATAGTCATAGGCGGAGAAGGCGGTGATGAGGCCGGCGGCGAGGTCGCGCGCGGTGGCGCGGTCGCCGGCATTGTAGGCGGGCTGCCCGCAACAGGTCTGGGCGCGGGGCACCTCCACGGTGCACCCCGCCGCCTCCAGCAGCGCGATGCTGGCGAAGCCGACGCTGGGACGGTGCAGATCGACGAGGCAGGTGACGAACAGGGCGACGCGGGGTTTTGCGGTCATGTTGTGGGGGCCTGCCTTGGCATGAGGACGTACAGGTCGCCGGCCTGCTGCATGCGCCCGGCCGTGGCTCCGGCTTGTGGTCCGGCGCCGAAGTACAGATCCGCCGCCGCCGCGCCGTGGATGCCGCCGCCGGTATCCTGGGCGATGGTGAGACGGTCGAGCGGGGCGTTCGTGAGCGGGTCGGTGGTGGTGATGTAGACCGGCATGCCGAGCGGGATGACGGCCCGGTCGACGGCCAGGGAGCGGCCGGCGGTGAGCGGGACGCCGAGGGCGCCGGGCGCCCCCTCATTTTCCGGCAGGCCGCCAAGCGGTTTGAGGAACACGTAGCGCGTGTTCTGCTCCATGATCCCCTGCGCCTGATCGGGATGCGCCTTCAGCCAGGCGGAGATGCTCTGGTAGCTGACATTGTCGGCGGCGAGGTCGCCGTCCTGCACCAGGATGCGGCCGATCGGCGTGTAGGGCTGGCCGTTCTGGCCGTCGAAGCCGACGCGCAGCGTATGGCCGTCGGGCAGGAGGATGCGGCCGGCGCCCTGGATCTGCAGCATGAATGCGTCGACCGGGTCGCTCAGATAGGCGGTGACTGGCACCTTGTTGGCGAGCGCGTGATTGTCGATCGCGGCGCGCGGCAGGTCGGCGAGCGCGGGCAAAGCCGGGTGCGCGTAGAGCGGCACGGTATAGCCGCGTTCGCGGTTCTCCGAGCCGGGATATTCCGGCTCGAAATAGCCGGTGATCAGCGCCCCGCCCTGGATGCGGTAGGCCGTGAAGTTGGTCTGGAAAAAAGTCTGCGCCGCGGCTTCGTCACCTGGGGTGGCATCTTCGGCGGCGTTGCAGGCGTTCTGCCAGAGCCCGGCCTGGCCGGCCCACTGGGCCAGAACGCCGGCGCCGCCGAGCGACTGGTCGGCCGGCATGCGGTTGATGGTGCGGCAGCTCTGCACGAAGGTCGCGAGGGCGGCGGCGTGATCGTCCGTGGTCCAGCCGGGCAGCTTGGAGAGGGCGACCTCGGAGACCGCCGGGCCGCCGGGCAAGGTGGCGAGGTTGCCGGTATTGGGCATGGCGCAGCCGGCGAGGAACAAAGCGGGGAGGAGCCAGGAATAGCGCATGGGATCAGCCGTTGCGCGCCGAGGCCAGGCGCCAGGTCGGCTCCCGGTTCTTCAGGTTGCGCTCGAAGGTCCAGAGATCGGTGAGTTCGGTGACGGCTTCGGTGCCGACCGGGGTGCCGTTGGCGTCCAGGGGGAGGTTGACCTGGTCGGAGGTGAAGCGGACGATCACCGCCGCCTGGTCGCCGACCAGCTGCGCGTCCTCGATGGTGGCGGAGAGAATCGCCTTGATGTCCGTGCGCTGGCGCTGGTTGGCCGCCTCGCGCGCGGCGATGGCGGTGTCGAAGGTGTGGAACACGCTGTCGGTAAGCAGGTTTTGCAGCGTCGGGCGGTCGCCGGCGGCGAAGGCGGTGACGATCATGCGGAAGGCGGTTTCGGCCTGGTCGAGGAATTTCGGCGGGTCGAACTGGGCGTCGCGGTTGACGATCTGCATCAGCCGTTCCCCCAGCGGCGAGCGCGGGTCCGGCACGGCGCGGCTGGCTTCGGGCGGCAAAGCGCGGCCTTCGATGACCGGCCCGTTATTGAAGCCCGGCATCTGGCCGGGCGGGACCGGCGGCTTCTCGAAGCCGAGGCGCTTGCCCAGCACGCTGCGCAGGCGCAGCACCAGGAACACCGCGATGGCGGCGAAGATGACCAGCGCGACCGGGAAATCGCCAAGACCCTGAAATATGTTTGGCTGCAAGCGAACCTCTAACTGATTGATAGTGCCCTGTTCCGGCGCGCAGGCGGTTGAACCGGCGGGGAACAGGCCTTAATCCCATTATGACTCTTAGCTGACATACGTCGATGCCGGCGATGCGGCAACTCAGGCCAAGTCTGAAGGACTCTCCATGTTTCTGCTGCGGCACGGGCAAAGCTATTTCAACCTGCATTATACCGAGACGCGGGTGGATCCGGGAATCGAGGATCCGGAGCTGACGCCTCTGGGGCGCGCCCAAGCGCAGGCGGCGGCTTTGGGGCTGGCGGAGACGCGGCTGACGCGGATCATCGTCTCGCCCTATATGCGGGCTTTGCAGACCGCCGAGCCGTTTCTGGCGACCCATGATGTGCCGGTGCAGGTGATGCACGAGGTGCGGGAGCGGACCGCGTTCGTGTGCGATATCGGCAGCCCGCCGGACCGGCTGGCGGTGCGCTTCCCGCAGCATGATTTCTCGCATCTGCCGGCGTGCTGGTGGCATGAGGGGACCGAAAGCGTCGCCGAGATCACCGTGCGGGCGGCATCGTTCCGCGAGATGATGATGGCCCAGGCGGACAGCGCGACGACGCTGCTGGTGAGTCATTGGGCCTTTATCCTGGCGTTCACCGGGATTTCGGTCGGCAATGGGCAGTTTCTGGAATATGACCCGCATGGCCCGGCCCCGTCGGAAATCGTCTGGCGGCCTTAGAGCATGATTGCTTTACATCAATCATGCTCTAAGCATTTTTGCACGAGCGATTCCATCGCTCAATCGAACCGCTGAGCGTTTCGATTTCAAGCGATATCGCTCTCGAGAAGGGATTGCACGACATTGTTGGATGAGGACGAAAAATCGGTTTTCACCGTGGTGAATCCGGACGGAAAAAGCCGTTTTCTGCTGACAGCGGATCATGCGGGGCGAGAAATTCCGCGGGCGCTGGGGGGGCTGGGCGTGAGTGCGGCGGATATGGAGCGGCATATCGCCTGGGATATCGGCATCGCGGGGGTGACGCGGCGCCTCGCGGCGGCGCTGGATGCCACGGCGATCCTGCAGACCTATTCGCGCCTGGTGGTCGATTGCAACCGGCCGCCCAGCGTGCCGAGCGCGTTTCCGGAGGTGAGCGAGTCGACGACCATTCCCGGCAATCTCGGTCTGACCGCGGCGCAGAAATTGGCGCGCCAACAGGCGATTTTCGACCCGTATCATGCCGAGATCGCGCGGCTGATCGCGGCCCGGCGCGAACAACCGATCTACGTGGCGATGCATAGTTTCACGCCGGTCTATTTCGAGGTGGCGCGGGGGATGCACGTGGCGGTGCTGTATAACCGCACCCCGCGCCTGTCGCACGCGCTGGCGGCGCTGTTGCGGCGGGAGAGCGTGCTCGTGGTGGAGGAGAACAAGCCGTACCGCGTGACCGATGAGACCGATTTCGGTGTTCCGGTGCATGCCGAGCGCGCGGGGCTTGATTATTTAGAAATTGAAATCAGACAGGATTTGATACGAAATCAAAACGGGCAGGCAGAATGGGCGGCACGGCTGGCGCGGCTGCTGCCGCTGGCTGAAGAGGCGGTAAAAAGGGGGTAGGCGCTGACGGCCTTCGCGGAGAGAAGAAAGCAGCCGCTTTTTGAAAAAAGCGGCGCAAAAACTTCTTTTATGCTGGGCCGTGGGCTGTGTCAGCGACAGTGCCCATGACCCAGCATAAAAAAGTTTTTTTGCTTCTTTTTGTTCACAAAAAGAAGCCTTCCCTTTTGCTTCGTCGAGCGAGGGCTGGGCGCTCAGGGTCGATGATCGTGCCGGGACGCGCCGCGGCGGCGTGACGCTGCTGGTGAGCTTGCGGTGACGCGGCCTTAAGCGCGGCGCTGACGGCGCTGGCACCCGAGCCGCGCATCCGGGTCATCGCACGAGCCCATGGCGGCATCGCGGCGGCGAGCAATGCCGGGCTCAAGGCGGCGCGGGGGCGGTTCGTGGTGTTTTTCGATCATGACGATGTGCTGGAGCCGGCCGCGCTGGAGATCATGGTGCGGGCGCAGGCCGCGACCGGGGCGCGCCTGCTCTATTCGGACGAGGATAAGATCGATGCTGCAGGAGGTCTGTCCGAACCGCATTTCAAGCCGGATTTTGATGAAAGGCTGCTGCTGGAGCTGAATTACATTTGCCATCTGGTGCTGGTGGAGACGGATCTGGCGCGGCTTCTGCGCTTTGAGAGCGCCGATGACGGCGCGCAGGATCATGATTTTCTGCTGCGCGCGTCTGAAGTTTTGGCAGCGCGGGAGATTCATCATGTGTCAGAGGTGCTGTACCATTGGCGCAAAACGGCGCGCTCGACCGCGGCCGATGGCGGGGCGAAACCGCGCGCCGCCGTGGCCGGGGCAGCGGCGGTGACGGCGCATTTGCAGCGGCGGCGGCGATCAGCCCGCGTGACGTCGCGGCAAAATACCTGTGGCTACCGGGTGACATGGCAATGCCGGCCCGGGCCGGCAAAGGTCACGATCTTGATCCCGTTCAGGGACCAGATCGCGATGACGCGGGCTTGCGTTGCAGCGATCCGCCGGCATACGCGCGGCGTGGCGTATGAAATCGTGCTGCTGGATAACGCTTCTGTTTCTGAAGAGGCGGAAAAGTTTATTGTTAGGCAGGAGAACTTTCCGGACACGCGGGTTTTGCGGATTGCCGAGCCGTTCAACTATGCGGGATTAACAATCTCGGCGCAAAGTTATCTAACGAAGAATTTTTGTTATTTATGAATAATGATGTGGTTGTTAGTCAGTCGTCCTGGGCGCGGCGGATGGCGGATGAGTGCCTTGCGGATGAGACGGTTGGCGCTGTCGGGGTCAAGTTGTTGTACCCGAACGGGCTGGTTCAGCATGCGGGGGTGGTGTTGGGCGTGGGCGGTGTCGCGGATCATGCGTTGCGCGGAATCGCTGGCGATGCGCCCGGTTATGTAATGCGTGCGATGGTTGCGCGGCGCGTGTCGGCCGTAACCGCGGCGTGCATGCCGGCGGCGCCAGGCGTTCGAGGCGGTCGGCGGGTTTGATGCGGCGGCGCTCGCGGTGGCGTTCAACGATGTGGATCTCTGCCTGAAGCCAAGCGAGGTTGCGCGCGGTGCGTTCGGACGCCGCGACGCCCGGGAAAGAAGCCGCTTTTTGAAAAAAGCGGCGCAAAAACTTTTGTCGACGCTGGGCCTAAGGCGCTGAAACAGCACGGCCCAAAGGAGCCTTCCTTTTCGCGTCCCTGAGCGATCGAAGCGCCCGTAAAAACAAGCTAAGGCATGTTAACCTAAACAATCATGCTTTAGCTTGTTTTTACGAGCGCTTCCGTGCGCTGAGCGGGAACCTGTCGGTTCCGGCTCAACGTTGCTTGCGCGCGGCGCACGGCGCGGCTTGGGGCCGCGTCAGGTGCGGGCGAGGCGGCGGGCGGTGAGGAGCAGCATGCGCCGATCCTCCGATGAACAGGCGCGATACAGGCGCATCAGCGCCAGCTCGTCACCCATCAGCGACCCGGTCTCACCGGAGACGAGATAGCCAAGCGAGGTGTTCAACACCTTGGCGATCCGCTCCATATTGTCACGAACCTGGCCGGCACGGTCGGTTTCCCACTGCGCGATGGCGGAGCGGGAGACGTTCAGTTTGGCCGCAAATTCGTCCTGCGTGAGATTGGCCGCAAGCCGCAAAGCCCTGATCCGTGCGCCAACAGTTTCTGTCGGGAGTTGTTTTTTTGATGCCATGACGAAGTTCTAACACGATGTGGCATCCGACGCTACGTTAGTTTTTCTGGACTTGTCCGGTTATTGTTGTTAACATGTTACGAAATTGCAAGGATATGTTGTGCCGTCGGCGAAGCCGGGGACGCACGTGGCTGGCGCGGCCGGCGTGCGGCTGCACGTTGGGGTTGTCGCGGCCGCGATGCGCGCTCGGAACCGGCGATGAGCGGAAAAAGTTCCAGCAAAATCATAGGGAAGGTGCGCCGCCGGGCGGGGTCGAACGAGCCAAGGCGGTGGCCCAGCCTGGCCGGACTCAAGCGCCCGCGCGGCGACAGATCGGCGTTGATGGTGATCCAATAGGCGGTGATGAACAAATTTTATATTCCGTATAAGAAACGTTTTGCCGGCGCTTCCGGTAACGGAAAGGTGATAACAAATGACCAATCGATCGCCCGCGCCGGCGGTAGGGTCGATCGTGGCGCGGTTAGAGGCGAGGGATGCTGCGCTGCGGGCGCTGCCGTCGCCAGGGGATTCGCCTGCCTGGTGCGGCTGTATGCCGAGGTTGCGCGCACGGCTTTGGCAACCGGTGGCAGGCGATGCCCCGGGCGCGGCGGAGATCGGCGCCATTGATGAGGAGTTTTCCTGGATCGGATTGAACCATACGGGGCTGTATACAGCCGCGTATGGTTGATGCGCGGGCGTCGGCGCTGGGGTTACCCATTCCCTTGGCGGCTGGCCGCGGTGCCGGGGGAAACGCAAATCGGGGCCACGCCGGCGCGGCTGGGAGATGGCGTGGCTGGTGCCGCTCTGCAAGCTTGAGCTGTACCGGGCTGGGGTGTTTCTAACAAAACGTTATTTTTTCGGTAATCGTGCCCCAGCATGGGCTGGCATAACCGGCGGCCGGTTGTTAACGCAAACGGCGGACACCCTGACAGGCGCGGCATCACAAGGTTTTGATTGCACATGCATCCGGCCGGCGATCCTGGATAGAAAAAAGCGGCGCAAAAACTTTTACGATGCTGGGCCTGAGGCGGTGTCCGCGACAACGCCCGTAGCCCAGGAGCAAAAAGAGTTTTTTGCTTCTTTTTGTTTGCAAAAAGAAGCCTTCCCCTTCGCTACGCTTGCAGCGTCTTGATCAGCGCTTCCGCCTCGTCCCGCTCCAGGCGCAGCGCGCGGCGGGCGACCTCTTGTGAGAAACCGCCGCGCGCCATGGCGGCCAGAATTTTGAGCTCCGGGGCGGCGCCGAACGGGCCGGCGCGGCGGCGGCGCAGATAGGCGCAGGCGGCGGCGAGCTCGCGCTGCGGGTCGTCCTCGAGGGCAGGCGCGCGCACGCCCTTGGCCGCCAGATGCGCCATGGTTGCGCGGCGGGATTTGCCCTCCCGGGTCAGGCGCTTGGCGCGCGACGCGGCGAAAGCGTCGTCGTTCAATGCGCCCAGCTCTTTCAGCCGCGCGATCACGCCGGGAATCGCGGCCTTGGCGCGCCGGAGGCTGGCGGCGATGTCCGCGTCGCCGTCTTCGGTTGCGTTGGTCCGCGCCCAGCGGTCCAGCCGGCGCGCCAGCACGCGCGCCATCCCGGCCTCGCTTGCCGCGTAGCGCGCCAGATGGTTCAATGCCGCTTCCAATAGTTTTGCCCCGTCCGGGGGTGCCTCCGCCATGGCGGCGAATCTCGCCGTAACTCAGGCCTCTGGCAAGCCGGAAATGCCCCTTGTCACGCCTGGCCCCAGCCTTTATAGGGCGCGCTTCACCGTTAAACGTGATGCGCGCGTGTCCGGGCCGTTAGGCATGCCTGGCCGCCGCCCCGATATCCGGGACCCCCGCTGCCAAGGCGGGGTGTAGCGATAGGAGACCAAAATGCCGAAGATGAAGACCAAGTCCGCGGTCAAAAAGCGGTTCAAGATCACGGCCACCGGCAAGGTGCTCGCCGGCCCCGGCAAGAAGCGCCACAACCTGAGCGCTCGCAGCCAGAAGGCCAAGCGCCAGAATCGCGGTAGCCAGACACTGACCCATGCTGACGGCCTGACCGTCAAGCAGTGGCTCCCCTACGGCCTGAACTAAGGAGACACAGCCATGGCACGTGTGAAACGGGGCGTTACCACCCACGCCCGTCATAAAAAGGTTCTGGCCCTCTCCAAGGGCTATGTCGGCCGGTCATCGACCAATTACCGCATCGCCCTGGAGCGGCTGGAAAAGGCGCTGCGCTATGCGTATCGCGACCGCCGCGTCAAGAAGCGCGAGTTCCGTTCGCTCTGGATCCAGCGCATCAACGCCGCCGTGCGCGAGCACGGTCTGACCTACAGCCAGTTCATTTTCGGCCTGAAGCAGGCCGGGCTGGAGCTGGACCGTAAGGTGCTGGCCGCCATCGCCTTCGACGATGCCGCCGCGTTCGCGGAAATCGTCCAGGCCGTGAAGGGCGTCTCAGCCGCCGAATAAGGAAGAGAAGGCTACTTTTTGTGAACAAAAAGTAGCAAAAAAACTTTATTATGCTGGGCCATGGGCGTTGTCGCCGACAGAGCCTCAGGCCCAGCATAAAAAAAGTTTTTGCGCCGCTTTGGCTCGAAAAGCGGCTGCTTTGCTTATCCCTCTTGCGTCATCTCCGGCCGGACCACATCTCTCCGGTCAGACATGAAATTTTCCTCCCCCCTACCTGACGCCTTGGCCGAGAACGCCTCGTTCCTGACCCCGCAGGAGCAGACTCAGCTCTGGCACGCCGCCATTCTTATGGCGGATTCCCGCGGCGGGGTGATGCGCCTGACCGCCTTGTTCGGCCGGCAGGTCGATGCCATCAAAAATCGCGTGTTCCAAACCGGCGAGCGTCTCGGCGGCGCCGTCTGGGTCGATTTCGTGCAGAGTGCGCAGGAAGCCGTGGAAGATACGCTCTGGCGCAGCTATTCCCTGGCCACGTTCGGCCTCGAGGCCGTGCCGCAAATGCTGCGGCCGCGCCAGCCGCGCAACAATCCCATGCATCGCCTGGCGACGATGGCCAGTGGCGTGGCCTCCGGCTTTGTCGGCCTGCCTGGCGTGGTGTTCGACATCCCCTTTACGACCGCGACGATTTTGCGCTCGATCGCCGAGGTGGCGCGCGACAACGGCGAAGATCTGGCCGCCGAGGAGACAAGGCGGGCCTGCCTGGAAGTTCTGGCCCTGGGTGGCCCGAGCCGCGCGGATGATGAGACCGAGACCGGCTACTGGGCGACCCGCATCGGCGTGAACCACCTGACGGTCACTCTGCTGATCCGGGGGGCGGCGGGGCGTTTCGGCCTAGTGCTCTCGGACAAATTGCTCGCCCAGGCGGTGCCGGTCGCCGGTGCGGTGGCCGGCGGCGCGCTGAACTACGCCTTCACCGACTATTACCAGACCATGGCGCGGGTGCATTTCTGCCTGCGCGCGCTGGAGCGGCGCACCGGCGATCCCGCCGCGCTCAGCGCCTGCTTCACGCAGATGGTCAGCGCGGCGCGAAACCGCCGTCGCTTCGGGCGCAGGCCGACCGCCGGAATGACAATCCTGCTGCCGCGTTAGGGAAGGAAAGACTACTTTTTGTGAACAAAAAGTAGCAAAAAAACTTTATTAGTTTGGGCCATGGGCGCTGTCGGCGACAACGCCCATGGCCCAGCGTAGAAGAAGTTTTTGCGGCGCTTTTTTCAAAAAGCGCCTGCTTACTTACTTAACCTCGAGCAGCTCCACGTCGAAAATCAGCGTCGCGCCGGGCGGGATCACGCTGCCGGCGCCGCGCTGGCCGTAGCCGTGCTCGGCCGGGATGATCAGCGTGCGCTGCCCGCCGACCTGCATGGTCGCAACCCCCAGATCCCAGCCGGCAATCACCTGCTGCACGCCGATCTTGAAGGTGAAGGGCTGGCCGCGGTCGCGCGAGGAGTCAAATTTCTTCCCCTTCGTGCCGTTTTCGTCCAGCCAGCCGGTGTAGTGCACGGTGACCATCTGGCCCTTGGTCGGCGTGTCGCCGGCGCCGACCACGTGGTCTTCGTATTTCACGCCGGACGGCATGGTGATGATGTTGTTTTCGGCCATTGCTATCGTCTCCGTTTGTGTCGGGTTTCAGGTAATGAATTCAGCCCTGCCCGGCAATCGCATGGGGCCGCCGGCAACGGCAAGCATAGCTGCCTTGCCACCGCGCTCGCCAGGGGGTTTGGGCGTATCGTTTTGCACCGCACCCGGATAAGACGCGACGCGTAGGCTCGGTTCGAGCGTTACCAAAAGAGGACCATCCATGACCACCATCGCCATTGTCTACCACTCCGGCTACGGTCACACCCGCCGTCAGGCCCAGGCTGTCGCCGCGGGCGTCACCAAGGCCGGCGCCACCGTGCAGGTGCTCTCCATCAACCACGAGACCGGCGACCTCGCCGCCGCCGACTGGGACCTGCTGCAGCAGGCCGACGGCATCATCTTCGGCTCGCCCACTTATATGGGCAGCGTCTCCTGGCAGTTCAAAAAATTTGCCGATGCCAGCTCGAAGCCCTGGTTCGGCCGCGCCTGGAAGGACAAGTTCGCTGCCGGTTTCACCAACTCGGCCTCGATGAACGGCGACAAGTTCCTGACGATTTCCTACCTGATGACGCTGGCGATGCAGCATGGCATGGCCTGGGTTGGGCTCGACATTCTGCCGGCCAACACCAAGGCGGCCACCCGCAACGATTTGAACCATATCGGCGGCTTTTCGGGCGCGCTGATGCAGACCCCGGCGGACGCCTCGGTCGACGAGATGGTGCAGGGCGATCTGGATACGGCGACCGTCCTGGGCGAGCGTTTCGCGACCTTCGTCGCCACGCATAAGCCGGTCTGATCCGTACGGGCCTTGCGCCCGCGCAACGAAAAACGGGGGCTGATGCCCCCGTTTTTTTATTGCGGCAGCGTGCCGTCCGGTGTTTGCTGGTCGACCACGGCAGGCAGATGCTGCGCGATCAACTGCTTCGCCTGCTCCGGATCGACGCCGAAGCGGTCCGCGATCGCGGCCACCACCGGGGCGCCCAAGGCGCTCTCCACGTCTTCCGCCGCGATCGGCTGGTTCTCGCCGTTGCCGACCCAGGAGGCGGCTTGCGCGCCGAATCCGGTCTGCTCGAATTGCGTGACCAGTCCCGACACGCCCTTGATGCCGTGCTGCTGGAGCACTTCCATGACCTGACCGGTCACGAGCGAGGTGCCAGCCCCTGACAGCGCCTGGCCGATCATGCTGGAAATGTTGTCAAACAGACCCATGGCTGTGTTCCTTAGAGAGAGAAGGTTTGAGAGATGGAACCTGCTTGGGCAAGCGAAAGGGAAGGCGTCTTTTTGTGAACCAAAAGAAGTTTTCTGCACCAATGGAGCCGTGCTGGTTTTACCGCCGCAGGCCCAGAGGAACAAAAATTTTTGGTGCCGCTTTTTTCAAAAAGCGGCCGCTTCCCTCTCTCCGAGAAGCTGGTCCCTGGAGCATTCATCGTTACGAAGGATGCTCCAGGCGAAGCGCTACGTCTTAGCTCTTGGAGGCGTGATAGCCGGCGGCCAGCGCCGATTTCTGGCAGACATAAGCGCCGTGCTTGGTCTTGCCGAAATACTTCGAGCTGGTGAGGTGGAACAGCTTGCTGTGGCCGGTATTGGCCCAGACCACGACGTCACTCGAGCAATGCGCCTGCGCGGCGGAGAGGGTGGAGAATTTTTCGCTGGTGGGCAGGGCATGCGCGGTCATGTGGTGCGTCGTCTTGGCCGGGCTCGGCGCGGCCATGCTCATGCCGGACATGCTGCCCTGCGAGGTCGTGCTCGGGGCGGGGGTGGTTTGCGCGAGTGCGGCCTGCGCGCCGAGGGCGATGACGGCGGCGGTCAGGGACGGCACGGCGAAACGCGCAAATTTGAATGACATCATGATATTTTTTTCTTTCCTTAAGTGCCGCATCCGGTCGGCGCGGTTTTGTGAAGACGATCGCCTATCTCTAGTTTTGACTTCGATATAAGTGACGTCCGCTTTTCTCCTGTGTTGCGATTCGTATCAAGCTCATATCTTTGACCCATTGGGCGCTGACGCCGGAAGGACGCACATATTTGTGATCGGGCGGATCTGACCTGGCTATGGTTGCGGTGCTGCGGCACCAAGGCTAGGGTCGCGGCGTTTTTCCCAGCAGATCGAGACCCAGAATGACCCTGATCGCCGACCGCCTGAACCGCATCAGCCCCAGCCAGACCATCGCCATTTCCACCAAGGCCCGGGCATTGAAAGCCGAAGGCCGGGATATCATCAGCCTGTCCGCTGGCGAACCGGATTTCGACACCCCCGACCATATCAAGCAGGCGGCGATCGCGGCGATCAACGCGGGCGATACCAAGTACACCGACGTCGCCGGCACCGCGGCGCTGCGCCAGGCGATCGTGGCGAAGTTCAAGCGCGACAGCGGCATCGACTACAAGCCGGAAGAAATCATCGTCTCCACCGGCGGCAAGCAGGTGATCTTCAACGCCATGCTGGCCACCGTGCAGGCGGGCGACGAGGTCGTCATCCCCACCCCGTGCTGGGTCAGCTATCCGGATATCGTCGCACTCGCCGAGGCCAAGCCGGTGTTCGTGCCGTGCAGCCAGAATAACGGTTTCAAGCTGCGCGCCGAGGATCTCGAGGCGGCGATCACGCCGAACACCAAATGGGTGTTCCTCAATTCCCCCAGCAACCCGACCGGTGCGGCCTATTCCGCCGCCGACCTGCGGCCGATCTGCGACGTGCTGCTGAAACACCCCAACGTGTGGGTGTTCACCGACGACATCTACGAGAAGCTGGTCTATGACGGTTTTAAGCCGGCCACCATCGTCGAGGTCGAGCCGCGCCTGCGCGAGCGCACCCTCACCATGAACGGCTGCTCCAAGGCCTACGCCATGACCGGCTGGCGCATCGGCTATTGCGGCGCGCCGCTCGCCCTCATCAAGGCGATGGACAAGCTGCAGAGCCAGTCCACCTCCAACACCTCCTCGGTGAGCCAGGCCGCCGCCGTCGCGGCGCTGAACGGGCCGGAAGACGAGATCGTGAAAATGGCCGAGGTCTATAAGGCGCGCCGCGACCTGGTGGTGGACATGCTGAACGACGCCCCCGGCATCATCTGCAGCAAGCCCGAGGGCGCGTTCTACGTGTTCCCCTCGATGCGCGGCTGCATCGGCAAGACCACGGCGAAGGGCAAGAAGATCGAGACCGACGAGGATTTCGTGATCGCCCTGCTGGATGAGGAAGGTGTCGCCGCCGTGCACGGCTCGGCCTTCATTTATCCCGGGCATTTCCGTATCAGCTACGCCACCTCGACCGAGGCGCTGCGCGAGGCCTGCACCCGTATCCAGCGTTTCTGCGCCGCGCTGAAGTAAAGGGAAGACTACTTTTTGTGAACAAAAAGTAGCAAAAAAACTTTGTTAATTTGGGTCATGGGCGTTGTCGGGGACAACGCCCATGACCCAGCATAGCAAAAATTTTTGCGCCGTTTTCTTCGTTCTAGCCCCGGTGCAGCAGCTCTGAGAGCAGCGCCAGTACCACCGCCGCCAGGGGAATGAACCCGAAGAAGGGGAGCCCGAAGAACACCGCGTAGCCGGTCCCCAGCGCGCCGAAAAAATACATCAGGAACGAGGCGACCTGCCGCTTGGTATCCTTCGGCACCGCGAACTTGCCGCTGACCAGCATCTCGGTCAGGGCGATGACGATGTTGGTCAGCGTGCTGGTGAACACCACTGTCGGGATGTTTGAAAGATTCACGCGCTTGCCGACGATGCTCTGAATGCCCATCGCCACCGCGCCGAGCACGATCACCGCATCCGTCCCCGGATTGCCGTTGCGATGGGGTGCCGCAAACCAGATCGTCACCGCGGCGGCGATCAGCAGCGCCTGCACCGTCAGCAGCAGGCGCAGCGCCGGGTGCTGGCCGAGCTTGCGGCTGAGCAGCGTGCCGATGACACCGCCCAGCACGTAGCCGACCAGCGCGATCGCCGAACCGATCGCGGAGTCGAAGGAGAAGCGGCTGATGTAATAGCCGAGAAACGCCAGGTTGCCGGTCATCGCCGAGACCAGAATCCCGCCCAGCTTGGAGAAGGCGATGACATCCATGGAACCCGCGGCGAAGGCGGTAAGGACGAGAATGAGTTCGAGCGAAGGCTTGGTCTTTTCGGGCATCTTCCACCGGGCGTTAGAGCGTAATGGCTTGAAAGCGAATCGAGTGGCGCTTTTGAGCGATGGAAGCGGTGAAGGCAAGCAAGGGAAAGGCTTCTTTTTGTGAACAAAAAGAAGCAAAAAAACTTTATTAATGCTGGGCTATGGGCGTTGTCAGCGCCAACGCCCATAGCCCAGCATAGCAAAAAGTTTTTGCGCCGCTTTTTTAAAAAGCGGCTACTTTCTTCAATCCGATCTCGCGGTGCGGCGCGCCCGCAGCCGGCGGATCCGCCGCGCGTCGGCTTCCAGCACCAGGAATTCGATGCCGGACGGGTGCGGGATGATCTCGCCCTTGGTCGGGACCCGTCCGGCGAGGTTGAACACCAGCCCGCCCACCGTCTCGATATCGGCGTCGCGCTCATCCTCCGAGAGCACCGGCCCCAGCCGCGCCTCGAATTCCTCGACCGGCAGCAGCGCGTTGATGTCGAGCGCGCCGTCCGGGCGCTCCACCAGCAACGGCCCCTCGATTTCGTCATGCTCGTCGGAAATATCGCCGACGATGGTCTCGACCAGATCCTCGATTGTCACCAGCCCGTCGATGCCGCCATATTCGTCGACCACCAGCGCCAGATGCGTGCGCGTCTGGCGCATCTGCAGCAGCAGGTCGAGCACGGCGATCTGCGGCGCCACCAGCAGCGGCTTGCGCAGGATCTTGTCGAGCGAAAAATCCTCAGGCGCGCCGGTGAAGGCGAACACGTCCTTGATGTGCACCATGCCGGCCACGTCATCGAGATGCTCGCGGAACACCGGCATGCGCGAATGGCCTTCCTGGCGGATCAGCTCGATCGCCTGGGTCAGTGTCACGTCGGCGCGCATCGCGATGATGTCGGGCCGCGGCACCATCACGTCGTCGGCGGTGATCTCGCGCAAATGCAGCACATTGGCGATCAGCGCGCGTTCCTGAAGGTTCAGCCCCAGCGCCGCTTCGTTGCTGGCCTCCTCGACCAGTTCGGCGATGGAGTCGCGCACCGACATTTCCGTGTTGCGCAGGCGCTGCAAAAATCGTCCCAGGGTCGAGCTCATCGGTTTTTCCACGGATTGGCGACGCCGAGCCGGGCCAGCAGTTTCGCCTCCTCCGCCTCCATGCGCCGTGCGTCGCCCACATGGTGATGGTCGTGGCCCTGCAGATGCAGCGCGCCATGGATCAGCAGATGCGTCAGATGCGCCGCCACCGACTTGCCGGCCGCCAGCGCCTCGCGCCGCACCACGCCGAGCCCCAGCAGAATTTCCGCCGGCTGCTCATAGGTGAGCACATTGGTCGGCTTGTTCTTGCCGCGGTCGCGGGCGTTGAGCTGCTTGATGGTGCGGTCGTCGGTCAGGACCACATCCGCGTCGCAGTCCGCCTCTTGCATGGCACGCGCCACCAGGCGGGGAATATCCCGCACATGCGCGTGCCAGCGGCGTTCCGTGACCATTAGTCCGCCCCCGAAGGGGCTCGTACTTCCAGGTTCCATTGTCTCTTTCAGCCGTGGCGCTCGCGCGCATGTTCCCGTGCGGCGGCGTGACGTTGATCATAGGCCTCGACGATCCGCCCGACCAGCGGGTGGCGCACCACGTCGGCGTTGCTGAAGCGCGCGACGCCGATGCCGGAAATCCCTTCCAGCGTGTCGAGTGCGTCGGCGAGCCCTGAGCGCGTGCCCGCCGGCAGGTCGATCTGCGTGAGGTCGCCGGTGATCACCATGCGCGTGCCTTCGCCCATGCGGGTCAAAAACATCTTCATCTGCACCGGTGTGGTGTTCTGCGCCTCGTCGAGGATCACGACGGCATGCGCCAGCGTGCGACCACGCATGAAGGCGAGCGGGGCGATCTCGATCTCGCCGGTGGTCATCCGCTTGGTCAGCTGCTCGCCGGGCAGCATGTCGTTGAGCGCGTCATAGAGCGGGCGCAGATACGGATCGACCTTCTCCTTCATGTCGCCGGGCAGGAAGCCCAGCCGCTCGCCGGCTTCCACCGCCGGGCGCGAGAGCACGATGCGGTCGACCTTGCCGGAGGTGAGCATCGCCACCGCCTGCGCCACCGCCAGATAGGTCTTGCCGGTGCCGGCCGGGCCCACGGAGAACACCATCTCGTGGCGCGCCAGCAGGTCCATATACGCGGCCTGCGAGGCGCTGCGCGGCCCGATCGCGCCCTTGCGGGTGCGGATCGCCGGCAGGTCGGAGAGCGGCAAACGCGGCTCGCCGGCCGGGTCGGTGAGGCGCATCGCCGCGTCCACGGCCGGTCCGTCGATCATCTCGCCCCGTTCCAGCTGGTGGTAGAGCGCCCCCAGCGCCGCCTCGGCGGCGCTGACCTGCAACGCCTGGCCGGTGATGGAAATCCGGTTGCCCCGGCAGGCCAGCCGCACCCCGAGCCTCTGCTCGATGCGGGCGAGATGCCGGTCATGGTCTCCGAGCAGCAACGGCAGCAGCGCATTGTTGTCGAAGGTGAGGGTGAGGGACCGCGGCAGCGGCGTGGGGTGGGTAGCCGGAGATGCGATGATCTGGCTCAAGCGGCGATTTGCTCCTGTTCAAGACGGCCGAGAAGTGAATTGGGGTTGGCGTGGGTGATGGTCACGGTGTGCACCTCGCCGGTGAGCGGGGCAGGGGCCTCGACCACCACCGGCTGGGCATAGAGCGAACGCCCGGCGATCTGTCCGGCATGGCGCCCCAGCCCGGTGAACAGCACCGGCGTGGTCAGCCCCACCGTAGAGGCGTTGAAGGCGTCCTGCTGGCGGCGCAGCTCGGCCTGCAATTCATACAGCCGCGCATCCTTCACCGCCTGGTCCAATTGCGGCAGCCCCGCCGCCGGGGTGCCCGGGCGCGGCGAGTAATTGAAACTGTAGGCGAGCGCGAAGCCGGTCTCACGCACCAGCGCCATGGTGGCGGCGAAGTCCGCGTCGGTCTCGCCCGGATGGCCGATGATGAAATCCGAGGTGAACGCCATGTCCGGCCGCACCTCGCGCAGCCGCGCCACCACGCGGCGGAAATCGTCCGCCCCATGCTTGCGGTTCATCGCGCGGAGAATTTTGTCGGACCCAGATTGCACCGGCAGGTGCAGAAACGGCATCAGCGCAGGATTGTCCCGGTGCGCCAGGATCAGCTCCTCGGTCATGTCGTTCGGGTGCGAGGTGGTGTAGCGCAGCCGCTTGAGCTCCGGGACCTCGGCGAGCGCCGCCAGCAGCCGCGCCAGGGACCAGATTTTCCCGTCCGGCCCCTCGCCATGATAGGCGTTCACGTTCTGCCCGAGCAGGGCGATTTCGCGCGTGCCCTGGGCCACCATGCGCCTGGCCTCGGCGATCACCTGCGCCGCCGGGCGCGAGGCCTCGGCGCCGCGCGTATAGGGCACCACGCAGAAGGAGCAGAACTTGTCGCAGCCTTCCTGGATCGTGAGGTTGGCGATCACCCCCTGCGATGCCCCGGTCGCGGGCAGAAAGTCGAACTTTGGCTCCGCCGGAAAATCCGTGTCGATCACCGCGCCCTGTGTGCGGTGCGCCTGGGCGATCAGTTCCGGCAGGCGGTGATAAGCCTGTGGCCCCACCACCAAATCGACGAACGGCGCACGCTTCAGCAGCAGCTCGCTCTCGGCCTGGGCGACGCAGCCGGTGACGGCGATCATCATCCTGCCGCCGCCTTCCTCCTTCAGCACCCGCAGGCGCCCGAGCGCGGAAAACACCTTTTCCTCGGCGCGCTCGCGGATATGGCAGGTGTTCATGATCACCATGTCGGCGCCTTCGGGCTTGTCGACGGTGGTGTAGCCGAGCGGCGCCAGCAGGTCGGCCATCCGTGCACTGTCGTACACGTTCATCTGGCAGCCATGCGTCACGACATGCAGTTTGCGGGGCTTGCGGTCCGTGGAATTCATACGCCTACAACTCGATCACTAAAGATTGCCTCAAAGGGTGATGCAAACTTTAGCGCGAATTGGGACCGTCTCCAAAACATGCAAGATATTCGCGCACCGAATCCGGCATCCGCACGGTTTGTGCCGGCGGAGAGAGACCTGAACGGCAGCGGCGAGCCAATCAATGCGGGAAAAACCCTCCTTGCATGGGCCTTACTCGGCATCTTTTCCCGGCGCCGTGTCAAGAAGATTTGGATGAAGCTTCGGTGTCTTCAAGGTCAGCCCATGGCCGAGCGCGACCCGCTGGTCGAACACGAAGCAGTCGCCGCGCCACCGGCTGTGCGCTTCCGGGATCTCTTCCAGATAGCGCAGAATCCCGCCCTGCAGCTGGTTCACCTCTGAAAATCCCGCCTCGATCATATAGGCGCTGGCCTTCTCGCAGCGGATCCCGCCGGTGCAGAACATCGCGATTTTTTGCGTTTTGTCGTGCCCCAGCTCGCGGTCGACATAGTCCTTGAACTGGCTGAAGCTGGTCAGCTTTGGGTCCACCGCGTTGGCGAAGGTTCCCATCTCCACTTCGAACCCGTTGCGCGTGTCCAGCACCAGCACGTCCGGATCGTCGATCAGCCGGTTCCACTCTTGCGCGCCCACGGCCCGGCCCATTTGGCTGTCGGCCGCCAGGGTGCTGCCAAAGGTGATGATCTCGCGCTTCAGCTTGATTTTCAGCCGATCGAAATGGTTGGCGTCGGCGGTGGAAAATTTCAGCTCCAGCCGGTCGAAGGCCGGGCGGTGCGCGGCCGGCTGCCGCAGCGCCGCCACGAACGCGTCGATCGCCTCATCGGCCCCGGCCAGCGTGCCGTTGATCCCTTCCGGACTTACCAGCACCGTTCCCCAGATTTCCGCGCCGCCGCAGAGCGTCAAAAACTCTTCGCGCACGGCTTCGGGCTGCTCCAGGCGCAGGAACTGGTAAAACGCGGCAACCTTGTTCATCGCCAGTCCCGCCCCTGGCGCAGCGACGCGGCGTTATGCGCCACCTGCGCCTCCAGCGCCGCGGTCAGCGCCTTGCGGTTGGCGTAGGTTCCGGGGGCGATCTCCTCATCCAGGATGATCGTCGCATGCAGCCGCCGCCGCCGGCCGATGCGCGCGTAATGCGAGGCCAGGTCCATGTCGCCATACCAGGAAATATCCGGCCGCTCGTGGCGGCGCACCGGAAACCCGTCGAGTCCGTCATAAACAAGCGTCACGGGCTGCACGTAAGGCCGGGGCGCCGTCTCCGCCAGGGCCAGGAAGGCGGTGGAGAAGCGCAGAATGCGCACGCCGTCGGAGGTCGTGCCCTCGGGAAACAGGATGATGTTGTCGCCCGCCGCCAGCCGCGCCACCAGCCTGGCCTGCTCCGCGCCCACCGTGGTCCGGTTGCGCGAGACGAACACCGTGCGCCCCAGCCGCGCCAGCCATTTGATGAACGGCCATTGGTCGATCGCGCCCTTCGCGACGAAGCAGCCCGGCAGCACGCTGCCGAGCGCGATGATGTCGATCCAGGAACAGTGATTGGCGATGAACAGCACCGGTTTCTGCGCCGGCAGGCGGCCGATCACGGTCAGCCGCAGCCCCAGCAGATAGGCCACGCCGCGCCAATAGATCATCGCGAACCGCACTTTCGCGCGGCCCGGCAGGGTCAGCAGCACGGCTTGGGTCGGCATGGCGAGCAAAGTCCAGGCCAGGATGACCACCAGCCGCATGGTCATGCGTATCAGGGAGGGCAATCCTTCACACAAGTCTCCAACGTCACGCACGCTTGATGGCGGGAAAACCGGAAGGCGGCAAGGAAGTAGCCGCTTTTTAAAAAAAGCGGCGCAAAAATTTTTATTGTGCTGGGTCATGGGCTGTGTCGCCGACAACGCCCATGACCCAAATTAATAAAGTTTTTTTGCTATTTTTTGTTCACAAAAAGTAGGTATTCCTTACTCAAACAGCGCCGGCACCCGCGCCCTCAGCGCCGCGTTCAGCTCGTCCCGGCGCGCCCACAGGCTGCGATACCAGGAGCTGCGTGCGCTCACCTGATAGGCGAGCATGCGCTCCTCCGCGACATAGAGCCGGGCCGCCTCCGCCATGTTTCGCATTGCCTCCGGGTCGGCGAGCAGCCGCAGCAGCCCGGCGCGCAACTCCGTCGCGTCGCGGAAAATCACCCCGGTCTGGCCGTCGCGGATTGTGCCGGCATAGACCACGTCGCTTGCCAGCGCGCTCACCCGCGCCGCCGCCGCCTCGATGAATTTCAGGTCCGATTTGGCGCGGTTGAACGGGGTGTCCGCGAGCGGCATGAAGGCGATCTCCGCCGTGCCCAGCATGCGCAGATAGCCGGCGTAATCCGTGATCGGGTCGAATTTCTTGTGCGGCGTGTCCAGGGCCTGGAAAAACGCCTCGTCATGCAGCACGTGAAACTGCAGCCGCGCGCCTACCGCGCCCGCCACCTCGTTCAGCACCGGCATCAGCGGCGCCCAGTCCGCGCCGCGGTTCAGCGCGCCGAAGAACAGCGTCATGCGGTCCGGATCACGGAAATTGCGGGTCAGCGGCAGCTCGAACACAGCGTTGGGGAACACGCCGAGCTCGGGATTCTCCGGGCGTAAAATCTCGGCCAGAGCCGGCGTGCTGGTCTGCACAGCATGCACCGCGCGGAAGGTCAGCAGCGCGTCGAGATCGACGCCGCGCTCGCGCATGAACAGCGGATGGTCGTCGAACTCGCTGACCACCACATAATCCTGGCGCAGCAGCGTGCGCAGCCGGGCGAGGCCGGGCTCGCCCAGCAGCAGCGGCCGGTGCAGCACGGCGATGCGCGGCGCGTCCGGGAGGTGCGGCGTCAGGTCCGCCTCGTCCTGGATCTGCGTATAAGTGGCGCTGTCGCTGCGCAGGGCGCGCAGCGGCAGGGTCACGCGCACGTCGCTCACCCCGCCGAGCGGCGCCAGCATGGTGGCGTTCACCTCCAGCCGCGCCGGTGCTGCGCGGCGCGCCCGCCAGATGAACTGCAAGGGGGCGGCGCGGCGATAATATTCCTCAGGATCCAGCCCCAGCGCCCGCAGGCCGGGGGTCAGCGCCGCGACGAAGCGTCGCGCCTCCCCGGTCTCGGTTGGCCGCGGCGCGACATCGGCCAGCTCCAGCCCCGCCGCCGTCAGCGCCTGGCCCATCATGCGCGGCGTGAACCAGCGCAGATGCGCGCGGTCCAGCAGCCCCTGCGTCTCGTAGTCGAACTGTCCGGCCAACAGCCGCGCCGCCAGCGACCAGTGCTCGACATTGGGCATGCAGACCAGCACGGTGCCCTGCGGTGCGAGATATTTCGCCTGTTCGATCACCAGCCGCCAGGGATCGACCAGATGCTCCAGCACATCGCCATAGATGATGCAGTCGATGCCGCCCGGCAGGTCGAACGGCATCGGCGTCGCCTCGACATCGCCGCAATACACGTCGCGGAGGCGCTGCCGCGCGATCGCCGCCGCCGCTTCGTTGCGCTCGATGCCCAGCACAAGGGCACGGGGATTGCGGCGCAGATAGTTCGCCCCCAGCGCCCCCTGTGCGCAGCCGACATCGAGAACCGTCGATGCCGCCAGCGGTATCTTCTCCAGCAGCTCGGGGTTGGCGAAATCCGGGTAACGCTGCTGGAGGTACGACACATGTTTTCCTGGGGTTACGTTTCCTGGGCGCTTTCTGTTTCTGATTCGTTACGATTCTCGTTTGCCCTACCTATGCCCTGATAGGCAAATCCGGCGGCGCGCATGGCTTTCGGATCGAACACGTTGCGCAGGTCCACGATCACGTCGCCGCGCATCAGCTGCTTGAGCCGGGCCGGGGGAAGGGAGCGGAATTCATTCCATTCGGTGATCAACACCAGCGCGTCCGCGCCTGACACCGCCTCCGCGGCATCCCGGGCGAAGGTCACGCCTCCCGGCAGCATCGGCTTCGCCCCCACCATCGCGGCCGGGTCGAACGCCGTCACCTTCGCGCCGCGCGAGATCAGCCCCTCGATCAGCGGCAAAGCGGGCGCCTCGCGCATGTCGTCGGTCTCCGGCTTGAAGGCGAGGCCCAGCACCGTGATTTTCCGGTCCCGAACATCGCCACCGCAGGCTTTCACCACGCGCGCCGCCATGCTGCCTTTGCGGTTGTCGTTCACGCTCACCACCGACTGGATCAGCCGGCTCGGCGCCCCGGCCTCCTCGGCGATGCGCATGAGCGCCAGGGTGTCCTTGGGGAAGCACGAGCCGCCGAAGCCCGGTCCGGCATGCAGAAACTTGCGGCCGATGCGGCCGTCCAGCCCGATGCCGCGTGCCACGTCGTGCACATCGGCGCCGACTTTCTCGCACAGATCCGCCATTTCGTTGATGAAGGTGATCTTCATCGCCAGGAACCCGTTGGCGGCGTATTTGATCAGCTCGGCCGTCTCCAGCCCCGTGAAGACGATCGGCGCCTCGATCAAATAAAGCGGCCGGTACAGCTGGCGCAGCACCTCACGGGCGCGGTCGCTGTCGGTGCCCACCACCACGCGGTCCGGCCGCATGAAGTCGGTGATGGCGCTGCCCTCGCGTAAGAATTCCGGGTTGGCCGCGACCTCGATGTTCAGGTCCGGGCGCAATTGCCGCGCCAAAGCCGCGATTTTCCGCCCGGTGCCGACGGGCACGGTCGATTTCGTGACGATGATCGCGGGATGGTCCAGCGTCTTCACCACCTGCTCGACGGCGGCGAACACATAAGTGAGGTCGGCATGACCGTCGCCGCGCCGCGCCGGGGTGCCGACGGCGATGAACACCGCCGCCGCATCGGCGATGCCCTCTTGCAGCGTGGCCGGAAAGGTCAGCCGCCCGGCCGCCATGTTCTCCGCCACCAGCCGGTCCAGACCGGGCTCGTAAATAGGGATCTTGCCGTCCAGCAGCATGCGGCGTTTGGTCTCATCGGCCTCAATCACCGCCACTGCCACGCCGAACTCTGCGAAACAGGCCCCCGATACCAGACCAACATAGCCGCCGCCGATAATCGCAATCTTCATCTGCCGCCTCCAAGCGCTGTGTGTGTCCGATCTGGCGTGGCTGCCGGAGGCAGACAAGACCCGATTCACATGCCGTGGGTCGAAGAAGGGAATCCGGCCTAACCATCTTCAAATTCAGTTGCGTTTCGGCCATGGTCCGGCGCACATGGATTCCGCACTCCCCCTCGGCCTGGCTCTGCCGCGCCACCTCGCCCTCATGGCAGGCCTCGCTATTTTTTCCGGCATCATCGTCCGGATCATGATCACCATCGGCGTGCCCGATCGTCCGGACGCGCGGAAGGCGCACACGCAGACCACGCCGAAATCGGGCGGGGTCGGCGTGGTCTGCGCTTTTCTGCTCGGCGTGCTGTTGCTCTATCGCTATGGCCAGGTCTCCCGTCTGGCGGAGGGTTATTTCATCGGCGTGATCGCCGCC
>NZ_DASXFO010000044.1:0-22330 GCF_036489515.1 Acidocella sp.
CAGGAAATCCGGCGGCTCGCCCTGAAGCTCGCGCAGCGCCAACTGCCCGTCGCGCGTATCCTTAAATGGTCAACATTCAGACGGGCTCATCAGGCCGCAGCAAGACACGCCCACCTTAAAAAACTGCAACTGTAGTGTTAGGCACGCTCTTGCATGGGATCGAGGCGGGCAAAAATATGCGCTGCGAAGAGCGTCCCCCGCGCATCGGCGAGCTTGGGGTTGTGAAAGTAAGCGCCGTGACCTGGGGGAAATTCGATCCAGGTCAATCGAAGACCCTGCCATCGGATTACAACCCGACAGAGAAGGCCCGGATCTGCGAGGGTGATCTTTTAATTTCCCGTGCCAATACGCTCGAACTGGTCGG
This sequence comes from Acidocella sp., assembly GCF_036489515.1. Classification (GTDB taxonomy): domain Bacteria; phylum Pseudomonadota; class Alphaproteobacteria; order Acetobacterales; family Acetobacteraceae; genus Acidocella. The sequence goes on from NZ_DASXFO010000044.1 coordinate 365, forward strand.
CGCGGTAGTGTTGGTCGACATCCAGCCTGAAGGACTCTTTCTCAGCGATAAAATTCTCCGCCTAATTGTGGACGAGGAAGCAAAGAAGTGGGTGATGTGGTTCTTGCGATCTCCGCATGGGCGTAAGCAGATCGAAGAACTCGCGACGGGTAACCAGCTTTCCATGCGCAATATCAGTCAGGATGCTCTTCGCTCCATTACGCTGCCACTCCCAGCCCAGGGCATTAGACGTCAGCTGATCAATCGACTGGAAGCCGCCTTCGCCCGTGCCGACCGCCTGGAAGCCGAAGCCGCAAGGAGCCGAAAACTTCTGGACCGCCTAGAAGCGGCCATTCTCGCCAAGGCATTCCGGGGCGAGCTGGTCCCCCAGGACCCGAACGACGAGCCGGCCAGCGCGCTGCTGGACCGCATCCGCGCCCAGCGGGCCGGAGCGCCCGTGTCCAAGCGCGGGCGTCGTGCCAAGGCAGAGCCGGCGGCGGCGTAAGCCATACTAACCCAGCTAATATAGGCGCTTCTGCCAAGCGGATAAGGGTAGCCGGCGCTGGCCGACTACCCTTTGGGGCCCGGCGGCGAGCCGGAATGCTGGCCGCCCTTGACCGAGGCAGACCGAAAGTCACAGGGGACATAGGGGGCATCGGAATCCCTATGCCCCCTATGTCCCCTGTGCGCTCAGCAGGCGGCGTGGCCGAGGGTGTTCGCCGGGCAATTTTTGGGGGCTTATCTTACCTTGGCTCTGTGGCACCGGGGACCGCAGCTTGATGAGGCAACTCGTCGATGGAGTACGGCCGCGGCCCTGGCTTGAACAGTACTCCGCGCGGCCCAGTCCGCCGTAATGGGCGCACTGGGCCGCGAGGTATCATGATCGATGTGGATCGGCCCCCTCTGAAGGGTTAGCTTTCCATAGTAGATCGAAAACCCTATCTTGCGTGAGCTCGCCAGCCTAAAAACCTTTGGTTTCCCAAGCGACGTCGCCGCCGCGCGGGGCGTACCGGATGCCGTACGCGTCGGTGGATAGCGCACGTCGGTCCGAATTTTGTAGGGTCTTTTGGTCCCCGTTGTGCAGTGTCCCGAGGTGGGCGGCCAGCGGGGCGCAGGCAGCCGGGAGCTTGGCAAGCGCGAGCTCCATCGCGTGATAAAGGGCCTCTCGCTGTTTATGGCTCGGTGAGGTCGTACGCTGGCTCTTGATCCGTAGATCGGCTATCCACTTTTTGACCTGTCGCTCCTCTTCCTCGAGGCTGGCCTGGCGCTCCTTGGAGAACGCCCCCTTGGACGCGCTCCTCTTTCTCATCATGTCTGCGATCCAATTGCACTCGTTCGCATCGAATACTGGTGCCGATGCGCCATTGGAGATCGTGTGTGAGAAGTCGTCAAATGATAACTGAAGGTCATCATTTGTGCCGTTGCCGTATTCCGGTAGGGGGGTGAGCTGCCGGAATTCCGGCGAGGCGTTCGAGATCGATCTTACTTTTCCAGTGCGTAAGACATAATCGGTTTCTGCGTCGAGATCGAGCCAGGCGATCGATTGGCCGGGATTGCTTATGAGCAGGACGAGCGCGGCTACTCCTTTTGTCATCTTGAGCGTGGTTCTGACACCGCCGAACTCGATTTCGAGCTGGGGGGGCATGCCGTTCCTGAGTGGGCGCAGAACGCCCTTGGATGCGGGCAGGGTAACCGACATCTTCAGCAGCTCGGCCTCTAAAAGCTCGGCGTCGACTTCAATCTCTTTATATTCGAACGAGCAATCTGCGCCAACGTCCCCGTAGCACTGCAGGCGATTGTGCGCATAGTCGGGAATAGAGGCGGACCCGGGTGGATCGCCGTCCCAGGTATTGTTCGCGATCGGCACCGGCTCTTGTGTAAAAGCCCCAACGCTGCCTGATCTCTGCATTCGTACGCACCCTCGTGCCGGCACGTCTCCGGCCGTCATGAGCTGCATCAGTACTAGGTGAGCGGTTCCTAACGCTGCGTCGCCCCGCCGTAAGGCCTTTCGGCTCCGCACGATTTTTGAAGGTGGGTCGGCTGGACCGAGATACTCACCTGCGGACGAGGTTGAGCCAGGCGGTCGCTTCGCCCCGCGCCTGTTCTTCCGCTCTTCGTAAACCTTGACTCCCGGGATGCGCACCAAAACCTGTACGAGTTCATCTTGTTCTGGCGTGCGAAATTCTTCGCCCCTACCGCCATTCGATGCTCCGAGTTGCGCCCGTTCTAGGATGAACACGCGTTCTAGGGCGGCGCTTAGCTTGATCCAGCGCCGTGCCTCTGCCTGCACATGGCCGTCTTGTGGGTCTTCCTGGGTCAACTGCTCCTCGCTTCGGTCTGTTGGAGCATCGCCGCTCGATTTGCGACGCCGGCGTTTCAATAGCGAATTCCGACCAGCGCCTCCAGCGCAGTGATGGCGGCGGACGACGAATTTTCCCTCACGCTTAACCTTTGTGGGCAGCAGCCGCACAGCATCAAGGAGGTTAATTGTGGAAGATCATCGGATAAAGTTTTTACCGCCCATCGAAAGCGGTGGGCACGAGGAAGCATTGCATGCTCCCTATGCTCCCTATGCTCCCGTTGCTGAGGAGCAGGTGAGCGACCAGGTCGATGCAACTGCAGCGGATAGCCACCGCGCTATCGGGCTCGGCCAGGTGAGCTTGCCGAACGGGGATGAAGCGCCCGCCAAGATACCCTTCCTGGTCGACACAAAAGACCAGCCGGGTACCGCGACGCGTCTGATGAACTCGATCGGCGAACTGAAGGACATCTACGTGCGCGCCGGCTCGCCGGTGATGCTGGTGCTGGAGAGGCGCTCGGGCCGGATGCGGGTGGTCGAGTTGGCGGTCAACAGCTTGGTTATGCTCACCCATGAGCATTTCCAGCCGTACGTCAAGAAGCTGCGCCGTGGTGGGTGGGAGGCGGAAGAAGTCACGCTTCCGGAACGGGTGGCGCGGCTGAGCCTTTCGCCGTCGGTTGTAGCTGAGCTGCGGCCGTTGGCCGGAATCACCAGCACACCGCTTCTGGCTGCGGACGGGACGATCCGTGCAGGCCAGGGTTACGATAACGAATCAGGGATGTTCCTCGACGCTATTCCTGAGGTCAACGTCCCGAACCGCGCCACGCGGCGCCTGGTAGAGGCCGCCTTGCGGCGACTGCGGAAGCGCATCAGTTTCTTTCCGTTTGCCAACGCGGAACGGATTGCGGTCGCGGACTCCGCGGAAGGGGCGGTCAATCCCGACCTACCGGCGGGCGCTGACGAAAGCGGCGTCCTCATTGCGGCGGCAACCGCGATCTGCAGGCAGAGCCTGCGGCTCGTGCCGGGCGTAGCCATCATCGCGCCTTACGTCTCCGGTGCCGGTGCCGGCAAGGGCCTGCTTGCCCGCTTCATCGGTGAAGTTGCCCACGGTGAAGCGCCCCGCGCGCTGACCCCGGGCCACAGCGCGGAAGAATTGGACAAGCGCGTGTCCGCCGAGCTGATGACGGGAAGTCCGATGGTCTTCCTCGATAACGTGAACGCGACAGACTTGCGATCGAACGTGATGGCCTCTGCCATCACGGAAAATCCAGCCAGGGTGAGGCGCCTCGGATATAGCGAGATGGTCGACCTGAACCATTTCGCCTTCTTCTGCGTCACAGGCAACGGCCTGACCCTCACCGAGGACCTGCGGCGGCGGTTCCTGCAAGTGAGGCTTGAGCCGGGACAGGAACGCCCCGAAGGGCGCAACTTCACGGGTGATTTCCTCGAAGAAGTGAAGCGCGACCGGGCGGAAATCTTGTCGGATTTCCTCACCATCATCCTATGGGGTCAACAGAACCCTGAGGAAGTACCTGCAGGAAAACCGTTGGGAAGCTTCAGCGAATGGGCGCGGCTGTGCCGCGATCCGTTCGTCGCCCTCGGCTGCGCTGACCCCGTCGAGGCAATGGAGCAGCGTAGCCATCTCGATCCGCTCCGCCAGGAAATCTGCGAGTTTTTCGAGCTGTGGTGGCGGCACCATGGCGAGAGCTTGGTGGAATCCGGCGCGCTGCACGAGGCCGTAAGATCGTTTCTTAACCCGTACGGACGGCCGCGCCAGTATGTGGCGCGAGAACTCGCCCGCCTGGACGGCACGATCAATAATGGCCTGAAGTTCGAAGCCCTGCCCAAAACGGGCAAATGGTCGCCCATAAAGTACAAGATGACCAAAATCGGACCCTTCATCGATGATGGCGGGCCCGTGGGGGATGGTGATGACAATCGTAGCTTCGTTGGATTGGGTGAGGCCGCGAAGCCACGCCCGCCGTCGCAGGCAGCCCAGGGGCCGGTGCGCCGTGCGCGCGCCATCAGCCCCGCCCCGGTCATCACCACCACGGAAACCCAGCCCGGCAACATCGAGCCGGCTGTTGAAAAGAAGCTTGAAGAAATCTAGACACAGCCACAATGCAGCCAAGCCGGCAATCTGCCGGCTTGGCACACGCAGGCCTCCGCCACATCGGTAGGTCTGCGCGCCGCAACAGCTCCTTCAACTAGCCGGATTTCATGGTCATGCTCACATCTGTGGGCAAATTCCAACCTCAACTAAAGCCCTGCCGCGGACCGGCAGGGCTTTTTCTATTTGGAGATCGTGATGACCGAGACCAGAGAAAAAGATTTGGCCGCGCCGCTGCACCACCATGCGGCGGGCTGCGACCTGCCGCGCTATGTCTCGAAAATTCGCTTCGCCGAGGCGCTGGCACGCGGCGATGATCCGCTGCACGTGCTGCCTTACTTCGCTGATGCCGGCGTGAAAATCACCAGCCTGGAGGGTGTGTTTGCTGCCTGCAACGATCCTGCCGAGGAGGAACTCGAAGCCTATCGGGTGGAGGAAGGTGTCGCCGTGCATGTTGCGATTGATGATCAGTGGCTCGTGTTTACGCGATGATGAGAACAAGCATGGCAAGCGCCAAGGCCGAGATTGGCGACGGTGGCGTTGGTCGCGGGCGCCGCGACACCGTGGTGCAGCGCGTGGCCAGCGGCGGCCGGCTCGTGTCCTTTATCGCTGTCGATCTAATTCCCGGTCGGCCCCTACGCCTATGGGGTGCGCTGGTTGAGACCGGGGATTCCGCGGGCGGCGGTGCACATGGCATTGAGGGCACAGGGGGCACAGAGCCAAGCGGTGGTGCCTTCATTCGCCTCGGCCTGCTCGGTGTCAATGACGGTTGGTCCGTGACCCAACTGCTGGCGGTGGCACAAGCCCGCTTTGTCGTCGAATTCGCTCGCGTTGGCGCGCCGGAGGTGGAGGCCATTATCCGCTGCCTGGAGCGCGCCGCCGCGGTGCACCGGGAGGCCCTGGACGATGAGCCGGTGCTGCCGGTGGCGTTCGAGGCCGTACCCTGTGGAGCAGAATCGGCATCCGTCCCATGGACGGTGGCGCGCGCTGGGTTGTTTACCATCGCCCTGTGCCCCGATGCAGAAGGGCGGGGTGAGGGCATCACCCCGGGGCAACTTTTGGTGCTGATCGATCTGGCGTTGTCCGCCTGGCTGCCGGTCACACCATGGCGGCGCCGGGCGTGGGAGGCGCGGCGCGCGGTGCGGGAGGCCCTAGCCATCGAAGCCAATCGCGTGGCGGCGTAATCCCTCAAGCACACGTGATTCACTTGCTCTGGCCGCTGGTCCGGGCGTTCATCCCATCAATTCCATCCTCAGCAGAAAGCCCAGCCCTCACCGGCGGGGCTTTCTGCGCTTTGGAACCCGCTAACATGCAGAAAGATGTGGAAACCCTGGAGGCGCTGCTGGAGCGCTGCCTTGAAAGAGTGGAGCGAAAGGGCGCCGTATCTACGGCATCCTTGGCCCTGCCGGAACGCCATCCGGGAAGTTTTCGCCGCGGAAAGCCTCCGCGTGCGGATCGTCCGGGATGACGTTCGAAAAAGTTGAAACGCCGACGCGAATGCCACGTGGGCCTTGTCCGCCTAGTGCTTCCACGCGAGCGCAAAGCCGATCAGGCGCTGCCTGGGCAAAAAAGCCCGGGCAGGGACCACGGGGGATCTCGAAACAAATCGTCGGGTCAAACGGCGGCAGCATCGCCGCCGGCGCCCAGCACGAGAGAGAGACATCGTCCCATGGACAACAACCAGACTAGCGGCACCGAGACCATAACCGCCAAGCCCCAGGCCGAGCCGGTTCACCACCTGCTCGGCCCGAAGGAGGCTGCCGCCTACCTCGGTGCCACCGAGAAGGCCTTGGAGAACTGGCGCGGCACAGGCGCGGGGCCGGCCTTCATCAGACTGAGCCCGCGCTGCGTGCGGTACGCCCTGGAAGACCTCGACACGCACATCGCAGCGAGCCGGAAGCGCAGCACCGCCGAGGCTTGAGTCTCATAGGGGGCATTGGGGGCCTGTGCCCCCGATGACCCCCGTGTCCCTACGGCCTCGACCGAAACGCGCGGATACAAACCGCCAAAACCACTGAACGCCGCCATCAATTGCTGCCCAGGAGGCCACCGTCACTGGGGGCGCTCGGCGTTGTGCGCGATTCCCACAGACTCCCTCCCGACCACAACCAGAGAAAGGACCACCATGGCCGCTATGACCATCACCCGCACCATGCTGCGGGACCTCCCGCTGCTGCCGAAGGGGGGGACGAAATACCGCATCTTCGACGATCGGCTGGTCGGATTCATTGCCGAGCAGCGCCAAACCACGATCACCTTCTACTTCCGCTACGCCGACGCCCGCGGCCGCCGGCATGAAATCAAGCTCGGCCGGCTCGGCGACGTCACCGTGGACCAGGCCAGAAAGCGCGCGGAAAAACTCAAGGCCGAGGTCAGCCTGGGCGGCGATCCGGCGGCCGACAAGGCCAAGCTGCGCGCCATTCCCAGCGTGGAGCAGTTCGTCGCCGAACGGTATCTGCCCCATGTGCGGGAGCGCCTGCGCGCCGTCGTCAATGTTGAAGCCTATTTGCGAAAGCGGATCATTCCGGAAATAGGCCGAAAGGCGTTGGATGAGGTGACGCCGCAGGATGTCGCGGAGTTGCGCAGCAAGTTGATCGCCGAGGGCTTGGCTAACGGCACGATTAATCGGCATCTCGCAACGATCCGCGCGATGTTTAACCTGGCGCTCCGTTGGGAGCTCTACCAGGGCCGCAACCCTGCCGCCTCGCCCGGCATGCTGCGCGAGCAGCACCGAGACAAGTATCTGAGCTCGGCGGAGACACGGGCGCTGGTGAAGGCGCTCGATGCCGACAAGGATCCGGTCGCGGCGGCAGTGCTGGCCCTGCTGATCGTCACCGGCGCCCGCCGGGGCGAGGCACTGAACGCGCGCTGGGAGCATGTCGACTTCGAACGCGGGCTGCTGACCGTGCCCCGGTCAAAATCAGGCCGGCCAAGGCACATTGCGCTATCACCGATGGCGAGGGCGATTCTGCAGCGCCAGTTCGCCGTCCGCGCGTTGGCCCCGAACAACCCGTATGTCTTCCCCAGCCGCAAGCTGCCGGGTCAACCGGTCGAGGGCGTGCGTGGTGCTTGGGCGCGTGCGAAAAAGGCGGCGAAACTTCCGGAAGACCTGCGCATCCACGATCTGCGCCATTCGTTCGCGTCGGTTCTGGCTAATTCCGGGACGCCTCTGAACGAGATCGGTGCGTTGCTGGGGCACAGCCAGCTTTCCACCAGTTCTCGATATTCTCATCACTCACCGCAGCGCCTGATCGACACGGCGACGGTTGCCTCACGGGCGTGGAACCTCGTGCCAGAGCCGGACGCCGCATAGGCCGGCCGGGCCCGTCGCCGGCAAAAAAGAAGGTGCCCTTCCGGGGGCACCTTCTTTTTTTGCACTCGCTCAACGTCAGATTGCCTAACAGGCCGTCCGATCACGCTACGAGGTCCGTTTCGATCTGCTTGTAGCGGAGGCTGGTCCTTTTCCGGATGCCTTCGATATCCGTTACCTCGATCTGGTGGGTGAGGTCTCGCCGCATGGTGTCTTGGCCCGAGAGGTGAACGATTCCCACCGGGCGGTTGGGGAAGAAATACTCGACGACGTTTCTGGTCTTCGAATCGATGCGCCAGGGGCCCATGTAATTGTACCATTGCGACATCAAATTGACCGGCTGCCCGTCCTCGTAGATGACGAGGGACAGGGCCAGCTGGTCCGATGTGAATATCTTGCCCTTTTTCAGAATGGTCGATTGCCACGCTTGCAACAGGTCCCAGTGCGGGGCGTTGACCTTCAACGCGAACACGCCGGCGTTCAGGGCGGCTTTGGCCGAGAGGTTTCTCCGCACCTTCCACGGCAGCCGGGCGTGGTTGGCGCTCTTGTAGAGAAAGGACCGAATCTGGGCGAGGCCGGGCATGATCCACCGTATCGGAACCTGATCGATGAGGAAGCGGCCGGCCTCGGGAACGATCGCCAGGTGCCCCGTGGCGGCCGCGTCGAATAGAAGTTCAATGGCCCGAAAATCCTGAACCCAAGCGTCGGCATCGATCCAGAGGACGGTGTCGTAGCGACTGAAGAGTCGATTGAGCCACAGCTTCGAAACGTTGACGACCAGGTTACGACGTTTTTCCAGGTCCTTTTCGGAGACATAGGCGGGAACGTACGGGGCGACGACGTGGATGCCCTGGCGGTCGAGCGCGACCTTCTGGTCCACGGTCAGGCCGCCGTCGATGATGGCGATCGGCAGCCGGTGGCCGTCTTCGTGCCGTCGGATCGAATCGATCAGTTCGAGTGTGACCTGGAAATACGTGTCGTCGCTGCCGCTCACTATGATCTTTGACATTATCTTCTCACCCCGGCCGCGGAGATGTCCCGGGATCGCTCCGAAAGAATGTCATTTCGGCACGCCATGACCATCGCCAACCCAACGACTAACCAAACTATCATGGGACCATAGTGCGTGGATTAATGGTCTTCAAGCCGACCATCCAATCCGAATGGACGCGCGAGCTTTGGTGGCACGAAATATCAGGCGGCTCAGGGTCATGCGGGGCGTCTCGCAGGAGGCCTTCGCCGTGGACGCGGGGATAGACCGGACCTATGTCAGCCGGCTGGAGCGCGGCCTGGAGAATCCCACCGTCGCCGTTCTGGAGCGGATCGCTCTGGCCCTGGAAGCGGACATCACCGAACTATTCGTCGTCCCGAAGACGAACGACGGCCCCCCGCCGCCGTTGAAGAGCGGCAGGAAAAAGGCCGACTAACTCTCCCCGGCGTAATAGGACGCCCCTCCAGATGCATGTGATGCGATCGCTCAGAGATTGAGCATCCCATCAATCAGACCCCAGCCCCGCCAGGGCTGGGGTCTTTGCATTTGGAGCCATGAAACATGGACAAGGCACCCGAAACGCTGCGCGCGCTGCTACGGCGCTACGCCGGCGAGAACGACGAACCGCGCGACGTGCCGCGCGTCCGCTTCGACGAGGCGGTGAGGCAGGGCGACGATCCGCTCCACATCCTGCCCTACCTGGCGAGCCTCGGCATCGCGGTCGAGACAATGGATGACCTCCTGCGGATCAACCGCGACGGCACCGAGGAGGAGATCAGCGCCTTCCGGGTCGCCGAGGGCATAGCCGTGGTCATTTCGAGCGACGCCATATGGCAGTTGTTCGAGCCGGGGGCACGCCAGTGATCGACCTCGACCCGCGCGAGGTCATCGCGACCCGGCACGCGACCGACGGGCGCTTCGTGATCTTCTCCTCGGCCGGCGTGACGGTCGGCTGGTCCCTGCCGTTCTGGGGCGTGATCGCCGACACCGGAAGCGACGGGCACGGCCTGCTGGTCCGGCTCGACGCCATGGTGGCCTGCGACGGCTGGACCGTGCCGCAGCTCCTGGGCATCGTGCGGGCGCGGTTGGTCGCCGAGCGGGAGCGGTCCCCCGACGTGACCACCGAGGCGGCGCTCGCCTGCCTGGGCAGCGCGCTCGACGTCTACAAGGACGTCCCCGCATCCGGGTCTTCGCCCGTCAGCTTCGAGCCGGGCGATCCTGCCTCGCCCTATCCCTGGACGGTCGCGCGGTGCGGCCCGTTCGCGCTGCCCTTGTGCCCCGATCCCGAAAGCCGGGGAGAGGGGATCACGCCCGAGCAACTGCTGATCGTCCTCGACCAAATGCTGTTCGAATGGTCCCGGGAGGCGCCGTACATCCGGCGCGTCTGGACGCTGCGCAGGGCAGTGAAGGGCGCCCTGGCGGCGGAGGTGGCGCGGGTTCAGGCCACCCGTGCCGGGTCGTCGGCAGCCGGTCCTTCTGACTGAGCCAGACGAAGTAACGCCAACGCAAACGTAGTGCTGCGCCTGATGGGTTTCGGCCCGTCAGGTGCGCTCGCATGCCGCCAGCGCCGCAGCATTCCACACAGAGGAGACATTCCCCATGGCCACCAAGGCCGAAAAAATACATGCGCTGATCCATGCGGCCGCCGCGTCCTGCGCCGCCGTGGGCGGCGGGCTCGCCCAGGCGCCGGGCACCGACACCGCCGTGATCACGCCCATCCAGGTCGCCATGATCGTCGCCATCGGCGCCGAGCACTGCACGTCGATCGGCAAGACCGCGGCGGCCGAGCTGATCCTGCCGTTCTCCGCCGCGGCCCTCGGCCGGGGGCTAAGCCAGTGTCTCCTCGGCTGGATCCCGGGCCTCGGCAACGCCATCAACGCCGTCACCGCGGCCGCCCTGACGGAGGCGATCGGATGGGCGGCGAATGCTTATTTCGCCGAGCAAGCAGCCAGCGGGCGTGTTCTAAGCGCGGGGCGCCACCATGAATGACCATGAGGTAGAGATCGTGGTCGGCGGTGGCGCGGCGCACCGCCGCGCAGACGTTGCCGACCATGTCGCGCTGACACTGATGTCCGCCGGCGCGACGGTGGACTTTTCCGCGAGGCCGCGGCGGCCGGTGCCCCCAGGTCAGACGTTGTGCGGCGTGCGCGCGGTCGTCCGCATGGGTGACACGGCGCAGCCGCACATGCCGCCCGGCCCGGAGCAGAAAAGTTTCGACGCGCCCACTGCGGTCCGAATCGCCATCGGCGTGGTCTTGCTGCTAGCCCTGTTCGGTGGGGAACTGCGTCTGAATTTTTGGCTGCGGTTGGATGCTATCATCGTGGCGGCGGTCCTCTGGTGGTTTTGGCGGTGCCGTCGGAGGGGTACCGCGATGATGCCGTAGGCGGCAGCGTGATGATGATGGGAGAGGCGTATGTGTGCCTCTCCCATCACTCACCTTTTTTCTCGCTGCCGGCCGGATCGTGGCGGTAACTCGCCTAACGCTTGTTAGGAATCCCGCCAGAGCCGCTCGCACCGGTGTGCCAAGAGCGAGCCGTTCGGCCTGGCGCTGATGTGGCACGCCGAAGTCTTTCCACATCCGTAAAAAGTGATAGGTTCTCATCAAAATAGAGTGCGTTCAGTGAACTGCGTCTGGGGGACTAGTGCTTCAGGAAATCAAGATTGCGGGGGAGGCAAGCTATTCGAGGGAAGGCGAGAGGCTCGTTTCTCTGAGGCCGATCAATTTCATCTTCGGCACAAACGGTGTCGGCAAGACGACGATCTCCCGCGTCATCAACGATCCTGACTCTTATGCCTCCTGTGTCTTGACGTGGAAGGGAGGGCGGCCGCTTGCCTGTCTCGTCTACAATAGCGATTTTGTGGCGCGTAACTTCGCGCCGCAACTCCCCGGAATTTTCACCCTAGGCGAGGCCGCGAGCGACACGCTAGACAAGATCGACAAGGCCAAACGCAGGGTTAAAGACCTTGAGGATGACATTGCACAGCTAAAGGGCACACTCGGCTCGGCGGAGGCTTCGTCCGGAAAGAGGGGAGTGCTACGGTCGCTGCGCGCCCAGTTAGAGGCGGACTGCTGGAAGATCAAGGGCCAACACGATCCCCACTTTAAGGATGCCTTCACCGGCGTCCGAAACTCACAGACGAAGTTCTGCGACAAGGTGCTTGCCGAGCTGGCATCCAACATGGCCGAGCTCGTCGACCTCGAAGAGCTAAAGCTCAAGGCTGCGACGCTGTTCCAAGAGGGACTTGAGCGCCACGCCGCCATCCCCATGATTGAGGCGGCCGATCTGCTGGCGGCCGAACGCGCGCCCGTGCTCGCGAAAAAGGTGGTCGGCAAGGAAGATGTCGATGTTGCCGCCCTGATCCGGCGGCTTGGCAACAGCGACTGGGTCAGGCAGGGGCTGCCCTATCTCGGTCAGGGCTCCCAATGTCCGTTCTGTCAGCAGGAGGTTGAGGCGCAGCTTGCCGCGCGGCTGAACGATTATTTCGACGAAACCTATCTCAACGACTTGGCAGCGATCTCCAGCGCGCTTGAGACATACGAGGCCCTCGCCGACACGACCTTGAAGAAGCTCAGCGAGATCATCGCCTTCGACAGTCGTCACCTCGACCGGGACCTTCTGCGGGCGGATGTCGATCGGCTAGAAGCTCGCCTCGCGGTGAACAAGCGCTTGCTCGAAGCCAAGAAGCGGGAGCCGAGCGCACCCATGAGGCTGGAGCCGCTGGCAGACTTGGCGGAGCCGGTCATCGCGAGGGTCGCGGCCGCAAATATCTCAATTGCCACGCATAACGCGCTCGTAGACAACCTCGCCGCCGAGCGTAGGACCCTCATCGCCCAAGTCTGGAAGTGTTTGCTCAACGAGAACAGCGCGACGATCGAGAAGTACAGGGTGGAGAAAAGCGCGCTCGACAAGGCCGTGCAGAAACTGACGGAGGGGATCACAGCGAAAGACGGCCAGCTGCTTGCCGCAACCCTGGAGCTGCGCGAGCTCGAAAAAAGCGTCACCAGCGTTCAACCGACGGTAACCGCGATCAACGCCTTGTTGGCCTCGTTTGGCTTTTCCGGCTTCAAGCTCAGAACGGCGGGCGAGCGCGACCATCTTTATGAGATCGTCCGCGACGACGGCAATAACGCGGCGGCGACGCTGAGCGAGGGCGAGAAAAGCTTCGTCTGCTTCCTCTATTTCTATCACCTGCTGCGCGGAAGTGTGTCGGAGTCGGCTGTCACTTCCGACCGGATCGTCGTGTTCGACGACCCGGTGTCAAGCCTCGACAGCGACGTGCTGTTCATTGTCAGCTCCTTGATCAAGCGCGTGCTCAAGGAGGCCGGCGATGGCACCGGCCAGGTCAAGCAAGCCTTCCTGTTGACCCACAACATCTACTTTCACAAGGAGGTGTCGTTCGATCCCAACCGGGGGGCGGAATGCAGAGCGCACGAGACGTTTTGGATTGTCCGCAAGGTCGAAGGCGTCTCAAAGATCGACGGCTACAATTACAACCCGATCAAGACCTCATACGAACTGCTCTGGGCGGAAGTGCGGAACCCGAACCGGTCGAACATGACCATCCAGAATACCCTCAGGCGCATCATCGAGAACTATTTCAAGATCTTTGGCAATGTCGACACGGACGACATTACCGGGAAATTCGAGGGCAAGGACCAGCAGGTCTGCGCGTCACTCTTCTCCTGGGTGAATGACGGATCACACAACGCCCACGACGATCTTTACATCTCGGCCGACGACAGCGTGGTGAGCCGCTATCTCGACGTGTTCCGCCGCATTTTCGAGAAGACGGATCATCGAGGGCACTACAGGATGATGATGGGGTTTCAGGGGGCCGCCGGTCCCGCTGAGGATGCGGTCGCCGTTGCGCTGGAGGTGACCGCCTGACCCTGGTGTGGTTAGCCAGACACGTGGAATCCCACCGGACAATCTACGGTGAAATTGGACCAACTGGGGGAATACGGTGGGACGGCCAAAAACCAAAACAGGCCGGTCGTCGCCGACCGGCCCGTTTGTGCTTGATTTTTAAGGAATTTCGTGGCGCGCCCGAAGAGATTCGAACTCCTGACCCTCAGATTCGTAGTCTGATGCTCTATCCAGCTGAGCTACGGGCGCGTCGTGGGCGGGGATGTAACCGAACCGTCGCGGTCAGGCAACCCCGCCCGGCAAATTAATTCGCCGCGAGTTCCGCGAGCAGCGCATCGCCCATCTCCGCGGTGGAGATCGTGGCGCGGCCGGGAGCAGAAATGTCCGGTGTGCGGCCGGCTTTGGCCAGCACGCGCTCCACGGCGGCCTCGATCGCCGTGGCTTGTGCCTCCATGTCGAAGGAGTAGCGCAGCAGCAGAGCCAGGCTCAGGATCTGCGCCAGCGGGTTGGCGAGGCCTTTGCCGGCGATGTCCGGGGCGGAACCGTGGATCGGCTCGTAGAAGGCCTGGCGGCGCCCTTGAGCGTCGGCGGCGCCCAGCGTGGCGGACGGGAGCATGCCGAGCGAGCCGGTAAGCATTGCCGCGAGGTCGGACAGGACGTCGCCGAACAGGTTGCCGGTGACGATCACGTCGAACTGCTTGGGGTTCTTCGCCAGCTGCATGGCGCAGTTATCGGCGTACATGTGGGTCAGCTGCACGTCCGGGTATTCGGCCTTTTGCAGCGCCGTCATCACCTGGCGCCAGAGCAGGCCGCTCTCCATCACATTGGCCTTCTCGACGCTGCACACGCGGCCCTCGCGCTTGCGCGCGAGCTCGAAGGCGACGCGGCCGACGCGCTCGATCTCGTGCGTGCTGTAGACCTCGGTATTTACGCCGCGCTGGGACCCATCAGGCAGAGTCTCGATGCCGCGGGGCTCGCCGAAATAGATGCCGCCGATCAGCTCGCGGACGATCATGATGTCCAGCCCGCGCACGAGTTCAGGCTTGAGCGAGGAGGCTTCGGCCAGGGCGTCGAACACTTTCGCCGGGCGCAGGTTGGCGAACACGCCGAGGTCCTTGCGCAGGCGCAGCAGCCCGGCCTCGGGCCGGGTCTCGAACGGCACGGAATCCCATTTCGGGCCGCCGACCGAGCCGAACAGCACGGCGTCGGCGGCGAGGGCTTTCGCGACGGTGGCGTCGGTCACCGGCACGCCATGCGCGTCGATCGCGGCGCCGCCGACCAGGTCCTCGGTGATCGCGAATTTTACGCCGTTTCGGGTCTGCACCCAGTCCAGCACGCGCTTGGCCTGCGCCATCACCTCCGGGCCGATCCCGTCGCCGGGGAGGAGGAGCAAGGTCTTGGTGGTGGTCATGAAATCAAACTCCGTGGATGGACGGCTGCCAGGGCTCTTCCCTCGCGCGGCGTGCTTCAAAAGTGTCGATGGCGGGGGCGTGGGCCATGGTCAGGCCGATATCGTCGAGCGCGTTGAGCAAGCAGTGCTTGCGGAACGGCTCCACCGGGAAGGGGATTTTGCTCCCGTCCGGGCGCACCACCACCTGGTTTTCCAGGTCGACGGTGAGGCGGGCATTGGTGCCGAGCTTGGCGTCGTCCATCAGCTGCGCGCAGATTTCCTTCGGCAGCACGACCGGCAGGATGCCGTTCTTGAAGCAGTTGTTGAAGAAGATGTCAGCGAAGCTCGGCGCGATGACGCAGCGTATGCCGAAATCCAGCAGCGCCCAGGGGGCGTGCTCGCGCGAGGAGCCGCAGCCGAAATTCTCGCCGGCGATGAGGATTTCTGCTCGGCGGTATTGCGGCTGGTTGAGAACGAAGTCGGGTTTTTCGGCACCGGTTTCGTCATAGCGCAGGTTAGAGAACAGGCTGACGCCAAGGCCACTGCGCTTGATGGTCTTGAGGAAGCGCGCCGGGATGATCTTGTCGGTGTCGACATTCTCCAGGTTGAGCGGCGCCGCGATCGCGGTGAGTTCGGTGAATTTCTGCATCAGACCAGCTCCCTGACATCGATGAGTGCGCCGGTGACGGCGGCGGCGGCGGCCATGGCGGGGGAGAGCAGGTGGGTGCGCCCGCCCGGTCCCTGACGGCCTTCGAAATTACGGTTGGAGGTGCTGGCACAGCGCTGGCCGGGCTTGAGCTTGTCCGGGTTCATGCCGAGGCACATAGAGCAACCCGCCTCGCGCCATTCGAAGCCGGCGTCGCGGAAAATGCGGTCCAGCCCTTCGCTCTCGGCCTGCGCCTTGACCAGGCCCGAGCCCGGCACCACCAGAGCGCGGACGCTCTCGGCCACGCGGCGGCCTTCCACCACTTTCGCGGCGGCGCGCAGATCCTCGATGCGCGAATTGGTGCAGGAGCCGATGAACACCACGTCGATCTTCGTGCCGGCCAGCTTCTGGCCGGGCGCGAGGTCCATGTATTGCAGCATCTGCACCATCTGCGCGCGGCGGCCCTCATCGGGCTCGGCCGCCGGGTCGGGCACCGCGCCAGTGATCGGCACGATCGCCCCGGGGTTGGTGCCCCAGCTCACCTGCGGGATGATCTCGGCGGCGTTCAGCACCACGACCTTGTCGTACTGCGCGCCCTCGTCGCTCGGCAGCGTCTTCCAGTATTCGACGGCGCGATCAAAATCCTCGCCTTTCGGGGCATAGGGGCGGCCCTTCACATAGGCGAAGGTGGTCGCATCCGGCGCCACCAGACCGGCGCGGGCGCCGGCCTCGATGCTCATGTTGCAGATCGTCATGCGCCCGGCCATGTCGAGCGCGCGGATCGCCTCGCCGGCATATTCGATCACATGGCCGTTGCCGCCGGCGGTGCCGATCTTGCCGATGATGGCGAGGATGATGTCCTTGGCGACGCAGCCGGGGGGCAGCTGGCCGTCGACGCGGATCAGCATGTTCTTCGCCGGCTTCTGCAGCAGGGTCTGGGTGGCGAGCACGTGCTCCACCTCGGAGGTGCCGATGCCGAAGGCCAGCGCGCCCAGCGCGCCATGCGTGCTGGTGTGTGAATCGCCGCACACGATCGTCATGCCGGGGAGCGAAATACCTTGTTCGGGGCCAATGATGTGCACGATGCCCTGGCGCGCATCGGTCACGGGGATATAGGGCACGCCGAACGTGGCGACGTTGTCCTCCAGCGTGTCGACCTGCAGCCGGCTTTCCGGCTCGTCGATGCCCTGGCTGCGGTCCTCGGTCGGCACATTATGGTCGGCGACGGCGATGGTCGCGTCGACCCGGCGCACCTTGCGGCCGGCGAGGCGGAGACCTTCGAAAGCCTGGGGACTGGTGACCTCGTGCACGAGATGGCGGTCGATATAAAGGACGCAGGTGCCGTCCTCCATGCGCTCCACCACATGTGCATCCCAGATCTTGTCGAACAGAGTTCGTGCCATCGCTGCTGTGCCTCCTTGAGTAAAAGGAAGGCCAGGGGGACGCTGTCCCCCTGGACCCCCTGCCAACGGCGGCGCCGTTGGATCCGCAAAAAAGTTATGGAGGCGGGGGCCGCACGGGCGTTGGAACGCTCGGGCCCCCGCCTCCATAACCCTTAACTAATGGGTTCTAAGGGCTGAGCCCTTAGCGGGGGTGGAGGGGGCAGAGCCCCCTCCATACTTGCTTACTCCGCAGCAGGCGCTGCGGTCTCAACCTCGCGGGCCTTCTCGGCGATGCGGGCGGATTTGCCGCGGCGGCCGCGCAGGTAATAGAGCTTGGCGCGGCGCACATCGCCACGGCGCATCACGTGGATTTCCGCGATGGTCGGCGCGTAGAGCTGGAACACGCGCTCAACGCCCTCGCCGTAGGAGATCTTGCGCACGGTGAAGCTGGAATTGATGCCGCGGTTGGACCGGGCGATGCACACGCCCTCGAACGCCTGCACGCGCGAGCGCTCACCTTCCTTGACGTTGACGCTGACGCGCACGGTGTCGCCGGGAGCGAAAGCGGGGATGGTCTTGCCCGCGGTGAGCTTGGCGATCTGTTCGGCGTCGATGGTCTGGATGGTGTTCATAACGAAAATCCTTTTCGGTAACGGTTTAGGGCGCGGGCGCGCCGGATGCAATGTATTGGTCGTAGAGGTCCGGTCTGCGGATTTTGGTGGTTTGCGCAGCGGCCGCGTGCCGCCAGGCAGCGATCGCCCGGTGGTTGCCGGAGGTCAGCGTCTCCGGCACGGCGCGCTCCGCCCAGACCGCAGGGCGGGTGTAATGCGGGTATTCCAGCAACGGGGTGGAAAAGCTCTCCTCCACCGCGCTCTCGGCCGCACCCATCACGCCCGGGAGCAGACGGATCACCGCGTCGAGCAGCACCAAAGCGGCGATTTCACCGCCGGAGAGGATGTAGTCGCCGATGCTGATCTCCTCGGCCGCGCGCGCCTCGATGACGCGCTGGTCGATGCCCTCGAAGCGGCCGCAGAGCAGGATCGCCCCCGGCCCTTCGGCGAGCTGACGCACCCGCTTCTGGGTGAGCGGCGCGCCGCGCGGGGTCAGCACGATCAGCGGACGTTCATCCGCGACCGCGCCGATCGCCGCATCCACCACATCCGGCCGCATCACCATGCCCGCCCCGCCGCCGAACGGCGTGTCATCGACGCTGCGGTGCCGCCCCAACCCGAAATCGCGAATGTCGGTGACACAAAGCGACCAGGTTTGTTCCGTCAGGGCCTTGCCGGCGAGTGATTCGCCGAGCGGGCCGGGGAACATCGCGGGGAAGATGGTGAGGATGTCGGCGCGCCAGGTCATGGAGCCACCGTCACTTCAGCCGGCGGCACAATGACGACATGGCCGGACGAAACATCCACCACGGGCACGGCGGCGCGGGTGAAGGGCACCAGCAGCGCGCCCGGCATGATCTCCAGGCTGCTGCCGCCGCCGTAATCATGCACGGCGGCGATGGTGCCGATTTCTGCGCCGCTTTCGCTCATCGCCTTCAGCCCGATCAGGTCGGCGAGGTAGAATTCTTCCTCGTCGGCGGCCGGCAGGGATGAGCGCGGGGTAAACAGCTCGGTGTTGGTGAGCGTCTCGGCCTCGTTGCGGTCGGTGATCGGGCGGTTTCCCTGGGCCGTGACCTCGCTCAACTGCGCGACATTGTCGTGCAGCCAGGCCAGGGCGAAGCGCCGGCCGTTGCGGTCCGTGAGCGGATAGCTTGCGAGGGAGTCGGACTCCTCCGCAAAGCTGTTCACGCGCACGAGACCACGCACGCCATGCGGCTTGCCGATCACGCCCATCAGGATCAACCGGTCGGTCACCTATCCTCCGTGCTTAGGCGGCGGCCTTCGCGCGCTCGGCGGCGCGCTCCTGCGCCTTCTTCTTCGGCGCTGACTTCTTCGGCTGCTCGGCATAGACGGGCATCTTGATCAGCCCGGCCTTGCCCAGGAAGCGGGCGACGCGGTCGGTGGCCTGCGCGCCGTTGGCGATCCAGTGGGTCAGGCGCTCGGTCACCAGGGTCACGCGCTCGGCATGGTCGGCCGGCAGCATCGGGTTGTAGGTGCCGACGCGCTCGATGAAGCGGCCGTCGCGCGGGCTGTTCGCATCGGCGATAACGATGTGGTAGAAAGGACGCTTCTTGGCGCCGGCACGGGCAAGGCGGATCTTAAGAGACATGAAAACTCCTGAGGTTAAAACGTAAAGGTTTCAGAACGGCCGGCGGCCGCCCTTGTGTTGCGCCATGGCGGCCTGCATCTGGCGCATCATCGCCTGCTGGCCGCCCATCTTGTTCATCCGCTTCATCATGGTCGACATGTCGTCGAACTGCTTCAGCAGCTTGTTGACCTCCTGCACCGAGGTGCCGGAGCCGGCCGCGATGCGCTTCTTGCGGCTGGCCTTGAGGATGTCGGGATTGCGCCGTTCCGCGACCGTCATCGAACCGATGATCGCGGCCTGGCGCTTGAACATGGTGGTGTCGAGATTGGCATCCTCGATCTGCTGCTTGATCTTGCCGACACCGGGCAGCATGCCGAGGATGCCGGAGAGCGAGCCCATCTTGGAAATCTGCTTGAGCTGGCTGGCATAGTCCTCAAGGTCGAACTTGCCTTTCGCCATCCTCTTGGCGAGCTTTTCGGCCTCGTCCTTGTCGATCGTCTCGGCGGCGCGTTCCACCAGCCCGACAATGTCGCCCATGCCGAGGATGCGGCCGGCAACGCGCTCGGGGTCGAAATTGTCCAGCGCGTCGAGCTTCTCGCCGAGGCCGATCAGCTTGATCGGCGCGCCGGTGACCTTGCGCATGGAGAGGGCGGCGCCGCCGCGGGAATCGCCGTCCAGCCGGGTCATGACGATGCCGGTGATGCCGAGCGCGTCGTTGAAGGCGGTGGCGGTGCTCACCGCGTCCTGGCCGGTCATGGCGTCGACCACCAGCAGGGTCTCCACCGGGTTGACCGCCTGGCGGATGGCTTTGACCTCCTCCATCAACGCGAAATCGATGGAGAGGCGGCCGGCGGTGTCGAGGATCACCACGTCGTAGATTTCGCGCCGGGCGGTATCCATGGCGCGGTTGGCGATCTGCAGCGGGGTCTGGCCCGGGATGATCGGCAGCGAGGTCACTTCCGCGCGCTGCGCCAGCTGCTCCAGCTGCAACTGCGCGGCCGGGCGCTGGGTATCCAAGCTGGCGAGCAGCACCTTTTTGCGTTCCCGCGTGCGCAGGCGCAGCGCGATCTTGCCCGAAGTGGTGGTCTTGCCGGAGCCCTGCAGCCCCACCATGAGGATCGGCAGCGGGGCAGGCGCCAGCAGGTTGAGCGGGGCGGCGGTGCCGCCGAGCGCTTCGACCATCGCGTCGTTGACGATCTTCACCACCATCTGGCCGGGCGAGACGGAGCGCAGCACTTCCGCGCCCACCGCCTTCTCCCGCACCTCGGCGATGAAATCCTTCACCACCGGCAGCGCCACGTCGGCATCCAGCAACGCCAGGCGGATCTCCCGCAGCGCTTCGGACACGTCCTCTTCGTTCAGCGCGCCACGGCGGCGCAGCCTGTCGAAAACCCCGGAAAGCTTGCCCGACAGGGAGTCGAACATGGTGCAAAAACTCCACAACGCAAAATGCGCCGTGGTGCGAACCCTCGCAGCACGGCGTTTTAGCCTGCGGGGCTCTTGCGCCGCGTAGGCGGGGAAGTCAAGCAAGCCTACTTTTTGTGAACAAAAAGTAGCAAAAAAACTTTGTTATGCTGGGCCATGGGCGTTGTCGCCGACACAGCCCATGGCCCAGCATAACAAAAATTTTTGCGCCGCTTTTTTAAAAGCGGCTGCTTTCCTATCCCTTAGACTGGGCGGCGAAAATTGCCCGGCGGCCGATGTCGCGCCGGCAGAAGCCGTCTTCCCATTCGATTGTGTCGACCGCCGCGTAGGCCCGTGTTACCGCCTCTTGCAGATCCGCACCGGTGGCGTTCACCGCCAGCACGCGACCGCCGTTTGCCAGGATGCCGCCCTGGTCTGCCATCGTTCCGGCATGGAACACGGTCACTTCCGGCAGTGCACCGGCCTCTTCCAGCCCGAAAATTTCCCCGCCGGTGGCGTAGGCGCCGGGATAGCCCTTGGAACACATCACCACCGTGGCGGAGGCGGCGTCGCGCCAGCGCAGATCCACATGCCGCAGCTCGCCCTCGGTGGCGGCCACCAGCGCCGGCAGGAGGTCCGAGCGCAGCAGCGGCAGCAGCGTCTCGCATTCCGGATCACCCCAGCGCACGTTGAACTCGATCAGTTTCGGTCCGTCCGCTTCGACCATCAGGCCCGCGAACAGGAAGCCGCGGAACGGCGTGCCGCGCCGGGCCATTTCGCTAAGTGCCGGACGGATGATCTGGGCCATCGTCGCCTCAATGACCGCAGGGCTGGCCCAGGGCGGCGGCGAAATCGCCCCCATGCCGCCGGTATTCGGCCCGGTATCGCCGTCGCCGACGCGCTTATGGTCCGCCGCGCAGCCGAGATAGAGCGCGTCCTCGCCGTCACACAGCGCGAACACGGAAATCTCCTCGCCCACCAGGCATTGCTCGATCACCAGTTCGGCGCCGGCGGCGCCAAACACCTTGTCGTCCAGGATGGACGTGACGGCTTCGTGCGCCTCGTCCAGGGTGATGGCGACGACCACGCCCTTGCCGGCCGCCAGGCCGTCCGCCTTGATCACGATCGGCGCGCCCATCGCCTCGACATAGTCGTGGGCATCTGCGGCGTCGGTGAAGGCAGCCCAAGCGGCGGTGGGGATGCCGGCGGCATCGGCTATTTCCTTGGTGAAGCGCTTGCTGCCCTCGAGCTGTGCGGCGGCCTCACTCGGTCCGCAGCAGGCGATTTTCGCCGCCGCCATCGCGTCGGTGAGCCCGGCCACCAGCGGCGCTTCCGGCCCCGGCACCACCAGATCGATTTTCTGGTCCACCGCGAATTTCACCAGGCCG
>NZ_DASXFO010000047.1:0-52627 GCF_036489515.1 Acidocella sp.
GGCCTCCGCTTCCGGCGCCTCGAACACCAGTTCGTCGTGCACCTGCAGCAGCATGCGCGCGGAAAGCCCCGCGGCCTCCAGGGCCGCCGGCATGCGGACCATGGCGCGCCGGATGATGTCGGCGGCCGTGCCCTGGATGGGGGCGTTGATCGCCGCCCGTTCGCCGAAGCTGCGCTCGGCCGGCGACTTGCCGCGGATCGCCGGGATGTGGACCTTGCGCCCGAAGGCCGTCTTCACGAAGCCATGCTCGCGCACGAAGGCCCGCGCCTCGTTCATGTAGTCGCGGATGCCGGGGAAGCGCTCGAAATAGGTCTTGATGTAGGCGCCGGCCTCCGACTGCTCGATGCCCAGCTGGTTGGCCAGGCCGAAGGCGGAGATGCCGTAGATGATGCCGAAATTGATCGCTTTCGCGCGCCGCCTGGTGGCCGCATCCATGCCCGCCATCGGCACGCCGAACACTTCCGAGGCGGTGCGCGCATGGATGTCCTCGGCCTTCGCGAAACTCTCCTTCAGGGCCGGGATGTCCGCCACATGGGCAAGCAGCCGCAGCTCGATCTGCGAATAATCGGCCGAGATCAGGCTGTGCCCGGGGGCGGCGATGAAGGTTTTGCGGATCCGTGCCCCCTCGGAGGTGCGGATCGGGATATTTTGCAGGTTGGGGTCGGTCGAAGAGAGGCGGCCGGTGGTGGTCGCGGCCATCGAGAAACTCGTATGCACGCGCCCGGTCTTCGGGTCGATCTGCTCGATCAGCGCATCGGCATAGGTCGATTTCAGCTTGGCCAGCTGACGCCAGTCCATCACGCGCTGCGCGATGTCGTGCCCGGCCTCGGCGAGCGTCTCCAGCACCGAGGAATCGGTGCCCCAGGCGCCGATCTTGCTCTTCTTGCCGCCGGACAGTTTCAGCGTCTCGAACAGGATCTCGCCGAGCTGCTTCGGGCTACCGACGTTGAATGTCTGGCCCGCCAGACGGTGAATGTCGGCTTCGATCTCCCCCATGCGCGTGGCGAATTCGGCCGACATCGCGGCGAGGTCCGCGCGGTCCACCATCACGCCATAAAATTCCATGTCGGTGAGGACCGGGATCAGCCGCTTCTCCAGCAGCTCGTACAGCGCCAGGGACTTGTTCGTCCGCAGCATCGGTTTGAGCTGCTGCCACAGCCGCAGCGTTACATCCGCCCCCTCGGCGGCATAGGCGGTGGCGGAACCAATCGGCACGTTCACGAAAGCCAGGCGGTTGCGCCCGGAGCCCGCCGCGTCGTCGAATTTCTTCGGGACGTGGGCGAGGTGCTTTTCCGAGAGCGTGGCGCGGTCATGGGCGAAATTGCCGGCATCCTGCGCGTAGGAGATCAGCATCGCGTCGTCGATCGGCGCCACGGTGGCAAGCCCGGCTCGGGTCAGCACTTCCAGCTGATATTTCGCGTCGAAGAAGATCTTCATCACGGAAGGATCTTCCAGCAGGGGGGCGAGGGCGCCGAGCACCGCCTTCATGGTCAGAAGCGGCGCGTCTTCCAGGCCGAGATTATGCCCGAGCGGCACATAGGCGGCGCGGCCGGGCGCCACGGCGAGCGCGATGCCGACCAGATCGCCGTGCAGCGACAGATGGTTGTCGGTCTGCATATCCAGCGCCAGTTTTCCGCTCCGCCGCGCCTCGGCGATCAGCTCGTCCAGTGCCGCTATCGAGGTGACTGTGGCGTAGCCGCCGAACGGCGCGGCCTCTACCTCCACCTCGGGGGCCTTCTGCTCCGGCACGTCGATCAGCGCCAGGCGGTGCTTGATGCTCTTGAACGTATTCTGGTCGAGAAAGGCCGAAAGCACCGCATCGTCCCAGCGGCGGAGGGCAAAATTCTCCAGCGGTTCGGGCAGCGGCGCGTCCGCGCGCAGGGTCACCAGCTGCTTGGAAATCCGCGCCTTGTCGGCATGCTCGATCAGCATGTCGCGCCGCTTGCTGGGCTTCATCGCCGGGGCGGCTTCCAGCACCGCCTCGACCGTGCCGTATTCGTTGATCAACTGCGCCGCGCCCTTCGGGCCGATGCCCGGCACGCCCGGCACGTTATCGGTCGAATCGCCGATCAGCGCCTGCACCTCGATCACCTTGTCCGGCGTCACGCCGAATTTGGCTTCGACTTCCGCCAGGCCGATCGGCAAGTTCTTCATCGGGTCGAGCATGCTCACGCCCGGGCCGATCAGCTGCATCAGGTCCTTATCGGAGGAAACGATCACCGCCTCGCCGCCGGCAGCACAGACGGCCTTGGCATAGGCGGCGATCAGATCGTCCGCCTCCCAGTCCTCAAGCTCGATGCAGGGCAGGCCGAAGGCGCGCGTCGCCTCGCGGATCAGGGCGAACTGAGGCCGCAGCTCCTCCGGCGGTTCCGGCCGGTGCGCCTTGTAGGCATCGTACATGCGGTTGCGGAAGGTCACGCGTCCGGCGTCGAAGATCACCGCCAGATGCGTGCCGGTATGATCCTTCAGCAGCCGCGCGATCATGTTGCAGAAACCGAAGACCGCGTTCACATGCGTGCCGTCGGGCCGCGTCATGTCCGGGATGGCGTGAAAGGCGCGGAAGATGAATCCCGATCCGTCGACGAGCACAAGCCTCATGGGATCAGATCAATGCGCGGAATCGGTGGCGCCGGGTTCCAGCACGAACAGCTTGGAACAATACGGGCACATGATTTGCCTCGTGATTTGCGTGTCCGGAATCTTCAAGTAGACTCGCGGGTGACCGTAGGCGCCATTGCCGCCATCGCAGGAGACCGCACTGGTTTTAACATGAATGATCTCGGTCGGGGTTTTTTGCGCGGTGGCGTCCATTGGTCCTGCCTTCAAGGGTGGAAGTCGCGGCGATGATAGCGGCAATCATCCGGAAGCCCAAACTCGCGGTGCTGCTACTGCTGGCGCTGGTCGGCGGCTGCGTGCCGATCCCGTTCGGCATCCCGAAGGCGCGGCCCGACTTTCCCATCGTCACCAGCGGTTTTTTCCACCTGCCCGACGGCGCAACGCTTCCCTATCGCTATTATCCGCCGCAGGGAAAATTGCGCGCCGTCGTTCTGGCATTGCACGGCTATACCGACAGCCGCGACGGCTGGGTGATCTTGGCGAAAACGCTGAACCCGCGCGGCATCGCCATTTACGCGCCGGACCAGTCCAGTTTCGGCGCCACTGCGAATCGCGGTTTCTGGCCGGGCACGGACCGGCTGGTGGACGAGGCGCGGGACATGGCGGTTAGCTTGCGCGCCCGTTACCCGGCGCAAAAACTTTTCATCATGGGTGAGAGCATGGGCGGGGCCATCGGCATCCTGCTCGGAGCCGACAAAACTCCCCCGCCGGTGGACGGGTATGTCCTCTCCGCGCCGGCGGTGTGGGGCGGGGAGGCGCTGAACCCGGCCTACCGCGCCGTGCTCGGCATCGCCGATGAGGTGGCGCCGGGTAAGCGCCTCACCGGCCAAGCGGTGCACATCACCGCAAGCGATAACCGCGCCGCCCTGATCGCCTTCGGCGAGGACCCGCTGACCATCCATGCCCCGCGCCTCGACAATCTGGCCGGGCTGGTGCGCCTGATGGGCCAGGCGCAGGCCGCCTGCGCGGATTTTCGGCAGAAGGCGCTGTTTCTCTACGGTGGGCACGACGAGCTGATCCCCGCCGAGGCGATGCGGCGCTGCTGGAACGCGATCCCGGCGGACGCGCCGGTGACGCTGGCCTTCTACCCGCCGGATTATCATTTGTTGCCGCGCGACAAGGAACGCGCCGTGCCGGACGGCGACATCGCGGATTATATTCTGGGAGAAGGCCTCAACTCAGCGGCGCCCAGCCTGGCCACGGTGTTTTTGGGCGATGGCGATTGAGCGAGAAGAAAGCAGCCGCTTTTTAAAAAAGCGGCGCAAAAATTTTTGCTAATCTGGGCCATGGGCGTTGTCGGTGACAACGCCCATGGCCCAGATTAATAAAGTTTTTTTGCTACTTTTTGTTCGCAAAAAGTAGCCTTTTCTTCGCTTTCCTTCAGGTGTTGCTAGGCTCGGTGATCGGTCGCGACTTGCCTTCGGCATCGATGGCCACGAAGGTGAACACCGCCTTGGTCACGCGGTATTCTTCCGTGCCGATGCGCGCCCGCCGCCAGGCTTCCACGCTGATCTTCATGGATGTCCGGCCCGTGGAGAGCAATTCACAATACACGCTGACTTCGTCGCCGATTTTCACCGGGCGCAGAAAGGTCATCGCGTCGACCGCGACGGTGGCGCAGCGCCCGTGCGAGGTGCGTCCGGCGAGATTGCTGGCGGCAAGGTCCATCTGGCTCATCAGCCAGCCGCCGAAAATATCGCCATTGGCGTTGGCATCCGCCGGCATGGCGATAGCCCGGACCATCGGGATCCCGGCCGGCGGTTTTTCCACGGACTGCGCATCGGTCATAATCAGAGACTCTTGTCGATCCAGGCTTTCAGCGCCGATTTTGGCGCAGCGCCCACCTGCGTCGCCGCCGGCTTGCCGTCCTTGAACAGGATCAGCGTGGGAATGCCGCGCACGCCGAACTGCGACGGGGTCATCGGGTTCTCGTCGATGTTCACCTTCACGACTTCCAGCTTGCCGGCATATTCGGTGCCCAGCTCCTCCAGCGCCGGGGCGATCGCCCGGCACGGGCCGCACCATTCGGCCCAGAAATCCACCAGCACCGGCGCGCCGGCTTTCAGCACGTCGGTCTCGAAACTCGCATCGGTCACAGGTTTGCTCATAACCAAATCCTTAACTGTTAAGCATCAACATGGCGGTGAATGAGGGGGTGATCAAGCGGGCGCATGAGTATCAAGCCTGTCCCGCGTCACCAGCATGGAAGTCGCACTTTCGGTCCAGATCAGCAGGCAATGAATTTCTGCTTTGGGGAAAATTGTCGCCAAAATGGCCCGGTAGGCGGCGAGCTGTTGCAAATATTTTTTCGGGATGTCCTCAGGCCGCAAAGGGGGCTGACGGTCGGTCTTGTAGTCGGCGAGCCACACCGCCGCCTCGGTCACCGCCAGACGGTCGACCACGCCGGCGATTTCCACATCGCCGAGCACGCCGGCCAGGGGCACTTCGGCCTGGGCGCCGGGCGCAAAGAGCGGGGCCAAAGCGGGATCGTTCAGGATCGTGAGAACCGAGTCGCACACGCGCTCGGCCTGGTCGGCGAGCGCTGCATCGGCGGCCAGGTAGCGCCGTGCGGCCTCTTCGCGCGCCGGCGCAGCAAGATCGGGCAGATGCTGCAGCAGCGCATGCACGGCCCGACCGCGCGCCATGGCGGCGGCGCGCCGTTGCCGCGATTCGGACAATTCCAGGCCCAGCGGGCTGGCGGCGATGGCGCGCTGCTTCTCGTCATCGGTGCCGCGGCTGGGGGCGATGCGTTCCGGCCGCGTGGTCTCACCCGCGGGCGGGAGGGCGGCCCAGCCCGGCGCAGCACCGGCCCAGCGCGGCAGTGTTGCGACCGCGGCGGCTTCGCGCCGGGCGGCGACGCGGTCGGGTGAGGCGGTCTGTGCGCAGGCGTAGACCAGCCGGTTTTCTGCTTCGATCACCCCGTCCAGCCGGGAAAAACCGGCTTTGACCGATTCGTACCAGCTGGTGTCGGACGCCGCGCGCTTGCCCTCGGCGCCGCAGACGATCAGCTCGTCCTCGGCGCGGGTCAGCGCCACGTAGAGCAGGCGGTTATATTCTTCCTCCATGGCAGTAGTGGCCTGTGCGGCGGCCTCGGCCAGCGCCTGGGAGCGCAGGGCGCCGCGCGGGCAGAACACCGGCACCGTCGCGTTTTTTTGGCCAGGCACCGGCAGCCAGAACAGTTTTTTGTCCATTTTCGGCAGGGTGGTGGTGTCCGGCAGGATCACGATCGGCGCCTGCAGCCCTTTCGCGCCGTGCACGGTCATGATCCGCACGACATCGCCGCCGGCCTCGGCCTCGCGCTTGATCGAGGCGCCGGATTGCCGGAGCTGGTGCAGGAAGAGCTGCAGCGAACCGGGCGACGACTGCGAAAAGCTTAACGCTTCGGCCAAAAACTCGTCGATCGGCTCGGCCGCCTCCGCGCCCAGCCGTTGCAATAGTTTGGCGCGGCCGCCGAGCGGGCCCAGCGCCTCGCTCAGCAGGGCGAACGGCGTCAAATAATCCACGCGGCTGCGCATGGCCTCGAAATAGGCGCGGGCTTCCTGCCAGTCCGGGCGCTCCGCGGCGCGGGAGAACAGCACCGAGACCAGCCGCCCGCGCCGGCTCAGCGCCAGCTCCATCAGGCTCTCATCGGAGAGTCCGCCGAGCGGCGAGGCGAGATATTGGCCGAAGGCGAGATCGTCCTCCGGCAGCAGCAGTGCATCGCACAAGGCCAGCAGATCGCTCACCGCCGCCTGCTCGGTCAGCACCATGCGGTCCAGCCCGGCCACCGGAATGCCGGCGGCTTTCAACGCGCTGGTGATGGCGGCGACCAGCGCATCGCGCCGCCGCACGAGCACCAGGAAATCCCCCGGCGTCGCATTTTTGCGCCGGCTCGGAAGGTCCTGGCCGAGACGTTCAGCGATGAATTCGGCGATCTGCCGGGCCAGCAGGGTCTTGGCGGAATCCGCGGTTTCGTACGCGTCGGGCACTGACCAGGCGGGCACCTCGGAGGCCGGGCTCTCCTTGGTCAGCGGCCAGAGCGTCACCGACCCGGCCTGCCCGGCGCGGCTGACGCCGTGGCGCAAAATTTCGTCTTGCAGGCACACGCCGCGCCGTGCCGGGCCTTGCGCGAACACCGCATCGGTCAGCGCCAGCACCGGTTCGGTGGAGCGGAAAGAGACGGAGAGTTTGCCGTCCAGCCAGCTTTCCCCGGCCGACTGCACCTTCTGGCGGAATTTGCGCCGGTAATGCTCGAAGCTTTGCAGATCCGCGCCTTGGAAGGAGAAGATCGATTGTTTCGCGTCGCCGACCGCGAAGATAGTTCTGCTCCGCTCCTGCGCACCGGTGCCGGAGAAGAACTCATCGCCGATGGCGTCGGCGATCTCCCATTGCGACGGCGCGGTGTCCTGCACTTCGTCGAGGAGCAGATGATCGATGCCGCCGTCGAGCTTGTAGAGGATCCACGCCGCCCCCGGATCGATCAGCAGCCCACCGGTATGGCGCACCAGATCGTTATAGCTGAGCCGTGCCGCGAGCTGCTTTTGCGTGCGTTCCTGGGCGAGGATCGGCGCCATCAGCTGCAGCAGGAAGGCGTTGATTTCCGCCAGCCGCGCCGCGCGCAGGGATTCCTGCACGGCCTCGATGCGGGCGCATTCCCGGGCGATCTCCGCCTTGATGTCGTCTTCCTCGGTGCTAAGTTTTTTTCCGCAATAATTGTGGAGCGTCAGAGGCGTGCCTTCGCCGCCTTGGGTGAAATGCGCCGCACGCCAGTTCGCCCAGGCCGTGACGCGCGCTTCCGCAGGCAGCGCCAGCCAGTCCAGGGCGCGCAATGCCCATTTCTGGCCGCTCGCATTGCCCAGCTCGGCGACGCGGCGCAGCACTTCGCGCACCTGGTTTTCGCGCGACCAGGAGATGGCGGCGGCGAGGATTTCGTCGCCGCGTTCCTCGCCCGCACCCAAGGCCGCGCGCAGCAGCTCCGCGGCCTGCGCCGCATCCGGCAGATCCCCGCCTTCCGTGGCAAAAGTCCCGGTCAGGCCGGCAAAACTCTGCTCGTCAGTTTCCGCCGCCAGCGCGAAAATCGCGTCGCGATGGGCGCCTTCGGCCAGCACGGCCTCACGCGCCTCGCGCAGGCGCAGGTGAGCGTCGGCATCGTCCGCCACCTCGAAATGCGGCGACAGGCCGGCTTCCAGGGGGAAGCGCCGCAGCAGAGACTGGCAGAAGGCGTGGATGGTGCCGATGCGCATGCCGCCTGGCAGGTCCAGCACCTCGGCGAACAGTTTTCGCGCCAGGTCGAGGGTTTGCGGCGTCGCCGGCACATCGAGCGCGGCCAGGTCCGCCGCCAGCTTGGCCTCCGGCATCACCACCCAGGCGCCGAGCCGGCGGTTGAGGCGGATGGTCATCTCCGCCGCCGCTGCCTTGGTGTAGGTGAGGCAGAGGATTTTTTGCGGCTTGGTGCCGCTGAGCATCAGCCGCAGCAACCGGTCGGTGAGCAGCTTGGTCTTGCCGCTGCCCGCCGAGGCGGCGACGAAGGCGGAGGTGGCCGGGTCCGAGGCGCGCAGCTGCTCGGCGTTGGCGATGTCAATCACTGTCATCGTTGGCCCATTCGGCGCGGCGGGAAATGCCCGCGTAGGAATCGTAGAGATTCTGCCGCGCCGGGTGAGGCGCGGCGAGATAGGGGGTCGCGGGATCGGCGAATTTCGCGAACAAAGCGGGCAAGGCGTCGCGCGCGGCGTCGATCACTTCGCGGAGTTTTTCAGGCTTGGCGGCGAACAGCGCCTTTTCCTCGCCGGGCTCATGCCGGCCGGACAGCCGCCAATAGGCGAGCTCCGCGACCTCGCCGGCAAGCCCGGGGCCGAACGCGCCGGCCTCGGCCATGAGCGCCTCCAGCGGCAATTGCGGGGCGGTGCCGGCAAGGACGGCCTGCGCGGTGGGTGGCACGCCGGTCTTGTAGTCCATGATGGCGATCCGCCCGTCGGCGCGCCGCTCGATGCGGTCGGCGCGGCCCTTCAGCACGAAGCCGCCCATCACGCTCATTTCCGCAGACTTTTCCAGCGCCATGGTTTGCGGTGCCCCCAGTGACGCGCGGCGCTCCCGCTCGGCGGCGAAAATCCACACCGCGATGCGCTCCAGGCGCGCCGCCCACCATTGTTCCAGCGCCGCGCGCGGCCTTGTGTCATGCATCGCCTGTTGCAAGGCCAAGATCAGTTTCCGCGCGCCATCTGGTGCTGCGATGTATGCCGGATCGGCGAAAAACGCGGCCAGGCCGGCATGCACGACGTCGCCGAACTGGCTTTGGTCGCTTTCCGCGTCGAGCGCGTCCAGTTCTCGGATGCCGAGGATTCGCCTGGCGTAAATGGCGTAAGGGTCGGCCAGCAGCGTGGCGACGTCGGAAATGCTGAACGCCTGCGGCCGGGCGGCGGCTGGTGGACGCGGTTCCGGGCGCGGCCGGGCGATGCGGGAGGCCGGGGCATCAAGCTGGGCGGCCCAGGAGGCGGCTTCATGGGCGGGCAAAGCGAGTCCGGCGCCCTCCAGCAGCGCGTTCAGCCGTGTGAGCCAGCGCGCGGGCACCGCAGGGGCGCGTTCGCGCCGCGCCGGGGCGGCCAGCACCACCGTGCCGCAGGCGGCGGCGAGGGAGAAAAAATCGTGCGCCGCCGCGGCGATTTCGGTCTCCGGCGCCGGCAGGCCGGCGGCTTTGCGCATCGGCCGGCTGAGCCAGGGGCCGGGCTCGGCCATGCCCGGCCAGACGCCTTCGGCCAGCCCGCCCAGCACGGCGATGTCCACGCTTTGCAGCATCGCCTCCTGCACGCCCCAGATGGCGACGCGGGGATGCCCGTCCTTGGTGCGCGGGCGGCGGACCACTGTGCCCGCGAGCAGCGCGTCGATCAGTTCCGGCAGATCGGCAGGGCGGATGTCGGGGAGGTCCGCCAAGGTTGCCAGGGCTTCCAGCAGCAGCTCCGAGAGCGCGCTGCCCGCCTCGCCGGACCAGAGCCGCTCGGCGCCTTTTTGGTCCGCCGTTTCGGTCAAAGCTTCGGCGGCTTTGATCAAAGCTTCGAGCGCCGCCGCTGGGTTCACCGCGCCCGGGAGGGAGAGGGGGGCCAAGCATTGCTCCAGCCGGTTTAAAAATCCCCGGTCGGGTTCGAGCTCGGGTTTTTCGAGGCGGAAACGCAATCCGCCGAAGCCGGGTGCCGGGCGCGGGCCGCGCAGGGCCAGCGTCTCCAAACGCTTGGCGTGGTCCCGGCATTGTTCGGGGGCCAAGCCGGCGGCGGTGAGCGGGTGCTTCAACAAGGCCAGCAGAGGCAGCGGCGCGTAATCGGCGGCGGCGGCGCTGCTCAGCAGCCGCAGCAGCAAAGCGGGCGGCGTTTCCAGCAGTTTTTCACCGGCGCTGTCATCGGCGGTGACGCCGAAGCGTTTCAGGGCCGCGGCGACGCGGGTGGCGAGGCCGCGATCCGGCGTGATCAGCGCCGCAGTGCGGCCCGGCACCTCCAGCGCATCGCGGAGGATCATGGCGATGGCGGTGGCGTCCTGCGCTTCGTCCTGCGCCTCCAGCCGGGAGAGCCCCTCGATGCTGAGCGGCGTCTTGTGCTGCCAGTCGCCCAATTGCGCCGCCGGCAGCAATGCACGGGAGAACAGGGCCGCGCGTCCAGTCGCTTTTGAGTCCGCTCCGAGGCGCAAAACGTCGTCCCGCCGCGCGCCGATGGCGGTGAGCAGCCTCGCGATGCCGGACTGAGCGTGGCTGTCGTCCAGCGCCGCCCAGGCTTCGTCCGATAAGGCGGCATCGTAACCGGGGAGGACCAGAAGCCCGCGCTTCAGGCCGGCGACGGTGCCGGCCAGGCGGCACAGCGCCGGATTGCCCTCGCGCGCGACCAGCCAGACGCGGTGCGGCGGCGGCGTGTCCCGCCAGGCCGCACTTTGTGCGTCGATCAGCCCGACCAGGCGTGCCGCCGGGTTGACCTGCCCCAGCGAGGCGAGAATCGCCGGCCAGTGATGGGTGACGATGCGCAGGAATTCCAGCGTGGTTTGCCAGTGGCTGGCGAGGTCGCCCTCGACCACGCCGGGGAGCGTCTCGGCCAGGTCGATGCCAGCGTAATCCGCCTCATCCAGCAGCCGGCCGAGTTCGGCGGCCAGGGTCCAGGCGCCGGGCAGGCGCACCGGGGCGCCGCGCGCGCCGTTCATTTTCAGGATCAGCTGCGCCAGCAGCGCCTGGCGGCGCATCGGCGCGATGGCGGGCGGCAGGTCCAGCCCGCCGCGCAGCGTCAGGGCCGCCTCGTCGATCGCGCCGAGCGCGATGATGCGCGGCAGCAGCAGCGCCTTGCCGCCATTCTCCTCCAGGAACGCGCCGGCGAGCGCCTGGGCGGCGCGGCGGCTGGGCAGAATGATCAGCCCGTCATGCGGCGCTTCCGGCGCGGAAAGCCAGAGTTTTGCCAGCGCCGGCAGAAACGGCGCCTCAGCCGGGAAGGCGCCGATGTTCATCAGGTGGTGTTACCGACTTCGAGGGCCGCCAGCACGGCGTTGGCGCGTTCGAGGTCCTCGGGCGTGGAGAGGTGGAACCACACCCCGTCATGCACGATGGCGCCGAGGCGCCCCGTTTCCATCGCCTGGTCCCAGAGACAGTTCATGCTGAACGGCGCCGCCGGGGCCTGCGCGAACAAACGCGGGGTGACGATCTGCACGCCGGAGAACAGATAGGGCGCCACGTCGCGCTCGCCGCGCCGCTGTAGCCCGCTATCGCGCGGCCAGAGAAAATCGCCGCGCCCGGTTTCGGCCACGGCGCCCGCGGCGCGGGCCAGGAGCAGCAGCGTGTCCATTTGCGCGGCATCGAAAGCCTGGGCGAGTCGGCGCAGCGTATCGCTCGGCCCATCCACCCAATAGGTGTCGCCGTTTACTACGTAGAAGGGCGCATCCGGCAACAGGTTTTGCGCCAGCATGGCGGTGATGGCGCCGCCGGTCTCCTGCAATTGCTCCTCGCGCAGCAGGGTCACGCCGGGATAGTCGGCGAGGAACGCCTCCATCTGCTCGGCCAGGTGATGCGCGTTGACGATGATGCGCGTCACCCCCGCCGCCTGCAGGCGCTCCAGCACATGGGCGAGAATCGGCCGTCCATCCAGCGGCAGCAGCGGTTTGGGGGTGGTGAGGGTGAGGGGGCGCATGCGGGTGCCGCGCCCGGCACTCAAAATCACAGCTGTATCAGGACGCATCAAACCACCTTTGCTCGCCGGCCAGAGAAACTTCGCGGCCCCCGGTGCCATGTGCGATCGTCACGCGCAATGCATGGGCGGGCGTGAGCGGCCCCAGCCGCTCCGGCCATTCGACCAGCACGATGCCCTCCTGCGCCTCGTCCCAGCCGAGTTCCTCCAGCCCGTGATGGTCGGATAACCGCCATAGGTCATAGTGCCAGACGGTCGTGTAAGCCGTCTCATAGCTTTGTACTAAAGTGAAGGTCGGGCTCGGCACGGTGAGCGTGGGATCGCCCGCCAAGGCGCGGATGAAGGCACGGGCGAACGTGGATTTCCCCGCGCCCAGCGGGCCGGTGAGGAGCAGAACGTCGCCCGGCCGGGCGCGCTCAGCGAGGGTGCGGGCCAGAGCCTGGGTGGCGGCCTCGTCGGGCAAAGTCAGTTGCATGGAGCGACTTTAGAGCGGGGCTCTCGGGAGAAGGAAGAGGCCGCTTTTTGAAAAAAGCGGGGCAAAAACTTTTGTTATGCTGGGTTATGGGCGTTGGCGGCGGCATCGCCCATGGCCCAGGGGCAGAAGAGTTTTTTTGCTTCTTTTTGTTCACAAAAAGAAGCCTTCACTTCCCTTGCAGTCGGAAGGCCGGTGTGGTTCGTCCTGATCATGGAAAAATTGATTACCGATGTCGCCATCATCGGCGCCGGCCCGGCCGGGATGTTCGCCGTGTTTGAATGCGGGATGCTGAAAATCTCCTGCGTGCTGATCGACAGCCTGTCCGAGGCGGGTGGGCAATGCGCCGCTTTGTACCCGGAAAAACCGATCTACGACATTCCCGGCCATCCGGGCATCGAGGCGGGGGAGCTGATCAACCAGCTGGAGGTTCAAATTGCGCCGTTCGCCGCACCACGGCTGTTCGGCCGGTGCGTGACGGCGCTGCAAGGTGAGAAGGGGGACTTTACCCTGACCACCGATGCTGGAGACGAAATTTCCGCCAAGGCGGTGATCGTGGCCGCCGGCGCGGGGGCGTTCGGTCCCAATCGGCCGCCGCTGGAAGGGCTTGCCGCCTATGAGGCGAGCGGTGCGGTGCAATATTACGTGAAGCGCAAGGAAGCCTTGCGCGGCAAGCGGGTGGTGATCGCCGGCGGCGGGGATTCCGCAGTGGACTGGGCGCTGGCGCTGAACGGTGTGGCGGCCAGCATCGCCGTGGTGCACCGCCGGCCGAAATTCCGCGCCGCCCCGGAGAGTGCGGCGCAGCTGGATGCGGCGGCGGCGCGGGGCGAGATCGAGATGGTGATCCCCTACCAGCTGCATGGCCTGCAGGGTGAGGGGGGCGCGCTGACCGGGGTGGAGGTCGCGGATCTCGATGGTGGCATCAAACGGCTGGAGGCCGACGTGCTGCTGCCCTTCTTCGGTCTGGCGATGGAGCTGGGGCCGCTCGCCGAATGGGGGTTTGATCTCGAGCGCCACCACGTGCGGGCCACGCCGGCGACCATGGAGACCACGATCCCAGGCGTGTTCGCGATCGGCGACATCGCCACCTATCCCGGAAAACTTAAGCTGATCCTGCAGGGGTTCGCCGAGGCTGCGGTCGCGGCGCATGCGATCCACCCGATCGTCTACCCGGACAAGGCGCTGCATTTCGAATATTCGACCAGCAAGGGCGTGCCGGCTTAGGAAGGGAAGGCTACTTTTTGTGAACAAAAAGTAGCAAAAAAACTTTGTTAATCTGGGTCATGGGCTTTGTCGGCGACAACGCCCATGGCCCAGCATAAAAGAAGTTTTTGCGCCGCTTTTTTCAAAAAGCGGCTTCTTTCTCAAGACGGCAGATGCGCCAGCGTGTCCGCCGCCATGGTCGCGGCGGCGCGGCGCAGCATTGTCGCGTCGTCGGCCTTCACTTCGATCATTTCGCTCATCAGCGGCTTGCCCGTGGAAACCTCGTCCAGCTCGCCGCCGAGATAGATGATCAGGTCGCTGACCTTGTGCACCGCACCAATGAACACATAGGCCGCACCGGTTTTTCGGGCGGCGGCGAGCAGGCAGCCGCGGCAGGCGGATGGGTGGTCGTAATCGGCTGCGATGCCAGCCAGAGCGGTTTTTGCGGCCGCGGAGTCCTGGACCTGGAGCCGCAAGCTTGCGTTCAATTTTTCCGTGAATACTTGCGCCGCCGCATCAACCCATTGTTGTTGCGCGGCGATCACGGCAGGGCGCTGGTCGGCGGACGTGTCGAACATGTCGAACGGGCCGACGAGAATTTGCGGCGGTGCAGCAAGGCCGCGCCCAACGAGGCTCAGAAAACAAAAAACCGCCACACCCCACGCTACGAAACTGCGCGGATGAAACGGCATCGTCATTGAATCGGCGCTGCCCAAGCGATCCCCGCGGAACGAAGCGGGGTGCTTGGACGCACTCTACTTGCTATCTGCGGGCGGAAACGTAGCTGTTGATTTCGGCGCCGATGCAGATTTCGGTCATTACGGGTTTATGCCACATTGTGATTGTTCCTTTGTTTGTTTGTTGTTCAAGGAGACAGCTACGGTTTATAAACTGATTTTCGACGCATGTCACGGAAAGTGGCCGCTTTTTAAAAAAGCGGCGCAAAAATTTTTTATTGCTCTGGGCCATGGGCGTTATCCCCGCCAACGCCCTTGACCCAGATTAACAAAGTTTTTTTGCTACTTTTTGTTCACAAAAAGTAGCCTTTCCTTCCTTTAAATCAATAAACGACCACGCTGCGGATGCTTTCGCCGCGGCGCATCAATTCAAACCCTTCGTTGATTTTCTCGAACGGCATCACATGGGTAATCAGGTCGTCGATGTTGATCTTGCCGTCCATGTACCAGTCGACGATTTTCGGCACATCGGTGCGGCCGCGTGCGCCGCCGAAGGCCGTGCCGCGCCAGTTGCGGCCGGTGACGAGCTGGAACGGGCGGGTGGAAATTTCCTGGCCCGCGCCGGCGACGCCGATGATGATCGACGTGCCCCAGCCGCGATGGCAACATTCCAGCGCCTGGCGCATGACTTTCACATTGCCGATGCACTCGAAGGAATAGTCCGCGCCGCCATCGGTGAGGTTGACGAGGTAGGGCACCAGATCCTGGCCGATCTCGGACGGGTTGACGAAATGCGTCAGGCCGAATTTTTCCGCCATCTCCTTGCGGCCGTTGTTGAGGTCCACGCCGACGATCATGTTAGCGCCGGCCAGCCGCGCGCCCTGGACGACGTTGAGGCCGATGCCGCCGAGGCCGAACACCACGACATTGTCGCCCGGCTGCACTTTCGCGGTGTTGATCACCGCGCCGATGCCGGTGGTGACGCCGCAGCCGATGTAGCAGATTTTTTCGAACGGCGCGTCCTCGCGCACTTTGGCCACCGCGATCTCCGGCAGGACCGTGAAATTCGCGAAGGTCGAGCAGCCCATATAGTGCATCACCGGCGCGCCCTTGCAGGAGAAGCGGGAAGTGCCGTCGGGCATTACCCCCTTGCCCTGGGTGGCGCGGATCGCGGTGCAGAGATTGGTCTTGCGTGACAGGCAGGATTTGCAGTTGCGGCATTCCGGCGTGTAGAGCGGAATCACGTGGTCGCCGCGTTTCACGCTGGTAACACCAGGGCCGATTTCCACGACGATCCCGGCGCCCTCATGGCCGAGGATCGCCGGGAACAACCCTTCCGGATCGGCGCCGGAGAGGGTGTACTCGTCCGTATGGCAGATGCCGGTCGCTTTCACTTCCACCATCACCTCGCCCTCTTTCGGGGCGTCGATCTTCACCATGCCGAGGTCGAGGGTCTTTCCCGCCTGCCAGGCGATTGCTGCGCGCGTTTCCATGGCGCGATTCCTTTCTCAGGCGTGCAGCACACCCGATGCCTTGGCGGCATGGGTGGCGATGGCGTCCATCAGCGGCGGTGACAGGCAGTCATAGGGTTCCAGCCCGAGTTCCTTGAGCCGGGCGCGAATGGCGCCCATTTCCGACGGGGCGGTGCCGCTCTCGATCACCGAGGACACGAAAGCGCCGAATTCCGGCGCCGACCAGCCGCTCTGGTCGGAGAGTTCGGTATGCACGAAATCCAGCCCGTAGAACGGATGGTTCTTGTTCTCGATGCGCCCATACATGTGCACGCCGCAGACCTTGCAGGCATGGCGCTGGATGGTGGCCGACGGGTCGATGATGTGCAGCTTCTCCTCATGGGCGATCACCTTGACCGCGTCACGCGGCACCACCGCGATCACCGCGAATTTCGCGCCCGCGGGCTTCCAGCATTTGGTGCAGCCGCAGGCGTGGTTGTGCATGGTCTGCGCGGCGACCTGCACCACCACCTGATCGGTCGCGCATTTGCAATGCAGCGTGCCGCCGGCAAAATGCGCATCGCTGGGCTTGATGGCGTTGTCGATGGACGGGTGAAGCGAGATGTGGTTGGCCATTTTTTTTGGTCCTTTCCGGTAACGTTGGGAAGCGGGGGGACGGACTGCTGAGGCTATTGCTGCGGCTATTGCGGAGGCGTGCCGGTGTCGACCGCGCCGATCGCGCGGGCCTTCGTGTATTGATAGATCGCGTCGATATCCTGCGGCGAGAAGAAGCCGGCCCAGGCGGGCATGCCCTGCGCCTTGCGGCCTTCCATGGCAATCGAGAGGAATTGGCTTTCCGTCATGCCGTTGTTCAGCGAAGCCCGCAGGTTTGGCGCGTACTCGCCGCCCACCGCATCGGAGCCGTGGCAGCGGAAGCAGTAGGAGTCGAACAGCTCATAGCCACGGAATACCGGTTGCGTGACTTTTTGTGTGCCCGGCTGAAAGATCGGGAAGCTGGTGGTGACCGGCTTGCCGTTGACCGTGGTGGTGTAGGTCTGGCCCGGCGCCGCGGTTGCGGCAGATTTCGGCGCCTTCAGCGAAAGGATCCAGGCGACGATCTGTTGCAGCTGGGCGTCGCTCAGCTGCGGATGCGCCGGCATCGGGATCTGTCCCCAGGTGCCGACATGGCCGTTCTTGATCGCGCCTTCCAGCGTGCTTGCCGCACCGGGCTGGCCGGCGAATTTCTGCGCGACGGCGGTGAAAGCCGGGCCGACCAGTTTTTGGTCGGTGCTGTGACAGGAAAAACAGTCGCTGGCTTTGGCGGCGGCCTCGCCGGGCGCGGAGTCATCGGCAGCCATCGCCACCGCCATGCAGGCGAGCAGGGTGAAGCCCATGACCCCCAGAGCCGAAAGGTTGAGCAAAAACGTCCGGGGGAGTGCGCGAATGATCATCGTGCGTGCCTTCAAAAAATGACGTCTGAAATCACTGATTGGTGTAATTCACTGAAGCCGGCGGTTTGTAGGATTTGACGTTGGCGTCGGCGAGAATCGCCTCGATCTGCGGCTTGCTCGTGGCCAACGCTGCATTCAGCGCGGTCTTCATCTCGGTGTCTTTGGCGCGGACGCCGAGCGCCATCGGATAGGTGTAGCTCACCTGCGGCAGGCCCGGCCCGTATTCCTCGGTGGGCACCGGCGTCACCGTGAGATCGGGATAATTCTTCAGGAAGGCGCCGATCGCCGGCTCCCAGGTGATCATCACGCCCACGCGACCGGTTTCCACCGCTTGCAAAAGTTGTTCCGGGGAGGCGGTCGGGTCGTCGGCGATATGGAAGATCACGGCGTTCTGCGTGAGATCGAGCATTTGCAGCGCCGTCTCCGGCGTGGTGTCCTCCTCAAAGCCGATCGTCACCGGGTGCCGCGTCAGCGCGGTCATCGAGGTGATGTCGTAATTCTTGTCGGTCTTGCTGATGAACACGTAGGAGGAGGTGTAATAGGGGTTGGTGTAGCCCTCCTCGTTGTCGCCGTAAGGCAGGTTCATCACCACGTCGCATTTGCCGGCATCGAGATTATCGGCGAGGAAATTGGAAAATCCGCCTTTGCCGCGATAGCTCGCCCAGTGATATTCCAACGTGCGGCCCATGGTCTTGGCGAGCACCTCGGCAACTTTGTTCTCGAAACCCTGTCCGGCGCTGTTGGAGAAGGGCAGATAGTCGGGGTCGGCACAGACGCGCAGCACATGGTTGTTCGCAGCGCCCTGCGCGTGCGCAGCCAGCGGTGCGGCGAGGCCGATGAGCGCCGCGAGCGGCAGCACATGGGGGAGGGTTCTTGGCATAGCTCATTTCCTTTGTTCTGGAGGCGGTTCGAGGGCGCGCGATCGGCGTCACCGGCGCCAAAGAGGCCAGCCTGGGCTTTTTTTGGTCAGAACCCAGGCTGGTTCGGTGCCGTGTCAGTCCGCGCTGGCGACGGTCGTGGGCAGCGCGAAGACCATCAATGTGCCGCCGAGATTGGTGTAGTTGTTCAGCGAGGCGTTCAGCCCGACCGCGCCGAGTCCGGCTGTCGACTCATGCAGGTTGTTGGTCATGCCGATCGCCGCCCAGCCGCCGACGCCGCTCAGGACCGCGAGATATTGCCGTCCGTCATGCATGTAGGTGATCGGGTTGCCGATGATCCCGGATGGGCATTTGAACGAATACAGGATGTGCCCGCTCTTCAGATCGACCGCCTGGAATTGGCCGGTCAGCGTGCCGTAGAAACCGACCCCGCCGGCGGTGGTCAGCGCCCCGCCCCAATCCTGGAACATGTCGTGGTTTTCCCACTTGGTCTCGCCGGTCATGGGATCATAGGCGATGAAGCGGCCGCGATAGCCGCCCGGGCCCGGGGTCATGTTCACCAGCGCGCCCACATAGGGGAAGCCCGCCATGTATTTCACGTTGAACGCCTGATAGCTCATGCAGAGATGGTTGAGCGGTGCGTAGAACAGCTTGGTGTTCGGGTCGTAGGAGACCGGCTGCTCGTCCTTGTCGCCCTGCGAGGCTGGGCAGATATCGGTGACGTTCTTGTTCTCCGTGGTCATCTTCGCCGGATTGACGATCGGCTCATAGGTCGTCGGGTCGATCCCGGTGGCCCAGTTCACCGACGGATCATATTTATGGATCGCCAGCGGCTTGCCGGTTTCCCGGTTCAGCACGTAGGAGAAGCCGTTGCGGTCGAAATGCACGAGGCCCGGCACCTGGTGGCCCTGATAGTCGACCGGCACCAGCACCATCTCGTTCACGCCGTCATAGTCCCAGCCGTCATGAGGGGTCATCTGGTAGACCCATTTCGTTTCGCCGGTATCCGGGTTGCGGGCGAAAATGGTCATCGACCAGCGGTTCTTGCCCGGGCGCTGGCTGGGATTCCAGGTGCCGGGATTGCCGGTGCCGTAATACAGCAGGTTCAGCTTCGGATCATAGGAGAACCAGCCCCAGGTGGTGCCGCCGCCGTACTTCCACTCGTCACCCTGCCAGGTTTTCGTGCTGGAATCCGCGCCGACTGGCTGGCCGGTGGCGCCGTCGATGGTGGTGTCGGCATTGATCAGCGTGTCGCTGTCCGGGCCCTCGCTATAGCCGCGCCAGAGCAGCTTGCCGGTATCCGTGTCGAACGCGCTGATATAGCCGCGCACGCCGTATTCGCCACCGGAGACGCCGACCATCACCTTGTTGCCGATCACCAGTGGTGCTGCGGTCACGGTCTGGCCCTGCTTGGGATCGGCGTTGGTCGCCTTCCAGATCACTTTGCCGGTTTTGGCGTCGAGCGCGAACACCGTTCCGTCGAGCGCAGCCATGAACAGCTTGCCGTCGGCATAAGCGGGGCCGCGATTGACCACGTCGCAGCAGGCGACCGGGGGAGCGTCCTCATTCGCGGGCGGGGTGAATTGCCAGGCGATCTGGTCGACATGGTCGAGGTCGATCGCATAGACATTGTTCGGATAGGAGGTCACGTAGTACATCATGTTGCCGACCACGAGCGGCTGGCCTTCCAGGCCGCGGTTGGTGCCGGTCGACATGGTCCAGGCGACCTGCAGGTTTTTCGCGTTGCTGGCGTTGATCTGGGCGAGCTTGCTGTAGCGCCAGTTCGCGTAGTTACCGGACGGCATCACCCACTGATTGGCGTCCTTCGACATAGTATCCAGCGATGCGGCGGATGACCCCGTCGCCGACATGCCCATCGAGGATGAGCTCATCGTTGATTGGGCCTGTGCCCCCAGCACCAGCGCGCCGGCGCCGAACAGGCCGAGCGCTGTCACTTTCAGTGAGGCGCCACGCAGCAGAAATCTCAATTTCTTCATTACGTTCCTCCATTGTGCGGCGCCACAGCAGACGGCATGTCCCGCCGATTATTATGAATCAGCACCGGAGTTCCCGGATGAGCGTCGATCCGGGGGCAGAAGCCCGGACAGCGTAAGTGCTCAGCAAGCACCGTGCCAACGCGTGATCGCGTGTCGATGCCGCGCAAAGCCGCGGAAAGACGGGGTTTTTGATGTGTCACCGTCCCGTGCCAGTGGCTTCGGGCCGTGACACTCTGTGCCGCGCGGGCAAATTGTTCGGCGTTTGACGCTGATGCATCGACCCTTCGCGTGAAATCTGCTAGTGAAAGCAAAACGCGGGTCCAGGGAAAACCGATGGTCCACGCCACGAGGAACGTCCCGCCACTCGCCGCTTCCGGCGCGGGTGACGGTGAAGAAGCGGCTGAGATCCTGTCTGCGCGGGCGTTGCATGGCGCCAAGCCGCGCCGCACCGGCTATATCGACGCGGCCTGGCAGCGCTGCACCGAGATGTACCGGCTCGATCCCGGGGGGCGGCCGGTGCCCGAGCATATCGGCGGCACGGCGCTGAAACACCGGCGCGAGGCGCTGGCCTTGTTCGAACTGGTCGGATGGGGCGAGATGCGCCGGCTGTTCGAGCAGTTGAACCAGCAGATCGTGCAGCCGAACAGCGTCTCGGCGCGTTTCGCGCTGATGCTGGTCGACGCCGAGGCGACGATCCTTGAAGTGCTCACCAATCCCGCATCCACCAGCGACGCGCACGAAGCCCATATGCGGCCGGGCTTTCTCTGGGATGAACGGCATGTCGGCGCCAACGGACCCGGCACCTGTGTGCATGATGGCCGCGCCCGGTTGGTGCATCGGGAGGACCATTTTTTCTGCTGCAACCGCGAAATGAGTTGCTCAGCCGCGCCGATCTGGAATGCCGAGGGTGAGCTCCTCGGTGCGCTCGACATCTCCTTCTTCGACTGCAAGGACAGCCGTGCCAGCCAGGCGGCGACCGGGGCGCTGGTCGCGATGTCGGCGCGCATCATCGAGCAGCTGCATTTCGCGCAGCAATACCGCGAGGCGCTGGTCATGCATTTTCACGAGCAGCCCGAATTTTTCGGGCTGCCCTACGAATCACTTTTGGCGGTCGACGAGGCCGGGCGGGTGCTGGCGGCGGACGGCACGGTCACCAACCGGCTCGGCTTCAGCAGCCGTTCGGCGCTGGTAGGACGCAGCATCTCCGACCTCTTCGACATCACCCCGGAGCGGCTGTTCGCCTACGCCGAGACGCAGCCGATGGCCGCCTGGCCGCTCGCCTACGGGCAGAACGGCCATGGGTTTGTGAGCCTGCGCGCGGCGACGCCGCCGCGGCTGCGCGGCGCGCGCGGCCTGCGGAGTCCGGGGGGCGTGCGCCCTGCGGTGCCACTACGGCAAAACGCCACGCTGCTGGCGCTGGCCGGCGAAGATCCGGTGATGCTGAAAAACGTCTGGCGCGCCGAGCGTGTGATGAACAAGGACATCCATGTGCTGCTGCTGGGCGAGACCGGCACCGGCAAGGACACGTTTGCGCGTGCGATACACGCGGCCAGTGACCGGCGCGAAGGGCCGTTCATCGTCATGAGCTGTGCCGCGATCCCGGAAGCCCTGATCGAGAGCGAGCTGTTCGGTTATGAGGCCGGCGCCTTCACTGGCGCGCGCGCCGGGGGCATGCGTGGCAAGGCGCTGGCTGCGCATCACGGCACGCTGTTTCTCGACGAGATCGGCGACATGCCGCTCTCTATCCAGGCACGGCTGCTGCGCTTGCTGGAGGAAAAAGAGATCGTGCCGCTGGGCAGCGCCACGCCGATCCCGGTGGACATCCGCGTGATCAGTGCCACGCACGAGGATTTGGAGGCGCAGGTGGCGCGCGGAGACTTCCGCATGGATCTGTTCTACCGGCTGAACGGCATGTCCCTGACCCTGCCGGCGCTGCGCTTCCGCGCCGATCGCGCCGCGCTGATCGAGCGCGTGGCGTGTGAGGAGAATGGCGGCGTGCCGATCGCGATCGCGCCGGCGGCGCGCGAGATCCTGTCCTTCTATGCCTGG
The DNA here is from genome assembly GCF_036489515.1 of Acidocella sp. Lineage (GTDB taxonomy): Bacteria > Pseudomonadota > Alphaproteobacteria > Acetobacterales > Acetobacteraceae > Acidocella. The sequence continues at coordinate 21,917 of NZ_DASXFO010000047.1, forward strand.
CCGGGCAATATCCGTGAATTGCGCAACGCCCTGCGCACCGCCATCGCTTTTGCCGAGAGCGGGACGCTGGAGGTGAGCCATCTGCCCGGCGCGTTGGCGCGTGGCAGCTGGGGGGCACAGGCCCGGGGGCGCGGGCCCGAGGATCACGCCGAACCGGCCAACCCCACCGAGCATGCGCTGATTCTCAGCGAACTCGAGCGCCAGCACTGGCGCATTACCAGCACCGCCAACGCGCTCGGGATCAGTCGCAATACGCTGTACCGCAAGCTGCGGCGTTATGGGCTGCTGCCGCCGGTGACCCCGGAAAACTAGGAAAGTGGCCGCTTTTTAAAAAAAGCGGCGCAAAAATTTTTGTTATGCTGGGGCATGGGCGTTGTCGCTGACACCGCCCATGCCCAGATTAAAAAAGTTTTTTTGCTTCTTTTTGTTCACAAAAAGAAGCCTTTTCCCTGCGCTTGCGCCGGCGCCATCTATGCTACAAATGTAAATGACAGATAGTTCGTGGAGTTAACGGTCTTCACGGCGCCGCGGGTCGTCGGCAGGAGGAAAAGAGAATGGGAGAAGACCCCCTGGAACGTGGGCTTGTTTTGTTTTTCCGTGTCGCCGTCGGCTGGATTTTTTTGCATGCCGGTCTGAAGCAGGTGCTGACGCCGCATTTCAGTGTCGTACCGTTCCTTTCGCATACGCAAACCTTTCACCACGTTTTCGCCGTTTTCACGGGTCCCGGCGTGGCGCCCTTCGTCAGCCTACTGGTCTCATGGGGGCAGGTGCTGCTCGGCATCTCGTTCGTGTTCGGAGCGCTGGTGCCGTTCAGCGCGCCGTTCGGGATTCTGCTCATGCTGATCTTCTGGCTGGCGCATATGGATTGGCCGTTCGACGACGGCCCGTTTTATGTCTTCGTCGGCCCGGATCTGCTGTTTGCCGGGATTATCCTGCTTCTGCTGATCAAGCGCGCCGGCCATGTTTTTGGACTGGACTCGTTTCTGCTCCGCCGCCGCGTCTTCGCGCGCCGTTCCCGGCGGATCTGAAATTTTGTTATGCTGGGCCATGGGCGGCGCCAACGCCCATGGCCCAGATTAACAAAGTTTTTTTGCTACTTTTTGTTCACAAAAAGTAGTCTTCCTTCAAATAGGCAGCGCGCCGTTCTTCATTCGTTCCATGGCGAAGCGCGAGGAGACGTTGCGCAGCGGGAGGGCTGCGATTAGCCGCCGGTAGAACGAGTCATAGGCGGCGATGTCCGGCACGATCACGTGCAGCAGATAATCCACGTCGCCGCTCATGCGCCAGGCGCCGACGATCTCCGGCGTCTCCTCTACCAGCGCCGCGAAGGCCGCGAGCCATGAGGCGGAGTGGTCGGCGGTCTCCACCGAGACGAACACCGAGACCGGCAGGCCGAGCTTGTCGGCATCCAGCACCGCGATCCGGGCGCGGATCACGCCGGCTTCCTCCATGCGCTTGATGCGCTTCCAGCACGGCGTGGCGGTGAGGCCGACCTTGTCGGCGATGTCGTTCAGCGACAGCGAGGCATCCTTGGCGAGGAGGCGGAGGATGGCGCGGTCGATTGTGTCGAGGTCATTCATGATAGAGCAGCTGACATGGTTGGTTATTTCTTATGGACTGAGTTGGCGCGAGAAGCGAGACCAGGAAAACCGACTATTGCGGCGGTGCAGAAACCGCGCTAGAGGCCGCCCCGGGTCACGCCCCCCCAATGGGGCGCTTTTCTTCTGTAAGGGAGAGTTTTTATGGCAGATCTTTCTGTCGCCGCAAAGCCGGCGATCCGTCCCGCCGTTCCCTATTTTTCATCTGGCCCCTGCGCCAAGCGTCCCGGCTTCAGCCTGGAAGCGTTGAAGGATGCGACCCTGGGCCGCAGCCACCGCGCCAAGGGACCGAAGGCCAAGCTGGCCGAGGTGATCACCCGCTCGCGGGCAGTTCTCGGCATGCCGGAAGGCTGGCGTCTCGGCATCGTGCCGGGCTCCGATACCGGGGCGGTAGAGATGGTGCTGTGGTCGATGCTGGGCGCGCGCCCGGTCGACGTGCTGGCGCATGAGAGTTTCTCCGAGGCCTGGGCGACCGACGTGGTGAAGCAGCTGAAGCTCGCCGACGCCCGCGTGCTCAAGGCCCCTTATGGCCGCCTGCCGAACCTGGCGGAGATCGATTTTTCGCACGACGTCGTGTTGGCCTGGAACGGCACCACCTCGGGCGTGTGTTTTCCCTCCGGCGATTTCATTCCCGCGGTCCGCGAAGGGCTGGTGATTGCCGACGCCACTTCCGCCGCCTTCGCCATGGATCTGCCGTGGGACAAGTTGGATGTCGTCACCTGGAGCTGGCAGAAGGTGCTGGGCGGTGAGGGCGGGCATGGCATGCTGGCGCTCAGCCCACGCGCGGTGGAGCGGCTGCTGACCTACAAGCCGGCCTGGCCGCTGCCGAAAGTGTTCCGCCTGACCTCGGGTGGCAAGCTGAGCGAGGGGATTTTCGTTGGCGAAACGATCAACACCCCGTCGATGCTCTGCGTCGAGGACGCGCTTGACGGCCTGCGCTGGGCCGAGAGCGTCGGCGGCCTGCCCGGGCTGATCGCCCGCTGCAAGGCCAATCTCGCCGCCGTTGCCGGCTGGGTCGAGGGCAATCCGCGCGTGCGCTTCCTCGCGGAAGTGCCGGAGACGCGCTCCTGCACCTCGATCTGCCTGGCCATCACCGCACCGTGGTTCGCTGCGCTGAACGAAGAAGGCCAGGCCAAGGCGGCGAAGGCCGTCGCGACCCTGCTGGAAAAAGAGGGCGTGGCTCTGGACGCCGGCGCGTATCGCGACGCCCCGCCGGGCCTGCGCATCTGGGGCGGCGCCACGGTCGAGACGTCCGACCTCGCGGCGCTGTTGCCCTGGATCGATTGCGCAATCGATACGGTGAAGGCTGAGTTTTAGGCTTCTTCTTTTTGTGAACAAAAAGAAGCAAAAAAACTTTATTAATGCTGGGGCATGGGCGTTGTCGCCGACAAAGCCCATGCCCCAGCGGGACAAAAGTTTTTTGCTTCTTTTTTCCAAAAAAGAAGCCCTTCCTTACTTCCTCCCAAACGGAATCTCTCATCATGGTAAAAGTCCTGATCAGCGACAAATTGTCGCCCGCCGCGATCGCGATCTTCAAGGAGCGCGGCGTCGAGGTCGACGTGAAGACCGGCCTCGCCCCTGCCGAACTGCGCGCCATCATCGGCGAATATGACGGCCTCGCCATCCGCTCCGCCACCAAGGTCACCCGCGAGGTGCTGGAAGCCGCGCCCCGCCTGAAAGTCGTCGGCCGCGCCGGCATCGGCGTTGATAACGTCGACGTGAAAGCCGCCACCTCCCGCGGCGTGGTGGTGATGAACACCCCGTTCGGCAACGCCATCACCACCGCGGAACACGCCGTCGCCATGATGTTCGCGCTCGCCCGCCAACTGCCGGAGGCCACGGTCTCCACCAAGGCCGGCAAGTGGGAGAAGAACCGTTTCATGGGCGTCGAGCTGACCGCCAAGACGCTGGGCCTGATCGGCTGCGGCAATATCGGCTCCATCGTCGCCGACCGCGCGGTCGGGCTGAAGATGAAGGTGCTGGCTTATGACCCGTACCTCACCGAGGCGCGCGCCGTGCAGCTGGGCGTGGAGAAGGCCGATCTCGAGACCGTGCTGGCGAAGGCGGATTTCATCACCCTGCACACGCCGCTGACCGACGCGACCCGCAACCTCCTCTCCCGCGAGGCGCTGGCGAAGACCCGCAAGGGCGTGCGCATCGTCAACTGCGCGCGCGGCGGGCTGGTCGATGAGGCGGCTTTGTACGACGCGCTGAAATCCGGCCATGTCGCCGGTGCCGCGCTGGACGTGTTCGAGACCGAACCCGCCACGGAGAGCCCGCTCTTCGAGCTGGAGAACGTGATCTGCACCCCGCATCTTGGGGCCGCAACCACCGAGGCGCAGGAGAATGTGGCGCTGCAGGTGGCCGAACAGATCAGCGATTTCCTGCTCGCCGGCTCGGTGACCAACGCGCTGAACATGCCGAGCGTCTCCGCCGAGGAAGCGCCGCGCCTGCGCCCCTATATGGATCTGTGCCGCCTGCTGGGCGGTTTCGCCGGCCAGCTCACCTCCGCCCGGGAAGGGTCGATCCAGCGCGTGCTGATCGAATATGAGGGCGCCGCCGCCCCGCTGAACCACCGCCCGCTTGGTGCCGCGGCCCTGGCCGGGCTGCTCGGTCCGGTGATGGAAGGGGTGAACATGGTGTCCGCCCCGGTTCTGGCGCGCGACCACGGCATCGAAGTGTCCGAGGCCACGCATGATCGTGTCGGCGACTATCAGAGCCTGGTGCGTATCACCGTGACGAGCGAGGGCCTGACCCGCTCGGTGGCCGGCACGCTGATCGGCAATGGCAGGCCGCGCCTGGTGGAGATCAAGGGCATCAAGGTCGAGGCGGATTTCGCCCCGCACATGCTCTACGTCACCAACAAGGACAAGCCGGGCTTCATCGGCCGCTTCGGCATGACCCTGGCCGATGCCGGGGTGAACATCGCCACCTTCCATCTCGGCCGCGCCGCCGAGGGCGAGGATGCGATCTGCCTGGTCTCCACCGATGGCAACACGCCGGACGCGGTGCTGGCCAAAGTGCGCGAGCTGCCGCTGGTGATGCAGGCGACCACGCTGTCGTTCTGAATTGAAAACGGCCGGGGTTCGCCCCGGCCTTTTTTGTTTTCGGAGAGAAGAAAGTAGCCGCTTTTTGAAAAAAGCAGCGCAAAAACTTCTTTTATGCTGGGTCATGGGCATTATCGCCGACGCCGCCCATGACCCAGCATAGCAAAGTTTTTTTGTTTCTTTTTGTTCACAAAAAGAAGTCTTCTCTAGTTTGTCGACGAAGAGCTCCGGCCGCCGTTGACTCGGGCGGCAACCGAGGCCGCACCGTCCTTAAGAGCCTCCTATGTCAAGTTTGCGCCGGTTTTAAACTCTTGCGCGACGTTGTCTGAAGTTGGCGGCTTTGCCTCTGTCTGTGCCGAAGCCACCCCGGCCCGGCGGAAGCTGGCGAGGCTACCAGAAGGATTCCTGAAGGGCGTCTCATGGAAAAGCCTTCCCCCGCATTACGAAATTTTGGGGAAAGTACCACTTGTGTAGGGCTGAAACAACGCTAATCAAAGCGCCGGTACGGTCGGCCCAGCTCGGGAAGGCCTGCCTCCTCGGAACTGGAGCTGGGAACTTGTCCCCCGTTCCACGCGGAGGTGCTGTGCGCAACTTGCAATCGGAGGACGTTTTGCTAAAGTCTAGAAAAGATTGGAGAAACTAGCTGTGGAATTTCCTGCCGGAAGTCGTTGGATCGCGTTTGTGGCTTGGTCCGACCTGGGCAGGCGGCCCATCTCCATCGTGGAGTGCGTGTGATGGTTGAGAGCATCACCCAAACCGTTCAGGAAGCTGAGCTCGCACAGCTGATCGTCACGACGCTCAATCTCGAAGTACCAGCTGCCGGGATCGATCCTGAGGCGCCGCTTTATGGCGAAGGGCTCGGTTTGGATTCGATCGACATGCTGGAAATTTCGCTCGTCGTGTCGCAGCAGTTTGGCGTGAAGCTGCGCGCCGACGACGAGAACAATACCCAGATTTTCAGCTCGCTGCGTAGCCTCAGCGCATTCATTCAGCGCCACCGAGCGCCGTAGATGCGGAATGCGGCAGCCCGGTGTAAGCGGCTTTTACCTGTCCTGGCGTTATGCATCCTGCCGGTGGTGTTTCATCTGACGATCGTCGAGACAAGCCACGTTCGCCTTGCCCCGGTGCTGAGCTTTGGCGTGCTGTTCAAGCTCGGTTTCGTTACGGTCTCGGCGCTGATGCACTGGGCGATCTATAGCGGTCTCTTCCTCATGTTCGCGCGGACGCTGCGGCGCGGTCGCGAGCCCCTCATCACCGCGATGGCGCGCAGGATGCATGGTGATTTATCCGGTGAACTGGCGCTCTATACGCGCCGCGTCACGATCGCCTGGGCATGTTTTTTTGCTGTACAGCTTGTCACGTCGATCGCGCTGTTTTGCTTCGCGCCGCTGGTGGTGTGGTCATTTTTCGTCAACATTCTTGATATTCCTTTGGTCGTGGCGATGTTTTCGGCCGAGTATGCGTGCCGGCTCCGCTGTCTGCAAAATCCGCCTCGACATTCTCTTGCCGTGATCCTGAACATGGTCGCCGAGATCAGGAAGCCACGTGAGGAAACGGCGATTTCCCTCTGATGACCGAAGTCAAAGAGATGCCGCTATGAATTGCAAAATGACCTTGGCAGATGATGGCTGCTCGGCGATCGCGCGGCATGATGATCACGACATCATTGCCGTTCGCGGGCAACGGCAGATTCGTCGGGCCGAATTCACGCGCGATGTCGCCGCACTCGCGGCGCGCTTGCCATCCCATAAATACATTCTCAATGCCTGCACGGACCGGTATCGGTTCATGGTCGGTTTCGCCGCCGCGCTGAGTCGCCAGCAGATCAGTTTGATGCCGTCGAGCGACGCACCCGGCATTTTGAAAGCGGTGGCGGAGGATTATCCCGATCTTTACGCCCTGACCGATGCCTCCAGTTTGCCGCTGCCGAGCTTGGCCTATCCTGACGATCTTGAAAGCGATGGCACGACCCCCGATTTATTGGTGGTGCCGGATGATCAGCCCGCTTTGATTCTTTTCACCTCGGGGTCGACGGGCCGGCCAAAGCCGGCGCAAAAGTCCTGGGGCGTGCTCGTGCGGAGCGCACAGGCGGCTGGGCAGCGGCTGGGGATTTCAGGGCTCCGCGGCGCCACTTTGATCGGCACGGTGCCACACCACCATAGTTATGGGATCGAATCGACAATCCTGCTCGGCCTTCAGCACGGGCTGATCATTGACGCGGATTGGCCGCTCTACCCTGGCGATGTCCGCGCCGCGATCGAAAGATCGCCCCGGCCGCGCATCCTGGTCACGACGCCGGTGCATCTTCGGGCCCTGGTGGGCGAGCCCGATGGCATGCCGCCGGTCGATCTCATCCTGTCAGCGACCGCGCCGTTGCCGATCGCACTCGCGACGCAGGCGGAAAGCTGCTTCGCAGCGCCGCTCATCGAGATCTACGGCTGCACCGAGGCCGGGCAGGTGGCGACGCGCCGCACCGTGCATGAAACGCAGTGGCAGTGCCTGGATGGCGTGGATCTGACCCAGGACGAACACGGCACCTGGGCCGGCGGCGCTGCAGTGGAGGGCACGGCGCTGCTGCAGGATATGATCGAGCGGATCGGCCCCAAGAACTTTGTCCTGGGCGATCGCTCGGGCGATCTTGTGAACATTGCCGGCAAGCGAACGTCGCTGGCGGATCTCAACCATCAGCTTCTGAGCATCGCCGGCGTGCAGGACGGTGTCTTTCTTATGGAGGAAACTGACGGTGAGCGCGTCGCACGGCTGATGGCGCTGGCCGTCGCACCGGAACTGCGCGTCGAGACGATTTTGCAAGCACTGCGCGAACGGATCGACGCGACCTTCCTGCCGCGGCCGCTTGTCCTGGTCGATGAGCTGCCGCGCAACGCGCTCGGCAAATTGCCGCGTGAGGCGCTGCTGCGGCTGGCCGGCCTCAGGCGGAACACGTAGCGATGTGGCAATCACTTGCGCTTCATTTCGCGGCTGATCATCCGACCGCGGCGGGACACTTCCCCTCCAACCCGATCATTCCCGGTGCGGTGCTGCTGGACGCGGTGGTGGCCGCCATTGCCGGCGCGCTGGGTCATGAGCCAGTCATGATTCGCGCCGTGAAATTTCTGCGCCCGGTATGCCCCGGGACAAGCTTGAATTTGCGCTGGCAATGTCTCAGTCCTGCCACGGTCAAGTTTGAGTGCGAACTGGCCGGGAGTGGAACAGCCGTGTCGGGCCTGCTTGAAATCAATCCGGTGCCGGCGTGACAGAGAAGCTGCTTGTTCAGGAATGGGCAGCGCGCCCCGAGCGCGGCGCGCTGCCGCTGGTTAAGCTTGGCGTCTGGATCGCCCTGCGCCTCGGGCGGCGTGCGGCACGGTTGTTTCTGTATCCGATCTGCCTGTATTTTCTTGTCTCGTCTCCCGCCTCGTCACGTAGTTCGCGTGCCTATCTGGCGCGGGCGTTGGGGCGCCGGCCGCGTCTTGCCGATATCTTTGCGCATTTTCTGACATTCGCTTCCTGCGTGCTTGACCGCGTCTTTCTCCTGAACGAGCAAAGCCATGAATTCGACATCGAGGTTCATGGCGAGGAGATCGTCCGCGAGATCGAGCAGCGCGGTGGCGGTTGCCTGCTGTTCGGCGCGCATTTCGGCAGCTTTGAGGTGACGCGGGCGATTGGCCGTCGCGGCGATGTGCCCATCAGCTTGTTGATGTACGAGGAGAATGCACGCAAAACCCGCGCCGCCCTGGCGGCGATCAATCCCCGGTTAGAGACGGAAGTAATCGGCGTCGGCCGCTTGGATTCACTGATTACGGTGGCGGAACGCCTGAAGCGGGGGCACTTCGTCGGCGTGCTGGCGGATCGCAATGTCGATGGCAAGGACCTTGCCCGTTACCCATTCCTCGGTGCGCCGGCGAGTTTTCCGCAAGGCCCGTTCCGCATGGCCATGCTGCTTAACTGCCCGGTGGTGATGATGGTCGGGCGCTATCGGGGCGGTCGGACCTATGACGTGTTTTTCGAAATCTTGGCCGATGCGTCGGAACCGCCAGGGCGGGACGCCTCGGCACGGCTTGATGGCATGATGCGCCGCTATGTCGCACGGCTTGAACATTATTGCCGTGAGACGCCGTTCAATTGGTTCAATTTCTTTGATTTTTGGGCATGACGCACACCTCGAGGCTGGTTGCGGTGTGGCTGTGCGTCCTGTGTGCCGGAGCCCCCTGCGCCCTGGCGCAGCCTGACGCAGCCGCCTGGGGGCTACCGCAACTGATGCAGGGGCTAGGACAGGTCCGTTCGGCAACCGGCCGCTTTGAGGAGCGCAAAACCATTCATGTCCTCAACGCGCCGCTGATGGCCTCCGGCACGCTGACCTATGTCGCGCCCGATTATCTGCGGAAGACGACGTTGTCGCCCGTACCGGAAGATTTTATCCTGGATCGCGGCACGGCGGACATCACCGGGGGACCGGAGCACCAGACCCACAGTTTCTCGCTGGACGAAGCCCCACAAATCGCCGGCCTTGTCGAAGGCATAAGGGCAACGCTCGCCGGCGATCTGCCCATGCTCAAGCGGTTTTACACCGTAAGGCTGACCGGCACCGAGGCGGGGTGGCAGCTCCTCCTGCAGCCGAAGACGGCGCAAGCGGCCAGCTTCATCACATGGATGCTCATTCAGGGCAGCGAAAATCGCCTCACCGCCATCGATACGGCCAGCCCCAATGGCGATCATTCAGAAATGGGCATCACCGAAGACACGAGCCATGCCCATTAGGAAGGAGAAGACTACTTCTTGTGAACAAAAAGTAGTTTTTTGCTCCTTTGGGCCCGTGCTGTTTCAGCGCCACAGGCCCAGCGGAGAAGAAGTTTTTGCGCCGCTTTTTTCAAAAAGCGGCTGCTTTCTTTTCTCTGGGAACCCGGCCTAGCGCATGATCGATCGAAAGCCATCAGGTTCGAGGGCGTTGGCGCTTGGCGCTTGGCTGTTGCTGTTGTTTGCCTCCATCGTCGTGATCACCAAGACGCAGTTTCGCACCGACATGGGGGCGTTCCTGCCGCATTCGGCGCCGATGGCGCAGCAGGTGCTGACCGAGCAGGTGAATAAAGGTGCGGCGTCGCGTCTCGTGCTGCTCGCGGCCAGGGGCGCGCCGGTGTCGGTTCTGGCCGCCGTGAGCCAGGCGATGGCCACGACGCTGCGGCAGGAGCCGGCCTTCATCGACGTGCTGAACGGCGATGACAAATCCTTTGCCGGCGTGCAGGATTTTGTCTGGCGCAACCGCTATCTGCTCAGCCCGGACGTCACCGCCGATCGGTTCACCGTGGCGGGCCTGCATGACGCCCTGGTGAACGATCTCGGGTTGCTCGGCTCGGATCTCGGCGCCTTGGTCCAGCAAAGCCTGCCCGGCGATCCGACAGGCGAGACGATGGGATTGATGCAGCAGCTTGGAAGCGCCCAGGCGCCGCTCAGCCGGGACAATGTGTGGGTCTCGCCCGATGGTGCCAGCGCGCTGCTGCTGGTACATACCAAGGCGCCGGGGTTCGACATCGACGCGCAAGCGCGGGACCTGGCGCTGATCACCAGCGCCTTCAATGCTGCAAGCAAAGCCGTGCCGGATGCCGGGGCAACGCGGCTGCTTGAGAGTGGGCCGGGTGTGTTTGCGGTGCGCACGCGCGATATCACCAAGCATGATGTCACGCTTTTGTCGGTGCTCGCTTCTGCCGGCGCGATCGCTCTCCTGGCCTTCGCCTATCGTTCGCCGCGTGTGCTGCTGCTGGGCATTCTGCCGGTGGCCAGCGGCGCGCTTGCCGCCATTGCCGCCGTGTCGCTGGCTTTTGGCTTCGTGCACGGTGTCACGCTGGGGTTTGGCGTGACGCTCATCGGTGAATCGATCGACTACGCGATCTATCTGTTCACGCAGACGGCGCGCGGCGATCAGGCCCATGACACGCTCGCGCGCATCTGGCCGACGCTGCGGCTGGGGGTGTTGACCTCGATCGTGGGTTTCAGCGCCATGCTGTTTTCGAGTTTTGTCGGCTTCGCGCAGCTAGGATTGTTCTCGATCGCCGGATTGATTGTCGCGGCCGGCACCACGCGCTTCGTCCTGCCGCATCTGGTGCCGCAAAACTTCTTTGGTGAAGGTGCCGGCATTCTGGCGCGGCCGCTGCTTGCCGTGATGCGTCATCGCCGGCGCCTGCGCCCGGTCGTGATGCTCGCCGTGCTGGCAGGCGGGCTTGCGCTCCTGTGGCATCGCGGCACGTTTTGGGATGAAAATCTCACCGATCTGAGCCCCATCCCCGCCTCCGACCAGGCGCTGGATCAGACGCTGCGGCACGACCTCGGCGTGCCTGATCTACGCTATTTCGCGGTCTTCCAGGCCCATGACGAACAGCTTGCCCTGCAGCGGAGCGAGGCGTTGGCCGCCACGCTGGGCCGGCTGGTCGCGTCGGGCCGGCTCGGCGGCTTCGATGTGCCCAGCGCCATTCTGCCCAGCGACGGGACGCAGAAGGCGCGGCAGGCGGCGCTGCCGGACGCGCCAACCCTCAGCACCCGCTTGGCGCAGGCCAGCGTCGGCCTGCCGTTTCGTGCCGATACATTCGCGCCGTTTTTGCATGATGTCGCCGCGGCGAAGACAGCACCCTTGATAACCCAAGCCAGCCTGCCTCCGGCGCTGGCGCTGCGGCTCGGCTCCATGCTGGTCCAAAATGGCGGGGAATGGGATGTGATCGTGCCGCTGCGCGATGTCGCCGATCCCGCGGCCGTCGCCGCGGCGATCGCGCAGGCCGGCGACGGCGGAGCTGAATTTGTCGATTTGAACCAGGCCTCCGACCAGTTGCTGCGAAGCTTTCAGCATGAAGCCGTGTTGCTGGCCTCGATCGGCAGCCTCGCCATCCTCGCCGTGCTGCTGATCGGGCTGCGTTCGGTGGCGCGCGCCGTCACCGTTGCCGCACCGCTGGCCGCCGCGGTGATCGTGACCGCGGCGCTTCTCACTTTGGGCGGCGCAAAAATCTCGATTTTCGAAATCGTCGGGTTCCTGCTCATTGTCGCGGTCGGCTCCAATTACTGCCTGTTCTTCGAACGAGCGGACACTAATCCGCAGACGCGGGAGCGCGCGGTGGCCTCCATTGCCCTGGCGAATCTTTGCACCGTGTCGGCTTACGGGCTGATGTCACTGTCCAGCATTCCCGTGCTGCATGATATCGGCAAAACGGTCGCCATCGGCACCTTCCTGAGCCTGGTCTTCGCCGCGTTGTTTTCGCGCGGTATCGAGGGGCAGGGGGCCACGCCGGAATGGACCGCTAAGGCATGATTACGTGCCTCTCATATAAGGCGCCTTGCGTTGCCGGGAGTCGCGTCTTGCTCGTGATGCTGCCCGGCGCCGGTATGGAGGCGGCCGAGTTCGCCATGCACGGCATGGTGGACGAAGTGCAGGCGCGCGGCCTGGCGGTCGATATCGTCGCCGCGCGCCCGGATATCGAGCTTTACCTTGATGGCGGCGTCGCGGAGGCTTTGCACCGCACCGTCATCGAACCGGCACGGGCGCAGGGCTATACGCGGATATGGCTGCTCGGCATTTCGCTGGGCGGCATGGGCGCGCTGCTCCATGCCAGCACCTATGAAGGCCAGGTCGAAGGCCTGGTCCTGCTCGCGCCGTTTCTCGGCACCCCGGGCACGATCGCTGAGGTCCGACAAGCGGGCGGCCTGGCGGTCTGGTCCGTTGCTCGCTCGGCCGCCGTGGAGACAGAGAAGCGTATGCTGGTTTGGCTGCAGAATTTCATTGCTCATTTTCCATCATCTCCAGCACTTTATCTCGGCTATGGAAGCGGTGACCGCTTCGCCCCAGGGCACAGGATGCTCGCGGAGCAATTGCCCGAGGCCTCGGTCGTGACAGAAGCGGGCGGCCATGATTGGGAGACGTGGAAGAAACTTTGGCAGCGCATCCTCGACCGCGCGCCTTTTGCGATGGCGCTGGACGATGCGACGCGCCCACCGATATCATGACGAGACGAAGGAGCAAGATATGGGCCGGGTAGGGGCATCTCTCGGATGATGCGTGACGGCAACATGTACGGTGAGGGCGAAACCGCGGCTATGGAAGGTGACGCCTATGACCGCTTGTATCCCTATCATGCGGAACTGTGCGCGCTCTCCGAGTTGCGCAAAAAACCTGGTTTCGGCGTGCCGGTCCGCAGCGGCATGGGTGGCCATTGCCTCCTCTACCTCAACGGCGTACGCCGCGACCGCATCGGCTATCCGACCCTTAAAGTCTGCGCGCCCGGTGAAGCGCCGGCCAGAAATGGGGTCGGCATCAGCGTCAATTCGCATTACCGGAACGCCAACTGGGTTGCCGCCGAGGGGCGCGAGTTTCTCTGGCGGGGCGCGCTCCAGCCCGGCGAACGCCTGACGCGCGAAGCTTATGAGCGCACACAGGACCGTGCCAAGGAAATCGGGCTGCTCGATGGCGTGCAGTTTCATGACCATCTGTTCCGCGCCAAGCCGCACGGCATGTCGGAGCGGGATTATATGTATGAAATCTCGGTCGCGACCGATTACGCAGTGCACTTCGGACGCGACACCTATCATGCGCGCATCCCGCTGGACTATGAGCGCATGCTGTCCATCGTCGCTTACCTCAACAATCTCAACGCGCCCTACCGCGACGGCGAGCGCGTGTTCCGCTGGCGGCTTTTCAACAATAATTGCGTGCATGTGGTGCATAACGCGCTGGCGGAAGCCGGCATCTGGGCGCCGTGGCCGACTGGCCAGTTCTCCGCCTTAGCGATGTTCAACTTTCCCGTGCCCAAAAACGAATTCGTCGATCTTATGCTGCGGGCGAACGATTTGCCGATCCATAATGCGCGGGCCATCCATGACGATCATTTGGTCCGGCGCACGTTTTCCCAGACCGGCATATTGCCCACCGCACCTGGCGCTCTGGCGGTGGTGGGGGCGGCGATTCGCGATAATGACGTGTACGACACGGAAAGGCTGCGTTTGATCTTCTACGAAAACCCGTTCTGGGGGCCTTATCGCCGGCATTTTGCGCGTATTTTTGCGGAGCCCCGCTATACCGATCTACGTGCGAATCTTCGTCATTTCGCGGCCATTTATGAGGCGGCCCTGCGTAGCCGCGCGGGTGACGGCGCAGCTGGGCCGTTTGAGGCATCCTATCATCACTATATCGCACGCGAAGCTGAGAGGGTCCGTGCGCAACTGGCGAGCCTGGATCAGGCAACGGAATTGCTGGAAGAGGCCGTGTCATGACCCAAACGCCGTCCCTGGCGATGAGCGATTTTTCGCTCGTGACCAGTCTGGGGGCGGGCCGCGCGGCGAACCTCGCGGCGTTGCGCCAGGGGCGCAGCGGGCTCGCCCCCTGCAGGTTCGAGACGCTTCCTTTCCAGACTTATGCCGGTGAGATCGCCGGTCTCGATGCTACGCCTCTCGAGGGCCCGTTCGCCGGCTTCGATTGCCGCAACAACCGGCTCGTAGCGCTGGCGTTGCGGCAGGATTGTTTCATGGAGACAGTGGCAGAAGCGCGTGAACGCCTGGGGGCCGGGCGCATCGGCGTGTTTGCCGGCACCAGCACCTCCGGCTTGCTGCAGAGCGAGATCGCGTATCGCCACCGTGAGCCGGCGGACGGGAGCTTGCCGCCCGGTTTCGACTATGCGCGCACGCATAACGTCTACGCCCTCGCGCGGTTTGTCCGCGCCTTCCTTGGTCTTGCGGGGCCGGCTTTTGCCGTGTCCACGGCCTGTGCCGCGACCTCCAAGGTTTTCGGCACGGCGGCACGGATGATTTCCGCCGGCCTCTGCGATGCCGCGATCGTCGGCGGCGCCGATACGTTCTGCGCCACCACGCTGTTCGGTTTCAACGCGCTTGGGCTGATGGCGGAGGAGCCCTGCCGGCCGTTTGATGCCGACCGGCGCGGCATTTCCATCGGCGAGGCCGCGGGTTTCGTGCTGCTGGAACGCGCCGACCTCCGGCATGGCGCGGAGACTGTGCATCTTCTGGGCGTCGGCGAAAGTTCCGATGCGTACCACATGTCGTCGCCCCATCCGGAGGGGATCGGCGCGCGGCGGGCGATGGCGCAGGCGCTGGACGCGGCGCGGCTCGAACCGGCGGCGATCGACTATATCAACCTGCACGGCACGGCGACGCAAGTTGGCGACGCGGCGGAAGATTGCGCGGTGTCCAGCCTGTTCGGCGGCATCCCGTGCAGTTCGACCAAGGGGTTTACCGGACACACGCTCGGCGCCTCAGGCGTGGTCGAAGCCATTTTCAGCGCGCTGGCCATTCAGCATGGTTTCCTGCCGGGCAGCCCGCATACCAGCGTCGTGGATCCGGGATTTAAGAGCCGCTATGTCCTGGAAGGCGTGCCAGCGCGCATCGACCGGGTGATGAGCAATTCCTTCGGCTTTGGCGGGGTGAATTGCAGCCTGGTTTTGGGGCGGGGCGCATGATGCGCCTCTATATCGAAGGCGTGGGATTACTTGGTCCCGGGCTCAACGGCTGGGCGGCGAGCCTGCCGATTCTGGGCGGGCTGCAGGATTATGTGCCGGCACCTGCCATTGTGCCGCCGAGTGCGCTGCTGCCGGCCAACGAACGTCGCCGCGCGGCCCAGATCGTGAAGATCGCGCTCGCCGTCGGGGCCGAGGCGTTCTCCGCCGCAAGGCGGGATCCGGCTGAAACCACGACGGTCTTTGCCTCTTCGGGCGGAGATGGCGAGACGATCCACGAAATCTTGAGCGTTCTGGCTTCGCCCAATCGTGAGCTTTCGCCTACACGGTTTCACAACTCCGTTCACAACGTCCCGGCGGGCTATTGGAGCATCGCCACAAGGTCGCAGGCCGCCTCAACCAGCCTCTGCTGCCATGACGACAGCTTTGCCGCCGGGCTGCTAGAAGCCGCCGCGCAGGTCTCAGCCGAAGGACATGCGGTCGCGCTGATCGCCTATGACGTGCCCTATCCCAGGCCGCTCAGCGCGGTGCGGCCGATCGGCGACGTTTTTGGCACGGCGCTTGTGCTTGCTCCGGAGCGCACCGAAGCGACATTTGCCAGCGTCGAACTGGACCTGCATCCCGGACCCGGAACGCCATCTGCCGTAGCACCGGGGCTAGAGATGCTGCGGCAAGGCACGCCCGCGGCGCGCAGCCTGCCGCTGCTGGCCGCCCTGGCGCGCGCCACAGAGGCCAGGGTCATTGTGAGCTACCTGGACGATATGGCGCTGAATTTGACGATCACCCCCATGCCCCCCGGGGCCGGGCAGCAGACGGGGAGCCCGGCATGAGCCTGATTGAGCGGGAGCAGATATTGACCATGATTCCCCATGCCGGATCCATGTGCCTGCTCGATGCGGTGCTCGCCTGGGATGAGGTTTCGGTGCGCTGCCTGTCGCGCCGGTACAGGGACAGCGACAACCCGCTGCGGCGCGCGGATGGCGTTCTGGGTTCCGCCTGCGGCATCGAAATCGCAGCGCAGGCCATGGCGGTTCATGGCCGGCTCATCTCCGGGGAGACCGGGCAGCCGACCCGTGGCTACCTCGCCAGCCTGCGCGACGTGACCCTCCGAACCTTGCGTCTCGATGCGGTTGACGGCGATCTCGCGGTCGATGCCACCCGCCTGATGGGTGACGACCGGGGGGCAACCTATCGCTTTGTGCTCTCCGTCCAAGGAGCAGAACTGCTCAGTGGCCGTGCCACCGTTCTGTTCTCGGGTGCCGCATGAGCCGCGCGCTGGTGACCGGCGGCAGCGGCACGATCGGCGGCGCGATCGCCCGTGCCCTCGCGGCGGCTGGGCATCATGTCTATGTGCATGCGCATGGCCAGTTCGGGCGCGCCGAGGCCATCGCGGTGGACATCAGGGAAGCCGGCGGCACGGCAGAGGCGGTGCGCTTCGACATCACCGATGCGGCTGAAACCCGGCACGCGCTGGAAACCATGCTCGCGGCCGGGGCCATTCAAATTCTGGTCAACAATGCCGGCCTGCACGACGATGCCGTTCTGCCCGGGATGCGCCCGGAGCAGTGGTCCCACGTCATCGACGTGTCGCTCAACGGCTTCTTCAATGTCACGCAGCCGCTGCTGCTGCCGATGATCCGCACGCGCTGGGGGCGGATCATCAACATCTCCTCGGTGGCCGCGATCATGGGCAATCGCGGCCAGGCGAATTACGCCGCCGCGAAGGCGGGGCTGCATGGGGCGGCGCGGTCGCTGGCGCTGGAACTCGCCAGCCGTGGCATCACCGTCAACACCGTGGCGCCGGGGATCATCGCTTCACCGGCGATCGAAGGCGTCTTTCCGCAGGAGGCGATCGACCGGCTCGTGCCGATGAAACGGGCGGGCCAGCCGGAGGAGGTCGCCGACCTCGTCGCGTTCCTCGCCTCCGCGCGTGCGGCCTATATTTCGGGTCAGCAGATCTCGGTTAATGGTGGGATGATTTAAGAAAGCAGCCGCTTTTTAAAAAAAGCGGCGCAAAAACTTTTGTTCCGCTGGGCCATGGGCGTTGTCGGTGACAACGCCCATGGCCCAGCATTAATGAAGTTTTTTTGCTACTTTTTGTTCACAAAAAGTAGCCTTCCTTTTCTGCGCCACTAGCCACGGCAGGCGGCGCAAAAATCCGGCGCAGAGGCGCAGATGCATCGCCGCCAGAACGATGTTGTCGCGGCCATAGTGGAAATGCGAGACGCCTCCCTCCGCGGCGAGAAAATAGCGCACCGGGGCGGGCTGGTTGATCGCTGGGACCCCAAGCCATGACAGCCGAACGAGGGCTTCGGGATCGAAATCGAACCGCCGCATTGAGCTTGTGGAGGTCATGATCTTCATCAAGAGGCCGAGCGGATACACCCGGAATCCGAACAGCGAATCGCCGATGCCGGTTAGTGTCTCCAACCGCGCCAGGGCGTTCGACAAGCGACGTCCGAGGACGCGAATCCGCGGCGCGCTATGGTCGAAGACCGGCTGGCCCAGGATCATCGCTTGCGGTGTCCGGCGCGACAATGCCATGAATTCGGGGATCAACGGGGCGGGATGCTGGCCGTCGGAGTCCATGATCAACACATGGGTAAAGCCCGCTTTGGACGCGGCGTGAAGGCCATCGAGCACGGCAGCACCCTTGCCGCCATTACGGGGGCGAAAGATGATCCGGACCCCATCGTCATGTTGGCTCAATGAAGCGAGCGTCTCGCCGCTCCCATCGGTGCTGCCATCGATCACCACCCAGACGGGGCACCAATAAAGCCGCGCCGCTGCGACGGTCGCAAAAAGTTTTGCGCCGGTGTTGTAGCTGGGGATTAGAACGAGATGGGTTTCCGTCATGCGCCTGGCTCAGAAAAAAGGAAGCAGCCGCTTTTTGAAAAAAGCGGCGCAAAAACTTTTACTATGCTGGGTCATGGGCGGTGTCGGCGACAACGCCCTTGACCCAGATTAAAAAAGTTTTTTTGCTTCTTTTTGTTCACAAAAAGAAGCCTTCTCCTTCGCTTCTTTGGGCTGCCGCCGGGCTAAAAACCGAAACCGGAAATGCGAAAACTTCGTCATGTAATAGAACGCTCTGAACACATAGAGGCGTGCGCGGACGGACCATCCATCGAAAATTCCGCCGGCCAGCAGAGACAGAACCGCCTCTTCCATCCGGAACCAGTTGCGCGGCGACATGAACAAATTGCGCATCGCGGGCTCGCGGATGCGGTAGATGAACCAGGTGAAAGACTGCAAAACCTTGCGTGTTGACGCATCGTAGCGCCTGAGCGCGCGTGTTGAGCGCTCAGGCGCGCGCAGGAAGGTTTCCACCGCCTCGGCGCCCCAGAAGGCTGTGATCATCGCGACGTAGACACCGGTCGAGAAAACAGGGTCGATGAAGGCGCAGGCGTCACCGACCATGATGAAATGACGGCCGCTGGTGGTTTTGGCGCCGTAAGAGTAATTGCCGGTTGCGGTGATATCCCCGGCGAGCACCGCGTCTTTCAGGCGATCGGCGATCTCCGGACAGGAGGCGACGATGCTCATGAAGAAGCTCTTCAGGTCTGTGCCGCGATCCTTGAAAAACGCTGGCGGGCATACGGCCCCGACGCTGGTCGTGCCATCGGAGAGCGGAATGAACCAGAACCAGCCGTTATCGAACCAGACGATGCTGATATTGCCTTCGGCTTTTCCCTCCAGCCGGCGTGCGCCGGTGAAATGGCCGAAGATCGCGGCGCTGGTGTTTCTGGGATTACGCTCCTTCACCCCCAGCTGCGCCGCCAGCAGCGTATCGCGGCCCGAGGCGTCGACGACGAAGGCGGCCCGCCATTGCCGCGTGCGCCCTTCTTCATCGCGGCTCGTGATAACGGGTGAGCCGCCTTCGGGGAAATCGACAGATGTCGCGCGACAGCCCTCGATCACTGTGGCGCCCTTGGCGGCGGCATTCTGCAGCAGGATGTGATCGAAGGTCGAGCGGCGGACTTGAAAGGAATAGGGGAAGCGCTTGTCCCAGGCATTCGCGAAGTCGTATCTGACGGTTTTGCCGTGGTAGGGGGAGACGAATTCGATGCCGTGCTTGCGCATCGAGCTTGCCTCGATTTGTGCGCGGACGCCCAGCCGGTCGAACAGCGGCAGGTTATGAGGCAACAGCGACTCACCGATATGGAAGCGAGGATGCCGGTCTTTCTCGAGGAGGATCACCCGGCGGCCGTTTTCCGCCAGCAGTGCTGCAATCGTGGCGCCGGCGGGGCCGCCGCCAACCACAAGCACATCGCAATCCTGCGTTGCGGGGGCGTCTTTCAGATTCTGAAGCTGTGCCAAAAGCTGTAAGCCCCTCCTTTTTTGCAGAATATTAAGCCATAGGCGCCCGGTCATGTCCAATGCTTGAGGGCGCCTGCGCAGGGAAGCGAAAGGAAGACTACTTTTTGTGAACAAAAAGAAGCAAAAAAACTTCTATAGTGCTGGGGCATGGGCGTTGTCACTGACACCGCCCATGCCCCAGCATAGCCAAAAGTTTTTGCGCCGCTTTTTTCAAAAAGCGGCCGCTTCCTTCAACGTGAAGTGCTGAAAGGCTTCGATTTCGACCAGGAGCTCGGCCCGGCAGATGTCACTGCGCAGATAGAGGCACTGGCAGAGGGGGCCGAAGGCCGCCTCGACCGCGCGCGCGACGGGCTCGCGATACGAGGACTCGCGGAGATAGATTTTGCAGGCCCACTGTTCCCCCAGCGGCAATGGCCGCGCTGCGGCGTGGTTGAGCGCGCGTAAATTCTCGATCGTCTCGGCGATCTGGCTGTTCAGGTCGCCGATATGACGGGTTTCATGGCCGGTGATACTGGCTGTTCCCGAGATGAACATGGTCTCGGCCGTTCCCAGCGCATGGACCGAGGCGCGCGAAAAACTGGGGCTGCGCGGGCCGTAGACCGGAGGATAGGCAAAGGCACTGACTTGGCGCGGATTTTCCAAGGGACGCGCCGGCTCATGCGCGGCGAGGACATAGATCACCGACGCGCCGCGATCCCCGCCGACGGCGGAGGCGGCCGGCGGCAAGGGCTCCCGCAGGCGCGCTGCGAAGGCCGCATGGCGCCCGACGTTGAAACGCCGGTAGCGTTCAAGGCCGCGATCGTCTTGCGTGATCGCCGTCAGATAGTTCCAGAAGCGCAAGGGGGCGGCAAAGCCCGCCGCGTCCAGGAAGTCGAACAGGCTCACATAGGCGGCCTCGACCGCTTCCTCCAAAGACGCGCTCCCGGCCTCGTCGAGCGTGACCGCACCGAAAGCAAACTTATCGTTACAGGCGCCCGTTACGGCGCCGCAGCTGAGCGGCCGACAGGGGGCGGAACCGCTCCAGATCTCGAACATCGCATCGCCGGCGGCGGGCGACAGAGGTGCGGCGATGAAGGGGCAGGGGGAAGGCAGGAAATCGGGACGCTCCGCGGCAAAGCCGACGACGCCGAGAATGGTGGCCGGGTCGGCCAGCAACGCGCGCGCGGTTGGAAGGTCGGCATAGCGCACCGCCAACCGGGCCTGTGGCGCGGGTGCGGCGTGGTTCAGATTCGGAACAAGTCCCTGCATAACGACTCCTTCAATGGCAGGAATCGCCGTTCTCGCTGCCTTGCCGTTGGCCGGCATAGCTGCGGAACAGGTCAAACCACCCTTCGCAAACCAACGGTCCAAAACCTGATCGCGCCATCGTGTCGAGAATAACCGGCGGCGGGACACAGGCCTCCATTGTTTCCCAATGATAGGTCATGAGGCTACGCAGCTTTGGCTGCCGTGTCACCCATTGGCTGAGACGAGGCACCCCGCGCCCGAGATATTGCGCCAGCGTGGATTTGAAGATGGGGCGCGTGGGGCTGCTGACCTCAAGCAGGAGGAGCGTGCCGCCGCGTCGCAGAACGCGCCGGAATTCGTTGAAGCAGGCCTCAAGATCGGCGATATGGCGGATCGCGTACCCCATCACGATGAAATCGACTGTTTCGTCGGCGAGCGGTAGCGTTTCCGCCGTTCCCTGGATTAATGGGATATCCAGCCTGCGCCGCGCTTCTTTCAACATTGCTTCGCTGAGATCAAGCCCGATGACCTTGCCGTGCGCGCCGACGATCGGAAGTGCTGCTTGCGCGATCAGCCCCGTGCCGATGGCAACGTCGAGCACCGTCTGGCCGGATTTTAAACCGGCCCGCAGCAGGCATCGGCGGCGATACCAGTTGCCTGATCCTAATGAAAAGATGCGGTTGACAGTATCGTAGTAGGGCGCCGTGTCATTGAACAGGCCGCGCACGAATGCATGGTCATTATGAGTCACTCACGCTTCCTAAGAAAATTATAATTTAATTATGAGTTACAGTATCAGAGGCGCCTGGTGGGGGCAAATTAGGTGAGTGAAGGGAAGACTACTTTTTGTGAACAAAAAGTAGCAAAAAAACTTTACTATGCTGGGTCATGGGCGTTGTCGCCGACATCGCCCCTGACCCAGCATAACAAAAGTTTTTGCGCCGCTTTTTTCAAAAAGCGGCCGCTTTCTTGCTACCCGGCGGGGCGCAGATCGAGCGTTTCGCCGGGTGATAGGGGGGACGGTCCAAGTGTTATATTGTCGCCGTCACGCCAGCGCTGCAGCAGGTCATCCGCATGACGGCTCAACAAATTTCCCGATTGTCCCGGGGCGATCACAAACAAGCTGCGGTCGAGGTCAGACAGGTCGAACACGGCGCGAAGTTCGGGGCCATGCAGCGCGGTAAATCCATCGGGGTCGGTCGTGGTGCCGGCGGGGGCGGCCACGTCGATGGTTGTGGCGTCACCTGGAACAGGAAGTGAAAAGCGGCCGAAGCGACCGATGAGAGGAAGCCGGCTGACAAGCGGGTCATTGAAGTCGGCGCGATGTGCCTGCCCCCAGCGCCAAGTTTGCGGATCATCGCCGTAGCGTTGCCGTAGCTGGGTCATGGCGCTGTCCAAGGCGGTGCGCAGGAGTTGGTCGCAATCGTCGCGGCACCAAATGGATTGGTGTGTGTGATCATTGGACGGGCCGAGCAAGGCGTACAGCAGATTGTCTTCGGACAAAGGAAGGTTGCCATCGGGAAGGTGGTTTTGCTCGAGAATTTGGTCGACAATGGCGCGTGTCCAGGCGTTGAAGATCAGCGGCTGCGGGGTGTCCATCGTCATTTCGCCGGACCAGTTGCGCAAAAGGGCGCGGGCGGTTGCTTCTGTGTCGTTTGCGGGGAGGGGCACCGCGAGCAGGCGCGGCAACAGATCCTGGGCGAAAACACTTGTCACATCGAGCTGCATTTGCGCGAAATAACGTGCCGTTTCGCGGTTGCCGCCGGCTAAAAGAAGCGTTTCGATGCGGCGCGCCCGCCAGTCGCCATACACATCGCTTCCCATAAAGATCGGAAAATTGCTTCCGGCCGTGGGATTGTTGGCATTGATCAGCATGCCTGAGGGTGGATTGATGGCATGCGGCAAAGCAGCACCACTGGCGAAACCGATCCAGTCATGCAGTCCGTCCGCGCCATCGACGGGCCAGGCGCCGTCGCCGTTCTTGCGGATCGGCACTTTGCCCGTGGTGAAAAAGCCAATGTTGCCAGCGGTATCGGCGCTCAGCAGGTTCTGCACGGGGCTGGTGATGTTCACGCTGGCAGCTGCGACGTCAAAAACGGATTGGGCTTCGTTGAGCATCAGCAGCCCATTGGCATCGGTATCGTGGGGGGCGAGATTCGCCATATCGACCGCGAGCAGGCTTTTGCCGTCCGGCGTTGTGCCGAGCACGGGGCCGTGGCGGGTTTCGCGGACGGTCAGGGTCACGTCCGCGCGCCCCGCGACCCGGATGCGTTCCAGGCGTGTGACAAAAGGTTCGGGGCCTGCGGGCGTTTCATAGGCGTGGCCATCGCGGGTCGGGTGTTCGATGAAGATATCCTGGACGTCCGCGCCGGTGCTTGTGAACGTCCAGGCGACATGCGCGTTATGCCCGATGATGATGAAGGGAAGACCCGGAGCGGTGGCGCCGGCCAGAGTCTCCGTCGGGGTGTCGATGCGGGCCAGATACCACAGGCTGGGGAAGCCGAAGCCTAAATGGGGATCGCCGGCGAGAAGCGGCGCGCCGGTGGCGGAGCGGCTCCCGGAAATTGCCCATTCATTCGAGGCTTGCGCCGGCAGGGTGAACGGCTCCGGAAAGTACCGCATCCACACCAGGATTGCGGCCGCGGCGCGGCTGAGACCGAGATCGATGAGGGTGGCGTGAAGGGGGGAGGGCGCGGCCGATGCCGCGACGGCGGCTTCCGTCACTCCATTGGGTACGGAAGGCCAAAGGGCGTCGATTTTTGTGACGGGCTGGTGCGCGGCGAGCGCCAGACGCGCGATCTCGGTGGACCAATTATTCGAGAGCCAGAGGCCCATCATTTTTCCCCAGAGCAGGCTGTCGGTCATCGTCCAGGGAGGTGGGGGGCCAAGGAACAGGTATTCGGGGGAAGCGAAGCGGCCGCGTTGCGCGATCCAGGCATTCACGCCGTCGGCATAGGCTTGCAGCAAAGCGCGGGCGGCGGGAGACAGGTCCGCGAGATCAGCCTCGGCGCGTTGGCGCATGCCGAGCCGGCGCATTTCTTCATCATTGTCCAGGGCCGCGACGCCGAAGAGCTCAGCGAGGCGCCCGCCGGCGGCGCGGCGCATCAGATCCATCTGAAACATCCGGTCACGGGCATGCAGATAGCCGAGGGTCTCTGCCGCGTCCCGGTCGGAACGGGCGCGGATAAAGGGCACGCCATTTCTGTCGAAACGTACCGTCACCGGGGCCGCCAGGTTGGGGAGATCGATCGTCGCGGTCTGCGGCGGTAAGGTTTGGCGCAGCAGGAGCCAAACGCCAAGGACGAGCACCAGTGCCAATACAAACAACGCGGCGGCGGTGCGGCGGAGCCAGGGAACGCGTCGCGAGCCCAATGTCTTGTTTCCTTATGAAGGACTGCCGGTGCTCCGACCGTAAGGGCTTGTGTCAAAGAGGACAAAGCTTTTGTGCATACGGAGGAACGCAAAATCCCGTGGAAAGGGTGGCAGCCCAGGATGAGGTCCTCACGTTGCGTGACCGTGCGGGTAGTGACGGCTTACACGCAAGCTCATAACGGGCCTGGCGACCTCAGAATCCGAGGGACCGATTATTTCTTGTGGCTTTTTTCAATTCGACATAGTAACAATATATAAGATGTTTATATCTCGTTGTATTTGGCTGGTCAGAACATACAAATGCGCTTTTCTGAACTGCGCGGCGCAACGACGGGTGCCGCGGGGTTTGCTATATCTTCTGAAAAATCTTGGAAGAGGACAACAGGCGGCAGCAGCGTTCCGGGATGTCTTTTTGTTGCCTCGACCAACACGCATGGGTCGGATCCATGGCGTGCGGGCGGCTTCTTGAATATAGCAAAGCAGCCGCTTTTTGAAAAAAGCGGCGCAAAAACTTTGGCTCCCCTGAGCTACCGAATCGCTTCTGTACGCTGAAAAATAATTGTAGAAAGTGGTTATAATGAAAAAAGGTACTGGAAATACCTGCGAACAGCCGGTTTGGTTGGACATTTCCAGGCTTTTGTACCGGATCTTGCGTCGGCGGATTACCGGTATCGATCGTGTCGAAATCGCCTATGCGAGCACCCTGCTCGAGACGGTGCCGTCCCGCCTGAAATTTGTTGCTTACGACTACTGGCGGGGCACTTTCCGGATGCTTCATCAGAAACGCGCAGAGCACATTGTCACGTCGATAGGCCCGCAATGGGCGGCGGGCGACATCGGCGCACTGCGCTTCGCAGCTCTGAGGGGCATGCTCGAAACGATCTTCAGCGCGCCCCCGCTGCCGTATTACCGGGGCGGGGCGAGGCCGATCTACATCAACGTCTCGATGCATCCGCTGCATCTCGTCAGCCATATAGGCGGGATGGTTGACAGAACCGGAGCTCTGTTTCTGCCGTTGCTCCACGACATGATCCCGATTGAATACCCCGAATACGTGCCAAAATCATGGACTGGCCACCATCGCGAGCGGCTAAAGACGATCGACAAGCTCGCTGACGGGGTGATTTCCAATTCCGCCTTCACGACTCAAGGCTTGAGCGAGCACATCCAGCGTGTTCCGGTTCTGACCATGCCGCTTGGCGTGCACCAGCTAAATCCGTCCCCGGTGCCGGTACATAAGCTTCCCTATTTTCTCGTTGTGGGTACCATCGAGCCCCGCAAGAACCATCTCCTTCTGCTGCATGTCTGGCGTCGTCTGGTCCAGCAGTATGGCAGTGTGGCGCCGCAGCTCGTGGTCGCTGGCCACCGCGGCTGGGACAACGAACAGATCGTCGATATCCTCGAGCGCTGCCGAGACCTGCGCGGGTATGTCCATGAGCTGGGCATGGTATCCGATGGCGACCTCGCACGGCTCATGGCGGATGCAACAGCTTTGCTGATGCCCTCGTTCGTCGAAGGCTATGGCTTGCCGGTGGTGGAGGCGCTGAGTCTTGGCACACCGGTGATTTGTTCCGATATTTCGGCCCATCGCCAGATTGGCGCCGGCATTCCGGACTTCATAGACCCGCTCGACGGGGCCGCCTGGGCGAAATTGATCATGCATTACGCGACCGACCCCGAAGCTGCCCGTGAGCGCCAGATGGCGCGGCGGGGCTCCTGGGAGAAGCCGTCCTGGCAGAGACACGTCGCCAGTGTCCTTGAATTCGCGGAGGGGCTCACGCCCAGGCGCGATGTCAGCGAAATGCCGCATCGGCTCGTGCTCCTGATGAGGAGCATCCGGCATAGCCCGGCGGCTTCTCCGGTCTTTGAGGTTGCCAGTCGGCTTTCCCACCGCGTGGATTCACCAAGTGAAGGCGTTGAGCCCACGCGCGCCGCAACACGAGCCGTGGCGTACTCGGGCGACTAGTCAGATAGAGGAAAGCAGCCGCTTTTTAAAAAAAGCGGCGCAAAAATTTTTACTATGCTGGGCCATGGGCGTTGTCGCTGACATCGCCCATGGCCCAGATTAACAAAGTTTTTTTGCTACTTTTTGTTCACAAAAAGTAGCATTCCCTTCGCTTACCTTTGCAGATTCCAGAAGGATTTCGTGTATGAGTGCGGATAGCATGATCCACCCGCCGGCTGGTTCGGTTGCCGCTCAAGAAGAGCTTGATGCCGTGAAAGCGCGGAATGCGTCGCTAAGCCAGGCGGTTTTGGAGCGCGAGCATCTCATCCTGCGGCGAGAACAGAGCCTCCGGGAGTACGAGCAGACGATCAGTCAAATCGAACGCGTCTTTGGCCATAGTCCCACATGGCTCGCCCGCGCGCCGGGGGTGGCGTTTGGTGAGGCGCCGGTGGCCGCGCAGATCGACGTCGTCATGCCGGCACTTCAAGGGTGGTGTACGCCGCGCAAGGCGTACTGGATGGCGGAACTCATTCAATCTGTGCCGACCGGGCGCCCGATCGTCGAGGTCGGTGTGTTTGGAGGCAAGTCGCTTCTGCCGATCGCGATCGCGGCGAAAGCTTGCGGCGTCCCGGCGGTCTATGGTGTCGAGCCATGGTCCAATCAGATCGCTGTAGAGACGCCGACCACGGAGATCAACGACAGCTACTGGTCGACGCTCGACTTTCCCGCGATCAAGAAGAATTTCCTGGCGGTACTGATCGCCACCGGCTTGCAGGACATTGTGAAGATCCTTGAAGTCCCGGCTGATGACGCGAACCGTCTTCTGAGGGGTGAGCGCTTCGCGCCCTTCTCGCTGATCCATATCGATGGGTCGCACTCGGAAGCCCAGGCACTTGCCGACGTCACGGCATGGGCACCTCTCCTCGCGCCGGGTGGTGTGCTCGTCATGGATGACATCCTGTGGCCATCGGTTGCCAAGGCACGCGCCTGGTTGCATGATTCCATGGCCATCGTGGCCGAGGTGATCGAGAACGGCGCCGATGGGCAACAGATCGGCTACGGTGCGTACCGTCGAAGATAAGCCATCGAAGGAGAAAGGCTACTTTTTGTGAACAAAAAGTAGCAAAAAAACTTTGTTAATCTGGGCCATGGGCGCTGTCGCCGACAACGCCCATGGCCCAGCATAAAAGAAGTTTTTGCGCCGCTTTTTTCAAAAAGCGGCTCCTTACTTACATCTCAATCAACCCGGTCCACCATTGCCTGGATAAACAGCACCAGGATCATCCACCCGATCAGGCCGGCGGCGAAGGTGCTCAGCGTGATGATGAGGCGTTTCGGCGCGGTCGATGATGTCGGGGCGGCCGGGTTCTGGAACGTCTCGAGATAGATTTGCTTTTGCGCGGCCTGCGCCTGCGCGTTCTGCAGGGCCAGCAGAGCGCTCGCATAAAGTTGCTGGTCGAGCGTCTCCGAGATCGAGAGATTATCGTAACCGCTGAGCACGGAGGCCAGCGTTCCAGAATCACGACCGCCATCGCTCGGGCTTGCCAGCGCATCGTCCAGCTTCGCGATTTCCGCCCGCGTCGCGTTGGTCCGCGCCTGGAGCGTTTGGACCTGCGGCGACTGTGCGGTCTGCCCTTGCGTCGTCAGCGTGGCGAGGCTCGCCTGGTCGGTGGCAAGCGCGTTGCCGAGCGTGACCGCGACCGTCGAGGTCGATTGTGCCGTGAGCGCGGGGAAGAGGACCTTGTGGTGGTTGCGGTAGTCGGCGAGCGCGACCTCATCCTGGAGCAACTTGGCGCGCGCCGCGGCGGCATTTTTCTCGGAAAAGGCCAGGGTATTGTCGCGGGCTGTGGCCGACATGCGGTTCGCCAGCGCCTCGCTTGCGGCGAGCACGTCGGCTGCAACCATCGCGGCGTCATGTGGCGTAAAGGCCCGGACCTGCACGGTGATGATTCCGGAACTTATGTCGAAATAAGGGGTCACCATGTCGTCCCAGTAGATGAGCTTCGTCTCTCGGGCGCCGTTCGTGTCCATCCGGCTCCACCAATCGCCATGTGGCGTTCCGTAGACGGAAGACAGCGAGAGTTTGTCCTGCAGGTCCATCAGGATCTGCGGGCTTTCGATGTAGCGTTTCACGACCTCCGAATCCTCGATCATCTCGAGGAGCGGGTTGCCCCCGGCAAGTGACGGCATGACAGAGTTCGGCTCCATCATCATCGGGGTCTGCTCGCGGACCACGAAGGCGAATTGTGAGACATACTGATCCGCCGCGAACCCGAACTCGTAAGCGCCAACCGCGGACGACGGCAGGACGATGCAGATCACGGCAAGCAGCATCTTCCAGCGCGCGCGCTTCGTGCCGGCGCGCAGCCTGTTCTCCGCAAGGGGCTTCATCTTGACAACATTGCCGTCGAAATCGTCCCGCTTGTGGGTCGCAGTATCGATCCTGGCGGCTTTATGATCGTCCATGTTGTTTTCCCGGCATCTTCATAGAAGACTTCTTTTTGTGAACAAAAAGAAGCAAAAAAACTTTATTTATGCTGGGCCATGGGCGTTGTCGCTGACAACGCCCATGGCCCAGCGGAATCAAAAGTTTTTGCGCCGCTTTTTTTAAAAAGCGGCCGCTTTCTTCCAAGATATCCATCCTGTAGCATGATGGATGTGAAGTCATCATGCTCTAATGTCTTTGAGGATGTGCGAGCGGTGCACTTCGATCGCTCTTTCGAGATCGTCGTAAAATTCGAGTCGGCCGTCGTGCAATACGGCGCCGGCATCGCACCAGGCCCGGATCGTTCCTTCGTCGTGTGAAACGATCAGGACGTCCGAGGTGCTGGCGCGGGCCGCGAAGGCTTCGAGGCATTTGCGCCGAAAATGCGCGTCGCCTACCGAGGTTACCTCGTCGATCAGGTAAAGATCGAACTGAATCGCCAGGCAGGCGCCGAACGCAAGCCGCGCGCCCATGCCCGCCGAGTAGGTGTCGAACCGCATCCGGAAATAGGCGCCGAGTTCGGCGAATTCCTCGACATAAGCGATCGCCTCATCGGGGTCGGTGCCGTTGACACGGGCCAGAAATCTGACGTTCTCGAGGCCGGTTAAATGTGGATGGAAGGTCCCGCCGAAGCCGAGCGGGAAGCTCACAGTGCCAAAGCGCCGGATGTGTCCGCGATCGAGCGGCTCGACGCCGGCGATGAGGCGCACCAGCGTCGACTTGCCCGCACCGTTGGCGCCGAAAATGCCGATGCTTTTTCCGGCCGGCAGCGCCAGCGTTACATCTTCAAGAATCGCTTTGCGGAAGCCGCCCTGGCGAAAAATCTTTGTGGCCTTCTCGAACGCGATCATGTCTGCTGCCGCATCAGGCGCCGCGTGATCTTCTCCAGCGCGAAGCCAATGGCCAGGCTGACGAAGACGCAGCCAAGGAAGTACCAGGGTTTTAGCCAAAAGGGCTGGTATTGGGGAAAGAAGCCGGTGCGGAACAACTCGATGCCCTGGAGCACTGGGTTCCATTGGAGGATATTCCGGGCGAAGTCCGGCATGGAGATCGGCGAATAATAGATGCCCGAGGCAAAATAGAGCAGGCGAATGAGCATCTGGAAGAGTGCGTCCCAGCTGTGCAGGAAATTCTGGATCACCATGTTCGTCGTGCCGATCCCGAGCGCCAGCAGCGCCATCAGCAGGATCGCCGCCATGGCTCGAGGGAAGCTCTCCGGCATGGCTTGGTAGCCGGCCAGGCCGAAGGCACTGAAGACGATGGCGCCGACCAGGAGTTCGGTGGCGAGTTCAAGAGCGGTCTTCGCGAGGATCACATCCGTGGTTCGGATGGCCGGCAACGACAGCAACGATCCGGCCGTGTTGCGGGCCTGCATCACGCCGTGCTGGATGTGTGAGAACATGAGGTAGGGCAAAAGACCCGAGCAGTAGAATTCAAACAGGCTGTTGCCGATCGGCGGCGGTGCGGTGTTCAGGTAGGCGAACATCACCCCCAGCGTCAGCAGATGCGAGATCGGCTCAAAGATCGCCCAGAAATAACCGAGGGCCGCGCGGCTGTGACGGGTGTGAATATCCCGGATCATCAGCGCATGGATGATGCGCAGGCGCTCCCGGGCTTGGGCCATGATCGGCCGGCCGTGGGGCTTCGGCCTGCGCCGCCGTGCTGGCTGAGCCCAGGCAAGAAAATCCTGGTCCGGCGGCTCAGGGGGGGGAACGAGCAGGCCAAGCGTGCCCTTCAGTGCGTGCAAATGTCGGGCGTATTCCTCATTGTCCGGGGCCAGGTGAACCGCCGCCTCGGCCTCTTGCAAGGAAGCTGCAACGTCGCCGAGCGCCTGGTGGGCGCCGCTGGCGGTCCGGTGGATCAGGGCGTCGTCGGGAGCCAGCGCCTGCGCCGTGCCGAGCACGGTGATCGCGTCCCCAAACCGCGCCCGGCTCATCAGCAGGGAGGCCAGGCTGAGCTGGAACTCGATCGTCTCCGGCGCCATGGCGACCGCTTTTTGCGCGGCCTGGATGGCCCGTTCGATGCGCCCCAGCGCTCGTAATGCGACCGCGGCGAGATGGAGCCCGACCGGCGTGCAGTCCGGCATGGCGGCATGTACCGAGAGGTGCTCGAGTGCCTCCTGATACAGTTTCTGATTGATGAGGATAGAGCTGGCCCCCGTAGTGAGGACCACTTCCGACTGGGATTAAGGTGGGGTCGGTGCCGTTCCATCTTTCATAAAAATTAAGCTGCTTGCTGCTGTTGTGGCTGTGGGTATGTGGGCAACGCGTTAGCGTTGTCCAAGCGA
>NZ_DASXFO010000073.1:0-14073 GCF_036489515.1 Acidocella sp.
CGCCCAGGGTCGCTCGGCTTCCCCAAACAGTGCGGCTCCATTTTCGCCCATTGAGCGTCCGTCAGTGCAAAGCGGTCCATGAAAAGCGTGAATCACAAACGCCGTGACCAGGGGAATCCCTAAATCTCAACAAGCCCTGAACAAAAAGTAGCAAAAAAACTTTGTTATGCTGGGTCATGGGCGCTGTCGCTGACAAAGCCCATGACCCAGCATAACAAAGTTTTTGCGCCGCTTTTTTCAAAAAGCGGCCGCTTCCTTTAATCCATAACTTCCGCATGGGCCGGCTTTGCCGCCGGGAGTTTGCCGGGCTTGCGCATCAGCAGCAGGCAGGCGGCCGCGGGCAGCACGGTCATGAGCAGAAATTTATAGTCGTCGATATAGGCGATCACCTGTGCCTGCGTGTTGATCGTGCTGTTCAGCAGCGCGGCCCCGCTGCGGGAGGTCGGGTCGAGCATGCGGGTCACCATGCCGCCGGCCTGCAGCGGGCGCGCGAACGGGGTGATGAACTGCGCCAGGTCGGCGTGCTCGTACTGCGTCTGGTGATCCAGCAAAGCCGAGGTGAGTGAGATGCCGATGGCGCTGCCGACATTGCGCACCAGGCTGAGCAGCGCCGCACCCTGGGTGCGCAGTTCCGCTTTCATGGTGAAGAACGCCACCACCTGCAGCGGTACGAACACGAAGCCAAGGCCGAGCCCCTGGATAATAATGGTCACCGTCATCATCCATTCGGCTTCATCCTGCGTCCAGGTTTCCTGCATGGCGAGTGACGCACCCAGGAGCAGATAACCGAGCAGCATGATCCCCCGTGGGTCGACTCGGTTCGACAGGCGGCCGGCGACCATCATGGCCGCCATCGTGCCGATGCCGCGTGGCGCCATCACCAGGCCGGCGGTCGCCACCGGATAATTGCCGAGCCCTTCCAGGAAAGGTGCGAGCAGCGCCGAGGAGGCGAGCAGCACCATGCCGACCGAAAACATCGTGATCAGCCCGGCGACGAAATTGCGGTCGTTGAAAATCATCCGCGGGATGAACGGTGTTCGCGCCGTCAGCATATGCACGAGGAACAGGTAGAAACCCAGCCCGGCGAGGATGAAGCTGGCGATGATGGTGGTCGAGCTCAGCCAATCGAGCTCCTCGCCACGGTCGAGGCCGATCTGCAGCCCGGCGAGGCCGAGCGAGAGCACGCTGAAGCCGATCCAGTCGAAGGAGGTTCTGGCCGGCAATTTCACCTTTGGCATCAGGAACAACAGGCCGAGTATGGCGACGATGCCGAATGGCAGGTTCACGAAGAACACGTAGCGCCAGTTGAAATCGGCCGTGAGATAGCCGCCCAGGGTCGGGCCCAGGATCGGTCCGACCATCACCCCCATGCCCCAGATCGCCATAGCTGAACCGCGCCGCTCCGGCGGGTAGATGTCCAGCAAGGTAGCTTGCGAGAGCGGCACCAGCGCGGCGCCGAAGGCGCCCTGCAGCAACCGGTAGAGCACCATTTGCGTCAGGGAGCCGGCGATGCCGCATAGCATCGAGGTGATAGTGAAGCCGGCCAGGCAGGCGATGAACAGGTTTTTCCGGCCGAACCGGCTGGCCAACCAGCCGATCGGCGCGGTCATGATCGCCGCCATCACCACGTAGGAGGTGAGCACCCAGGTGATCTGGTCGTAGGAGGCGGAGAGGCTGCCCTGCATATAGGGCAAGGCGACATTGGCGATGGTGGAATCCAGCGCCTGCATCAGCGTCGCGATCATCAGGCAGACGGTGATCAGCGCGCGCTTCGGTGTGTTCTGCGCGGTGTCGCCCTGGCCTTCCATCAGAACAGATCCGACAAATGCCTGTGGTGATGCGTATCGATGCTGATTTCCGTGCTCATCCCGTCACGCAGCGGCAGGTTTTCCGGTCCCGAGACGATCGCGACCCGCACCGGGATGCGCTGCACCACCTTCACCCAGTTGCCGGAGGAATTTTGTGCCGGCAGGATGGAGAATTCCGAACCGCTGGCCGGGCTCAGGCTCTGCACCACGCCGTGCCAGGTCTGGCCCGGATAGGTGTCGACGCTGATCGCGACCGGCTGGCCGGGCCGCACCCAGGTGAGGTCGTTCTCCTTGGGTTGGGCGGTGACCCAGATATGGCGGTCGGAAACCAGCCCGAAGGCGGCGGTGCCGGCGGCAAGGTACATGCCGGGCTGCAACTGGTCGACCTCCGTGACATAGCCCGAGAAGGGGGCGTGGACGACGCTGTCCCGCTGGTCTCGCAAGGCGTCGTTCAGCGTGGCGAGTGCAGTCTGGTATTCCGGCGTCTGCTCGACCGGGATGTTCGCATCGCCGCTCAGCTTGGTCAGCTGCAATCCGGCGGCGGCTTCGAGTTCCGCCAACCGGGCTTGGTCCGCCTGCAACGTGTAGCCGGCATTGTCGTAGGTCGAGCGCGTCACGCCGCCATTGCCGACCACGGCGGCGTAGCGTTGCAGATTGGTCTGATCCTCTGCGATCTGGGCGCGCTGCACGGCGATCTGCGCCACCGCCTCGGCATAGCCGCGCCGGGCGCCATTGATGTCGAGCACCGCCTGGGCAAGCTGCGCCCGGGCGTTTGCCACCGCGATGTCG
This sequence comes from Acidocella sp., assembly GCF_036489515.1. Lineage (GTDB taxonomy): Bacteria > Pseudomonadota > Alphaproteobacteria > Acetobacterales > Acetobacteraceae > Acidocella. The sequence goes on from NZ_DASXFO010000073.1 coordinate 2,598, forward strand.
AAGGAAGCCGGGGCGAGGCTGAATAATTCCTGCCCGGCCTCCACATGTTGATTGTCACGCACGTAGACCTTGCCGACCAGCCCGGACACGTCGGTGGAGAGCGAAACTTTCGCGGCGTTGACATAGCTGTCGTCGGTGCTGACATATTGGCCGCCCAGCAGCCAGAACAGCAGAACCGCCACGGCCAGCAACAACGGTCCGCCGACCATCAGGAGGGGCCGCATGAACCGGATGCGGCTGCCACGCCGCACCGGCGTTTCGCCGGGTGCCGCGGCGCCGGGCCGCTTCAGGACCGCCTGATCGCGGGCGACCGTATCCGTTTGCGACATTATCCCGCCTCCTTGAGCGTTTCCGCAGGTTGGTCCTGCTGTGCAGTCTGTTCCGGGGCGAGCAGCAGATTGGCTTTCATGCGCTGCAGGCCCTGCACCATGGCGGCGCGGGTTTCGGCTGACAGCCCGGCCCCGACAAAATTGGCGATGGCGACGCGCTGCCGGTCGATCTCGTCCAGCATGGCGGTGGCGGCAGGCTGCAGATGTAGCCGCCAAATCCGCCGGTCCTGCTCGTCGGCCCGTCGTTCGATCAGGCCAAGTGCTACCAGCCGGTCCACCAGCCGGGCCACCGTGATCGGTTCCACCTCCAGCAGATCGGCTGCCTCTTTCTGGCTGAGGCCGGGACGCTGGGAGAGCCGCAGCAGCAGCACCCATTGGGCCCGTGTCATGCCATGGGTGCGGGCGCGCTTATCGGCCTCGACGCGGATCAGCCGCGCCACATCGTGGAGGATCAGGAAGAGATCACGGTCGAAGTCTTGGCCCATAAGCCAAGATATAATAAGCTTGCTTATGATTAGCTGCGCGGATTCCGCTTATCTGGCCAGCGCTTCGTGCAATACCGGAATGACCCCCGACAAAGCGATCTGCACGCCGATGCCGAGCAGCAGGAACGCGGCGAGGCGCGCGACCACCTGCCGGCCGGATTTGCCGAGCACGGCGGCCATGTGGTCCGCGGTGGAGTAGGAGGCCCAGATGATCACCGCCATTACCAGCGCCGCCAGGCTGACGCCGGCATAGAAGGTGGCCATCGCGGTGAGTGCTTCAGGCCGTTCGGTGCCAAGCGAGACCGCGACCGCGATCGTCCCCGGTCCGGTGGTGAAAGGCAGGGTCAGCGGGAAGAACGCATATCCGGCCAGGTCGTCGGTGACAGCCTCGCTGACTGGCTTCGCCTCCTCCTGTTTGCGGGCCGAACTGCTGTCCGGCTGGGAGAGCATTTCGTAGGCGCGGGTGCCGACGACGATGCCGCCGGCGATGCGCAGGGCGTTCAACGAAATCCCGAAGAAGCTGAGGATATACGTGCCGGCCCAGAGCGCCACCAGCATCACCAGGGCGGAATAGATCGCAACCCGCCGCGCCAAGGCGATGCGCCGCGCATGCTCCTGCAGCGCCGTCACCTCATGAAAGATGATGGCGCCGCCGAGCGGGTTGACGATGGAAAACAGCGCCGGGAAGGCCAGGAGAAATGCCCCGAGGGCGCCTTGGAAAATCATGGCGCTAACCTAACAGCCGGACAGTGAAGGAGCCAGCAAGGGAAGGCTTCTTTTTGTGAACAAAAAGAAGCAAAAAAACTTTATTTATACTGGGCCATGGGCGTTGTCGCCGACACCGCCCATGGCCCAGCGGAGAAAAGTTTTTGCGCCGCTTTTTTCAAAAAGCGGCTGCTTTCTTCTATCCGAGCACGCGGCCGGCGACTACCTGCAGCTTCGTCAGCACCGCCGGGTCGCGTGCCTCGGGGGCGGTGATCAGCGCGTATTCCAGGGCACGGTCGCAGCCGGCGGGGCAAGGGCCGCGTGCGCCACCGACTTTCGGGAGTGCCGTTTTCACCAGGTTGCGCGCCTTGTCGGCATTGCCGAGCAGCACCTTGATGACGGCATCCACGGTCACCGCGTCATGGTCCTCGTGCCAGCAATCGTAATCGGTCACCATGGCGACGGAGGCGTAGCAAATTTCCGCTTCGCGGGCGAGTTTGGCTTCCGGCATGTTGGTCATGCCGATCACGTCGCAGCCCCAGCTGCGGTACAGGTTGCTCTCCGCGAGCGTGGAGAATTGCGGGCCTTCCATGACCAGATAGGTGCCGCCGCGCGTCACCGGCAGGCCGAGCTCGCGGGCGCTCGTCTCCAACGCATCGCCGAGGCGCGGGCAGGTTGGATGCGCCATCGACACATGGGCGACGCAGCCGGTGCCAAAGAAGCTCTTTTCGCGGGCGAAACTGCGGTCGATGAACTGGTCGACGATCACGAAATGCCCGGGCGGCAGCTCTTCCTTCAGGCTGCCGACGGCGGAGAGCGAGATGATGTCGGTGACGCCGACGCGCTTCAACGCGTCGATATTGGCGCGGTAGTTCAGCCCGCTCGGCGAGATTTTATGGCCGCGCCCGTGCCGGGGCAGGAACACGGTCTTGATGCCGCCGAACTGGCCGATCAGCAGCTCGTCGGAGGGCGCGCCCCACGGGGTTTCCACCTTCTCCCAGCGCGTCTCGGTTAGGCCCTCGATATTGTAGAGGCCAGATCCGCCGATGATGCCGATGACAGGGGTGATGGAGTCAGACATGGGGCGCCCTCATAAATAGTGGATGGCGCCCGTTTAGGGCCTGCGGTGCGGCGAGAGCAATATGCGCTTCGCGGGGACCTTCCCGGTTCCCGCGAAGCGCATGAAATTGCTTGGCAAAATAGAGATTGGCGTATTCGTTGTTGAGATGAACGCGCCAGTCGATGGGCACGGCCGCCCGTCGCGCCATCACCCGTTCGGCCGCCAGACCTATAAACGGCCGATGCATGCAGAATATATTTTTACAACTTTATGTTGAGTATAATCTTGCGCTTAATTTTTTTTAACTTAAGAGCATGTTTGCCAAACGTGAAAATGATAAGCAAAAACGGGGGTGGGAATTATGAAAAATATCCCGATTGTAGGTAAGTTCGTCGCGATTTTGCTGGTTTTCGGCTTTTTCTCGCTGATATCGGTCATTTACGCAACCAATGGGATGCGCACGATCGGCAGCGAATACAGCCATGTCATGAACGGTTCGTTAGGCGCTGCCTACAACATCACCAGGGCCAACCGGGCCCTCGAGGATGCGCGGGCGAGCATGGCCGAGCTGCTGTTGGGGCCAACGGCATCGGCCCGCGCCGGGTTGCTGGCGGACATCGCCTACGACGAGCCGATGTATGCAGCGAAAATGGAAGCGGCGATCGCAGATGCCCCTGCGGATGCGGCACTCCTGCAGGGGATTGTTGCCCGGGGTCAGCAGCTTTTGCAGGGCGACTGCGCCAATGCCGTGAAGCTTGCCGCCGCCGCTGGGACAGCGGCCCAGGCGGCCGGCGCACAGACGGTTTTCATGAATACGTGCGCCGCGAAGTTCGATAGCGTGGAACGCGATACGCTGGCCGCCGCCCACCGGCTCGATGGCGAGGCAGGCGACCGTGAAGCGGTTGTGAAGGCCGCCGAAAACACGGTGATCTGGATGACGTTCGCTTCGATTGTCGCCGGTCTTGTCCTGGTGATGCTGGGAGGATTTTTCGCGGTCCGCGCCTGGATGACGGCACCGGTGAAGCGGTTGCAGGGGGTTATGAACCGGCTGGCGCAGGGCGATTTCCAGATTGCGGTTGAGGGGTCCGAGCGCCGTGACGAGATCGGCGGCATGGCGCGTGCCGTGCAGGTGTTCAAGGAGGCCGGGCTGGAGAAGCGGCGGCTGGAGGAAGCGGCTGCGCAAGCGGCTGCGCAAGCCGAGGCGGAGCGGGCCCGCAATGAGGCCGAGCGCGCCGAAGCGGCACGGCAGCAGCAATTCGTGGTGGACTCGGTGGCGACCGGGCTGGAAAAACTCTCCAGCGGTGACCTGCTGTTCCGCCTGACCGAGGCGTTCGCAAGCGAGTACGAAAAGCTGCGGGATGATTTCAACGCGGCGATGGAAACGCTGCAGGTGACGATGCAGGCGATCGCCGCCAATGCGCAGGGCGTGCAGATGGGCTCCGGCGAGGTCACCCAGGCTTCGGACGATCTGTCGCGGCGCACCGAGCAGCAGGCGGCAAGCCTGGAAGAGACCGCGGCGGCGCTGGACGAGATCACCGCCACGGTGCGGCGTACTGCTGAGGTGGCGAACGAGGCGCGTGACCTGGTGTCGACTTCGAAGGTCGATGCGGAACGTTCCGGCGCGGTGGTGCGTGATACGGTGCAGGCGATGAGCGGGATCGAGACCTCGTCCAAGCAGATCGGCAACATCATCGGGGTGATCGACGAGATCGCCTTCCAGACCAATCTGCTGGCGCTCAATGCCGGGGTGGAAGCGGCGCGCGCCGGTGATGCCGGGCGCGGCTTCGCGGTGGTGGCGACCGAGGTGCGGGCGCTGGCGCAGCGTTCGGCCGATGCGGCGAAAGAGATCAAGGCGCTGATCTCAACGTCGGGTCGGCAGGTTGAGACCGGGGTGAAACTGGTGAACGAAACCGGCCAGGCGCTGGGCCGGATCGCGACGCAGGTGGCGCAGTTGAACGGGTTGGTGGTGGAGCTGGCGGCTTCGGCGAAGGAGCAAGCGACCGGGCTCGGCGAGGTCAATTCCGCGGTCAACCAGATGGACCAGGTGACGCAGCAAAACGCGGCGATGGTCGAGGAAGCAACAGCGGCGAGCCACAGCCTGGCCAGTGAGGCCGAGGAGCTGGCGCGTCTGGTCGGGCAGTTCCGTATCGGCGAGGAGTCTGCTTCCGAAACAATCAAACCACGGGCCGTACAAATGCCGAAACAGCCGATCCGGCAAGGCAAGACAAATGTCATCGCCCTTCCGCCCAAAACTGGGGCGGAACGTCGCTTGGCCAAGGCCGGTGCCGAAGAGGATAGAGGGCGCGATTAAAGCGGCCGCTTTTTGAAAAAAGCGGCGCAAAAACTTTTGGCTATGCTGGGCCATGGGCGTTGTCGGCGACAACGCCCATGGCCCAAATTAACAAAGTTTTTTTGCTACTTTTTGTGAACAAAAAGTAGCCTTTCTCTTCGTTCTAGACGGTCTCCCGCCAGATGCGCCGCTTGGTGGCGATGGCGAGGATGCTGAGGAAGATCAGGAATAGCACCGCGCGGACGCCGATTTCCCGCCTTGTGTTGAGGTTGGGGGCCGCCGCCCAGGCCAGGAAGGCGGAAACATCTTCCGCCTCCTGCGGGGCGCTGGCGGTGACGCCGTCGGCATAGGCGACGTCGTTGCCTTTCAGCGGCGGCGGCATGGCGATCTGCCCGCCGGGAAAAGCGGCATCGTAAAAATGCCCTGACATCAGCACCGTGCCGGAAGGCGCCGCTTCATAGCCGGTGAGCAGGTGGTAGATATAGCGTGGCCCCTGCGGGCGCTCGGCGGCGATGTTGGAGAGGTCCGGCGGCACGGCGCCGCCGAAGGCGGTGCCCGTCATATGCGGATTCCTGAACCGGTCGTTCAAGGTCGCGGGCTGGCCGTTCGCCAGTTTCACGCTGGCGGCGATGCCGCCGGCCTGTTCGGCGCTAAAACCGAGCGCCTGCAGGTCGCGGTAATGCAGCGCGCTGGCTGAATGGCAGCTCGCGCAGACCGTCTGATAGACCAGGAAACCGCGCTGCAAGGCGGCGATATCGTAGCCGCCCAGCAGGTTTTGCGATTGGAAGTGCAGGGGACTCAGCGTGTCCTCCGCCTGGGCCGGCGTAAAACCGCCGAGCAAGGGGGCGGCGAGGAAAGCGGGGAGCAGAAGACGGCGCATCATTTCGCCTCCAGTGCCGTGACCAGTGGGGTCAGGACCAAAAAGTGGAAAAAATACCAGAGCGCGAACACGATCTGCAGAATCACGGCGGTGAGGGAAGGGCGGCAGGCGGCGGCGAGGCCAAGCGCGATCACGTCCAGCGCCAGGACCACCACCAGGATTTTGTACAAGAGGCCCGGCTGGCGCGGGGGGCCGGAAAAACGGTCCAGCCAGGGGAGGGCGAAGAGCAGGCCCAGCATGGCGAGCACGGCGATGACGCCGCCGGCATCGCCGGGCAGCAGCACACGCACCGCACTTAACGGCGCGAGGAACCAAAGCGGTGTCGGGTTGGTCGGTATGATCATCGGACCGGCCGGCAGCATGTTCAGAGGATTCTCGCCGAAATGCGGGGCAAAAAAGGTGAAGAGGGCGAAAATCAGCGCGAAGATCGTGAAGGCGACGAAATATTGGGCGGTGTAGTAGGGGTGGAAGGCGACTGGACGGGGCGTTACGGGACGCGCCGCCTTGCGCGCGGCATACAGCAGCGCCACCAGCGCGAACACGGCCAGGCCCAGCACGGCGTGAAACATGACAAGCCGCGCCAGCGTGCCGGGTCCGTGCGGCCCTCCGAAAAACCAGCCGGCCAACAAGCCCGGTAGGCCGGTCCAAGTCTCAACGCTGGAGGCCGCCTGAGTCAGGCTGACACCGGCGACCGCGCCGCCGCTTAAGCAATAGCCGAGCCATCCGGCCAGCAGCAGCACGCAGAACAAAGCCACCGTGCCCAGCCAGACGAATTCCCCGCGCCCCCGATAGCTGCGGAACATAATCCCGCGGAACAGGACCAGAAAAACGGCGCCGAACAGCATGGTGGTGCCGGTTTCATGGAAGGATTGGATCAGCCAGCCGCTGCTGACCTCGAGCCGGATGAACTGGATCGAGGCGTAAGGGTGCCAGGGATCGTAATACACGGCCAGCACCAGGCCCGAGGCGGCGAGGACAAGCAGCGTGCCGATGATGAGCGCGGGGAGCGTGTCGAGATAGGGTTGTTCCCGTGGCAAAGACGGCGTCTCGACCCGGGCGCGCCAGGCGGATGCGTCTGGCCATCCCCGATCCGACCAGGTTTTTTGGGCTTCGACCTCCATCATTGCTCTCCCCTAAGTGTTAGAAAAGACCTACTTTTTGTGAACAAAAAGTAGCAAAAAAACTTTGTTAATTTGGGTCATGGGCGTTGTCGCTGACAACGCCCATGACCCAGCTGAGCAAAAATTTTTGCGCCGCTTTTTTTAAAAGCGGCTGCTTACTTCAGCCGAGCTGGATTTGCGCGTTGTCGAGAAAGGTGAAAGGCGGGATGGTCAGGTTGCGGTTGGCCGGCCCGCCGCGCACTCGGCCGAGCGGATCGTAGACGCTGCCGTCGCAGGGGCTGATCCAGCCGTCCAGCGGGCCCCTTGGCTCGGAGGGATCATTGCCCAGCAGCAGGCAGGGGGCGGCCGTGTTCAATCCGACCACCACCACGAGGTCGCCGTAGCCAGGCTTGGTGCGGTCGATATAGCGCGCGGGGTCGGGCAGGCTGTCCGGCACGACGTTCTGGCTGTTCGCGATCTGCGCCTTGGTCAGGCGGCGGATATAGATCGGCTGGCCGGCCCACATCACGGTGATGCCGGTATTTTCCGGGATGCCGGCCACGTCGATGATCGGGTGTGCGGCGGCGCTGCGATCGGCATCGGGGCCGAGCGCGTCGATGAAGGGCCAAACCACAGCGGCGGCGCCGATGGCCCCGGCCGCGACGGTGAGAATTGTAAGAAAATCCCGGCGTGAGCCCTCTTCATGTTCGGACGCAAGTCCGGCGTGGGTTGGTTCGGACGTCCCTGCCATTTCGTCTCCTGCGTAAATGGTCGTTACGACAAGGCATGACGGGAACGGAACGGAATTTCAAGAGTGGATGGAGGGGGCGTAACGGCGTAAGAGGCGGAGCATGACTGATTCCCCCACTCCGCTGGCGCATGAGGCGCTGAAACCCGAGGCCGCCGCATGGTTTTCCGCTCTGCGCGACCGTATCTGCGCCGCGTTCGAGGCGCTTGAGGACCGGGCCGGCGGCACGCCCGGCCGGTTTGTCCGCACCGAATGGGAGCGCCAGGGTGGCGGCGGCGGTGTGATGAGCGTGATGCGCGGGCGGGTTTTCGAGAAGGTCGGGGTCAATGTCTCCGTCGTCGACGGGCATTTTGCCCCCGATTTCGCCAAGCAGATGCACGGTGCGGCCGAGGATGGCCGGTTCTGGGCGACGGGGATCAGCCTGGTCGCGCATATGCGTTCGCCCAAAGTACCGGCGGTGCACATGAATACGCGCATGATCGTTACGTCCAAGGGCTGGTTCGGCGGCGGCGGGGATTTGACGCCGCTTGAGCCCGGCACCGCGGCGGCGGAAGAGGACGCGGCGTTCTTCCACGCCGCTTATCAGGCTGCCTGCGACAAGCACGATCCGGATTATTATCCGAAATTCAAAAAATGGTGTGACGAGTATTTCTATCTGCCGCATCGCGGCGAGGCGCGCGGCGCCGGCGGGATTTTCTATGACTATCTCGATTCCGGCCGCCCCGCGGACGATTTCGCTTTCACCCGCGATGTGGGCGAGGCCTTCCTGGCTTCCTATCCGGCGATCGTCGAACGCCGGTTCCGCGAAAATTTTACAGCTGAGGAGCGCGAGGCGCAACTCATCCGACGCGGGCGCTATGTGGAGTTCAATCTGTTGTACGATCGCGGCACGACGTTCGGCCTGAAAACCGGCGGCAACACCGAGGCGATCCTTATGTCGATGCCGCCGGAAGTGAAGTGGCCTTGAGATAAGAAAGCAGCCGCTTTTTGAAAAAAGCGGCGCAAAAACTTCTTTTATACTGGGCCATGGGCGGTGTCAGCGACAACGCCCATGGCCCAAATTAACAAAGTTTTTTTGCTGCTTTTTGTTCACAAAAAGTAGCCTTCCATTCGCTTGCCTAAGGCGAGATGCCGATGCCGCGCGGGGTGATGACCACTGCGGGCGGCGGCGCGTAATAGACGGGCGGCGGGGGTGGGGCGTAATAGGCCGGCGGCGGGGGCGGGGCGTAATAGGCCGGCGGCGGGTAGTAGCCATAGGCCGGACCGTAGCCGGGATACCAAAGCCAAACGTGGTTGGGGCCCCAATAGCCGTGGCCTTGCCAACCGCCGCGCCAGGCGCCGTGCCATCCGCCATGACCGTAATAACCACCATGACCGCCACCGCCATGGTCACCATGGTCACCATGGTCACCGTGCCAGTCTTGGGCCATCGCGTACGGCGCCGCCAGAGCGGTGGCGGCGACGATCGCCGTGCTCATGGCCAGCAGTTTCAGTCTCATCGAATATCCTCCTTCAACATGGCTCGCATATGGTGACCTTAGTATGGCCAGTTGAGGGTCGAACCAAGGTAAAATCGTGGCGAACAAACAAATTGCATTAAAATCATAGAGATATTAGGTGAAAATGCTTGCGAAACCAGGGCAGGTGCGACAGACTCGGGCACGCCGTTTTTTTCATCCCTTTGTCAAGGATCCACCTTGCTTCGTGCCCTGAAATATCGCCTCCGCGCGTTGCTGCCGCCGGCCATTTTCCTGGCCATCACCTGGTATTTCGGCTGGAATGCGATCCACGGCAAAAGCGGGCTCCAGGCGCAGCAGGGGCAGCGCGCTGAACTGCTGCAGGCGCAGCAGGACTATGACAAGGCAGAGTTGCTGCGCACGCAATGGCAAACGCGCATAGCCGATCTGTCCGGCCAGTCGATCGAGCCGGATACGCTCAGTGAGCAGGCGCGTGAAGTGCTGAATTTGGCGGATCCTAACGATCTGGTGGTCGATTTTGGGTCTACCAAAAGTTCGCAATAAACAAGCGTTTCTGGGTGCGGTTTCGATATAATATGTCGGCTTCGCGTGTTTTGATAACATTCAGTTTTTTAGCCGCAGGGCGGGTCCAGCCCGTGGAACTGGCTTAACTACATTCTGGTTAATCTGTTTTGTTGCAGTGCGGAATAACGAGCTTTGCAAGGCGGGGTCTTGCGCGCCACGCGGTGATGCGCATACCTGCCGGCAACGCGCGAATTCTTTTAATGGAGCCTTTTGCATGGCCGCGACCCCAGAGAAAACGAAGAAAGCCAAGAAAACCGACAATTCGATGACCCGCGAAGAGCTGCTCGATGCCTATGGCAAGATGCTGCTGATCCGCCGCTTCGAGGAGAAGGCCGGACAACTTTATGGCATGGGGCTGATCGCCGGCTTCTGCCATCTCTATATCGGCCAGGAGGCCGTGGTGGTCGGTATGCAGCAGGCGATCGATAAAGGCGACGAGGTGATCACCTCCTATCGTGATCACGGCCACATGCTGGCCTGCGACATGGACCCGAAGGGGGTGCTGGCGGAGCTGACCGGCCGTTCGGGCGGCTACTCGAAGGGCAAGGGCGGCTCGATGCACATGTTCAGCAAGGAGAAGGGATTCTTCGGCGGGCATGGCATCGTCGGCGCGCAGGTCAGCCTTGGCAATGGCCTCGCTTTTTCCAACTGGTACCGCGAAAACGACCGCGTCAGCCTGACTTATTTCGGCGAGGGCGCCTCCAACCAGGGCCAGGTTTATGAGAGCTTCAACCTGGCGGCGCTGATGAAGTTGCCGGTGGTCTTCGTCATTGAGAACAACCGCTACGGCATGGGCACCAGCATCGAGCGCGCTTCCGCGTCGCGCGATCTCTCGGCCAACGGGTCGCCCTGGGGTATCCCGGGCCTCTCGGTCGATGGCATGGATGTCGAGGCGGTGAAGGCCGCTGGGCTGCAGGCGGTGGCGCATTGCCGCGCCGGCAAGGGGCCGTTCCTGCTGGAAATGAAGACCTATCGCTATCGCGGCCATTCCATGTCCGACCCGGCGAAGTACCGCACCCGCGAGGAAGTGCAGCGCATGCGCGCTGAATATGATTGCCTGGATTCCGCCAAGAAGCGGCTTGAGGAGCTGGGCATGTCGGAAGCAGAGCTGAAGGCGATCGATGACGGCGTGAAGGCGCGTGTGCAGGAGGCGGCTGATTTCGCGCAGAGCTCGCCGGAGCCCGACGACGCCGAACTTTGGACCGATATTCTCGTGGAGACGCACTAACATGGCGACGGAAGTTCTCATGCCGGCCCTCTCGCCGACAATGACCGAGGGCAAGTTGGCGAAATGGCTGAAACACCCCGGCGACGAGGTAAAATCCGGTGACGTGATCGCCGAGATCGAGACCGACAAGGCGACCATGGAAGTGGAAGCCGTCGATGAGGGCAAGCTGCTCAAGATCCTCGTCGATGAGGGCACCGAAGGCGTGGCGGTGAACACGGTGATCGCGGTGCTCGGCGCCGAGGGCGAGAGCACAGCGGCCGCGCCGAAAGCGGAAGCCAAACAGGCCCCCGCCAACGAGGCGCCGAAGGCCGCCGCACCGGCACAGCCCAAGCACGCCCCCGCCACTCCGCAGGAAATCAAAGAGCCGGAATGGGGCGAGACCAAGCCGACCACCGTGCGCGAGGCGCTGCGTGAGGCGATGACCCTGGAGATGCGCGCCGACAAGGATGTGTTCCTGCTGGGCGAGGAAGTTGCGCAGTATCAGGGCGCGTACAAGATCAGCCAGGGCATGCTGGACGAGTTCGGCCCCAAGCGTGTCATCGACACGCCGATCACCGAGCACGGGTTTGCCGGCATGGCCGTGGGTGCGGCGATGAACGGCCTGAAGCC
>NZ_DASXFO010000033.1:0-7303 GCF_036489515.1 Acidocella sp.
TCATGCGCTTCTGGCTCGATCTCGGCGTGGACGGGCTGCGGCTCGACGCCGTGCCCTATCTGATCGAGCGCGACGGCACCAACAACGAGAACCTGCCCGAAACCCACGCGGTGCTGAAAACCATCCGCGCCGCGCTCGACGCACACGCCCCGGGCCGCATGCTGCTGGCCGAGGCGAACCAATGGCCCGAGGACGCCCAGCAATATTTCGGCGCCGGCGACGAGTGCCACATGTCGTTCCATTTCCCGCTGATGCCGCGGATGTACATGGCAATCGCCCAGGAGGACCGCTTCCCCGTAACGGACATCATGCGCCAGACGCCGGAAATCCCGGAACCCTGCCAATGGGCCATTTTTCTGCGCAACCATGACGAGCTGACGCTCGAAATGGTCACCGATTCCGAGCGGGACTATCTGTGGAACACCTATGCCGCCGACCGGCGCGCACGCATCAATCTTGGCATCCGCCGGCGTCTGGCGCCGCTCATGGAGCATGACCGCCGCCGCATCGAGCTGATGAACGGGCTGCTGCTCTCCATGCCCGGCACGCCGGTGATCTATTACGGCGACGAGATCGGCATGGGCGACAACATCCATCTCGGCGACCGCGACGGCGTGCGCACACCGATGCAATGGTCGCCCGACCGCAATGGCGGTTTCTCCCGCGCCAACCCGGCCGATCTGGTGCTGCCGCCGGTGATGGACCCGATCTACGGTTTCAGCGCCGTGAACGTGGAGGCGCAGGCGGCCGACCAGCACAGCCTGCTGAACTGGACCCGGCGCATGCTGGCGGTGCGCAAGCGCCACCGCGCCTTCGGCCGCGGCGAACAGCGTTTTCTCTATCCCGGCAACCGCAAGGTGCTGGCGTTTCTGCGCGTGTACCAGACCCAGGAGGGCGAGGAAGAGACGATCCTCTGCGTCTACAACCTCGCCCGCACCGCGCAGGCGGTGGAGCTGGAACTGCCCGATTATGCCGGGCGCGTGCCGGTGGATCTGCTCGGCGGCTCCGGCTTTCCGCCGATCGGCCGGCTCCATTATCCGCTGACCCTGCCGCCTTACGGCTTCTACTGGTTCATCCTCGCCACCGAGGAGGCGCTGCCGCCCTGGCATGTGCGCCCCTCGGAGCCGCTGCCGGAATTTTCCACGCTGGTGCTGCGCGCGGGCTTAAGCGACGTGCTGGAGCCGGTGGCGAAAAAAATTCTCGAGACCGAGGCGCTGCCGGCTTACCTGAAACGCCGCCGCTGGTTCGCCTCAAAAGACCAGGAGATACTGTCGGCAAAACTGGTGCGCGGCGACAAAATCCCAGGCCGCAGCTTGGAGACCATGCTCGCCGAATTGGAGGTGCAGCTCAGCGCGCGGTCTGAGTGCTACCTGCTGCCGCTCGGCCTCTCCTGGGACGGCGACACCAGCTCGGCGCTGCCGCAGCAGCTGGCGCTGGCGCGGGTGCGGCAGGGGCGGCGCATGGGCTACCTCACCGATGCTTTTGCCGTGGATGTCTTCCCGCTCGGCGTGATCCGGGCCTTACGCGCCGCCACGGTGGTGAAAGTGCAAGGTGGTGAGGTCATCTGCCGGCCGAGCCCGTTTCTCGCGCAGGTCGAGCTGCCGGACGCGCCCGAGGTGCGCCGCCTCGCCGCCGAACAATCCAACAGCTCGATCATTGTCGGCCAGAAAATCATCCTGAAACTGATCCGCCGGGTGATGGAGGGCATCAATCCCGAGGTTGAGATGGTGCGCTTCCTCACCGCTGCCGGCTACGCCAACACTCCGAAGCTGCTCGGCGAAGTGGCGATGGTCCGCGAGGACGGTTCCGGCCACAGCATGATCCTGGCGCAGGAATTCGTGCAGAACCAGGGCGACGCCTGGCAGTATACGCAGGACGTCCTGGCCCGCTTCATCGAGACGATGGGGCTGGCCAACAAGGACATCCATGACGAGGCGGACCAGCTTTCCGGCTACAGCGTGTTCGCCCGCTCGGTCGGCACGCGCCTGGGTGAGCTGCACGCTTTGCTCGCCCGGCCCACCGACGATCCGGCGTTTGCGCCGGAGCCGGCGGACCGCGCCGCCGCCGCCGCCTGGGGCGAGGCCGCAGCGGCGCAGCTCTCTCTCGCCTTCGATGCGCTGCAAAAGAGCGGCCCACTCCCCACCCAAGAGACCGCGCAAATTGCTGCATTCATTTTGGAGAATCGGCACGATCTGCTCGACCTGATCCCCACCCTCGCGGCTGCTGGAAAGGGAACGCTGCAGACGCGCATCCATGGCGATTTTCATCTGGGCCAGGTGCTGGTCTCCACCGGCGACGTGTACATCATCGATTTCGAGGGCGAGCCGGCGAAGAAGCTGGACATCCGCCGCGCCAAGACCTCGCCGCTGCACGACGTCGCCGGGCTGCTGCGCTCCTTTGACTATGCGGCTGCGGTGGCCGCACGGGCTCAACCTTCCTCGCTGCCCGCCAGTGCGGATGCACCGCTCGGACGGTTCGTCAGGGAGATGTCAGTGCAATTTCTCACTTCCTATCGCGCCGTCATGCAAGGAACGGCGCCGCGTTCGGTGCCGGATGACGCGACCGAGGCCGCCTTGCTGGACCTCTTCCTGCTGGAAAAAGTCGCCTACGAAGTCTGCTACGAGGCCGCCAACCGCCCGGACTGGATCGGAATTCCGCTGCGCGGCTTCGCCGACATCGCCGCACGGTTGTTACACATCACCAGGGTTTTACAGGATGCGTGACCGGACAGGCGATTTCGAGGCGCTGCTGCAGGGCACGCATGGCGATCCGTTCGCCGTGCTCGGGCCGCATGGGGACAGTGTGTGTGTGTTGGCGCCGGGCGCGAGGTCGGTCACGCTGCTGGACGCCAGCGGCACCGTGCTCGCCGCAGCCCATCCGGTTTATGGAGACGCGATTTTCGAGGCGCGGCTCAGCACGCCCCAAACCTATCGGCTGCGCATCGGCTGGGACGGAGTCATCCAGGAGACTGAAGACCCGTATCGCTTTTCGCTCCTGCTGGCGGATGAGGACATCAGCCGGTTCGCTTCAGGGCAGCATCACGATCTTGCCGGCTGGCTCGGGGCGGTGCCGATGCGCCTCGGCGATGCGCCCGGCGTGCGCTTCGCGGTTTGGGCGCCGAACGCCAGGCGGGTTTCGGTGGTGGGGGATTTCAACAACTGGGATGGACGCCGCCACCCGATGCGCCGGCGCGATGCCGGGCTGTGGGAGGTTTTTCTCCCTGGCCTGAACGTGGGCGAGGCCTATAAATACGAAATTCTCGGGCCCCACGGTGTGCTGCCGCAAAAGGCCGATCCGATCGCCCGGCAGGCGGAAGTGCCGCCCGCCACGGCCTCGATCGTCGCCCCGGTTTTCACGCCGCCGCCGCGCCGCACAGCACCCGGGCTGGATACGCCGCTGCTGATCTATGAGGTACACGCCACGTCCTGGATGCGCCATGTCGGTGGGAGATCCTACAACTGGGCAGAATTGGCCGAGCGCCTGGTCCCCTATGCCGCCGATCTCGGCTTTACCCATATCGAGCTGCTGCCGGTCATGAACCACCCGTTCGGCGGCTCCTGGGGCTACCAGCCGCTCAGCCAGTTCGCGCCGCTGCCGGCGATGGGCGAGCCTGAGGATTTCGCGGCCTTCATCGGCGCCTGCCATGGAGCTGGGCTGGGCGTGATCCTCGACTGGGTGCCGGCGCATTTTCCGGGCGACGCGCATGGTCTGGCGCAGTTCGACGGCACACATCTCTATGAACACCAGGACCCGCGCGAGGGGCTTCACCCCGATTGGAACACGTTGATCTACAATCTCGGCCGGACCGAGGTGCGGGAATTCCTCATCGCCAGTGCGCTGTTCTGGCTGGAGCAATACGGGGTGGACGGGCTGCGCGTCGATGCCGTCGCCTCCATGCTGTACCGCGACTATTCGCGCCCATCCGGCACATGGGTGCCGAACCGGCAGGGCGGCCGGGAGAATCTCGAAGCCATCAGCTTTTTGCAGGAACTCTCTGAGGTCATCGGCGCGCGCCGACCCGGCGCATTGCTGGTCGCCGAGGAATCCACCGCCTGGCCGGGTGTGACGCAAAGTGTTGCGCAAGGCGGGCTTGGCTTCACGCATAAATGGAATATGGGCTGGATGCACGACACGCTGCATTATGTTCAGGAAGATCCGCTCCACCGGCGCTATCATCACGACCAGATGACATTCGGCCTCATCTACGCGTTTTCGGAAAAGTTCGTGCTGCCGATCTCGCATGACGAGTTGGTGCACGGCAAAGGCTCGCTGCTTGGCCGCATGCCGGGAGATGAATGGCAGCGTTTCGCCACGCTGCGTGCCTATCTCACCTTCATGTGGACCCATCCGGGCAAGAAGCTGCTGTTCATGGGGTCGGAATTCGGGCAGCCAAGCGAATGGAACCATGACGGGGAATTGTCCTGGCACCTGCTGCGGTATGAGACCCATCGTGGCGTGCAGGGGCTGGTGCGGCAGTTGAACGCGCTGCTGAAGGCTGAGCCGGCGCTGTATGAGCGCGATTTCGCGCCCTCCGGCTTCCGATGGCTGGTCGGCGATGACCGTGACCAGAGCGTTTTCGCGTATGCCCGCTTCGCCGAACAAGGCGATCCGCTGCTGGTCGTGTGCAATTTTACGCCGGTGGTGCGCGAAGATTACCGCATCGGCGTGCCGGAGTTCTGCTCCTGGAAGGAGATTCTGAATTCCGACGCTACCGGTTTCGGCGGCTCGGGCATTGGCAATGCCGGAACACGGCAGACTGAAGCCGAACCCAGCCACGGCCAGCCCGGCTCGCTGCGCCTGACCTTGCCGCCGCTGGCGGGCATCATTCTGCGCCGGGCCTGACCGTGGCGCCCTCCAAACTTCTGCCCGGCAAACCCTATCCGATGGGGGCGCATTGGGACGGGCTCGGGGTGAATTTCGCGGTATTCTCGGCCCATGCGGAACGTGTGACTCTCTGCCTGTTCGATGCGGCCGGACGCCACGAGATCGCCCAGCTGGAACTGCCCAGCTGCACCGATGAAGCGTTTCACGGCTATTTGCCGCAGGCCGGCCCTGGGCTGGTCTATGGTTACCGCGTGCGCGGGCCTTACCAGCCCGAGGCGGGGCACCGCTTCAACCCTCACAAGCTGTTGCTCGACCCTTATGCGAAAAAACTGGTCGGCAGGCTGCATTGGTCGGACGCGCTGTTCGGCTACCGCGTCGGCTCGCCGCGCCAGGATCTCTCCTTCGACCGCCGCGATTCCGCCGCCGCCATGCCAAAGGCCGTGGTGGTGGACGACCATTTCGAATGGGGCGATGACGCGCCGCCCGGCAGGCTTTGGGCCGAAACGGTGATCTACGAAGCCCATGTCAAGGGATTGACCATGCGGCACCCGGAAATCCCGGCGCATGAGCGCGGCCGTTTTGCCGCCCTGGGCGATCCGTGGATCATCGAGCATCTGCACCGGCTGGGCGTCACCGCCATCGAACTGCTTCCGGTCCACGCGTTTGTGCAGGACCGTTTCTTAAGCGCAAAAAACCTGCGCAATTACTGGGGTTATTCCACGCTCGCCTACTTCGCACCCGAGCCCCATTATTTTGCCGCCAACGACGGCGCGCTGCTGGAAATCCGTCAGACCGTGCGCCGCCTGCATGCGGCCGGCATCGAGGTGATTCTCGACGTGGTGTACAACCATACCTGCGAGGGCAATGAGATGGGGCCCACCCTCTCTTGGCGTGGCTTTGATAATCGTTCCTACTACCGGCCGGTCCAGGACGATCCACGCCGGCTGGTTAACGATACCGGCTGCGGCAACACGCTCAACATGTCCCATCCGCGCGTGCTGCAAATGGTGATGGACAGTCTGCGTCACTGGGCGCAGGCCTATCATATCGACGGCTTCCGCTTTGATCTCGGGGCCACGCTTGGCCGCGAGGCGCATGGCTTCGACCCGTGCTCCGGCTTCTTCGACGCGATCCGCCAGGATCCGGTGCTCGCTCGGTTGAAGCTGATCTCCGAGC
Organism: Acidocella sp.; assembly: GCF_036489515.1. Classification (GTDB taxonomy): domain Bacteria; phylum Pseudomonadota; class Alphaproteobacteria; order Acetobacterales; family Acetobacteraceae; genus Acidocella. Next base: position 6,001 of record NZ_DASXFO010000033.1, read on the forward strand.
CCTGGGATGTCGGCCCGGGCGGCTACCAGATGGGCCACCATCCGCCGGGCTTCGCCGAATGGAACGACCGCTTCCGTGACACGGTGCGGCGCTTCTGGCGCGGCGACCCGGGGCAGCGCCCCGAGCTTGCGGCGCGGCTGATGGGCTCGGGCGACATTTTCGATAAATTCCGCCGCAAACCCTGGGCCAGCATCAATTATGCCGCCTCCCATGACGGCTTCACCTTGCAGGACACGGTCTCGTATAATGAGCGCCACAATCAGGCCAACGGCGAGGATAACAAAGACGGCCAAAGCGAGAATTATTCCGCCAATTACGGCGCCGAGGGGCCGACCGACGACCCGGGCGTTCTCGAGCTGCGGGGGCGGGTGCAGCGGGCGATCCTCGCCACCGTGTTCTTCGCGCACGGCACGCCGATGCTGCTGGGCGGCGACGAATTCGGCCGCACGCAGCAGGGCAACAACAACGCCTATTGCCAGGACAACGAAATCTCCTGGGTGGATTGGCGCGGCCTGCTCGATGCCGGACCGACCACGGCACAGCAATTGCTGCGTTTCACACAGCGTTTGACCGCCTTGCGCGCCGCGCGTCCGAGCCTGCGCAGCGAAAGCTTTTTACATAGCACCGTGGAGGTGCTGCCGGGGATCGAGGATGCCGCCTGGTTTGACGAGACGGGCGAGGCGCTGAGCCTGTCCGCCTGGGCCGATGCCGCCGCGCAGATGCTGAGTTTGCGCCGCGCCGTATTGACCGACGACACCGTCGACCTCACGTTTCTGTTGCTCAACGCCTCGGACCAGCCGCGCGATTTTACCGTGCCCAATCATGACCTGCCATGGGAGGTGGTTTTGGACAGTGCTGATCCCGACCGGGAAAGGATGACGTTTTTGTCAAACGGAGACGTGCACGTGCCGGCGCATGCGCTGGTGTTGCTCGCCGCCACGGTCCCCCGCGGATGACGCGGCAGTTCGGCGCCATCGTCACCGCCCAAGGTGAGGTCTCATTCACACTCTGGGCCCCGGAGGCGCGCCACGTGGACGTCGTGGTCGAAGGTACGGCCACACAGATGCGGCGCGACGAGACCGGCCTGTATCGCGCCCGGCTTTTCGCCCCCCTCGGCGCCGCCTATCGCTACCGGATCGATGGCCAGACCGAGGTGCCGGACCCGGCCTCGCGCGCGCAAAGCACGGACGTGCATGGGCCGAGCCTGGTCACCGACCTGAATTTTCGCTGGCGCCATGCGGACTGGCGCGGCCTTCCCTGGGCGGAAACCGTGATCTACGAGCTCCATGTCGGCGCCTATGGC
>NZ_DASXFO010000002.1:0-29025 GCF_036489515.1 Acidocella sp.
ATCTGCTGCTCCTTGCCGGTGGCCTTGTCCTTGGCCGAGACCGAGACGATGCCGTTGGCGTCGATGTCGAACGTGACTTCGATCTGCGGCACGCCGCGCGGCGCGGAGGGAAGGCCCGTCAGGTCGAAATTGCCGAGCAGCTTGTTGTCCGCCGCCATTTCGCGCTCGCCCTGGAACACCTTGATGGTGACCGCGGTCTGCCCGTCCTCGGCGGTGGAGAAGGTCTGGCTCTTCTTGGTCGGGATGGTCGTGTTGCGGTCGATCAGCCGGGTGAACACGCCACCCAGGGTCTCGATGCCGAGCGACAGCGGGGTCACGTCCAGCAGCAGCACGTCCTTGACGTCGCCCTTCAGCACCGCGCCCTGGATGGCGGCGCCGATGGCGACCACTTCGTCCGGGTTGACGTTGCGGGCCGGCTCTTTGCCGAAGAAGGTCTTCACCGCCTCGATGACTTTCGGCATGCGGGTCATGCCGCCGACGAGAATGACTTCGTTGATCTCACCGGCGGTGACGCCGGCATCCTTCAGCGCCGCGCGGCATGGGGCCAGCGTGCGCTCGATCAGGTCGTCGACCAGCGATTCCAGCTTCGCGCGGGTCAGCTTCAGCACCATGTGTTTGGGGCCGGAGGCGTCGGCGGTGATGAACGGCAGGTTGATCTCGGTCTCCTTGGAGGAGGAGAGTTCGATCTTCGCCTTTTCCGCGGCCTCTTTCAGGCGCTGCAGGGCAAGCTTGTCCTTACGCAGGTCGATGCCCTGGTCGCGCTTGAACTCGTCGGCCAGGTAGTCGATCACGCGCTGGTCGAAATCCTCACCGCCGAGGAACGTATCGCCGTTGGTGGACTTCACCTCGAACACGCCGTCGCCGAGTTCCAGGATGGAAATGTCGAAGGTGCCGCCACCGAGGTCATATACCGCGATGGTGCCGGCATTCTTCTTGTCCATGCCGTAGGCCAGGGCGGCCGCGGTCGGCTCGTTGATGATGCGCAGCACCTCCAGGCCGGCGATCTTGCCGGCGTCCTTGGTGGCTTGGCGCTGCGCGTCGTTGAAGTAGGCCGGCACGGTGATCACGGCCTGGGTGACGGTCTCGCCCAGATACGCTTCGGCGGTCTCCTTCATCTTGGTCAGGATGTAGGAGCTGACCTGTGACGGGGAATATTTGTTGCCCTTGGCCTCGACCCAGGCATCGCCGTTGTCACCGCGCACGATGGTATAGGGCACCAGGGCCTTGTCCTTCGTTACGGTCGGGTCATCGTAGCGGCGGCCGATCAGGCGCTTGACGGCGTACAGCGTGTTGGTCGGGTTGGTGACGGCTTGCCGCTTCGCGGACTGGCCGACCAGGCGCTCGCCGGAATCGCTGAACGCAACCATCGACGGGGTCGTGCGCGCGCCTTCTGCGTTCTCGAGCACGCGAACGTCCTTGCCTTCCATGACTGCGACGCAGGAATTGGTGGTACCAAGGTCGATACCAATGACTTTACTCATATATTTTAGCTCCTTTGCAGCGGGCCCCGCCCGGCCCGCAGCACCGGAGAGACCCCTTGGGGATAACGTCTTCGGATGTATTCAAACCGCCCACCGCGCACAAGAGGATTTTTGTCCGTGGCCCGGTTTTTGCGATCCAATGGGCGGCCGCCGCGCCGGCCGACCGCCGGGGCTAACTGCCCATGACCGCTGACTTATGTCGTTGCCGGCGCAAAAACAGCGATCGCTTGTGCAAGCCTGATATCCCGCTCCGTCACCCCGCCGGCATCGTGCGAAGAAAGGCGGATTTCCACCTTGTTGTAGGAATTCGCCCAGTCGGGATGGTGGTTCATCTGCTCCGCCAGCAGGGCCACGCGCGTCATGAACGCGAAGGCCTCGGCGAAGTCCTTGAACTTGTAGCTGTGGTGGATGGATTTTCGGTCGGCCGCCGGCGCCCAGCCGGGTGGCAGGTGGTGGAGTTCGGCCTCTGACAGCAATTTGGACATTTTCGCTCCTCCTGGAAGGAAGTGGCCGCTTTTTGAAAAAAGCGGCGCAAAAACTTCTTCTATGCTGGGCCGGAGGCTGTGTCGGCGACAAGCCCATGCCCAGCATAAAAAAGTTTTTTTGCTTCTTTTTGTTCACAAAAAGAAGCCTTCCTTTCCTACCCCAGGCACCATGCCAAAATCGCCTTTTGCGCGTGCAGCCGGTTCTCCGCCTCGTCGAACACGACCGAGGCCGGACCGTCGATCACCGCCGCCGCCACCTCCTCGCCGCGATGTGCCGGCAGGCAGTGCAGGAACACCGCATCCGGCGCTGCCAGCGCCATCAGTTGCGGCGTCACTTGGTACGGCCCCAGCGCGGCAAACCGCTCCGCCGCGTCGTCCGGCGAATCGGCCATGCTGAGCCAGGTATCGGTCACCACGCCGCGCGCCCCGGCGACCGCCGCGCGAGGATCGGTGGTCACGGTCACATCCGCGCCCTGCGCCTTCGCCCAGGCGAGCGCGTCGCGGCTCGGCCCATGGGCCTCCGGGCAACCGAGCCGCAGCGAAAACCCGAATCGTGCGGCCGCTTCAATGAACGAGGTGGCGACATTGTTGCCGTCGCCCAGCCAGGCGATCGCTTGGCCCCCGATCGGTCCGCGATGCTCCTCGAAGGTGAGGATATCGGCCATGATCTGGCAGGGATGCGACAGCTCGGTGAGGCCGTTGATGATCGGTACGCTGGCGTGCTTCGCCAGCTCGTGCAGCTTCGCCGCGGCGCCGGTGCGGAGCATGATCGCGTCGACATAGCGCGACAGCACGTTGGCGGTGTCGGAGATCGACTCGCCGCGGCCGAGCTGCATGTCGCGGGAGGAGAGCGTGATCACGTCGCCGCCGAGTTCGCGCATCGCCACCTCGAAGGAGACGCGGGTGCGGGTGGAGGGTTTCTCGAAGATCAGCGCCAGCGTCCTGCCTGCCAGTGGCTTTTTGCCGCTGCGCCGGGTGCGCTTGAACTGCGCCGCACTGTCCAGCAGCGCGCGCAGTTCCGCGCCGGAAAAATCCTTGAGGTCAAGGAAATGCCGGGGGGCGGCGCTGCGCAGCTCGATGACGGCGCTCATTTCGCCGCCTCCAGCATGGCGGGCATGAGGTGCTGCGCCGCGCGGTCGAGGCGTGCCAGTGCCTCGTCGCATTCCGCCTCGCGCACGATCAGCGGCGGCACCAGCCGCAGCACGTTGTCACCGGCGGCGACCGTCAGCAGCCCTTCCGCCACGGCGGCGTTCTGCGCCGCAGTATTCGGGACCGCGCATTTCAGCCCCACGATCAATCCCATGCCGCGTACCTCGGTAAACACGGTGGGATACTTCGCACGAAGTTTTTCGAGACCGGCCCACAGATACTGGCCGGTCGTGACGACCTCATCGAGGAAGCCGGGGGCCAGAATGACGTCCAGCACCGCGTTGCTCGCGGCGCAGGCCAGCGGGCCGCCGCCGAAGGTCGTGCCATGGCTGCCGGGCACCAGCGCCTTCGCCACGCGCTCCTTGGCCAGCACCGCGCCCATCGGGAAGCCGCCGGCCAGACCTTTCGCGAGCGACATCACATCCGGCTCGATCCCGGCCCATTCATACGCGAACAATTTGCCGGTGCGGCCCATGCCGGTCTGAATTTCGTCCATCCCGAGCAGAATCCCGAACTCGTCGCAGGTCGCGCGCAGGTCACGCAAGAACTGCATCGTCGCCGGGCGGATGCCGCCTTCGCCCTGGATCGGCTCGATCAGCACGCCGGCGGTCTGCGGCGTGATCGCCGCGCGCAGCGCGTTCATATTGTTGAACGGCACATGATCGAAGCCGTCCACCACCGGGCCGAACCCGGCCTGGTATTTTGGGTTGCCGGTGGCGGCCAGCATGGCGAGTGTGCGGCCATGGAAGGCGCCGTCGCAGCAGATTACCCGCACGCGCTCAGGCTGGCCGGCATCGGCCATGGTTTTGCGCAGGGCCTTCACCAGGCCCTCATTCGCCTCGGCGCCGGAATTGCAAAAGAACACCGAGTCCGCGAAGCTGGCTTCGACCAAACGCTGCGCCAGATGCTCCGCGCCGGGAACGCGGTACAGGTTGGAGACATGCATCACCCGCTTGGCCTGCTCGGCGATGGCCTGGGTCAGATGCGGGTGCCCGTGTCCCAGCGAGCTGCTGGCGATGCCGGCGCCGAAATCAAGAAAGCGTCGCCCCGCCGTGTCGAACAGCCAAGCGCCTTCGCCATGCTCGAAAGCAAGGTCGGCGCGGTTGTAGTTCGGCATTAGCGGAGAAATCATTGTTGTGCTTTCAAGGGCAGAAAGCACGGAAGATTGCGCAAATGAGCCAAAAAAGTCAAATTTATCGCTTGACGCGGATCGCGCTGGCCGCGCTGTGCACCGTGCCCTCCTGCCTGGAGGCAGGCCTGATCATCTGGGGCGAGGCGCATGGGCTGACCGGCAAGGCGCTGCGCGACGGGCTGGACTTCTGGGGCGGCGGCTTTCTGGCCCTGCACGGGCATCTCGCCGCGCTGTTCGATGTACAGGCCTACCAGGCGTTTTTTGCCGCGCTGTACGGCAAGCTGCCCTATCATCTGTGGAGCTACCCGCCGAACTATCTGCTCATCGCACTGCCCTTCGGCTGGCTGCCGCCCTGGCCGGCGGTGCTCAGCTTCGATCTTCTGTCCCTGCTGCTGCTGGCCGTGCTGCTGCGGGTGGCGGGGAAGGGGGGATGGTTCATCGCCGCTGTCCTGGCCAGCCCGGCCAGCCTTGAGAACATGCTGGAACATCAAAACGCAGCACTGCTCACCGCGCTCATCGGCGGCGGCCTTCTGCTCCTGCCGCGCCGGCCGCGTCTGGGCGGGGTACTGATCGGCCTGGCCACCATCAAGCCGCAACTGGGTCTGGCCTTGCCGCTTTTTTTGCTCCGTCGCGCGCCGGCCGCGTTTGGGCTGGCGGTTGTCTCCGCTTTGGCTTTCGCCGGCCTCTCCTGGCTCGTCCTGGGCTCGGCGGCGTGGTCCGGCTTTTGGCATTTCACCCGCCCGGCAATGTCCAACGTGCTGCTCACCGGCCAACCGCCGGCCTTCGCGGGCGGGCTGATCAGCGTCTTCGCGAGTTTTCGGTTTCTCGGCGTTCCTGCGGCACTGCTGGTCCAGGGGGCGGTCAGCGCCGTCGCCATCCTGCTCTCCTGGCGGGCGCGCTCGCCCATCGCCGTGCTGCTGCTGACCGCGCTGGCCTGTCCGTATCTGCATGATTACGACCTGCTCGGCGCCACGTTGGCGGTCGCCCTTCTGGTGGAAAAGCGCCTGGTCACCGGCTTCGCGCCGTTCGAGGCGGTGCTCTGTTTCCTCGCCTGGTTCGGCCCCGGCCTGCTGCCCTGGTCGCCGCAATTCGCCCATGTCACGCCCTTCCTGCTGGTCGCACTCTTGGCAAGCGCCATGCGTCGTGGTGGACTTGCGCCATGCGACTCCTCTCTGGCTCCGCCCGCCTCGCCGGTGTTATCGGCTGGCCGGTCGCCCATTCCCGTTCCCCCCGACTCCACGGCACCTGGCTGAACCGCTACGGGATTGACGGCGCCTATCTGCCGCTGCCCGTCGCCCCGGAGCATTTCGCCGACACCGTCCGCGCGCTGCGCCATGCCGGGTTCGCGGGTGCCAATGTCACCATCCCGCACAAGGAAGCCGCCTTCGCGGTGTGCGACCGGCTGGAGCCAAGCGCGCTGCGCGCCGGCGCGGTCAACACGCTGATTTTCGGTGACAGCATCACCGGCGCCAACACCGACGGCTACGGTTTCGTCGCGAATCTGCGCGCCCATGGCGTCGATCCGGCCGCCGGCCCCGCGCTGATCCTGGGCGCCGGGGGCGCTGCCCGCGCCATCGCCGCCGCGTTGCAGGATGAGGGTGCGGCGGTGACCATCTGCAACCGCTCGCCCGAGCGCGCCGCCGCCCTGGCCGCGCACCTGCCGCCCGCCAAAATTTTGGCGTGGGACCAGCGCGCGGCAGCACTCAGCGACCATGCCCTGCTGGTGAACACGACCTCGCTGGGCATGACCGGGCATCCGCCGCTGGATATGCCGCTTGAGTCCGCCCCCGCCTCGCTGGCGGTCGCCGATATCGTCTACGCCCCGCTCACCACGCCCTTGCTCGCAGCGGCGGCGGCGCAAAAATTAAAGGCGGTCGAGGGGCTGGGCATGCTGCTGCACCAGGCCGTGCCCGGTTTTTCCGCCTGGTTCGGCGTCACCCCGGAAGTGGACGAGGAACTGTACCGGATCGTCGCTTCATGATCGTGATCGGCCTGACCGGCGGCATCGGCATGGGCAAAACCACGGTGGCGAAAATTTTCGCTGCCCACAGCATCCCATGCTTCAACGCTGATGACGAGGTGCATCTTCTCCAGGCCCCTGGCGGCCGCGCCATCCCGGCCCTCGACCGCGCCTTTCCCGGCACGGTGGAGAACGGCGTGCTGAACCGCGCCCGCTTACGCGAATGGGTGCTGGGCGACGACGTGGCGATGCGCCGGCTGGAATTCATCATGCACCCGCTGGTGCGCCAGCGCGAGGCGCATTTCCGCAGCGCCGCCTTCCGCGCCGGCCGCCGCGCCGTGCTGCTGGATCTTCCGCTCCTGTTCGAGACGGGATCGGAAAACCGCTTCACAAAAATCATCACCGTTTCCGCCCCGCTCGACGTGCAGATCGAGCGCGTGCGCCGCCGCGGCCTGCCGGACGAGCAGATCGAGGCGATCATCGCCCGGCAGATGCCCGATGCCGAAAAACGCCGCCGCGCCGACTATGTGGTGCGCACCGGCCTCTCGAAATTCCACACCGTGCGCCGCGTGCGCCGCATCATCCAGGGGCTGCTGCCATGAGCCGTTCCGTGCTTTTCGACACCGAGACCACCGGCTTCGAGCCGCTCACCGGCGACCGGGTGATCGAGATCGCCGCCATCGAACTGATGAACGACCTGCCGACCGGCGCGCAATATCATGTGCTGCTCGACCCCGAGCGCGACATCCCCAGTGACAGCACGCGCGTGCACGGCATCACCAACGCCGATGTCGTGGGCAAGCCGAAATTCGCCGCCATCGTAGACGGCATGCTGGAATTTTTCGGCGATGCGCCCCTGGTCGCGCATAACGCGCCGTTCGACTTCGGCTTCATCGACCACGAGCTGTCCCGCCTCAACCGTCCGCCTTTGGGCCGGCCGCGCATGATCGATACGCTGGTGCTGGCGAAAACCCGCTTCCCGGGCATGCCTAACAGCCTGGACGCGCTGTGCCGCCGCTTCGACATCGATCTCTCCGCCCGCACCAGGCATAACGCACTGCTCGACTGCAAATTGCTGGCCGAGGTCTATGTGGAGCTCACCGGCGGCCGGCAGCGCGGCCTGGTGCTGGAGACCACGCAGGGCTTGGCCTTCGCGCAGTATGAGCGCGCCGAAAACCGCACGCCGAGGCCGATCGTGGTGGACGAGGTCACGCTCGCCGCCCATGGCGCCTTCGTCGCTCGGTTGAAAGACCCGGTCTGGCTGAAGGAATAGAAGGAAGCAGCTGCTTTTTAAAAAAAGCGGCGCAAAAATTTTTGGCTAAGCTGGGTCATGGGCGTTGTCATCGACAACGCCCATGACCCACTACCGAAGTTTTTGGTAGTGGGTCAGTTTGAAATTCCGCTATGGGGAGACAAACCGGTCATAACGCGACTGCGCGTGAGATCCCCAGTTCCGGCCATTTCGTTCCCGAGGAGCAGCCCACGGCGCTCGCCAACGAATTGATACTGCTTCTCACGGCATCGGATGGTGAATGCGCACCTCCTTGATCTGATATTACTAGAATTCGATGAATTGATGGAGATCGCGACAATTGAAATAGCAAGATGGTGGTGAAATGACAGACCGTACAAGCTTCAAAGCCGATATTCGTCCGCTGTTCACGGATCGGGATATTCAGGGAATGAGCCGGGCTTTCAACCTGGCGAGTTATGAGGAGGTAAAGTCACACGCCTCAGCCATCTATGATCGTATTCGCGGGATCGGAGGAGCCGTGATGCCACCGCCACCGCCGCGGGGCGAGGGACCCTGGCCCCAGTCCCGGATCGAGCTGTTCGGCCGCTGGATCGAGGACGGGTGCCCACCTTGATTGAGAGCTAGCTGTGTCGTTGGCGAATATTGTTGGTATCCGGAGGCTTGACGATCGTTAAGTACGGTTGTCGCCTCAAAGGCCAGTCACGCATCCTGATCTATGCGAATGCCTAAATCATGCAGGCCACGTGAGCTCACGCCATCTCCATTTCGTAACCTGCTCCGGCGGCCTGTTTCGGGTGGCGGCTCGAGGTGCGGGAACGGCATCTTTTCCCAACAGCAGACGCTCCCGTGGACACGCCTGAACGTCGTGCTTTGGTCGGAAGCAGGAATTTAGCTGACCCGCTACCAAGTTTTTTCTTCCTTTTGTTTACAAAAAGAAGCCTTCCCTTCGCTTCGCAGTGCCACCGCTCAGTCGAAGCCGAGTGTTCTGTTCGTTGCTGCGAATCCCGCAAAAATTTCTGCTCCGCCGATCGCCTGGCCATCGATCGAACGCACGGGGCGAAGACTCAGGGCATTGCCCAGGCATAGCGCCTCGGCCTCAAGCAACCACGCCACTGGCAGCGCTGCCTCGCGCACCAGCCCGGCCTCGAGCAGCACGGCGCGGCGGATGCCGGGCAGCGCGCCATCGTCCAGCCGCGGCGTTAGCCATGCGCCGGCGCGGTGGACGAAAACAGTGGCGGCGCTCGATTCCGCCACCAAGCCTGCCTGGTTGAGCAGCAGTGCCTCTGTGGCCCCCCGTTCCTCCGCCTCGATCCGGGCCAGAATACTGGGCAGATAGTTCAGCGACTTGATCCGGGAGAGGGGGGAGTTTTCATCCCGCGTGATGCCCCGGGCGATGATGACGTCCGCAGGGGCGGCGGGCGGCGGCAGGAGAGCGGCGGTGACCAGCACGGTCGGGCGTTGCGGCCGGACGGGCAGCACACCGCGTGGCCCGGCGCCGCGCGTTACGGTCAGCCGCAACACGCCATCGGCCAGTCTGTGCGCGGTCACTACCGCCGCCAGGGCATCATGCAAAACGTCTGCGTCCGGCAAATCGAGGCGGAGCAGAAGCGCGCCGGCCTGGAGCCGGGCGAGATGCCGCATTGCGTGGCGGGGAACGCCTGCGGCCACGCGCAGGGTTTCGAACAGCCCGTCACCCAGCAGCAGGCCACGATCGGCCGGGTCGATCCGCGCCGCCTCAGCCGCGACCAGCGCGCCGTTCAGCCAGATCACTTGGTTGGAACATGATTGCATTAGGAGGAAAGCGGCCGCTTTTTAAAAAAAGCGGCGCAAAAATTTTTGCTATGCTGGACCATGGGCGTTGTCCCAGACAAAGCCCATGGCCCAGCATTAACAAAGTTTTTTTGCTTCTTTTTGTTCACAAAAAGAAGCCTTCCCTTCGCTTGTCTAACCATTGCCCGCCGCCAGCAACGGTGCCGCTTTCAGCCGCATCTCGGCATATTCGGCGGCGGGATCGCTGTCCCACACAATTCCCCCGCCGGCCTGGGCGAACAAAGCCTCCCGGGTTGCGATGATGCTGCGGATCATCACTGAGCTCCCCATCGCGCCGTCAAAGCCGAGCCAGGCGATCGTGCCGCAATAGGCGCCGCGCGCCGCCGTCTCGATCTCGTCGATGATCTGCATGGCGCGATGTTTCGGCGCGCCGGTGATCGACCCGGCGGGAAAGGTGGCCCGGAGCAGATCGATGGCGCCGAGACCGGGCTTGAGCCGCCCTTCGACCACCGAGACCAGATGCTGCGCGTTCGCAAAACGTTCCAGCGCGCAGAGCGCCGTCACTTTCACGCTGCCGGTCGCACAGACGCGGCCGAGATCGTTGCGCATCAGATCCGCGATCATCAGGTTTTCCGCGCGATCTTTGGCCGACTGGCTGAGTTCCTGCCCGAGGCGCTCATCCTCCTCCGCGGTCGCGCCGCGGCGGATCGTCCCCTTGATCGGCCGGGTTTCGACCCTGCCATCCGGGTCAAGGCTCAGAAAAGCTTCCGGCGAGGCGCTGATGATCGTCGCCTCGTCGTCGCAGCGGAGAAAACTGGCGAAGGGGGCGGGGTTTTTGCGCCGCAGCGCGGCATATAGTCCAGCGGTGGACAATCGCGCTGGCCGTCGCGCCCGGAAACGATGCGTCAGATTGGCCTGAAAAATATCGCCCGCGCCGATATAGGCGCGTACGCGGTCGACCCGCTCGTGATAGTCGGCTTCGCTCCATTCCGGCTGCCAGTCCAGCGGCCCCGCCGCCGGCAGCGTCGCGCACCGCGCCAGCCGTGCGGTCAGTGCCGTGAGGCGCCGGGCGGCGGGCGCGCCCGGCCGGTCATGGCCGATGAACCAGAGCCGGCTTGTGCGATGCTCGAAGCCCAGTACGGTGTCGTACAGCCCGAACCACGCATCGGGCAGGCCTTCCATGCGCGGATGCCGGCTGGTGATCCCCGCCGCGGCGACGCCGAGCTCATAGCCGAGAAACCCGACCGCGCCGCCGATGAAGGGCAACGGCGCCGCGCTGTCCGGGCTGTGCGGCGGACGGTGACGGTCGAGCCAGGCGGCGAGGGTGGCGAAGGGATCGGAGGCAGACGCGGGCAGGGTGAGGGTCGCGACCGGATCAAGGCAGAGATAGGATATTTCGGCGCGCGGATCGTTCGCGGCCGCGCTGTCGAGGAACGCCAGATAGGGTTCATCGGCGCAGGCGGCGAAACTGTCGAGCGGATCGCGCCAGGATAATTCGGTCACCAGCATCGGCGTCGTTTCGCATAAATGGCCCGGGCGATCTACAGGCTGTCCGAGAGCGAAGGAAGCAGCCGCTTTTTAAAAAAAGCGGCGCAAAAATTTTTGTTAATGCTGGGCCTTGGGCGGTGGCGGCGACAACGCCCATGGCCCAGCATTAATAAAGTTTTTTTGCTTCTTTTTGTTCACAAAAAGAAGCCTTCCCCTTCGCTTCCCCTAGCTGCTGGCCTGGAGCATCACCGGCAGCTCGCATTCATCATCGGCGTGGCAGACCCGGTCGCGCCCCTCCTGCTTGGCGCGGTACAAAGCGCGGTCGGCGGCCTCCAGCAGTTCCACCGCTGTGAGGAGCTCGGTCTCCGGTGTCAGCGAGGCGACGCCCAGGCTGATGGTGGCGAAGCCGTTCGGCCGTTTGGTGTGTTTCAGCCGCAGGTCGCGCACCGCCATCAGCAGGCGGTTGGCGACCGCATGCGCCGCGCGGGAGCTTGTGTTGGGCAGCAGAATGGCGAATTCCTCGCCGCCGTAGCGGCCGACCACGTCGCCTGGGCGGCAGGTCGCCAGAAACACAGTGGAGAGCGCGCGCAGGCACTTGTCACCCGCCGGATGGCCGTACAGGTCGTTATAGGCCTTGAACTCGTCGGCATCGATCATGATCAGCGCCAGGTGGCGGCCGTTTTTGGAGGCCCGGTCGAAATGCCGCTGCAGACTTTCCTCGAAATGCCGCCGGTTGGCGACGCCGGTCATGAAGTCGCTGCGTGCCGCCTGGCGATGCCGCCGGTCGGAGACCTCCTTGCTCAGCCCGATCAGGCCCAGGCCGGTCAGGATGGTAAAGGCGAGGGCTTCGATCATGAGCGAGGTGAAGCCCGGCATGTCGGTGAAGGAGGGGTTGCCCGGATGGGCGCGGCCCAGGGCCGTCAGGGTGCGGTGCAGTGTCAGGAAGGCGTGGGCGCCATACAGACAGAGCAGCCAGCCGCGGATGCTGAGCGCCCCCAGGCGCATCTGCCAGATCTCGCGCATCGTCAGGAGGATGAGTGCCATGATCACCAGCCCTGCCGCGCCGGTGCGCAGGTCCATGCTGTCGCGGATTTGTGGTGTCAGGCACAGTGCGCACCAGATCACCGCAAAAGCGGCGATCACGTCGAGGCGGGCCGGTCGCATGAGCAGGTTACGGCAGCCGGTCCAGATCAACCCGTAGAAGGCGAACACCAGCGCATTACTGATGATGATGGCAGGCAGGAAGGGCAGGGCCACACGGCTCACCATGCCGAAGCAGAACAGCATGCATCCCCCTGCCATCCATAGGACAGCCTTCTGGCTGCGGTCCTGCAGCCAGATCGGCACGCAAGCGGCGCTCATCAGCGACAGTACCAACAGTATGGCGAGGAAGAGTGTTTTGGGGTCCAGGGCCGTCATTGTATATTATTTGCCAATCGGTCCTGTCCCGGACCAAAACTGCTTTTGTACCTAACGAAATGTTATATCGCACTCATTTTTTCAGGATAGATCGTTGCTGAAGGCGTTGATCTGCGTTTGGTGTGTTTTGTTTTTGCAAGGCTTTTCACCATTCTAAGAGGCGTTGTTATGTATTCGGTGTAGCCGTTAATTCGTGTAATTCGTGCGCGTTAATTTTTTGTATAGTATAACGATGGTTGCGGAAAGATGTTTCGTGCTGATCGTAAATTTATTGTTTGTTTTGGCATAAATATTAAATATGTTCCCTGATAATTCTATGAACTTTAAGTCATTCCGAATAACGAACGTATTTTTGTGGGAAGTTTGCCTTGGATCTCTGCACATAAAAACGCGTTAGGAAGTTGTCGCAAAATGAATCGGGCGAAATCAACTTAAAGGCGAAGCGCCTAAGGTTCTGCGCAAAACTTGGGCTGAAAAAGATGAAATGCAGCCTTGGCTTTTTCGGAGGGTGAAGACTTTCGTTCAGTCGATTGATTTGTCAGGAGCTTGCGTGGACAGTCGAACGCTGTGTTCGGGCATGTCGTGGTGCGCGTGGTGAAAAAATAATTTTTTCGATGGCGGCGCCGGGCGTGAATGGTTTATTTTTCATGGAGAAATGACATTGGGTTGTCCGGCTGGGACGGGAGTTTTTTTGGGTCTGCCCAACCGGGCGTTGTAATTTATTGTACCTGTCTCTGGCTGAAAATCTGCAGGAGTGTTCGTCATGTCCAAGCATGTGTACAAAAAACTTGAACTGGTCGGCTCGTCGCCTGATGGCGTTGAAGACGCTATCAGCAATGCCATCGCTCGTTGCAGCGAGAGCGTGCACAATCTGCGCTGGTTCGAGGTGACGCAGGTTCGCGGCGAGATTGCGAATGGCAAAATCGCTCACTACCAGGTGGCGATGAAAGTTGGTTTCACCTTGGATGAATAGAGGAGCCTGCCCTGGGGAGTGAAGGGAAGGCTACTTTTTGTGAACAAAAAGTAGCAAAAAAACTTTGTTAATCTGGGCTGTGGGCGTTGTCCCCCGACAACGCCCATAGCCCAGCATACCAAAAGTTTTTGCGCCGCTTTTTTTAAAAAGCGGCTGCTTTCCTTTGTGTGATGTCACGCGGCGCGGGAGAGGCCGGGTTCCACTCTCTCGTAGCCGGCGGTTTCCAGCATCGCGGGGTCCGCCACCTCCACCAGTGCCGCGCGATCGAAGCCGTTGAACGCGGTGCGCAGGCAGGCGCCATAGGCGCCAAGCTGGCCGATTTCGATCCAGTCCCCCTCCGCCACGTCGTCCGGCAGCATGAACGGCCCGCGCATCACGTCGATGGAATCGCAGCTTGGCCCGAACAGGCCGAACGCGGCGAGGGCGGCGCCGGTTTCGCCGGTGGCGCGGAGCAGCTTGGTGGGGAAGCGGAAGCCGAGCGCCCCGGCATCCGCCAGTGCGCCATACACGCCGTCATTCACATACAGCATGTTGTCTTTGCGCAGCTGCACCTGCACCACCACGGACCCGCCGCCGGCCACCAAAGCGCGGCCGGGCTCGGCCCAGAGTTTTACACCGGGCAGGTCGAGTTGCTCGAACGAAGCCTCAATCTCCGCCATGAAGGCGCCGAGCGGCGGTGGGTCCAGGTCCGGATAGGCGACCGGAAACCCGCCGCCGACATCGATCACATCCACCCGCACCCCGGCGCTCTGGATCACGCGCCCGACCAGTGCCATCGCCTCGCGCCAGGCGAGCGGATCCATGCATTGCGAGCCGACATGGAAGGCAATGCCCAGCCTTCCCGCCACCGGCCGCGCCGCTTGCAGAAGTGTCACCGCCGTGTCGAAAGTCGCGCCGAATTTGCTGGAGAGATCGATCGCCGCCCGGGCCGCGGGCAAGGCCAGGCGCACGAACAGGCCCGGCCGCGCCGTCTCATGCTCGCCGATGACCTCGAGGATTTTCTGTAATTCGGCCTTGGAATCCAGCACGAAATCCCGCACGCCGTTCACCGCCCAAGCTTCGCGGATGGCCGCGCGGCCCTTCACCGGATGCATGAAATGAATGTCCGCGCTGGGAAACAGGCGGCGCACCAGCGAGACTTCGGAGATCGAGGCGCAGTCGAAGTGGCGCACCCCGCCGGCCCACACCGCGCGCAAGACCGCCGGCTCAGGGTTGCATTTCACCGCGTAGAGCACGTCGCCGGGGAAAGCGGCGACGAAGGACGCAGTGGTGGCCGCGATCACCTGCGGGCGGAGGCAGTGCAGCGGCACTTCCGGGCGCAGCGATTTCACCACGTCGGCGACGCAGGGCAGCGCGCTCGCGCGGTCGGCTCGGAGCGAGATGTGACGGCGCAGCGGGCGTACGGCCCCGTGATTCTGAATCAGGCTCATAGCAAAACGTCCTTGCAAAACCCAAGGCCGGTCTGTGCCGGCCGTGAAATGTGTAGAAGATGGCGGGACGGGCGCGTGTCAGCGCCGTCTGCACCGTGATTTCCAGGTTATGCGCGGACTTCGCATCGATAACGTCCGGTCAACTAACATAGCCGTCTCCTAATTGATCCCGGTCCTGCGACCGACTCTCGACCTACCAGGATGCGTCTCGTCGTTGCTGTACCCGCTGGTCTGGGTTCGCGGCACGTGCGATGCATCAAGCTTTCCGAAAAAAGAAAGCTGAAGCGGAATAGGGCAATTTTCTTTCCGCGTGATATGTTAAATTCTCATGGCGGAGGCCAAATTTTGGACGTTTTTTGCATGGCTCAGCCGCCAGGCTCTGGGGGCTTCTGGCTGGGCTGAGCCGTGCCTAGGCCATGGCCCGTAACGGGGCAGTGGCCGGTGCGGCTTGGTGCTGGGTCTCGGTGCCGGAATCCTGCCGATGATCGATCACCATATAGCCGCGGCCCCAATTGGTCTCGATGAAATCATCGACGCCGAGAGATTGCAGTTTCTTACGGATCTTGCAGATGAAGACGTCGATGATTTTCGGGTTCGGCTCGTCCAGCCCGCCATAGAGATGGTCGAGGATCGCCTCCTTGCTGAGCACCACGCCTTTACGCAAAGCCAGGATTTCCGCGATCTGATATTCTTTCTTGGTCAGGGTGACCGGCTTGCCCCGGGCGTAGATTTTCTTCGCGTTCATGTTGATCTCGACCGCGCCGAGGCGCAGCGCATTGTCCTGGAAGCCGCGGCTGCGGCGGATCAGGTTCTGCACTTTGATGAAGATCTCCTCGTGCGACAGAGCGTCGACGATCAGATCGTCCGCCCCGGCCTGCAGCACGCGCAACCGGGCGGCTTCGTTCATGCTGCTTGTGACCGCGACGAGCGGGGCGCGCACGCGGGCCAGGCGCAGTTTGCGCACGATCTCGAGCTCGCCCATCCGGTCCTCGGACAAATGCAGCAGGATGGCGTCGTAGTCATAGAATTTCACCAGATCGAGGGCTTCGTCCGCATCATGTGTCTCCTCGACGATGGCAAAGCGCGAACGCAGGAAAAGCGTGAGAAGGTCTTTTTTATGGGACTTCGCCTCAAAAGAGAGAATTTTCACGGGAGCCTCCGTTTTGATTGTGCAACATTACAACCAAGGAGGGAAGTCGTCAATCATTTTGTTTGTTCATCGCGCTGTGCGTGTAAAAATTAAGAATTTATCGACGAAATTTGTAGCGGTCGACTCGGGCCGCTACGCCGTCATGTTGGGTTGCTTTTGAGCAGGTCGCGGATTTCCGCGAGCAGGGTTTCGGTCGGCGTGGGCGCCGGGGCCGCGGCCGCGGGCGCTTTATAGAGTTTCTGGAGCAGCCTGATCATCCAGAAGATCGCCGCGGCGATGATCAGGAAGTTGATGAGCGCGTTGAGGAAGACGCCGTAATTGATGGTCACGGCGCCGACCTTCTGGGCATCCGCCAGGGTCTGCTCCGCCGGACCGCGCAGCGTGATGAAATGGTTGGAAAAATCCACGCCGCCGCTGATCAGGCCGATGAGCGGGGTGATGATGTCCCTGACCAGGCTGTTGACGATGCCGGTGAAGGCGGCGCCGATCACCACGCCGACCGCCAGGTCGACGACGTTGCCGCGCATGATGAAGGCCTTGAAATCATCGACCCAGCGGGGTTTGGGCAGAGCGAGTCTGGTGGGCAGCAGATCTGACATGTCGGTCTCCTTGTTGGGCAGCGGCGTCGGTTGGTTGGTCGCGCGGCCTTGTTTTTGGTCTCTGCCATTTAGCGTGCGTCCGGGCTGAGCAGAACGAAAAACACGCAGCCGCTTAAAAAATGCCCGCAAAAAGCGCCCGGGACCTGGCCCGGTGCGGCGCGGCCGAGCGGCCGGTACGCGATGGAAGCTTGCCCGGCGCGGCGGTGGTTTGAGAGAAGGGGGTGATTGAACGAGGAGGTTGCGATGCGGAGCAGGATTCTGGTCGTCGGTCTGGCCCTGGTGCTGACCGGCTGCGGCTCCGGGACGGGGCGGCTTTCCGGCGGTGCGGCGGGCGGTGCTGCCACCGGCGCGCTCATCGGCCTGATCGGCGGGCCGATCGGCGTCGTGGTCGGCGCCGGCATAGGCGCCGGGGCGGGCGCCATGACCTCCAGCAACACCACGCCCAAGCAGGTCAACCTCGGCCCGCCGCCTTGGGG
Source organism: Acidocella sp. (assembly GCF_036489515.1). Classification (GTDB taxonomy): domain Bacteria; phylum Pseudomonadota; class Alphaproteobacteria; order Acetobacterales; family Acetobacteraceae; genus Acidocella. Next base: position 16,768 of record NZ_DASXFO010000002.1, read on the forward strand.
CAACGACCATGAGGCGGCCCAGCAGGGTCAGGGCCAGCAGGTTCAGGCCCAGCGTTAGCGCGTTAGGCGGCTTCCCTCCCCAAAGATATGTGCTAAACGCCGGGACTTATGCGTCAGTTTCTGGAATTCGAAAAACCCGTCGCCGAGCTCGAAAGCAAGATCGAGGAATTACGGCGCATGTCCTCCCCCGGCGAGATCAACATCGCCGACGAGGTGGCGCGGCTCTCGGCCAAGGCTGACAGCCAGTTGCGTACCCTCTACGCCAAGCTGACGCCCTGGCAGAAGACGCTGGTGGCCCGGCACGCGGAACGGCCGAAGGCGGCAAGGGTCATCGCCACGCTGATCACCGATTTCACGCCCCTGGCCGGTGACCGGGCCTTTGGCGACGATGCCGCGATCATCGGCGGCATGGGGCGTTTTCGCGGCGCGCCGGTGATGGTGATCGGCACCGAGAAAGGCACCGATACCGAAAGCCGCATCAAATATAATTTCGGCATGGCCAAGCCCGAGGGCTACCGCAAGGCGCGGCGCCTGATGGAGCTGGCTGGGCGCTTCAACCTGCCGATCCTCACCTTCGTCGATACGTCCGGCGCCTTCCCCGGCATCGAGGCCGAGGCGCGCGGCCAGGCCGAGGCGATCGCCCGTGGCATCGAAGCCTGCCTGTTGGCGCCGGTCCCGCTGATCTCGACGATCATCGGTGAGGGCGGTTCCGGCGGCGCCATCGCGCTCGCGGCCGGCAACTCCGTGCTGATGATGGAACATGCGATCTATTCGGTGATCTCGCCGGAGGGCTGTGCCTCGATCCTGTGGCGCGACGCGGCACAGGCGCCCGTGGCGGCCGAGGCGATGCGCATCACCGCGCAGGATCTGCGCCGGTTGGGGCTGATCGACGAGGTGGTGGCCGAGCCGCTTGGCGGCGCACATCGCGACCCGGAAGTGGCGATCGCCAGCCTCGGCAACGCCATCGCCCACGCCCTGGAGCCGCTGAAACTCCTGTCCCCCGAATCGCTGCGCGCCCGCCGCCGGGAGAAATTCCTGGCGATGGGCAAGCTCGGGCTAGGATAGAGGAAGTAGCCGCTTTTTAAAAAAAGCGGCGCAAAAATTTTTGCTCCGCTGGGTCATGGGCGCTGTCCCCGCCAACGCCCATGACCCAGATTAATAAAGCTTTTTTGCTACTTTTTGTTCACAAAAAGTAGCCTTTCCTTTCCCTACGAAGCAGGCATGCCGGTGAGCAGGCCGACCCACGCGATCAGGCCCAGGGCCGTGCTGAGGATGCCGTTGGCGGCGTTGTCGTTCACCACCGCAGCGACGCCGACCGCCACCGCCAGCACACCCGGCCAGCGCCTTCCCAGGGCGAAGCCGGCAATGCCGCAGAGCAGCGCCGCCCAGCCGAAGGCTTGCTGATATTGCACCCACAGCATTGCGGCACGCGGTGCGCAGATCGCCGGGGCGTTCGCGGCGGCGCAGAGACCGGCGGTCATGCGCCGCACGATGCAGAGTTCCCGGCCCGCGGCCATGCCGCAGCCGACCACGGCGACCAGCCCCAGCCCCAACCAGTCTTCCGCGTGGAGGCGGATCGTTTTGCCCATACGGCGCATCCTCACTCTTTTCAGGCGCCCTTGGTTAAGACGCCGGGGTTACTTTAGACGCCGTGGTTGCTCTCGACCTTCGGGGGCCGTATTGCTGCGGTGCGTTACGTTTCAACCAGTAATACACGGTTCATGACAGACCACACCAGCGGAAAATCGCCCAAAAGTTTCCAGGATATTATCCTGACCTTGCACAATTTCTGGGCGCGCCAGGGCTGTGTGATCCTGCAGCCTTACGACGTGGAGATGGGGGCCGGAACCTTCCACCCCGCCACCACTCTGCGCGCCTTGGGGGCAAAACCCTGGCGCGCGGCCTATGTGCAGCCTTCGCGCCGCCCCTCGGACGGGCGCTACGGCGAGAACCCCAACCGGCTGCAGCATTATTATCAGTATCAGGCGCTGCTGAAGCCGAGCCCGGACAACATCCAGGAGCTGCTGCTGGCGAGCTATGATGCCATCGGCATCGACCGCAGGCGCCACGACATTCGCTTCGTCGAGGATGACTGGGAAAGCCCGACGCTCGGTGCCTGGGGGCTGGGCTGGGAGGTGTGGTGCGACGGCATGGAGGTGACGCAGTTCACCTATTTCCAGCAGGTCGGCGGCATCGCCTGCGTCTCCCCCTCGGCCGAGCTCACCTACGGGCTGGAGCGGCTGGCGATGTATGTGCAGGGCGTCGAGAACGTCTACGACCTCGATTTCAACGGCGCCGGCGTCACCTATGGCGATGTTTTTCTCCGCGCCGAGCGTGACTACAGCAAGTATAATTTTGAGCTGGCGGACACGGACATGTTGATGCGGCATTTTGAGGATGCCGAGCGTGAGTGTGCCGCCTTGGTGGCAGAAGGCGTGGCGCAGCCGGCTTATGACCAGTGCATCAAGGCGAGCCACGCCTTCAACCTGCTCGACGCGCGCGGCGTGATCTCGGTGGCCGAGCGCGCGGCCTATATCGGCCGGGTCAGAACCCTTGCGAAGGCGTGCGCGGAAATCTGGATGACGGGCGAAGACAATGGCTGAATTTTTCCTGGAGCTTTTTTCGGAAGAGATTCCGGCGCGCATGCAGGCGCACGCAGCGTCGCAGTTGGCGTCATTGGTCGCGGAAATTCTGGCGCCGTTGAACCCCGCCGGAGCGCAAACATATTATGGCCCCCGCCGCCTGGCCGTGAGCATGGACGTCGCGGCCGAAGTACCGGCGGCACAGATTTCTGAGCGCGGCCCGCGCGCCAGCGCGCCGGAACAGGCGCTCGCCGGCTTTCTGCGCAAGCATGGCGCGACGAAGGAGCAACTGACCCAGGAAGGTGATTTCTGGGTGCTGAACAAGATCGCGCCGGCGATGTCGGCGCGTGACTTGATCCTCTCCGCTCTGCCCGCCGCGCTGGCGAAACTGCCCTGGCCGAAATCCATGCGCTGGGGTTCCGGCGGCGATTTCACCTGGGTCCGCCCGCTGCGCCGCATCGTCTGCCTGCTCGATGGCGAGATTGTTCCGTTCCAGCTCGGCCCGGTCACCGCGGGGAACGAGACCGAAGGCCACCGCGTGCATGCGCCGGGCGCCTTCGCGGTTTCTTCGGCTTCCGACTGGGAGCAGAAGCTGCGCGCGCATTACGTGATCGCCGACGCGGCGGAACGGCGGAAGATCATCGCCGAAGGCATCGCCGCACAGGCGGCGGCGCAAAATCTGACCGTCGCCACGGATGACGGGCTGCTCGACGAGGTCACCGGGCTGGTGGAATGGCCGGTGCCGCTGATCGGCCGCATCGATGACAATTTTATGGACCTGCCGCCGGAAGTCCGCGAGCTGTCGATGAAGATCAACCAGAAATATTTCGCCCTGCGCGACCAGGCCGGGCGCCCGGCGCCCTATTTCGCCTTCGTGGCGAATCTGGCGGCGGATGATTCTGGAACGGCGATCATCGCCGGCAATGAGCGCGTGCTGCGCGCGCGCCTGTCCGACGCACGGCATTTCTGGGATCTGGACCTGAAAACGCCGTTAGAATCCCTGCTGCCGAAGCTGGAGAAAATCACCTTCCACGCCAAAATCGGCACACAGCGCGCGCGCGCCGAGCGGATTTCCGCGCTGGCGGGGGAAATCGCTCTGCAGCTCGGCGCCAGCACCCAGGACGTGAATCACGCCACGCGCGCCGGGCTGCTGTGCAAGGCGGATCTCGTCACCGGCATGGTCGGCGAGTTCCCGGAACTGCAGGGCGTCATGGGCGGCTATTACGCCGCCAAGGGGTCTTATGAAGGTGCCGCGGAAATAGGTGCTGCGATCCGCACGCATTACCAGCCGAAAGGGCCGGGCGATGACGTGCCGCGCGGCACCGTCGCCACCAGCGTCGCACTTGCCGACAAGCTCGACACGCTGATCGAATTCTTCCGCGTCGGCGAGAAACCCACCGGCTCGGGCGATCCGTTCGCGCTGCGCCGCGCCGCGCTCGGCGTGATCCGCATCATTCTGGAAAATGATCTGCGCCTGTCGCTTGGTTCTCTGGAACCTGACCTGCGGGACTTCATCCTCGAACGCCTGCGCGTCAAACTGCGCAGCGAGGGGCAGAAATTCGATATTCTCGACGCGGTGCTGGCCGGCGGCCGGAATGACGATCTGCGGGACATCATGCGCCGCGTGAACGCGGTGCGCGATTTTCTCGCCACGCAAGACGGCGCCAACCTGCTCACCGCCTATCGCCGCGCCGCCAACATTCTGCGCATCGAGAACGGCAAGGATGGTCCGCATGAGGGCGAGGTGCAGGAGGACGCATTCACGCAGGACGAGGAGCATCGTCTGAACAGCGCGTTGCGCCAGGTGCAGGGCGACAGCCTGAGCAAATTCGCCGCCGGCGATTACGAAGCCGCGATGCGTGAATTCGCTGGCCTGCGTGGCCCGGTTGACGCATTCTTCGAACAGGTCACCGTCAACGCTGAGCTGTCAAAAATTCGCCTTAATCGGTTGCGATTGCTGGCGAAGTTGCGGGACACGATGCATCAGGTTGCCGAGTTCGCGAAAATCGAGGGTTGAGGAGCAGAAGCATGACCAAGTGGGTTTATAATTTCGGCGCTGGCGTGAATGATGGGCATGCCGGTTTGCGCAACCTGCTGGGTGGCAAGGGCGCCAACCTCGCGGAGATGGCCAGCATCGACCTGCCGGTCCCGCCGGGCTTCACCATCACCACAGAAGTCTGCACCGCCTATTACGATAACAACCAGAATTATCCCGCCGACCTGAAAGCCCAGGTGGATACGGCGTTGACCCGCATCGAAGAGGCGGTTGGCCGCAAGTTCGGCGACGGCGCAAAACCGCTGCTGGTCTCGGTGCGCTCCGGCGCGCGCGTCTCCATGCCCGGCATGATGGACACGGTGCTCAATCTCGGCCTCAACGACAGCACCGTGCAGGGGCTCGCCGTCGGGTCCGGTGATGCGCGCTTCGCGTGGGATTCCTATCGCCGCTTCATCCAGATGTACGGCTCGGTCGTGCTCGGCGTCGATCATCACCGGTTCGAGGAAATCATCGAGACCGCCAAGCTCGATGCCGACGTGATCGAAGACACCGCGCTCACCACCGAGGACTGGCAGCGCGTGGTGGAAGGCTACAAGGCGATGGTCGCGGAAGAGACCGGCAAGCCCTTCCCGCAGGACCCGGCGGACCAGCTCTGGGGCGCGATCAGCGCGGTGTTCGGCTCGTGGATGAACCCGCGCGCCAACACCTATCGCCGTCTGCACGACATTCCGGCGAACTGGGGCACGGCGGTGAACGTGCAGGCGATGGTGTTCGGCAATATGGGCGATGACTGCGCCACTGGCGTCTGCTTCACTCGCGACCCGTCCACCGGCCTCAACGAATTTTACGGCGAATACCTCGTCAACGCCCAGGGCGAGGACGTGGTGGCCGGCATCCGCACGCCGCGCCCGCTCTCCAAGGCCTATGCCAAGCCGGGCGAGATCAGCATGGAAGAAGCACTCCCCGAGGCCTATGCCGAGCTCAACAAGGTCCGCGATGTTCTTGAGAAACACTACAAGGACATGCAGGACATCGAATTCACCGTGCAGCAGAACAAGCTGTACATGCTGCAGACCCGCGCCGGCAAACGCTCCGCCGCCGCGTCGCTCCGCATCGCCGTGGAAATGGCCGATGAGGGGCTGATCGACCGCAACACCGCGATCATGCGCGTCAACCCGGCAGCACTCGACCAGCTGCTGCACCCCACGCTGGACCCCAAGTCGGAGAAAAAACTCTTCGCGAAAGGCCTGCCGGCTAGCCCCGGCGCTGCCTCCGGCGCCGTGGTGTTCTCGGCCGACGAGGCCGAATTGCGCGCGCAGAAAGGCGACGCGGTCATTCTGGTCCGCATCGAAACCTCGCCGGAGGATATTCACGGCATGCATGCGGCGCGCGGCATTCTCACCACGCGCGGCGGCATGACCAGCCACGCCGCCGTGGTGGCGCGCGGCATGGGCCGTCCCTGCGTTGCCGGCGCTGGCGGCATCAATGTCGATTACGGCGCGCAGACCCTCTCGGCCGGCGGGGTTCTGCTCCGGGCCGGCGATATCGTGACCATCGACGGGGCCACCGGCGAAGTGTTCGCGGGCGCGGTCAAGATGATCGAGCCGCAGCTCTCCGGCGAGTTCGGTACGCTGATGGGCTGGGCCGACCAGGCCCGCCGCCTGAAGGTGCGCGCCAACGCGGAAACCCCGCTGGACGCCGACACCGCGCGCAAATTCGGCGCGGAAGGCATCGGCCTCAGCCGCACCGAGCACATGTTCTTCGACCCGCTGCGCATCGGCGCGGTACGGCAGATGATCATGGCCAATGACGAAGCCGGCCGCCGCGCCGCCCTAACCAAGCTGCTGCCCTTCCAGCGCGAGGATTTCGCCGCCCTGTTCAAGATCATGGAGGGGCTCCCCGTCACCATCCGCCTGCTCGATCCCCCGCTCCACGAATTCCTGCCGCATGGCGAGGCGGAGCTGGCGGAGGTCGCCCATGCTTTGGGTATGGACGAGGCCGCGATCAAGGCCCGAGCGGAGGAACTCTCCGAGACCAACCCGATGCTCGGCCATCGCGGCTGCCGCCTCGGTGTGTCCTACCCGGAAATCTACGAGATGCAGGCCCGCGCGATCTTTGAGGCGGCGATCGAGGTCGCCAAGACCAGCCCCGCTCCGGTGCCGGAAATCATGATCCCGCTGGTCGGCATCAAGCGCGAGCTCGACATCACGCGCGCGCAGATCGAGAAGGTGGCGAAAGAGGTGTTCGCCGAAACCGGCAAGACCATCGAATACAGCATCGGCACCATGATCGAGCTGCCGCGCGCCGCCCTGATGGCCGATGTCATCGCCGAGGGCGCCGATTTCTTCTCCTTCGGCACCAACGACCTGACGCAGACCGTGTTTGGCCTGTCCCGCGACGATGCCGGCAAGTTCCTGCCGCATTATGTCGAGCAGGGCATCCTGGCGAAGGACCCGTTCGTGTCGATCGACGTGGACGGCGTCGGCGCCCTGGTGCGCATCGCCGCGGAAAAGGGCCGCGCCACAAAGCCCGGGCTGAAACTCGGCATCTGCGGCGAACACGGCGGCGACCCGGCCTCCATCGCCTTTTGCGAGGCGGTGAAACTCGACTACGTCTCCTGCAGCCCGTACCGCGTGCCGGTGGCCCGCCTCGCCGCCGCCCAGGCGGCGATCGAGGGGGCGGAGAAGAACTCCACCGACTGAAAACAGAAAGAAAGGCTACTTTTTGTGAACAAAAAGTAGCAAAAAAACTTTATTAATGCTGGGCCATGGGCGTTGTCGCCGACACAGCCCATGGCCCAGCATAAAAGAAGTTTTTGCGCCGCTTTTTTCAAAAAGCGGCCGCTTTCTTGTGTCGCGGTTCCGCTTAATCGCCTAATGTTCTGCTCCGGGTTTCATAACAGCGGAGCGGCGCGATGAGCGATGCGACGGGTTACGCTTCCATGATGGTTCGCCTGCAGCTGGCGGACAGCAACGAGGCATTGTTGAGCGTTGCCACCGACCTCGCCCGGCGTTTCGCGGCGCGGTTGATCGGTGTCGCGGTGTCCCGGCCGATGCAGATCGTTTACGGCGACGGTTATGTGATGGGCGACCTGATCCGCGCGGACCAGGAACAGATGGAGCGCGAGCTGCGCGAGGCGAAGACCTTGTTCGGCCAGGCGGCCGAGGGCCTGCCGGCGGAATGGCGCGGCACGGAAATTTTCACCGGCGTTCCGGGCTATCTCGCCGAGGAGTCGCGTTGCGCCGATCTCATTATCATCGGCCATGGCCGCGGCGACTCGCTGCTCGACCCGGCGCGCCGGGTGGAGAATGCCGATCTGGTGATGCAGGCCGGTCGGCCGGCGCTGATCGTGCCGCATGACGTCCCGATACTGCAACTGGGCCATGTGCTGGTCGGCTGGAGGGACACGCGCGAAACCCGCCGCGCGGTGCGCGACGCCCTGCCGTTCCTCGCGCGCGCGGCGCAGGTGACGCTGGTGGAAATTGCGCCAGCTCCCGAGCTGGAGGCGGCGAAGAAGCGGCTGGAGGATGTGCAGGCCTGGTTGCAGGCGCACGGCATCAAGGCCGCGATTTTGGGCGCCGTGGCGACTGGCGATGACGCGATCCGCCTCAACGCTATCGCGCGCGAGCACAAGGCCGATCTGCTCGTCGCCGGGGCTTATGGCCATAGCCGGCTGCGGGAATGGGTGTTGGGCGGGGTAACGCATGATCTGCTGCTCCGCGCCGAGCGCTGCGTGCTTGTCTCGCACTGAGGCAGCTGGGCCATGGCGTTGTCGGTGACACAGCCCCAGGCCCAGCATCACAAAGTTTTTTTGCTACTTTTTGTTCACAAAAAGTAGTCTTCTGCTGCGCTTAGCTCTTGGGGAGGCTCGCCAGATACGTCGCCACGGCGTCACGTTCGGCCGGGGTGAGCGACGTCGCGACTTGCTTCATCATCGCGTTGTGGCCCTCCGGGCTGGCGTAGTGCACGAGCTTGGCTTCGATGGTGGCGGCCGGCAGGCCAGCGAGCGCGGGGGCGCCGATCCCCGGATTACCCCCGAAAGTCTGGCCGTGGCAGGTGACGCAGGCGGTCGCGCCATGACCGTTGCCCTGTTCGGCAATGGTTTTTCCGTCCGGCGCGTCCGCTAGGACGGGCAGGGCGGCGAGCAGGAACATGCAGGCGAGCAGGTGGCGCATGATCATTCCTTGGGCATGTTGTTGTTGATGCTTCACATGGAGCATTAACGTCGAATCTGCAACGATCAGGCGTATTTCAGGACCAGAAATCCGGCGACCAAAAGGACCGCGAAAACGCCGGTCACCAGGCCGAGCCGCCGTTCGATGAACTCCTGCGCCGGCCGGCCGCATTTTTGCAGGAGAACGGCTTCAACAAAAAAACGTCCGCCGCGGGTGATCACGCTGGCCGCCATGAACACCGGAAAATTGAACGCGGCGGCGCCGGCGGCGATGGTGATGATCTTGTAGGGGATCGGCGTCAGCCCTTTGATCAGGATGATCCACACGCCGTATTGCGCGAATTTCTGCTGAAACGCCATGAACGCGGCGTGGTAGTGATAGAAATCGATGATCGGCTGGGCCAGTTTCGTGAACAGCTCGAAACCGATCAGATAGCCCAGCGCGCCGCCCAGCACGCTGCCGACCGTGGCGAGTGTTGCCAGCCACAGCGCCTTGCGGGGGGTTGCCAGCGCCATCGGGATCAGCAGCGCATCCGGGGGCAACGGAAAAAAGCTCGCTTCCGCGAAGGCGACGCCGAATAGCCAGTAGGGTGCTGAGGGCCGCCCCGATAGGGCGATGACATGGTCATAGAGTCTGCGGAGCATGATTTTGACTGCCATAGGGCTCTGTTCGTGGCAATTGCGCGGGCGAGAGCAATGCGGCGCAAAAACCTCTTCTTCGCTGGGGCATGGGCGTCGTCACCAACAACGCCAATGCCCCAGCATTAATAAAGTTTTTTTGCTTCTTTTGTTCACAAAAAGAAGCCTTCTCCTTCTTCGCTTGCCTGCTTCTACACCGGCAAGGTCACGCTGGCCCGCAATCCGCGCCCCGGCAGGTTCTGGAGCAGGATGTCGCCGCCATGGGCGCGGATGATGTTGCGGGCGATCGACAGGCCCAGGCCGGAGCCGCCGGTCTCGCGGTTGCGGCTGTTCTCCAGCCGCCGGAACGGTTCGAACACAACTTCCATCTCCGTCGTTTCGATGCCCGGCCCGTTATCGTCGATGTCGATCTGCACGAACTCCTTCGCCTGCGGGTGCAGGGTCAGCCGCGCCGCGTCACCGTATTTCAATGCGTTGCCGACGAGGTTGGTGAGCGCGCGTTTGAGCGCCAGCGGCCGGGCCTGGATGGTCAGATGGTCCGGGCCTGAGAAGCCGAGCTCCTCGGCCTGCTCCGGCGCGCCGTCGGCGGTTTCATCGAGGATCGTGCGGAGCAGAATGGCGAGGTCGATGCGTGCCACCGGCTCGGTGGTGGTGATGTCGCGGCCGAAGGCGAGGGTGGCGGCGACCATCGCCTCCATCTCGTCCAAATCCGCCAGCATTTTCAGCCGTTGCTCCTCGTCCTCCATATATTCCGCGCGCAACTTCAGCCGGGTGATCGGCGTGCGCAGATCATGGCCGATGGCGGTGAGCAGAAAGGTCCGGTCCTCGACGAAGCGGCGGATGCGCGCGGCCATGGTGTTGAACGCGTTCGCCGCGGTGACGATTTCGATCGGCCCGACCTCGGGGAGGGCCGGCGCGTTCACCACGTCGCGGCCCAGGCGCTCGGCGGCTTGTGCCAGCGTCTGCACCGGCACCAGCAGCCGCCGTACCGCCCAGATGATCATTACCGCGCCCAGCACGGTCATGACCATGAAGGCAGTGGCGAAGCTCGGCGAGCGCCAGGGCGCCGGCGCGGGCAGGATGGAGGTGAGGGTGAGCCAGGTGGTCGGCGGCGGCAGCAGCCCCGGGGGGAGCAAGAACCTCGGCAGCCCCGGCTGGTCCATGTCCGGCGGCAGCATCGGCAGCGGGTTGAACGGCAGGCCCCCGTCCGGCAGACCGAAGCTGATGATCACGTGCACCGGGTGCTGTCCGACGCCGAGCAGCAGCAGCCCGTGCGGGCGGAGGCGGATGTCGTGCGGAATGCCATAGGCAAAGATGCTGCCGTGGATGATCTGCCGCGCCGCCAGCGGCAACTCATAGGCCCCGAGCGGGGGCAGAGGGCTCAGTGTCAGCGTGTCGCCGCGCGGCAGCGCCTCGTGCGCCACCAGCGCGGCACGCTCCGCCGGATCGGCCAGCGCGATATGCCTGTAGATGATCACGGCGCGGGTCGCGAAATCCCGCTCTTCCTCGATCCGCTCCAGCGTGACCTCGTTCAGCGTGTGGATCAGCAGGCCGAGCATCTGGACCAGCGCGAAGCCGACCAGCAGGATCAGGATGGTGCGGCCGGCGAGACTTGTCGGCGACAGGCGCGGGATCAATGGCGCTCGACGGGGGTGGACAGCACGTAGCCGCCGCCGCGCACGGTCTTGATCAACTGCGCGTTGCGTCCGTCATCCTCGAGCTTGCGCCGTAGCCGTGACACCGCGACATCGATGGCGCGGTCGAACGGCCCGGCCTGGCGGCCGCGCAGCAGGTCCAGCAGCATGTCGCGCGTCAGCACCCGGTTCGGCCGGTCCAGCAACGCCACCAGCAGGTCGTATTCGCCGCCGGTGATCGCCACTTCCACCCCGTTGGGGTCGAGCAGCCGGCGCCGCGCGGTCTCCAGGACCCAGCCGGAAAAACTGTAGGTCTTAGCGGCGTTCTCGGCGTGGCGCTCTTCCGAATCCCCGGTGCGGCGCAGCACCGCGCGGATGCGTGCCAGCAGTTCGCGCGGGTTGAACGGCTTGGTCACGTAGTCGTCGGCACCGAGTTCCAGGCCGATGATGCGGTCGGTCTCCTCGGCCATGGCGGTGAGCATGATGATCGGCACCTTGGTCTCGGCACGGAACCAGCGCGCCAGCTCCAGCCCGCCTTCGCCGGGCAGCATCAGGTCCAGCACCACGAGCTGGAAATGTCCGTTCACGAAGGCCCGGCGCGCCTCCTTGGCATCGCGGGCGGAGGTCACGCGCAGGCGCTGGCGTTCCAGGAATTTCGCCAGAAGGTCACGAATTTCGCGGTCGTCGTCGACCACCAGAATATGCGGCAAGGCGTCCATGGCTGTTACAATAGCGAAGCCGCGCCGCGTTGGGCAGCCTATGTTGCAATTGGTGACAATTGGTGAGGACAACGCAACGATCTGCGTAAACCACTTGCATCCCGGAAAAACTCGCCTTATTGGCCGCATCACGCAGCAACGCACGTGCCTCTGCCGGTCTTTCTCCTGAGGATTGGTTACGCAACGACGTCAAGCGTTCTGGCAGCACTGTCTGGGGTTACCCGGAAGTTGTTGGTTCGTTGGACCGTTTCGAAACCACGCCCACCGCCTTGTTCAGGTGGGCCTTCATAAGAAAGGTGAGTGCGATGACTCCGAAGATCGCGTCATTTCTCGACTCTGCCTGCTTGGCCACGCCATGCCTGGTGATGGATCTCGACCGCGTCGCCGACAACTACGAAGCATTGCGTGCGGCCCTGCCGGTGGCGAGAATCTATTATGCGGTGAAGGCCAATCCGGCGCCGCAGATCCTGCGTCTGCTCGCCGCCAAGGGCGCCTGCTTCGACGCCGCCAGCCT
>NZ_DASXFO010000041.1:0-16109 GCF_036489515.1 Acidocella sp.
CGTCGAGCGCGGCGCGGATGGTTTTCAGCACCGCGTGGGTTTCGGGCAGGTTCTCGTTGTTGGTGCCGTCGCGCTCGATCAGATAGGGCACGGCGTCGAGCCGCAGCCCGTCCACGCCGAGATCGAGCCAGAAGCGCATGACGTTCAGCACCTCTTTCAACACGCGCGGGTTGTCGAAATTCAAATCAGGCTGGTGCGCGAAGAAGCGGTGCCAGTAGAAGGCGCCGGCCGTCTCGTCCCAGCTCCAGTTGGATTTCTCCGTATCGACGAAAATGATGCGCGTACCGGCATATGTCTGGTCGCTGTCGGACCAGACATAAAAATCGCGCGCCGCCGAACCGGGCTTGGCGGCGCGCGCGCGCTGGAACCACGGATGCTGATCGGAGGTATGGTTCACCACCAGCTCGGTGATGACGCGGATCCCGCGGCGGTGCGCCTCATGAATGAAACGCTTCACATCCGCCATCGTGCCGTATTCCGGATGCACGTTGCGGTAGTCGGCAATGTCGTAGCCGTCGTCGCGGCGCGGAGAAGGGTAGAAGGGCAGCAGCCAGATCGCGTTGACGCCGAGACTGGCGATGTAATCGAGCTTCTCGATCAGCCCGGCAAAATCCCCGACCCCGTCATTGGTCGAATCGTAGAATGATTTGATATGGACCTGATAGATCACCGCATCCTTGTACCAATGCGGGTCATCTTCCGTGGCGATCACCGGGCGGTGCTTCATGTCATTCCTGTCCGGCCGACTGGGGCCATGGGCGTTGTCGCTGACACAGCCCACGGCCCAGCGATAGCAAAAATTTTTGCGCCGCTTTTTTTAAAAAGCGGCCGCTTTCTTCCATACGAGATCGTCGCCTTAAAGCATGATTGATCCAAAGCGATCACGCTCTAAGGCCGGGTGCGGAGATGGGCGAGGAAGGTCTCGCAGAAAAGCCGCGCCGTGGTGTGGCAGACTTTCTGGAACAGCGCGTCATGGCGTGCGCGCCGTTCCTCCAGGCTCATCACCAGCCCTTGATGGATCGCGGCCGCGACCTCGTCGGCGTCGATCGGGTTGACGATCAGCGCTTCGGTCAGCTCGTCGGCGGCCCCGGCGAAGCGCGAGAGCACCAGCACGCCAGGATCTTCCGGGTCCTGGGCGGCGATGTATTCCTTCGCCACCAGGTTCATGCCGTCGCGCAGCGGCGTCACCAGGCCGATATTGGCGCGGCGATAGAAGCCGGCAAGCGCGTTGCGGTTCACCGGATGCGTCATATAGCGCAGCGGCACCCAGTCGAAATCGGAGAACTCGCCGTTGATGTCCCCGGCGCGGCGGTCGAGTTCGCGGCGCAGCGACTGGTACGAGCCGACTTCCTGACGTGACCGCGCGGCGATCTGCAGGTAATTCACGGCCCGGCGGTGCTGGGGATAAGCGTAGAGCAGCCGTCCGAACGCGTCGAAACGCAGCGGCAGCCCTTTGGAATAATCCAGCCGGTCCACACCCAGCACCAGCTTGCGGTTGCCCAGGCTTTCATGCAGCCTTGCCGCCTCCGGCGCCAGTTCGGCGCGCTCGGCCAGTTTGGAGAACTTCACGGCGTCGATGCCAATCGGCGTGGTGATCACGGCGACCGCGCGCCCGTGATAGGCATAATGGCCGCTGGGCTGCGGGTGCACGCCAAGCGATTCGGTGACGTTCTTCAGAAACATGTCCGCGTCGGTACTGGTCTGCAAGCCGATCACGTCGCAGGCGGAAAGGGCCGCGACCAGCTCGTCGGCGGACGGCAGCACCTGCAGGAACGAAGGCGGCACGAACGGCACGTGCAGGAAAAAGCCGATGCGGTTTTCCACGCCGAGCGCCCGCAGCTCCTCGCCCATGGTCATCAGCTGGTAGTCGTGAATCCAGACCAGGTCGTCGGGCCGCAACAGCGGCAGCAGCGCCCGGGCGAAGGCGCGGTTGACGGCGCGGTAGGCCTCGTAATCCGGGCGGTTGAAGCGCAGCAGGCCGGTGCGGTAGTGCAGCAGCGGCCACAGCGCGCCATTGGCGAAGCCGTTGTAGAAGCGCTGGTAGTCACGCTCGGCGATGTCGATCGTGGCGTAAGTCACGCCGGACTCGGAGAGCACGACGCTGGCTTCCTCCGAGGTTTCCTCGGCCCGCCGGCCGCTCCAGCCAAACCACATCGACCCCTTGGTCGAGACATCAGCCAGCGCCACCGCCAGGCCGCCCGCCGTCGCCCCTTGCCCGCTCGGCGAGGGTACACGGTTGGAGACAATCACCACACGTCCTGCCTTGGCATCACCCGAGGAGCGGGACCGGGTTTCGGTCGCGCTGGAGGGAGCCTTGGGCAGGTCGCCGTCACTCACGTCTGACGGGAGCGTATTCACCAGAGCCATAGAGACCTAGATTGGCCCCCCTCCGAATTGTTCAACTCTGCGGCCGGTTTATTACTGATTTTCAAGACACTCATCGGGTTGCGTGCGGCCAATGACGTAGATCATTATCTTCAACCTGTCACATCCGCGGTCGGCCCGGTTTGCTAAAGGCATGAAATTGCTCGTCAACAGATTAGGTTAGAGCCTGCATCGTTGCGATGAATGCTCTAAGGCCGAACCAATAGTCCCGGGGAAGGGTGAGCCATGAAGCTGAGCCGTCGTCAATTCGTTTCGACCACCGCCGTGACCGGCGCGGCGCTGGCCGCGGACATGCCGGCGGTCCACGCCGCTGACCCGGCGCTGCCGTTCATCGTGGTCGGCGATTGGGGGCGCCGCGGCCATTACGATCAACGCCGCGTGGCGGTGCAGATGGGCAAGAGTGCTGCGGCGATGGACAGCCGCTTCACCGTTTCGATCGGCGATAATTTTTACGAGAACGGGGTCGAGAGCGTGGACGACCCGCAATGGCAGAGCTCGTTCGAGGAGGTCTACACCGCGCCGTCGCTGTTCACGCCGTGGAAGGTGATCCTCGGCAACCACGACTATCGCGGCAACGTGCAGGCGCAGCTGGATTACAGCCATAAGAGCCCGCGCTGGAACCTGCCGGCGCGCTATTACACCGATAAGCAGACGTTACCGGATGGTGCGACGGCCGAGTTTTTCTATGTCGACACTTCGCCCTTCATCAAAACATATCTCGGCTCGCGGGTGAATATTTCAGGGCAGGATACCGACGCACAGCTCGCCTGGCTGGACCAGGCGCTGAGCGGATCGACGGCACAATGGAAAATCGTGATCGGCCATCACCCGATCTACACCGCGCTTTCCGATGATGACGGCTATGTTCACGACCAGCCGGATCTGATCGCGCGGCTGAATCCGCTGCTGCTGAAACATAACATCCGCATTTATATCTGCGGCCACGATCATTGCCTGCAATCGGTGAAGATGGACGGCGTCACCTATGTCGTGAGCGGCGCCGGTTCCGAGACCTATCGGCCCAACCCGCCGATCCGCGGCGGGTTCGCGTCAGGTTCGCACGGCTTCATGGCGGTGCGGCTTAGCGCGACGCGGCTGGATTACGGCCTGGTCGACATGTACGGTAACACGCTGTTCGCGGAGACCATTACGAACGCCTGAACCATCACGCCGCCGGTCCTGTTTCGCCTGCGAATTTACGCGAAATTGTCATCGTAGCCGTGCGCTTTCCGTGGCAGCTTTTCCGAAAAGCTGCAGGAGAAGCCACAATGACACGGAAACAGAAACATTCTGTGGAGGCGCGGGACGGGCTCGAGGCGGTCGAACTGGGCCAGCCGGGGTTTGCACAGCCGCAGCCGACGCCGGACCCTACCAGATTTTTCATCCGCCACAGCTCCGATAAACAGGCGTACAAGACCATTGACGAGCTGAACCGCGAGCATCGGTTGAAACCGATGCCGTTTCCGGATCCGCGCGGCTTTTCCGACAGCAAGCCGGAGCCGGTGCTGACCTTGGACCAGGTGCTGGCCGAGACAACCACCGCCTCGGCGATCAGCGCTGCTGGCCAGCTGGTGTTCCATTGTATCGGCGATACCGGCAACGTGCGTGGGCCGGAGACCGAGGAGCTGGTCGCCGACAAGATGAGCTCGGATTTCGATGAGCGGAACAGCGCGGACATTCCCGCGTTCTTTTTCCATCTTGGCGACGTGATCTACAATTTCGGCGAGGCCAAATATTATTACGACCAGTTCTACGATCCGTATCGCGACTATCCGGTGCCGATCGTCGCACTCGCCGGCAATCATGACGGCATGGTCGCGCCCGGCGTGCAGACGCCGACCTTGCAGGCGTTTTTGGAAAATTTCTGCCAGAGCGATTTTGTCGTAACGCCGGAGGCGGGCGGTCTGTCGCGCACGGCGCAGATCCAGCCCGGTGTGTTCTACACGTTTGAAGCGCCGTTCGTGCGGATCGTCTGCCTGTACAGCAACACACTGGAAGACCCAGGCGTTATCGCCGACGAGACGGTCGGCGATTCACAGTTGACCTATCTACAGGCGGCACTGCGGCGTGTGAAGCACGAGAAATTTACCGGGGCGCTGATCATCGCGCACCACCACCCGACCTATACGGCTGGATCGCAGCATGGCTGGAGCATCGTGATGCAGGCGCAAATCGACGCCGCCTGCGAGGCGGCGGGGGTTTGGCCGCATGCCGTGCTTTCCGGCCATGCGCACAACTACCAGCGTTTTACCCGCGTCCATGGGAAGACGCAGATCCCCTACATCATCGCCGGCAATGGCGGCCATGCGCTGGCCAGGCTCGGCCGCCGCGGCGAACCGCCATTGCGCACGCCGATGGTGATCCAGAAGGCGACGGGCAACACCGACCAGGTGACGCTGGAGAGCTATGACGACACGCATTACGGTTATCTGCGCATCGTCGTGAGCGCTGCGGTGCTGCGCATCGAATACCACCCGGCCGATGACGGGGCGGGTGTCAAGACGCCGGACGATGCGGTGACGGTGGATCTCGCCACCCGCACCACCAGCTAGAGAAGTAAAGGATAAGGCTACTTTTTGTGAACAAAAAGTAGCAAAAAAACTTTGCTAATCTGGGCCATGGGCGTTGTCGCCGACACCGCCCATGGCCCAGCATAAACAAAAGTTTTTGCGCCGCTTTTTTTAAAAAGCGGCTGCTTTCTTAAGTCTTTGTCCCGACAAACCGCTCCAGCCAATGGATCGTATAATCCCCGGCGATGAATTCCGGGTCCTCCAGGATCCGCTGGTGCAGCGGGATGGTGGTTTTCACCCCGGTGATGACGAATTCGCGCAGCGCCCGGCGCATGCGGGCGATGGCTTCCTCACGGGTGCGGCCATAGGCGATCAGCTTGGCGATCAGGCTGTCGTAATGCGGCGGCACGCGGTAGCCGGCATAGAGCGCGGAATCGACGCGCACGCCGAGCCCGCCCGGTTGGTGGAACATTTCCACCAGGCCCGGTGAGGGCGCGAAGGTTTCAGGGTCTTCGGCGGTGATGCGGCATTCGATGGCGTGGCCGGCGAATTTCACATCTTCCTGACCGTAGCCGAGAGGCGCTCCGGCGGCGATGCGGATCTGTTCGTGCACCAGGTCGAGGCCGGAAATCATTTCCGAGACCGGATGCTCCACCTGCAGGCGGGTGTTCATTTCGATGAAGGAGAATTGCCCGTCCTGGTACAGGAACTCCAGCGTGCCGGCGTTGCGGTAGCCGATTTTCTGCAGCGCCTTGGTCACGGTGGCGCCCAGCGCGTCGCGCTGCGCCGCACTGATTACTGGCGAGCCGGCTTCTTCCAGCACCTTCTGGTGGCGGCGCTGCAGCGAGCAGTCGCGCTCGCCCACATGCACCACGGCGCCGTGATTGTCGGCCAGCACCTGCAGCTCGATATGGCGCGGCTTATCGAGGTATTTTTCCATGTACACGGCGCTGTTGCCGAACGCGGCGCCGGCTTCGGCGCGGGCCTCGCGGAAGGCGGCCTCGAGCTCATCGGCGCTGCGCGCCACCTTCATGCCGCGCCCGCCGCCGCCGGCGGCGGCCTTGATCAGCACCGGGTACTTGATCCGCTCGGCGACTTCCCTGGCTTCCTCGAGCGAGGCCAGTTCCCCGGCCGAGCCAGGAACCAGCGGCACACCCAGATCCGCCATGGTGGTCTTGGCGGTGATCTTGTCGCCCATCATGCGGATATGCGTGGCGGTCGGGCCGATGAAGACGAGGTTGTGCGCCTCCACCATCTCGGCGAAGGCTGCGTTTTCCGAGAGGAAGCCGTAGCCGGGATGGATCGCCTCGGCGCCGGTGATCAGCGCGGCGGAGATGATGGCCGGCATGTTGAGGTAGGAATCGCGTGCCAGCGGCGGCCCGATGCAGACGCTCTCATCGGCGAGGCGCACATGCATGGCGTCGGTATCGGCGGTGGAATGCACGGCGACGGTGGCGATGCCGAGTTCCCGGCAGGCCCGCAGCACCCGCAATGCGATTTCGCCGCGGTTGGCGATGAGGATCTTTTTGAACATGGTGATGCGCCTACTCAATAATGAGGAGCGGCTCGTCGAACTCCACGGGGGCGCCGGAGGTCACCAGGATCTGCTTCACGGTGCCAGCGCGCGGCGCCTTGATCTGGTTGAAGGTCTTCATGGCCTCGATCAGCAGCACCGTGGCCCCGGCCTCCACGCTCTGCCCGGCGCTCACATAGGGGGCGCTGCCCGGCTCGGCGGAGAGATAGGCGACGCCGACCATCGGGCTCTTCACCACGCCCGGGTGCTTGGCCGGGTCGGCCTTGGCGGCGGGTTCCGCCGCCAGGGGGGCGGCCACGGCGGCGGGTGCGGGCGGTGCCATCACCGGCACGCTCACCGGGGTCAGGGTCCGCGCCAGGCGCACTTTGCGGTCGCCTTCGGCCAGCTCGATTTCCGAGAGGCCGGTGGAGTTGATCAGCTCCGCCAGGACACGCAGGGCTTTGGGGTCAAAAGAGAGGCTCATTGATCTTCTTCCAGGATGTCGGACAAGGCGATGAGGGCGAGCCTATAGCCCGCGAAACCCAGCCCGCAAATCACCCCGTCGGCGGCGTGGGACACATAGGAGTGGTGGCGGAAGCTCTCGCGCTGGTGGATGTTCGAAAGATGGACCTCGATCACCGGGATATCCAGAGTCTGGATCGCATCCATGAGTGCCACCGAGGTGTGCGAATAGCCGGCGGGGTTGATGATCAGCCCGGCGGCGCGGCCGCGTGCCTCCTGCACCCAGGAGATCAGCTCCCCTTCCAGATTGCTCTGGCGGAAGTCGATCGACACGCCCAGCCCCTCGGCCGTCTCGGCGCAGAGGGTTTCCAGGTCATCCAGGGTGCCGGTGCCGTAGATCTCCGGTTCGCGGAGTCCGAGCATGTTGAGGTTAGGGCCGTTGAGGACGAGTATCAGAGGAGCTGCCATGCAGGTTCCGCTAGCACAGCAAAATCGCTTCGGACAAATTTGCCGCGCGCTTGGCCTTGCGACCGGGACGGCCGACGCCGATAATGCGGGGTATGAGCAACACTCTGGAACAGCTGCGTCTGACGGTGAACGGCGAGCCCATGAGTCTGGTCCGCGGCACAACGTTGGCGGGGCTGATCGCCAAGCTCGGCTTGGATACCCGCAAGGTGGCGGTGGAGCGGAACCTGGAAATCGTGCCGCGCTCGACCTATGCCCAGCTCGTGCTGGAAGAGGCCGACGCCTTGGAAATCGTACATTTTATCGGCGGAGGCTAGGATATGGACGGGGCGATTCATAGCGACGATGCCTGGACCGTGGCGGGGCGCCGTTTCGCGTCCCGGCTGATCGTCGGCACCGGCAAGTACAAGGACCTGCCCACCACGGCGGCGGCGATCGAGGCCTCCGGCACCGAGATGGTCACCGTCGCGGTGCGGCGCGTCAACCTGTCGGACCGCAACGCGCCGATGCTGCAGGACTATGTCAGCCCGTCGCGTTACACTTATTTGCCAAATACCGCCGGCTGCTTCACCGCGGACGAGGCGGTGCGCACCTTGCGCCTGGCGCGCGAGGCGGGCGGCTGGAACCTGGTGAAGCTCGAAGTGCTCGGCCCTCCGCCCACCCTCTACCCGGACATGGCGGCCACGCTGCTGGCCGCCGAGGCGCTGATCAAGGACGGGTTCGAGGTGATGGTGTATTGCTCCGACGACCCGATCGCAGCCAAGCGCCTGGAGGAGATGGGCTGCGTCGCGATCATGCCGCTCGGCGCGCCGATCGGCTCCGGCCTGGGCGTGCAGAACCCGCTGATGATCCGCATGATCATCGAGAACGCGAAAGTGCCGGTGCTGGTCGATGCCGGGGTCGGCACCGCCTATGACGCCACCTTCGCCATGGAGCTGGGCTGTGACGCGGTGCTGGTCAATTCCGCCATCGCCATGGCCGACGACCCGGTTCTGATGGCAAGGGCGATGAAGGCGGGGGTCGAAGCCGGGCGCTTGGCGTATCGCGCCGGGCGCATCCCGCGCCGCGATGCCGCCAGCGCCTCCAGCCCAATGACCGGGCTCATCCGCTAGGGCATGCGGCGGGCGCTGCACGCCGCTCCTGAGATACTCGCCAATTTCGTCGCCCCTTATGGCGTCTACGAGATGCTCGCCGCGCATTGGGGCGATACCGACGCGCTGATCGCCTCAGCCGTGCCGCCGCTGCTCTGGAGTTTTTACGAACTGGCCAAGACGCGGCGGGTGGATGCCATTTCGGTGGTCGTGGTCAGCGCCATCCTGCTCACCGTCGGCGCCACGTTCATGGGCGGTTCGGCGCGGCTGATCCAGATGCGCGACGCGATGGTCACCGGCGTCGTCGGCGTGATGTTCCTGGCCACGCTGGGGATGAAAAAGCCGATGATTTTCTACCTCGCGCGCGCCACAGTGGCGCGCGGCACCGCGGACGGGGCAGCGGAATATGAGCTGGTGTGGGAACGGCCGGGCGTGCCCCAGGTGTTCCGCGTGCTCACTTTGGTCTGGGGCCTCGGGCTGGTGGTGCAGACAAGCTGCATGTGCTGGCTTGCCTGGATTTGGCCGATCGGCCGGTTTCTGCTGCTCTCGCCGTTCATCTCGTTCGGCATTTTCGGCCTGCTGATGTTCTGGAGCCTCGGCTATATCGCCCGCCGCCCGGCGGCGCGGGCGATCCTCGCGCGCTGAAAAGGAAGCACTATTTTTTGTGAACAAAAAGTAGCAAAAAAACTTTTTTATGCTGGGCCATGGGCGTTGTCGGCGCCAACGCCCATGGCCCAGCATAAAAGAAGTTTTTGCGCCGCTTTTTTCAAAAAGCGGCTGCTTCTTGCTTTACCCGTTGGGATTATTGCCGGGCAGACGGCAGTCGGCGAAAGTCCGGCCGGTGAAAGGCGACCAGAGCTGGGTTTGGCCGAATAGCGGCAGGCCGAGATAGCCGCGCAGGCCCAGCCTGCCATCGGGCCGCAGGGCGATGATGGCGTCGTAGGAGTCCCCATCGCGCGGATCCTGGACGTAACCGCCCCAGCGCGTCGCCTCCGTGCCGATCCGCCTTGTGGTGCGGAGCATGACGAACCCGCATTGCGGGCGGCCTAGCCAATCCATCGGCATTGGGTCGCCGGCATGCCGGACGATGATGCCCACGATCCGGCCGCAGAAATTCGCGCCGCACGGAGAAATCTGGATCACCGCCTGGCGGTTCGCCGTCAGCCAGCTTCCGGTCGGCGCGGGGGCGGAGGCCGCTCCCGCCGGGCCGGCCAGGAGCAGAAAAGCGCTGGCGCAGAGGCGCCGCAAGCCGGGTCTTTTCAGCAATGTTGTCGCGCGGGCTTTACGAAGCATCGCCCAGGAAGCGTTTGATGCCCTGGATGGCCTCGGCCAGGCCGGAGCGAATAATCGGCGCCTGTTCGGGGAAGGCGGTGAGTAGCCGGCTCGGCATCTGGCGGTCCAGCAACACGAACACGCCGCGGTCGTCGGCGCGGCGGATCAGCCGCCCGAAAGCCTGGCGCAGCCTCAGCCGCACGATGGCGTCGTCGTAATCTTTCGGCGTGCCGCCGGAGAGGTGCGCGCGCCGGGTGCGGTGCAGGATGTCCGGCCGCGGCCAGGGCGTGCGCTCGAACACCACCAGCCGCAACGCGTTGCCGGGAATGTCCACGCCGTCGCGCATCGCATCGGTGCCGAGCAGGCAGGAATTCTCCTCGGCGCGGAAGATGTCCACCAGCGTCGCGTTGTCCATGGCGTCGACATGTTGGGCGTAGAGCGGGATGTCCGCGGCCTCGAGCTTGGAGGCGATGCGGGTATGGACCGCGCGCAGCCGCGAGATGGCGGTGAACAGGCCCAGCCCGCCGCCGCCGGCGGCCTGGAACAGCGCCTGATACGCGCCGGCGAGCTGGCCGATATCCTGGCCGTTCACGTCTGAGACCAGCACGATGCGGGTGCGGTCGGCATAGTCGAAGGGCGAGTCGAAGGCCGCGCGGATCGCTGGGGCGGCAAGGTGCGCGGCTCCGGTGCGCGCTTCCGCGCCGGCCCAGGCGGTCTCGGTATCCACCCCGTCGCGCAGGGTGGCGGAGGTGATCAGCATGCCGTGCGCGGGCCTGGCGATGGTCTCGATGAAGGCTTGCGTCGGGTCGAGCAAATGCGAGAGCAGTGCGATGTCGCGGTCGGTCCCGGCCTCCCGGTCGAGGCGCAGAAACTCGATGTTGGCCGGCCGCGCGCCGGGTATTTTCGCGCCGGCGCCGGGCAGCGCGTCGAGGATGCGCCGCCAGGCGGTGAGCGGGTCTATGGCCCGGCGTTTGAGGCTGCGCGCCGCACCTTCGAGGCGCTGGCGGGTGGTCTCCTCCAGCTCCGGCTCGTTTTCCAGCCGCTCCAGGAAGCGTTCGCGCAAGGCCGCCAGCGGCACGCGCAGCCGCTCCAGGGCGCGGGAGAGCAGTTCCGCGGCCGGCAGAATTTCCGGGTCGATCGGGTGCAGGTCGACCTCGAAGGCCATGCCGCCGCGCAGATCGGGTTCCGAGGCGCGGGCCCGCGCCTGTACCCTGAGGGCGCGCAAAAACGTTTCCGCCGGGTTGTTTTCGGACAGCAGCTCCGGGTCGAGGCGGGTCGAGAACATCGGCGCCGGCAGCGCCCTGGCTGCGATCAACGCGGCTTCCAGCTTCGGCACCATGCCCTCGTCGCTGGCCATCATGTCTTCCAGCCGGCGCTGCAGCCCGCGCGCCCGGGAGCGCGTGCCCTCCGCGCCCAGCAGCCAGCGCCGCAGCTCGGCCATCGCGGCCCCCGACAATTCCACCGAAAACGCGCTGTCGGCGGCGTCGAAAATATGGTGGCCCTCGTCGAACACATAGCGCGTCGGCACGTAATCGTCGTCCAGCCCGCCCCAGACCGCCTGGGCCATCACCAGCGCGTGGTTGGCGATCACCAGATCCGCCTGGCGCGCGTCGCGGATCACATGTTCGATCACGCAAGCGCCATAATGCGGGCAGGCGGCATGGATGCACTCGCCGCGCCGGTCGGCGATCTGCGCAAGCAGCGCATGGCCGAACAGCTCAGCGAACCAGCCTGGCAGATCTCCCCCGAACAGGTCGCCATCCGCACTTGCCATCGCCCAGCGCGCGATCAGGCCGAGCGGCATGGCATAGCGGTCCGCCCCCATCGCATCTTCGAAATTCAGCAGGCAGAGATAATTCTCCCGCCCCTTGCGCAGGACGATTTTTGTCTCTGACCCAAGCCTTGCGGCTTCGGCTTCGATCTGGCGCTGCAAATGGCGGGTGTAGGTGGAGATCCAGACGGAACCCTTGTTCTGTTCCGCCCAGACGCTGGCCGGGGCAAGGTAGCCCATGGTCTTGCCGGTGCCGGTGCCGGCCTCGGCCAGCACCAGATGCGGGCTGCCCTCAGCCAGGCGCGGCGCGAAAGCGTTGGTGGCGGCCGAGGCGTAATCGGCCTGCGCCGGGCGTTGTTCGGCGCCGGGGCCGAGCAGGGTCGCCAGCCGCGCCCGTGCCTGAGCCGGTGTGACGGGGAAGGCGGCGGGCGGCGGGCGGGGCGCTGATTCTTCCCAGCGCGGCAGGCGTTTCCACAGCCGCATGGCCATGCCGTCCGGCTGTGCGGCCGGTTGGCCCAGCGCCGCCAGCACGAACCGGGTCCAGCCCCAGCCGGGCGCCGAATAGCTGGTCGCCCCCATGCGCGCGGCGAGCCCGGCGGCGTCGCGGTTGGCCGGCAGATCTTTGCCCGCCGCCAGCCGCGCCAGCAGCGTCTCGGCCATTTCCGCCAGCGCCATCGCGGCGGTTTCCTGGCTCGTGGGCGGGGTCATGTCCAAGGCCCGCGCCAGCCCCGCAGGCGTGGGCGCCACGCTCTGCGCCGGGCAGACAAAGGCGAAAAGTTCCAGAAGGTCCAGCACCGCCACGTCCGGGTTGCCCAGGCGCTTGAGCGTCGCCGGTCCGTGCACCACCAGAGGCATGCGTTCGCCCAGCAAGGCGGCGGCGTTGGCCGGGGTCGGGGAGAGAAACTCCCCATCCTCGGTCAGCAGCACAGCGCGGCCGTGACCGGCGATGAGGGCGGAAAATTCCGGCAGAAAAGACATTCTGCGCTGTTATAGGAGCCGGGGCCGATTTCGCCATAGGGGAAGGAAGTCTACTTTTTGTGAACAAAAAGTAGCAAAAAAACTTTGCTATGCTGGGCCATGGGCGCGGTCGCCGACAACGCCCATGGCCCAGCATAAAAGAAGTTTTTGCGCCGCTTTTTTCAAAAAGCGGCTGCTTTCTTTTCTCCGAGAAGCCGACAGTTGCGAGACATGGCCGCCGGCTTTAGACCTGACCCTTATGAGCGAACCTACCCAGAACCAGCTGAGCTGGCCTTTCCGTGAAGCTGAACGCATCGCCGAGCGCCTGAAAGAGAAAGGCAAGACCAGCGCCTTGTTCGAGACCGGCTACGGCCCGTCCGGCCTGCCGCATATCGGCACGTTCGGCGAGGTCGCGCGTACCAGCTGGGTGCGCAACGCCTTCACCGCGCTCACCGGCCTGCCCTCGCGCCTGATCGCCTTCTCCGATGACATGGACGGGCTGCGCAAGGTACCGGACAATGTGCCCAACAAGGACATGCTGAGGGAATTTCTCGGCCGCCCGCTCACCAAGGTGCCGGACCCGTTCGGCACGCATGAGAGCTTCGGCGCGCACAACAACGCGCGGCTGCGGTCGTTTCTGGATTCCTTCGGGTTCGACTACGAGTTCGCCTCTTCCAGCGATTATTACCGCTCGGGAAAATTCGACGCAGCACTGCTGCACGTGCTGGCCCGGCATGACGAGATCGTCGAGATCATCCGCCCGACGCTCGGGCCGGAGCGCCGCGCCACCTATTCGCCGATCCTGCCCATCCATCCGCGCACCGGCATCGTCATGCAGGTGCCCATCGAGCAGGTGGACGTCGCGCAGGGCACCGTGTTCTGGACCGACCCCGCGAACGGTACGAAATACGAGACGGCGGTGACCGGCGGCGGCGCCAAATTGCAGTGGAAGGCCGACTGGGCGATGCGCTGGTACGCGCTGGACGTCGATTACGAGATGTCCGGCAAGGACCTGATCGATTCCGTGAAGCTCTCCTCGGCCATCGTCCGCGCGCTTGGGGCTGAGCCGCCGGTGACGCTGACCTATGAGCTATTCCTGGACGAGCAAGGCCAGAAAATTTCCAAGTCCAAGGGCAACGGGCTCTCGGTTGAGGAATGGTTGACCTATGCGCCGCCGGAGAGCCTGGCGCAGTTCATGTATCACGCGCCGCAGCGCGCCAAGCGGCTGTTCTTCGACGTGATCCCGCGCGCCGCCGACGATTACATCGCCAATGTGTCGGCCCTGGGCGACAGCGCCGACCCGCACGGCAACGCCGCTTGGCACATCCATGGCGGCAAGCCGCCGGCGAATGCCGGCTCGCCGATCGGCTTCGGCATGCTGCTGAACCTCGCCTCGGTGATCAACGCGGATTCTCCGGAGATGCTCTGGGGCTTCATCCGCGCCTACATGCCCGAGGCCGGACCGGACACTTATCCGTTCCTGGCGACGCTGGTGGAGCGGGCGGTGACCTATAACCGCGACTTCGTCGCACCGAAGAAGCGTTTTCGCGCCGCCACCGAGCAGGAGCGTATGGCTCTGGCGGACCTCGCCACCCGGCTGAAGGGCGGCGGCGAAGACTATCCGGGCGAGACGTTGGCCGAACGCCTGCAGAATCTGGTCTATGCGGTCGGCAAGGAGCAGAAATTCACGCCGCTGAAAGCCTGGTTCGACTGCCTGTATCAGGTGCTGCTGGGGCAAATGGAGGGGCCGCGTTTCGGCGGGTTCATCGCGCTCTACGGGATCGAGCGCACGATCGCGCTGATCGAGACGGCTCTGGCGCGGGCCCAGGAAGCGGCCTGACCGAATGGCGGTCCGGTGACGCCCGCCGCTCGCAGACTGTTAAGAATCCTGCCGCCGGTGCTGGGCCTGCTGGTGCTGGCGGGCATCAGCGCCGGGCTGCACGGCGCGCTCAAACATGTGCGCGTGGCTGACGTGTTCGACGCGGTGCGCGCGATCTCCCACCGTGAGCTTCTGCACGCGCTGCTGCTGTTGTGCGCTTCGCTCTGCGTGATGATGGCCTATGACGTTCCCGGCATATTGTTCGCGCGGCGGCTGGTGAGTTTTCCCAGCCTGAAGCTGCAACGGGTCGCTCTGGCCTCGTTCTGTGCCTATGCGCTCAGCCATGTACTGGGCGCGCCGGCGATCTCGGCGGCGGCGATCCGGGTGCGGCTCTATGCGCAATGGATGGTGCCGCCGGCCGGCATCGCCCGCATCATCGCGCTGTCCGGCAGCACGTTTTTCATCGGTCTCGGCGCGATGCTCAGCATGATCCTGCTGCTGTGTCCGAGGGATATGCCGCTGTTCGGCCATGCCGTGCCGCCCTGGTCGCTGCGTGCCCTCGGCGCCGTGCTGGCGACGTTTTTGCTGCTCTACGTGGTGGCGGCGCAGAAGCGGGGCGTGCTGACGATTCTCGGGCGCAGCATCAACCTGCCGGGTTACCGCCTGGCCTTTCTCCAGGTGGGGCTGGCCTGCGCCGACACCGCCATCGCCTGCGCCATTCTCTTCGCCGTGCTGCCACCCAGCCCGGACCTGACCTACCTGCGCACGCTGGGCATTTATCTCGCGGCCTTCACCGGCGGGCTGTTCAGCGGCCTGCCGGGCGGGGTCGGCGTGTTCGATTCCGTGCTGCTGCTCGGCCTGACCTTCTATCTGCCGCCGGCCACCGTGCTGGGCGCGATCCTGCTGTTCCGCCTGCTGTATTTTTTGGCCCCCGCCGCAGTGGCCGCCTTGTGCTATGCCGGGCACGAGGTCTGGATCAGTTTCAACAAAGCCAGGAAGTGAAAGGAGCCGCTTTTCGAGCCAAGCGGCGCAAAAACTTTTGTTATGCTGGGCCATGGGCGTTGTCAGCGACGACGCCCATGGCCCAGATTAACAAAGTTTTTTTGCTTCTTTTTGTTCACAAAAAGAAGCCCTCCCTTCGCTCTGGTACCTTGGCTTGGGTGTAAACTCGTCAATTTTTCCGTCCTTGCGCAGCGCGTCTGCGCAAGCAGCCCGCCCGACTCTTCGACTTAAGGAGGAGGGCGGGGAAATCAAGCATCATTCGTAATGCCTGACGCCGGCGTGGTTGCTTGTTCAGGTCATGACCGCACCAGGCGGGCGATGAAAAACCCGTCAAGGCCGCCGCGCTCCGGCCACAGGCCCGGATGCGTGCGTACATCGCCCTGCGCCGTCACCGCCTCCGGCATCTCCGGCAGGCGGAGCGGATCGCGCTTCAGGCCGAGCCGGACGCAGGCGGCGTCGATGCGCGCCGCACCTTCCTCCGGCTGCAGCGAGCACACGGCATAGACCAGCCTGCCGTCCGGGGCGAGCATTTCCGCGCCGGCGTCGAGCAGGGCATCCTGGGCTTTGGTCAGTGTCTGCACGTCGCGCGGCTTGCGCAGATGCAGCAGGTCCGGGTGGCGGCGGATCGTGCCGGTGGCGCTGCAGGGCGCGTCCAGCAGGATCGCCGGGAATTTCGCGCCCGGACGCCAGGTCGCGGCGTCGGCGAGAACGGTCTCGGCGCTCAGGCCAAGCCGGGCCAGATTGCCCTTGAGTGTGCCCATACGGGCCGGATCGCGCTCCACCGCGGTGACGATGCCGCCCCCGGCGGCAAGCTGCGCGGTCTTGCCGCCGGGGGCGGCGCAGAGATCGAGCACGCGCTCGC
>NZ_DASXFO010000056.1:0-152054 GCF_036489515.1 Acidocella sp.
CCTATTTGCTGCGCATGCCTACCGCCAAAGCCCAGGCCTGGCGGGACCTTCTGGCGCTGCGGGAATGGCTCGAAAGCATGGATGACGCGTCGAATATCACAGCTTTGTGATAATACGCCTCCTTAATGACTGAGGAAATGCGCCAAATTTGTTTTATTAAATAGATTCGTCTCGCCGATAAGCCTTGCATCTCATAGTCCTGCTGTGTACGGACTTGATCCATGCGAGGAGCTCATCCAATGCTCTCCCGCCTGAACGGCACCGTCTTGGCTTTGGCCACGGTGTCCGTTTTCGCTTTTGGCCTCGTCGACAGCACGAGCGCCATGGCGAAGTCCCCCGACACGGGACGAGGCCCGGGATTCACACCACCCCCCTCAACGCCGCCTAGCGCCGCGAACGGGGACCAGTTTGCCTATGCGGTTCCCCGCAATGCACCGTCGCCCGACGTGGAAGTCGTGCTGCCTGAACCGCTGCCGCCTAGTGCCGTAGCTACGTATAAACGAATTTTTATTTTGCAAAATGCCGGAAGCTATGCGGAAGCCGATAGGCTGATCAGCCGGCTTGACGATGCGGCCCTGATCGGTCCGGTGCTGGCGGCGCGCTATCTGAGCAACAACTACATCAGCTCGCCTGCGGAGCTGCAGCATTGGTATGCGCACTACAGCAACCAGCCCGAAGCACCCGCGATTTATGCGCTGATGCGCCGCAAGCTGAGCCGGCGCGACCTGCCGCTGGCGCCGCATCTGGCGCTTCTGCCGGAGCAGACCATGACCGCCGGGGCGGCCGCACCGCCCGTCCTCGAGCCGCATGACGAGCGCTGGCGGCAGCGCTTCGAGAGCGGGCTGGCCGACTGGAAGGCCGGTGCGCTGAGCGAAGCCGCCGGCGTGTTCGATAACACCGCCGCCATGACCGACATCTCCGACGACGACCGCGCCGCCAGCGCGTTCTGGGCGGCCCGCGCGGCGTTGCGGCAGCAGCAGCCGGACGCTTACCTGAACTGGCTGCAGCAGGCAGCGAGCACCGGGGGCACGTTTTATGGCATGCTGGCCGGACGCCTGCTGGGCCAGGGCTTTGGCCCGACCGGCATTTCCGCGACGCTGACGGAAGCCGATGTCATCGCCGTCGACGCCACGTCGCAGGGCCATCTCGCGTTCGCCTTGCTGCAGGTGGGCGACAGGACGCAAGCCGCCTTGGCGCTGCGCGCGCTCTGGCCGCAGATCCGGCACGACCCGGATTTCGGGCGCTCGGTGATGGCCGTGGCAGCGCGGGCGGGGCTGGTCGACGTCACCGTCGCCCTCGCCGGTGCCCTCCCGAACCCGGTGGACGAGATCGCCGGGGCGAGCCTGCCGCTGCCGGCCCTGCACCCGGCCAACGGCTTCACCATCGATCCGGCGCTGGTCTACGCCCTGACCCGCACCGAATCCGGTTTCGACGCCTCTGCCGTGTCGCCGGTCGGCGCGCGCGGGCTGATGCAGCTGATGCCGCAAACCGCGCTCTCCATGCGCCGCGCGCAGGATATTGGCGGTTCCATCTACGACCCCTCGGACAATCTCGCCCTGGGCCAGGCCTATATCCGTTATCTCGGCGAGCAGCCGGAGATCGACGACAATCTTCTGGCGGTCTTGGCAAGCTACAATGCCGGCCCGGGCGCGGCCGCGGCCTGGTATCAGAACCTCACCTCCGGCAGCGACCCGCTGATGTTCATCGAAGACATCCCCACCGATCAGACGCGCCGCTTCGTGAAGCAGGTTCTGGCCGATAGCTGGCTCTATGCCGAGGAGATCGGGCTGAAGCCGGCGAGCCTGGACGCCCTCGCCGCGGGCAACTTCCCGCGCCTCACCTTGAACATCGACACCGCCTCTGCCAATTAGGGGCGATGCACAGGATCGACGAGACGGCAAAATTCCTGCCGGTGAACATCGCGGTGGCGACCATTTCCGACACCCGCACCGAAGCCAATGACACCTCCGGCGACGCGCTCGCCGAACGCGTCGCCGGAGCCGGGCATCGGCTGATAGCGAGGGCCATCGTCCGTGACGACGCCGACGCCATTGAAGCGCAGCTCCGCAACTGGATCGCGGCGCCAGATATCGACGTGGTGATCACCACGGGCGGGACCGGCGTGACCGGGCGCGACGTCACGCCCGAAGCGTTCGGCCGCGTGCTGGACAAGACCATCGAAGGCTTCGGCGAGCTGTTCCGCATGCTCTCCTACGCGAAGATCGGCACCTCGACGATGCAATCCCGTGCCCTTGGCGGGGTCGCGAAGGGCACCTATCTGTTCGCCCTGCCCGGCAGCACCGGGGCGGTGAAGGATGGCTGGGACGGCATCCTGCTCCATCAGCTGGATTCGCGGCACAAGCCCTGCAACCTGGTCGAGCTGATGCCGCGCCTGCAGGAACATCTGAAGGCCTGAAAAGGAAGACTACTTTTTGTGAACAAAAAGTAGCAAAAAAACTTTTTTATGCTGGGCCATGGGCGTTGTCAGCGACAACGCCCATGGCCCAGCATAGCAAGAGTTTTTTTGCGCCGCTTTTTTTAAAAAGCGGCCGCTTCTCTCCCGAGCAATCACACCGCGGGTTTTTGGCCCTTCACTAATTGCGAAAGTGAAACGATTTTAATTTTTTATGAACGAAGGACGAACATCGGAATGCCCGCGTCACGAGTCACGCCGATGTCATCCCCCCCTGAAAAAGCATCATTCAAGCGCTTGGCGCAGCTCCGGTCCGGGCCGATTACGCCGCGATTTATCCTGCCGGCAACAAAATAAAGCTTGCTTCTGACGGCGTTTTGTTCTTTGTTTGTTCTCATCGGCCGCGACATAACGGAAGGTGAAATGATTTTCATGTTCAGGGAACAGAGCCAAAACATCGGAGCCGTGTCATGGGGTTGATCAGCCGCCTGCATCTCGCCGACGCCCCGCCAAACGCATGGAAAGGCCGCGGCACGGCACAGAATCCGGGCTGCCGCTTTGAACGGGAACAGGTCGAAGCCTTCGACGATGGCTGGGACCACACGGAGGCGCCGGAGCGCCCGCAAACCAGCCTGATCCGCGATGCGACGCGCAGCATCATCGCCCGCAATGACAGTCCCGATCTCGGCTTCGACCGCAGCATCAACCCCTATCGCGGCTGCGAGCACGGCTGCATCTACTGCTTCGCGCGGCCGACCCATGCCTATCTCGGCCTCTCGCCGGGCCTCGATTTCGAGACGAAGATCGTCTTCAAGCCGGAAGCGGCGCGGCTGCTGGAGGCGGAATTGTCGAAGCCCCGCTATAAGCCCGAAGTGCTGGCGCTGGGCACCAACACCGACCCATACCAGCCGGTGGAACGCACGCTGGGCCTGACGCGCGGCATTTTGGAAGTGCTGGAACGCTTCAACCATCCAGTCAGCATCGTCACCAAATCCGCCGGGGTGCTGCGCGACCTCGACCTGCTCGCTCGCATGGCGGCGAAAAACCTGGCGCGGGTGCATCTGTCCATCACCACGCTCGACCCGGCTCTGGCGCGGACGATGGAACCACGCGCCGCCTCCCCTGCCCGCCGCCTGGCGGCGATCGCGGCGCTGCAGAATGCCGGGATCCCCACCGGGGTGATGGCCGCGCCGATGATCCCAGGCGTGAACGACGCGGAGCTGGAAAGCATTCTGGAGGAAGCTGCCCAGGCCGGGGCGGTGGACGCGCATATGCAGCTGTTGCGCCTACCCTCGGAACTCGGCCCGTTATTCACGGACTGGCTGCACACGCATCTGCCGGAGCGCGCAAGCCATGTGCTGAGCCTGATCCGCCAGAGCCGCGCCGGCCGGCTGAACGATCCCGAATTCGGCTCGCGCTTCACCGGCACCGGCCCCCTCGCGGACCTGCTGCACCAGCGCTTTGCGCGCGCGGTCCGGCAGTTCCGGCTCGACGGTGTGCAAAAACCGCTCGACACCACGCAGTTCCGCGTGCCCCAGGCCGCGCCGACGACACAGTTGTCGCTGTTTTAAGGCAAAAAGAAAGGCTACTTTTTGTGAACAAAAAGTAGCAAAAAAACTTTATTAACCTGGGTCATGGGCGTTGTCAGCGACACCGCCCATGACCCAGCATAGCCAAAAATTTTTGCGCCGCTTTTTTTAAAAAGCGGCCGCTTTCCTTCACTTATGAATCATCGTTCCGATACCGCCCTCGGTGAACAATTCCAGCAGCAGCGCGTGCGGCACGCGGCCGTCGAGAATGGTGGCGCCCTTCACCCCTAGGGTGACGGCTTCCATGCAGGTTTCCACTTTCGGGATCATGCCGCCGGAGATTGTGCCGTCGGCAATCAGTTCATGGATCTGCGTCAGGGATAGGTCGGTCATCAGTTGCTTCTGCGGGTTCAGCACGCCGGGCACGTCGGTCAGCATCAGCAGGCGCGTCGCGTTCAGCGCCCCGGCGATGGCGCCGGCGGCGGTGTCGGCGTTGATGTTATAGGTCTCGCCATCCTCGCCAGTGCCAACCGGGGCGATCACGGGGATCAGCCCGGCGCCGGTCAGGGCGTTGATCACGCGGGTGTCGATGAAGCCGGGTTCGCCGACGAAGCCGAGATCGAGCACCTTCTCGATGTTCGAGCCCGGGTCTTTCCTGGTCCGGCGCAGTTTACGGGCGCGAATCAAGCCGCCATCCTTGCCGGAAATGCCCACGGCCAGGGCGCCGGCGCGGTTGATCAGCGCCGCCACCTGCTTGTTCACGGTGCCCGCCAGGACCATCTCCACCACCTCGACCATGGCGGCGTCTGTGACGCGCAACCCGTCGATGAAGTTGGATTTGATCGCCAGGCGCTCCAGCATGGCGTTGATCTGCGGCCCGCCGCCATGCACCACCACCGGATTGATGCCGACCTGCTTGAGCAGCGCGATGTCGCGGCCGAATTCGCAGGCCAGCAACTCCTGCCCCATGGCGTGGCCGCCATATTTCACCACGATCGTGGCGCCGGCATAGCGGCGTAGATAAGGCAGCGCGCGGGCGACGATATGCGCTTCCTGCGCGGCGGTAATGGTGCTGCTCACGAACCTGACCCTTTCTTCTAGCGCCCCGCCCTCACGCGAAGGCGGCGATGCTGGCGCGCAACTCGTCAATGCCGAACCCGGTTTCGCTGGAGGTGGTGATAACCTCGGGCAGCGCGGCCGGATGAGCGGCCGCGAGAGCCCTTACCTCCTCCTGCTTGCGCGTCAAGGCGGTCTTTTTCACCGCATCGGCCTTGGTCAGCACGATCTGATAGGAAACCGCCGACTGGTCGAGCAGTTCCAGCACCGTCTCGTCGGAGGTTTTGATCTCCACGCGCGCGTCGAGCAGCAGCAGAACGCGGCGCAGATTCGGGCGGCCACGCAGATAATCCAGCATCAGCCCCTGCCAGTCGCGCTTGATGGCCTGCGGCGCCTCGGCATAGCCGTAGCCCGGCATGTCCACGAGCACGAGCGGGGCCGCTTCGAGCTGAAAGAAATTCAGCTGCCGCGTGCGCCCCGGCTGGTGCGAGACGCGCGCCAGCGCCTTGCGGCCGGTAAGCGCGTTCAGCAGCGAGGATTTGCCGACATTGGAGCGCCCCGCGAAGGCAAACTCCTCACCACGCGGCTCTGGAAGATGATCCAGAGCCTGGGCGGCGTAGAAAAAGTCGCAGGATGACGCGAAAAGTTTCCGGCCGGCTTCGAGTTGTTCCGGGCTGAACGCGTCAGCCCGGAAATTCAGCCCTTGGCCTTGGCCAGTGCCGTCCGCCGCGGGGTTCCCGCCTGGCGCATGATCAGCCATTGTTGTCCTACCGAAAGAAGGTTGTTCCAGGCCCAGTACAGCACCAGGCCCGCCGGCGAACGCGCCAGCACGAAAGTGAAGATGATCGGCATGAACTGGAACATGCGCGCCTGCACCGGGTCCGGCGGCGCCGGATTCAGCCGCTGCTGCAGGAACATCGTAATGCCCATGATGATCGGCAGACCGCCGAGATGCAGCAGTGGGCTGATCGTCGTCGGGTCGAAGGGGATGAGCCCGAACAGGTTGAACAGGTTGGTCGGGTCCGGCACCGACAGATCGTGGATCCAGCCGTAGAACGGCGCCTGGCGCATCTCGATGGTCGTGTAGATCACCTTATAGAGCGAGAAGAAGACCGGGATCTGCACCACCATCGGCAGGCAGCCGGAAGCCGGGTTGATCTTCTCGCTCTTGTACAGCGCCATGATCTCCTGCTGCTGCTTGGCCGGCTCGTCCTTCAGCCGCTCGCGGATCGCCTGGATCTTCGGCTGCACCAGCTTCATCCGCCCCATCGAACGGTAGGAATAGCTGGCGAGCGGGAAGAACAGCAGTTTCACGCCGACGGTGAAGATGAGAATCGCCAGGCCGAAATTGCCGGTGAGCGAGTTCAGCCAGTCGAGGCAGAAGAAGATCGGCTTGGTGATGAAGTACAGGTAGCCGAAATCCACCGACTTATCGAAGCTCGGGATGCCGTATTCGCGCCCATACGCATCCAGCAGCCGCACCACTTTGGCGCCGGTGAACAGATGCGTCTGCAGGCTGCCGGTGGCGCCGGCCGCGATGGTGAGCGGGGCGGCGGTGATGAACGAGGTCTGATAAGCGCTGCCGTCGCCGTCCGTGACGGTGCCGTAGCTCATCGAGCCGGTCAGCTTCGCGCTCTGCGCCGGAGCCAGCGCGGTCAGCCAGTATTTGTCGGTGATGCCGATCCAACCGCCCGGGCTGGTCTCGGAGTAGGCCTGGCCGCCGGCGCTGTGCTCGCCGCCGGACTTGATCGAATTATAGGATTGCTGGTGCAGCGTGTTGTTGAACACGCCGAGCGGGCCATCATACAGGATATAGGAGCTCTGCTCCACCGGCTTGTAGTCGCGCACCACGCGGGACCAGGGGAACAGCTGCACCGGCGCGCCGGTGTGGTTGATCACAAGCTGGCTCACCGTGAACATGTAATTGTCGTCGACCGAAAGCATCAGCTGGAAGGTCAGGCCGGCGCCGTTATCCCAGCTCAGCGTGACCGGGCTTTGCGGGGTGAGCGTGTTGCCCGACGGGGTCCAGACGGTCGCATCGGTGGGCACCTTGATGTTACCGACCGCCGTCCAGCCGAACTGCGCGTAGGAAGGCTTGGCGCTGCCGGGGCGGCCAAGCAGCTGCACCAGGGGCGAATCCTTGGCGATGGTTTCGTGATAGTCCTTGAGCACGACATCGTCGAACACCGCGCCGGTCAGGCCGATGCTGCCGGAGATTCTCGGCGCATTGATGGCCAAACGCGGGCCGACGGGCGCCGTCGGCGCGCCGGCGGGAGAGGCCCCCACCCCCTGCGGCGTGCCGGCGTTGCCCGCCTGCTGCACGGTCTGCGTCGGGCTGGGCGGCGGATGGGGCAGGAAACGTTCGACCGCGAACTGAAACACCAGCAAGATGCCGAGTGACAGGGCGATGGCGAGCATCAGGCGCTTTTGGTCCATGGGGCTTTACGAATCCTTGAGCGGGGGCACCGGGTCGAAACCGCCCGGATGCCAGGGATGGCAGCGTAAAATCCGTCTGCCGGCAAGCACCGTGCCGCGCCCGGCGCCGTGCGTGCAAATGGCTTCGCGCGCATAGGCGCTGCAAGACGGATAGAAACGGCAATTGGCGCCGATGAGGGGCCGCAGCGTCAGCTGGTAGACGCGAACCGCGCCGGACAGGACGGTAGCGGCCGGGCTCATTTGCGCAATTCGCTCAGCGCCGAATCAAGGCTGGCGCACAGCGTGGCGAATGGCAGGGTCACGGTCTCTTTGCGGCAGACCAGAACCAGCTCGACGCCGCAGACCGGCCGCTCGGCCAAAGTGAGCCGGACCGCCTCGCGCAGGCGGCGGCGGGCACGGTTGCGCACCACCGCGTTGCCGATCTTCTTGGTCGCGGTATAGCCGACGCGCACAGGCGCATCGCCCGGCTGGACGAGCGCCTGCATCAAAAACCCCGGCCGGCTGAGTTTCCGGCCCCGCGCCGCGAGCCGCAAGAACTCCGCACGGACCCGAAAGGTTTCCGGGGGAGTTTTTGCGGCCATGACGGTGCCTCGAACCGCGAGGACGTCAGGATCAGGCAGAAAGTTTGGCGCGGCCCTTGGCGCGGCGGTTGGCGATGACCTTGCGGCCGCCGACCGTCGCCATGCGGGCGCGAAAGCCATGCCGGCGCTTGCGGACGAGTTTGGAAGGTTGATAGGTCCGTTTCACGATATGATCTCCGGCGAAAAGCAATAAAAACGTAACGCGCCGAACCGTCCCCGATTCAGCCTACTGAGGGGCGCATATAGAAGCGCCCGCCCCCAGCCGTCAATGCAAAGCAATGATAGCGGAGCAGAAGCGAAAGGAAGGCTACTTTTTGTAAACAAAAAGTAGCAAAAAAACTTTGCTAATCTGGGCCATGGGCTTTGTCGGCGACACAGCCTATGGCCCAGCATAACAAAAGTTTTTGCGCCGCTTTTTTCAAAAAGCGGCCACTTTCTTAACCGCACCCCAGTTTGCAGCGACGGCCGTTTCCGGCTTGACTGCGCGGCGCGACGAATAAGGTGCATCTATGGACGGAAGGAAGGCGGCCTGGCTGCGCCTGGCGGGGCTGATCACGGTGGTGGCGCTGCTCGCGCTGGCCTGGCGCAGCGGCGCGCTGCGGAGTCTGGACTGGTCCTCCCTCGCCGCCCACGAATCCGCCTGGGCTCACTGGGCCGAGTTGCACCACACATACGCGCCGCTGGCCTTCATCGCCCTCTATGCCGTGGCTGTGACGCTCTCTTTGCCGATCGGGCTGTGGCTCGGCCTGATTTCCGGCCTGCTGTTCGGTGCCGTGCCGGGCGACATTTTCACCGCCATCGGCGCCAATCTGGGGGCGATGGCGGTGTTTCTCGTGGCACGCAGCCTGCTCGCGCCGCTGCTGCGGCCGCGTCTGGACAAAAAAATCGACTGGCTCCGCCCCGGGCTCGAGCGCAACGGCGTGTATTACCTGCTGGCGTTGCGGCTGATGCCGGTGTTTCCGTTCTGGCTGGTCAATCTGGCCCCGGCTGTGGTGGGCATGCGGCTCGGCCCCTACGCGCTGGCGACAGTGCTGGGCATGATCCCGACCGCCTTCGTGCTCAGCACGGTCGGTGCCGGGTTGCGGGCGACTCTGGGCCGTGGGGCAGCACCCGGCCCGGCGCAGCTGCTATCCCCCGATATTCTGCTGCCGCTGCTGGCCCTGGCCGTGCTCTCGCTGATGCCGGCACTCTGGCGGCAATGGCAGACCAGGACGACTTCCACTCCCGATCAGGCGTAAGGTTGAACCGTCTTCCGTCCCGGTCAATTCATATGTAAATTCGGACAGGCGTCCGAGATAGTGGGCCGGAAGGGCTCACAGCATATTGCTCTGCCTCACCGTAGCGTGCAGCCTGAACCTATGCTGTTTTCCCCAACGACTCGGCCACGCAACGTTCTCGCCCTCCAGGGCGGCGGCGCGCACGGTGCGTTCACCTGGGGCGCGCTCGACCGGCTGCTGGAAAGCGGCTTCACCTTCTCGGCGGTCACCGGGGTTTCGTCCGGCGGGATGATCGCGGCCATGGCGGTGCAGGGCTATGTCCATAACGGCCAGAACGGCGCGCGCGCGGCGGTGACGCGGTTATGGGAACGGGTCTCCGACGCGCATGTTTTCAGCAATCTGAACAGCGCACTCGACTGGATGTGGGGCGGGCTGGGTAACGACATGGCATGGGCGGGCATCACCAACGCGCTGCGTCTGTTCAACCCCGGCCAGCTCAACCCGTTCGGGCAAAATCCTCTCGAACCCTTGCTGGCCGATCTGCTCGATCTCGACGCGATCCGCGACGCCTCGGCGCCGCGACTTTACATCGGCGCGACCGATGTCGAATCCGGACAGGCACGGGTGTTCGACAATGCCGAGATCAGCGTCGATGTGCTGCTGGCCTCGGCCTGCATTCCCATGATGTTTCCGACGGTGACCATCGACGGCCGCGCCTATTGGGATGGCGGCTATTCCTGCAACCCGCCTTTGGCGCCCGTGCTCGCCCCGGCGCCCGACCGGCTGGTGCTGATCCGCGCGCAGCCGCGAGCGCGCCGGGGCGTGCCGAGCAGCACCGCGGATATTCTGCACCGGCTGCATGAGATCGCCTTCCAGGCGCCGCTCGACGCCGAGCTGGCGCTGCTGCCGCGGCACACGCGCCTGCTCGAGATTTCCGCCGACGCGGCTTTAGCCCAGCATCCCTTGGCCTCGAAAATGAACGTTGAACGCGCCTTTCTCGACAATCTGTTCGCCGCCGGCCGGGAGGCCGCCGCTTCCGTCACGGTGGCTTAACGGCCCTTAAGCATGAGCCCTCTCCACAACGTTCAACGCAAGCTTTTCGGCCGTAGCCTGTCCGCCCGGGTGCTGTGGCTCACCGTCAGCATCATCCTGCTGGTGGAAGTGGTGATTCTCATGCCGAGCCTGGGCCGGGAGCGCCAGGCCTGGCTGTGGCAGCATGTGACGCAGGCGCATCTCGCGGCGTTTCCCGCGGCGGTGAGCGCCGGCGCGCTGGACCTGCAGACCGAGGACGCCCTGCTGAAACTCTCGGACACGATGTCCATCAGGCTGGCCGAGCCGGGGCGGCTGATTGTGGTGATGCGCCCGGATCGGCTATTGCCGCCGCCGGACCAGACCATCCACCTGGCGCACGAGCCGCTGCTTACCAGCATCTGGCGGGCCGAGCAGCAGGTGATGGGGCTGGGGCCGAAATGGCTGGAGGTCACCGCGCCGAGCCCGCTGCAGAACAATGCGATGCTCGACATTATCGTGAGCGGCACAGAACTGGCGCGGCACTTGCGCGGCTATGCCGCGCATATCCTGGTCCTCGCGGTGATCATCTCGCTGGTGACCGGCTCACTGGTGTTCGCCGCACTCGACCAACTGCTGGTGCGGCCGATGCGGATCCTCACCGCGAGCATCGTCGGCTTCCGGCACGCTCCGGAACAGGACGGACAAAGCGACCTTATTTGGCTGGCGAGTCGGCGGGAGGATGAAATTTCCCGCGCCGCTTCCGAGTTGAAACTGCTGCAGGACGAAATGCGCGCAGCCTTGTGGCGGAACGCGCGGCTCGCCGCGGTGGGCACCGCCGTGGCCAAGATCAGCCATGACCTGCGCAACATTCTCACCTCGGCGCTGCTGGTGGCGGACCGCCTGCAGGAGAGCGACGATCCCACCATCAAGCGCGCCGCCCAGACGCTGATCCCGGCGGTGGAGCGCGCCGCCCAGCTGGTCAGCCGCACCGTGGACTTCGCCCGCGAGGGCCCGCCCGCGATCATCCGCTCCTCGGTGGGCTTGCGCGACCTGATCGACGAGACCGCATCGGCGCTCCGCCCCGACGCGACCGGTGTTACCATCGAAAACAACGTGCCCGGCACGCTGGTGATGGCGCTGGACCGGGAGCAGATCTACCGCGTGCTGGTCAATCTGATGCGCAATGCGGTGGAGGCCGGGGCGAACCACATCACCATCGCCGTCACCGGGGACAACGGCATGACGCGGCTGAACATCAGGGATAACGGGTCGGGCCTGCCGGCGCGCGTGCAAGAGAACCTGTTCAGGCCTTTCACCGGTTCCGGGCGCCATGGCAGCACCGGACTTGGCCTGACCATCGCCCGCGACCTGGTGCGGGCGCATGGCGGCGAGCTGCAGCTAGCTCACACCGGGCCGGACGGCACTCTGTTCGTCATGGAACTGCCGACGGAATTCGCCGCCTGACTTTTGGCGTCGCGCCGAAAACTCCACTAAAACCATCGGAATACGGTTGGTTTGCGCTTTTGACTGAAAGCGCAAAAGAGGGATGAGTTTTCTTCTGAAACAAGAAAAACAGTAAAAAATGTTTATTTTCTGAACAATATTGATCGTTCAGGAAAAATCCTTTTCTACACTAGCATGATTCCCTTGGCTCTCGATCCCCGTTTCGTAAACCTCGCCGTCGCCGGGAATGGCCCCCTGGCGCTGCGTCGGCTGCGCGCCCTGCGCCGCGCCGGCGCGACCGAGGCTTTGTTGTTCGCCGACGCGCCGGAGCCCGAGCTCGCCGACGAGGCCGGCCCTTTCCTGCGCCCCGCTCTGCCGGACGAGGCCGCGCTGCAGGCGCTGCACATGCTCTGGATCGTCGATGTCGCACCGGCACAGGCAGCTGAACTCGCCACCCTCGCCCGCCGCCTGCGCGTGCTGGTAAATGTCGAGGACGTGCCGGATTATTGCGATTTCCATTCGGTGGCCGAGGTGCGGCGCGGCGACCTGCTGCTGACCGTTTCCACCAACGGTCAGGCGCCGGGCTTGGCCGGAACCATCCGCCGCACGCTCGAAGACAGTTTCGGTCCCGAATGGGGCGAGCGCGTGAGCGAAGTCGCGGCGCTGCGGCAAAGCTGGCGCGCCGAGGGCGTGAGCATGCCGGAAGCGGCCCAGCGCATCGAGGCCCTCGTCGCGGAGCGACATTGGCTCCCCGTCGCGGAGCGCTGTTGGCTCCCCGGCCAGAAACAAAACTGATCCCTTTCCCCCTGCCCAAGGTTATTCCGATATGTCCAAGCTGATCGCGCTTCCCCACACGGCGCCGTTCGCCCCCGAGCAGATCGCCGCCCTCGACCAGGTCATCGGCGCCGCCTCGGTGGTGCAGCGCGCCTGGCTCGCCGGCTTCCTCGCCGGACTGGATGCGGCAGAGGGCAAGCAGCCTTCCGTGCCCGCCGCCACCGGCCCCAAGCCGAAACTGCTGGTGCTGTACGCGACCGAGTCCGGCAATTCCGAAGCCCTGGCCGCCAAAGCGAAGCAGGAGGCGGCAAAGCTCGGCTTTGCCGTGCGCGTGCAGGATGTGGCCGATATCGACGTGCAGAGCCTGAAGGACGCCGGCACCATCATCGCCATCATCGCCACCTGGGGAGACGGCGAGCCTCCGCAACGCGCCGCACCGTTCTTCCGCGCGCTGATGGGCGAGGCGGCGCCGCGTCTCGACGGCGTGAAATTCGCTGTCCTGGCGCTGGGCGATTCCTCCTATGCGCAGTTCTGCGAGAGCGGCCGCCAAGTGGATGCGCGCTTTGAGGCCCTGGGGGCCACACGCGCCGCGGCGCGGATCGACCTCGACCTCGATTACGAGGCGGGCGCCAAAACCTGGCTGACCACGACGCTGGAGACGCTGGCGCCGGCGGATGCGGGCTCGGTGATTCATGTCGATTTCCATAAGCCGGCGACGGAAGCGGCGTCGAAATCCGCGCCCTTCGCCGCCGAGATCACCGCGCATCACAAGCTGACCTCGGAGCGCGCGGAGTCCGAGACGGTGCATGTCGAACTCTCGCTCGCCGGTTCGGGCATCACCTACGAGCCCGGCGATGCGATCGGCCTGGTGCCTGAGAACGACCCGGCGCTCGTGGCGGCGGTGATGCGTGAAGCTGGCCTCGGCGATGACGCAGCACTCCGCGAAACGCTGACCACCAGCTACGACATCTCCACCCTGACGGCGAAACAGCTGCTAAATTACGCCGCGCTGACCGGCGACGCGCAGCTGGCGGCCCTGGCCGAGGACGAGGCCAAGCGCACGGAGTTCCTCGCCGGCCGGCAGTGGACCGACCTGCTGGAAACCTTCCCCCACCAATTGGGGGGCGCAGAATTTACGGCGCTGCTGCGGCCGCTGGCGCCGCGCTACTACTCCGTCGCCTCGTCCCAGAAACTGGTGGGCGAGGAAGCGCATCTGACGGTGGCGCGGCTGGCCTATTCCTCGGCCGGACGGGCGCGGCTGGGTGTCGCCTCCGGCATGATCACCGACCGCCTGCGCGAAGGGGGCAGCGCCAAAATCTTCGTGCGCCCGAACCCGCATTTCCGCCTGCCGCAAAGCGCCGCGACGCCGGTCATCATGATCGGCGCCGGCACCGGTGTGGCGCCCTATCGCGGCTTCCTGCAGGAGCTGGAGGCGACCGGGGCCGGCACCAGCGCTTGGGCGATCTTCGGCCATCGCCACTTCCTGTACGACTTCCTCTATCAGCTGGAGATCCAGGACTGGCTGAAATCCGGCGTGCTGGGGCGGCTCGACCTCGCCTCGTCGCGCGACCAGCCCGAGAAACGCTACGTGCAGCACGTGCTGTGGGAGCAGCGCCAGGAACTGCGCCGCCGGCTCGATGACGGGGCGACCCTCTATCTGTGTGGCGACGCCAAGCACATGGCGCGCGATGTCGACGCCACGCTGACCCGCATCCTGGCCGATGGCCGGGACGAGAGCGCGGGCCAGGCCGCCCTCGATGCGCTGATCAGCGCCGGACGCTACAAGAAGGATGTGTATTGATGCTGGATATGATCGAATCCGCGTCGGCCGAGAGCGTGCTGGCGCGGGCCGTGACTGACCGATTCCAGGGCAAGATCGCTCTGGTGTCGTCCTTCGGCGCCGAATCCGCGATTCTGCTCCACATGATCTCGGGCATCGACAAAACGCTGCCGATCATTTTTCTCGACACCGGCAAGCTGTTCCCCGAAACTCTGGCCTATCGTGACGAGCTGGTCGCCCGCCTGGGCCTGACCGACGTGCGCAGCGTACGGCCCAGCGGCGCGCAGCTGGCCGCCTGGGACCCGGACGGACGGCTCTGGGAAAAGGACGTCGATCTGTGCTGCGCGATCCGCAAGACCAACCCGCTCGACACGGCGCTGGCAGGCTTTGAGGCCTGGATCACCGGGCGCAAGCGCGCCCAGGGCGGCGCGCGGAGCCATCTGAACCTGATGGAGACCGGGCCGGACGGGCGCATCACAGTGAACCCGCTGGCGCATTGGGATGACGACATGATCGAGACCTATTTCCAGCTGCACGACCTGCCGCGCCACCCTCTGCAGGCGGAGGGCTACAGCTCGATCGGCTGCGCCACCTGCACCGCGCGCCCACGCGCCGGCGAAGACAAACGCTCGGGCCGCTGGGCCGGGCAGGACAAGACCGAATGCGGCATCCACATGCCGCGCCTGGCAGCGGCCTCCGCGGCCTGACGCGCTCCTTTTGGGAACAAACCAATGACTGACAAGACCAACGAGACGCCAAAACTCTCGCATAACGAGACCATCAAAACCAACAGCCGCTTTTTGCGCGGCACCCTCGCCGAGGGGCTCGGCGAGGTCGCGAGTGGGGCGATTTCCGAAGACGACCAGCAGCTGATCAAGTTTCACGGCATCTATCTGCAGGATGACCGCGACCTGCGGCCGGAGCGCGCCAAGCGCAAGCTGGACAAGGCCTACAGCTTCATGGCGCGGCTGCGCGTGCCCGGCGGCGTGCTGAGCCGCGAGCAATATCTGGCGATGGACAAATTATCGGATGACCGCGGCAACCAGACGCTGCGCATCACCACGCGCCAGTCGATCCAGTTCCATGGCGTCATCAAAACCAATCTGCGCCCGGCCTTGCGGCAGATCGACAGCGTGCTGCTGGACACCATCGCCGCCTGCGGCGACGTGAACCGCAACGTGATGTGCACGCCGAACGAGTTCGCAGGCCGCGCCTATGCCCAGGCGGAGCAGACCGCGCGCGACATCTCCACCCATCTGCTGCCGCAAAGCGGCGCCTGGCGCGAGATTTTCATCAACAACGAGAAGGTGACGGAGGCGCTGGAAGCCGAGCCGATCTACGGCGCCACCTATCTGCCGCGCAAATTCAAGATCGCCGTAGCGGTGCCGCCGCAGAACGACGTCGACGTGTTCGCCCATGACCTCAGCTACATCGCCATCGTCGAGAACGGCGACGTGGTCGGCTATAACGTGCTGATCGGCGGCGGCATGGGCGCGACCCATGGCGATGCGGAAACCTTCCCGCGCGTCGGCGAAGTGATCGGCTTCTGCACGAAGGAAAGCGCCGTCGCCGTGGCCGAGGCG
This sequence comes from Acidocella sp., assembly GCF_036489515.1. Classification (GTDB taxonomy): domain Bacteria; phylum Pseudomonadota; class Alphaproteobacteria; order Acetobacterales; family Acetobacteraceae; genus Acidocella. The sequence continues at coordinate 15,824 of NZ_DASXFO010000056.1, forward strand.
GTGGTGACGACGCAGCGCGATTACGGCAACCGCATGAACCGCCGCCGCGCCCGGCTGAAATACACCATCGCCGATCTCGGCCTGGATTTTATCGTGCGCGAAGTGAACGCCCGCCTGAAGGTGAAACTGGAGCCGGCGCGGGACTACAAATTCGCCGGCAATGGCGACCGCATGGGCTGGCATACCAGCGAGGACGGGCGGCACCATCTGACCCTGTTCGTGGAAAACGGGCGCGTCGCGAATGTCGGTGCCTGGCAGCTGAAGGCGGCGCTCAAGCAGATCGCCGAGACGCTCGACGTGGCCTTCATTCTCACGCCGAACCAGAACATCATCGTCGCCAAGGCCGATGACGCGGCGCGCGCAAAAATCGAGAAAATTCTCGCCGACCACGGCGTGACCCTGCGCGGCTCGGTGCTGCGCGAGGCGGCGATCGCCTGCGTGGCATTGCCGACCTGCGCCCTGGCTTTGACCGATGCCGAGCGCTACCTGCCGAGCCTTATCACCAAGCTCGACGCGCTGCTGGCGGAACACGGGCTGGACCAACAGCCGATCACGGTGCGCATGACCGGCTGCCCGAACGGCTGCGCCCGCCCCTATCTCGCCGAGATCGGCTTCGTCGGCCGCAATCCGGGCCGCTACAACCTGCATCTGGGCGGCAATGTCGACGGCTCGCGGCTGAACCGTCTCTATCGAGAAGACGCCGACGAAGAGACAATCCTGGCCACACTGGCGCCGCTCTTCGCCGATTACGCACAAACCCGGCAGAACGGCGAAGGCTTCGGCGACTTTGTGATCCGCCAAGGAATCGTTTGAAGGAAGAAAGCGGCCGCTTTTAAAAAAGTAGCCTTCTCTTCCTCATCTAATGCTGGCGTGATGGCCGCTAAGTTCCTCACCCGCGCTGGGATGGAGCCGGGCGCAGAACGGCACCGCCAGCATGGCGATGCCGCCGACGACGATGAAGGCCAGGGCGTAATCCGACTGTGAGGCCGTCGCCTGGTGCGACAGCTCGGTGGAGATCTCCAGCACCGCCGCGCCGACGACGATGCCGAGCGTGAGCGTGAGTTGCTGAATGGTGGTGTAGAGCGACGTCGCCGCCGACATGCGGGCGCGCGAAATGTCCCCGTAGGCGATGGTGTTGAAGGCGGTGAATTGCAGCGAGCGGAAAAATCCGCCGACCAGCAGGATCACGTCCAGCAGCAGCGACGGCCAGTTCGCCTGGAACGCGGCGCAGGCGATCATGAAGCCCGAGGCCACAACGCCGTTGATGATGAGCACCGTGCGGAAGCCATAACGGCGCAGCAGCGGCTGGGCGGCGGGTTTCATGGCCAACGCGCCGGCGGCCGAGGCGAAGGTGACGAGTCCGCTCTGCAAGGGCGAATAGCCGAAGCTGAGCTGCAGCATCAGCGGCAGCAGAAACGGCACGGCGCCGACGGCGATGCGGAACAGGCTGCCGGCGATCACGGAGCTGGTGAAGGTGGGAATACGCAGCAGCGTCAAATCGAGAATCGGGTGCGCGGCCCGGCGCGCATGCAGCACATAGAGGATCAGGGCGAGCGCGCCCGCGACGAGGCTGGCGAGGGTCCAGCCCAAAGGCACGAGGTGCCGGCCCAGCGTCTCGAACCCGGCCATCAGCGCGGCCATGGCAAAGCCGGTGAGGAGCAGGCCCGTGAGATCGAGCCGGCCGCCGCGATCATCCTCACGCACATCGGTGATGAACAGGCTGACCGCGATGACGCCCAGCACGCCGATCGGCACGTTGATGTCGAACACCCAGCGCCAGGAGAGATAAGTAACAATGAAGCCGCCGAGCGGCGGCCCCAGGATCGGGCCGATGAGCGCCGGCATGGTGAGCCAGGACATCGCCGCGATCATCTGCGCCCGCGAGACCGAGCGCAGCAGCACCAGCCGTCCGACCGGGAGCATCATGGCGCCGCCGATCCCCTGCAGGATGCGCGCCAGCACCAAAGTGAGCAGGCTGGGGGCAATGCCGCACAGCACCGAGCCCAGGGTGAAGACGATGATGGCGGCGCGGAACACTTTGCGCGCGCCGAAATGGTCCGCCACCCAGCCGCTGGCGGGGATGAACACCGACAGGCTGATGAGGTACGAGGTGAGCGCCACGCTCATATGCAGAGGGTCGGCGTGGAAGCTGCGCGCCATGGCCGGGAGCGCCGTGGCGATGATCGTCGAGTCGAGATTCTGCATGAACAAGGCCGTCGCGACGATGACCGCAATGAGCCGCATCCGGCCCGTGGAAATCTCCGGCTCGGCGTCTCTGTGGGCAAGCTCCAGAGCGACTGCTTTGTCCATGCTTATTCCCGGCGGCGTCCCGCGGCCTCCAGTTTTTGCAGATAGTCAGGCCAACGGACACTGAACTCCTGGCCCAGGGCGTAGAGATAATCCCAGGTGAAGATGCCGGTATCGTGCCCGTCGCTGAACACCAGCCGCACCGCGTAATTGCCGGTCGGCACGATGCCGGTAATGCCGACATTTTTTTTGCCGAAGACCAGCACCCCCTCGCCCGGCCCATGCCCCTGCACCTCGGCGCTGGGGCTTTGCGTGCGCAGATATTCCGCCGTCAGCCCGAAGACCGCGCCGTCGGTGAAGCTGACCTCCAGCAGGTTTTCAGCCCGGCGCAGCTTGATGTCGGTGGGAGTGCTCACGATTCGAGACGGCGCGCCTCATCCGCGAGCATGATCGGGATGCCGTTGCGGATCGGGTACGCCAGGCCTGCTTTCGGGCTGATCAGCTCGTTATGGGCACGGTCATAGGTGAGCGGGCCGCGGGTGAGCGGGCAGACCAGTATTTCCAGAAGGCGCGGGTCGAGCGGGACGCTCGGCTCCGGAATGTCTTGTTCGGTGTTCATCTCAGCTTGCTTTCGGTTCGTCGTCTTCGTCATGCCCATCGTCGAAGGCATTGATTTCCAGGAGGGTCAGCAGCGCGCGGGCCCGGTCGGCTTCGTCCTTGGCTTCCAGCAAAGCCTGTTTTTCCTCCGGTGCGAAGGGGCAGGCCATGCACAGCGAGACGATGAGGGCCGCATCGGGCATGGCGGCGATCGCCTCCCAATTGGCATCCACCCCGGCATTGGCGAAATAGCGGCGCAACGCCTTGAGCAGCTCATCCCGCGCGAACGGCAAAGAAGCAGCGCCCGACTCATGCAGATCCGCCGCATAGCCGGCCAGCGCCGCCCGCACCCGGCGATAGCCGCGCACGGGCTCGATTTCCTCGATGATGGTGAAACGGATCAACCCGCTCAGGGTGATCAGGAAGCGCCCGTCATCGGTCTCGCTGAACGAAGAGATGCGGCCGAGGCAGCCGGTGCGGAACAGGCCGGGGCCGGTATCGCCCCGCGCCAGGCGCTTGTCCGGCTGCACCATCCCGAACATCCGGCCGGCGCCGAGGGCATCCTGCACCAGCGCCAGATAGCGCGGCTCGAACACGTTCAACGGCAGCCGGCCACCGGGCAGCAGAAGCGCGCCGTTCAACGGAAAGACCGGGAAGTCCTCGGGCAGGTCGGCGAGCTGGGGGTGGAAACCGCGCATCGCGTCAGCGGAACAGCAGGGCCGAAAGCTTGCGGCGGGCCGCCATCGTCGCCTCGTCGTCAAAGCCCCAGGCCTCGAAGAATTTCAGCAGCTGCAGCCGCGCGCCATCGTCGTTCCAGGCGCGGTTGCGGCGCACGATCTCCAGCAACGCCTCGGCGGCCTCCTCACGGGCGCCGGACGCGTTGAGCGCGGTGGCCAGCTCATAGCGGGCCTGGAAGTCGTCGGGATCGGCGGCGAGGCGCGATTCGAGCCCCGACCGCGCCGCCTGCGCCTTGCGGCCCTCGGCCACCAAGGCCAGGGCCGATTTGGCGCCGGCGATCTCCGCATGCTCGGCGAGCGCAGCGGGCACTTCCGCCAGCACCTCCTCCGCCTGCTCCTCATCACCCAGGGCGATGAGGGCGCGGGCCAGGCCGCCCCAGGCTTCCGCCTTCTCGCGGTCCTGCTGCACGGCAGCGGCGAAGCACTGCGCGGCCGCTTCGGCCTGGCCCTGCTCCAGCAGCGCCTTGCCCTCGGCGATAAGGTCTGCGCCCGGCGCACTGGAGCCTGCATGTTTCAGCAAGGCTTCGATGAAGCGCTTCACCTCGCTCTCCGGCAGCGCGCCCGAGAAGGTGTCGGCCAGCTGGCCCTGCCAGAAGGCGACCACGGTCGGGACCGACTGCATCGGCAGGCCCATGCGCGTGAGCTGAGCGACCAGCTCGCGATTCTGGTCGATGTCGATTTTCACCAGCTTCACCCGCCCGCCCTGGGCACGGACGACTTTCTCCAGAGTCGGCGTGAGGGTTTTGCAGGGACCGCACCAGGTGGCCCAAAAATCCACCAGCACCGGAAGCTCGCGGGAGGCCTCGACCACCTCGGCCATGAAATTCGCCTGGGTGCCGTCGATGATCACGCCGGCGTCGCCGGCCGGAATCGGGTCGTTCATGGAGCTAAGGAGACTGTTCATCTGCGCTGATCCGTTTGAGTTTCCGTCAATATATAGAACAACGTGACCGCCCCTCACACCCCGTGACAGCGGGGGACTTGCAATCTCTTTCGGGCTTGGGTAAAGACCCGCTCACGCTTTGCGGGCGTAGCTCAGGGGTAGAGCACAACCTTGCCAAGGTTGGGGTCGAGGGTTCGAATCCCTTCGCCCGCTCCAGCGAACTTTCGGTTTTCATACCGGTTCCTGGTCGTATCAAAATCATTACATTTTCTGTTTCCTGAACGCAGTTAAGCGAAGGGAAGACTACTTTTTGTGAACAAAAAGTAGCAAAAAAACTTTGCTACTTTGGGCCATGGGCGTTGTCCCCGACACAGCCCATGCCCCAGCATAACAGAAGTTTTTGCGCCGCTTTTTTCAAAAAGCGGCTACTTTCTTCTGCGCTGCAGCGCGGATCGCCGAGAGCGAGCGTGCCGGCGTCAGCGCCTCCGGGTCGACCAGGCAATGCAGAATCGCCGGTTTGTTCGCGGCCACGGCCCTCTCAAAGGCGGGCCAGAATTCCGCGGTGCTTTCCACCCGCTCGCCATGCCCGCCAAAGGCTTGGGCATAAGCGCAAAAATCCGGGTTTTTCAGCGCCGTGCCAACCACCCGTTCGGGGTAGTCGCGCTCCTGATGCATGCGAATCGTGCCGTACATGCCGTTATCAACGACGATCACGATCAGCTTCAGGCCGTATTGCACGGCGGTCGCGAATTCCTGGCCGTTCATCAGGAAGCAGCCGTCGCCAGCGAACGCCACGGCCGGGCGGGACGGATCGAGGCGCAGCGCGCCGATGGCGGCGGGCACGCCATAGCCCATCGAGCCGGAGGTGGGCGCGACCAGGCTGCCGAAGGCGCGGAAGCGGTAGAAGCGATTGATCCAGGTGGCGTAATTGCCGGCACCGTTGGTGATGATGGCGTCATCGGGGAGGATTTTGCTCAAGCCGGCGACCACCTCGCCGAGATTGAACGCCCCCGGCAGTTCAGTCGGCTGGCCGCTCCAGGCGAGATACGCCTCGTGCAGCCGGGCGACATGCCCGGCGCGCCCCGGCGCCGTGCGCGGCCCCCTGCCCTGCATCGCCGCCACAAAGGCACGGGGCGACACATTTAACGCGAGGTCAGCCTGATAAACACGGCCAAGTTCCTCGGCGCCGGGATGGATGTGCACGAGTCGCGGCGCTGGGCGGGGAATGTCGAGCAGCGTGTAGCCCTGGCTGGCGGCCTCCGAGAGCCTGGTGCCGAGCAGGATGATCAAGTCACTGTCGCGCGCCGCGGCGACCAAGGCCGGATTCGCGCCGACGCCAATATCCCCCGCGTAGTTTTGCGCCGTCACCGCAAACAGGGATTGCCGGCGGAAGGAGACGCTGACGGGCAGTTCGTAATGCTCGGTGAAATCGGCGAGCTGGCGCACCGCCTCCGCATCCCATCGGCTACCGCCGGCGATGACCAGCGGGCGGCGCGCCTGGGCCAGCATGTCATCGAGGGCGTCGAGATCCGCCGCCGCCGGGACCGCGTCGTGGATCCGCACCGGTGCGGCGTCGGCGCACTGCGCGGTCTCGCGCAGCATGTCCTCCGGCAAAGCGACCACCACCGGGCCCGGCCGGCCGCTCATGGCGACGTGGAAAGCGCGGGCGACGAGTTCGGAAAGGCGCGCGGCCTCGTCGATCTCCGTCACCCATTTGGCGATGCTGCCGAACACGGCGCGATAGTCGAGCTCCTGGAACGCCTCGCGCCCGCGCATCGTGCGCCCCACATGGCCGACGAACAGGATCATCGGGGTGGAATCCTGGGCGGCGATGTGCACACCGGGGCTGGCATTGGTGGCGCCCGGCCCGCGCGTAACGAAGCAGATGCCCGGACGCCCGGTGAGCTTGCCCTGCGCCTCCGCCATCATCGCCGCACCGCCTTCCTGGCGGCATACCGTCAGCTCCAGCGCGGAATCATGCAGCGCATCCAGCGCCGCCAGATAGCTCTCGCCCGGCACGCAAAACACGTGCTTCACACCCTGGATTTCCAGCTGGTCGATGAGGATTTTCCCGCCGGTCCGCGCGCGCTGCTCCATGGTTCCCTCTTGTCTAAGAAAGTGGCCGCTTTTTAAAAAAAGCGGCGCAAAAATTTTTGTTATGCTGGGCCATGGGCGCTGTCGCCGACACAGCCTCAGGCCCAGCATTAATAAAGTTTTTTTGCTACTTTTTGTTCACAAAAAGTAGCCTTCCTTTCGCCCTACCGCCCCTTAGCGCGGCGCCAAGCCGAAAAATCCTCCAACGACTGCGGATCGGTGGCGGGATAGAGGCCGAGAATCGAGCGGCCGCCGCGCACCGTCTCGGTGACGAAATCTTCGTAAGCAGTCATTTCCGTCGCCTCGTCGGCCAGTTCGTCCGCCAGCTCGGCTGGCAACACGATGACACCATCGGCATCGCCGACGATCACGTCACCGGGAAAAACCGGGGCGTCGCCGCAGCCGATCGGGCCGTTGAGCTCGACCGCCTGATGCAGCGTGAGATTGGTCGGCGCGCTCGGGCGCACGTGAAAAGCGGGGAAATCCATCGCGGCGATTTCGGCGGAATCACGAAAACCGCCATCCGTGACGATGCCGGCAGCCCCGCGCATCATCAGCCGCGTGACCAGAATGCCGCCGGCCGACGCGGCGCGGGCATTCTTGCGGCTGTCGATCATCAGCACCGCGCCCGGCGGGCATTCCTCGATCGCCCGGCGCTGCATATGGCCGCGGTCACGAAACACGGTGATGGGGTTCAGATCCTCGCGCGCCGGCATGTAGCGCAGCGTGTAAGCCTCGCCGACCATGCTCTGCGTCAGCGGACCGAGCGGCCCGACCTCCTGGATGAATTGCTGGCGCAGGCCCCGCTTGTACAACGCGGTCGCCAAAGTGGGCGTGCTGACGCGCCGTAATTTTTCCCGTGTCTCTTCCTTCAAGGCCATCGAACGCTCCTGTTTTTTAGTAAAGCGGCCGCTTTTTAAAAAAAGCGGCGCAAAAATTTTTGTTACGCTGGGCCATGGGTGGTGTCGCCGACACAGCCTCAGACCCAAACTAACAAAGTTTTTTTGCTACTTTTTGTTCACAAAAAGTAGCCTTCCCTAATGTATCTCCGGCTCGCCGACCGGCGCGCCGAAGGCGGTTGTGAGAAAATCGAAGTCGCAGCCTTCATGCGCCTGGGCGATGTGCTGCGAGAACATCCAGCCATAACCCCGCTCATAGCGTCGCGGCGGCGGCGTCCAGGCGGCCCGGCGGCGCGCGAGTTCGGCTTCCGGCACGTCCATGTTGATGGTCCGCGCTTCGACATCGATGCTGATCAAATCGCCGGTGCGCAGCAAGGCCAGCGGCCCGCCGACATGGCTTTCCGGCGCCACGTGCAGCACGCAGGCGCCGTAGCTGGTGCCGGACATGCGCGCATCGGAGAGGCGCAGCATGTCGCGATGCCCCTCTTTGAGCAGTTTTTTCGGCATCGGCAGCATGCCCCATTCCGGCATGCCCGGCCCGCCTTGCGGCCCGGCATTGCGCAGCACCAGGACGTGATCGGCGGTGACGTCGAGTGCCTCGTCATCAATCGCTGCTTTCATCTCGGCATAGCTGTCGAACACCAGAGCCGGACCTGTATGACGCAGAAAGCGCGGGTCGCAGGCACTGGGTTTGATGACGCAGCCATCGGGCGCGAGGTTGCCCTTAAGCACCGCCAGCGCGCCTTCGCGGTAGACCGGAGTCTCGACCGGCCGGATCACGTCGTCATTGTAAACGGCGGCACCTTCCAGTTCCTCCCCCAAAGTGCGGCCGGAGACGGTGAGCGCGTCGAGGTGCAAATGGTCCCGGATGTTATGCATCAGCCCGCGCAGGCCGCCTGCGTAAAAGAAATCTTCCATGAGATAGGTGCTGCCGCTGGGGCGGATATTGCCGATCACCGGCACGATGCGGCTGTATCTTTCGAAATCATCCAGGCCGATCGGCACGCCCGCGCGGCGCGCCATGGCGATGAGATGGATGATGGCGTTGGTGGAGCAGCCCATGGCCATGGCCACGGCGATACCATTCTCGAAGGCCTTGCGCCCCTGGATGCGGCTTGGGAGCAGATCCTCCCAGACCATCTCGACGATGCGCCGGCCGCAGGAAGAGGCCATGCGGATATGGTTGGCATCCGCCGCCGGGATGGAAGAGGCGCCGGAGAGGCTCATCCCCACCGCCTCGGCGATCGCCGTCATGGTGCTGGCCGTGCCCATGGTCATGCAGGTGCCGTAGGAGCGGGCGATGCCGCCCTCGACGCCGAGCCAGTCTTTTTCGGTGATCGTGCCGGCGCGCAGCTCATCCCAGTATTTCCATGAATCCGAGCCGGAGCCGAGCACCTTGCCCTGCCAGTTGCCGCGCAGCATCGGCCCCGCCGGCAGGAAGATGGCGGGAATGTTCGCGCTGGTGGCGCCAAGCAGCAGGCCCGGCGTGGTCTTGTCGCAGCCGCCCATCAGCACCACCCCATCGACGGGATGGGCCCGCAGCAACTCCTCGGTCTCCATGGCCAGCATGTTGCGGTAGAGCATGCTGGTGGGCTTGAGATAGCTCTCCGAGAGCGAGAGCGCCGGCAGTTCCACGGGAAAGCCGCCGGCCATGAGCACGCCGCGCTTCACATCCGCCACGCGCTGCTTGAAATGCGCGTGGCAGGGCTGCAGGTCGGACCAGGTGTTGAGAATGGCGATCACCGGCTTGCCGGTCCATTCCTCCGGCGCGTAGCCCATCTGCATGGCCCGTGAACGATGCCCGAAGGAGCGCAGATCGGCCGGGCCGAACCAGCGCGCGCTGCGCAATTCTGCTGCGGTTTTACGCGGATGTTTGCTCTCGTTCATGTCTGTCGCGTTCCTGCCCGCTCATCCGCCTATGCCAGGCGGCTTTTGTGAGTGACATTTAATCACCTCGCCTGTGCGCGTCCAACCCATAAACCGCATCATTTAATATAAAAAACGCAACATTGTCCGCATTCGCCCAGCGCCCCGGCTGTGCCGCCGGGTCAGCCCGATCCGGCTTCGCGGTCTCAGGTGGACTTGTTGTGATTTTTCGAATTTACATGAAGGCCCATGGCCGCATGACGCGGCGTTGGCCCTATCAACCCCGAAAGGGAACCATAAAAATGTTTTCCGATCTTCCGCCGCGTTATCCCGACCCCGCGATCGAGGTTCTGGACCCGAGTTTCCTGAAATACCGCCTGTTCAATGCGAGCGTCGAGCGTCTCGCCACCGGCACGCGCTGGGGCGAAGGGCCGGTCTGGTTTGGCGACGGGCGTTATCTGCTGTGGAGCGACATTCCCAACAACCGCATCATGCGCTGGAACGAAACCACCGGCCAGGCGAGCGTGTTCCGCGCCCCCTCCAACAACGCCAACGGCAACACGCGCGACCGCCAGGGGCGGCTGATCACCTGCGAGCACGGCAGCCGCCGTGTCACCCGCACGGAATACGATGGCAGCATCACCGTGCTGATGGATCACTGGCAGGGCAAGCGGCTGAACTCGCCCAACGACGTGGTGGTGAAATCCGATGGCAGCATCTGGTTCACCGACCCGCCCTTCGGGCTGGGCAGCGAATATGAAGGCACGATCGCCGAGTCCGAAGTGCCCGCCTGCGTCTATCGGATCGACCCGCAAAGCGGTGCGGCGAGCATCGTCGCCGATGACGTCGCCGGGCCGAACGGGCTGTGCTTTTCCCCCGATGAAAACCTGCTCTACGTGGTGGAATCGCGCGGCGATCCGACCCGGAAAATCCGCGCCTTCGACGTGCGCAACGGCGCGACGCTGGCGAACAACCGGATCTTCGTCGATGCCGGGCCGGGTACGCCGGATGGCATGCGCTGCGACATTCACGGCAATATCTGGGCCGGATGGGGCATGGGCACGCCCGAGCTCGATGGCGTGATGGTGTTCAATCCGGCTGGTGTCGCCATCGGCCGTATCGCCTTGCCGGAACGCAGCGCCAACGTCTGCTTCGGCGGCGCCAAGCGCAACCGGCTTTTCATGGCCGCGGGCCATGCTCTCTACGCGCTTTATGTGAATACCCAGGGCGCGGTTTAAGAAAGCGGCCGCTTTTTGAAAAAAGCGGCGCAAAAACTTTTGCTCCGCTGGGCCATGGGCGTTGTCAGCGACAATGCCCATGGCCCAGATTAATAAAGTTTTTTTGCTACTTTTTGTTCACAAAAAGTAGCCTCCTCTTCTTTCTAACGGGTCTGAAACTCCTGCGCCAAAGCCTCGGCGCTACGGACGAGAAGCGCGACATCGACCCCGACCGCGGTGAACACGGTTCCCACTTCGATACAGCGCCGCGCGAAGACCTTGTCGTTGGTGAGAATCCCCGCCGGCTTGCCGCAGGCACGGACCCGGCGGATGGTGTCCTCGATGGTCTTCTTCACCACCGGGTGCGCCTGGTTTCCGGGATAGCCGAGGCTCGCGGAGAGATCGGACGGGCCGATGAAAATGCCGTCAACGCCATCGACCTTCGCGATTTCCTCGAGCTGATCGAGCGCAGCTTGCGTTTCCACCTGCACGATGAGGCAGAGTTCTTGTGCCGCCGTCTGAGAATAATTTTCGACCCGGCCGAAACGGCTGGCCCGCGTCATGCCCGCGACCCCGCGAACGCCCTCCGGCGGATAGCGCATGGCCAGCACCGCGGCCTGTGCTTCCTCCGCAGACTGGACATAGGGAATGAACAGTGTCTGCGCACCAACATCGAGAAGTTGCTTGATCTGCGCGGTATCGTTAATCGTCGCGCGGACCGCGGGAGAGACCGCGTACGGGGCAGCCGCCTGCAATTGCGACATCACCGTGGTGACGCTGCTGGGGGTGTGCTCGGTGTCAAGCAGCAGCCAGTCAAAGCCCGTGGGCGCGACCATTTCCGCGGTGTAGGCGCTCGGCAACGAGCACCACAGCCCGATCTGCTGCCGCCCCGCCGCGATCGCGTGCTTGAAATGATTTTTGGGCAGCGGCAGCACCGACCCGGCCAGCGCCGGGGTCATTTTTTGTTCTTGTTCCAACGACATGTTCCCTCCTTGCTAAACATGAACTCGAGCCGCCAAGCGCGGCGCGCCTCACCTCAACACGCCGCGCCTCGCCAGGTTGCGCATCAACTGACCCGTGCCAAAATCCCAAGCCGGACACTCATCAGAATAGCGCATGCGATTCACCAACGCGCCGAGTTGCGGCGTAGCCACCGTCACGATGTCACCGATCTTATGAGTAAATCCCTTGCCGGGCGCGCCACGGTCTTCCACCGGCGCGAACAAGGTTCCGAGAAACAACACCGCGCCATCCGGGTATTGGTGATGCCGGCCGATCATCTGCCCGACCAGATCCGCGGGATCACGGCTGATCAGCGCGAGGTTCGAAAACCCTTCCATGCGAAATTCGTCCTCGCCTTCGACCACCAGCGTCACTTCCATGTGCCGCACATCGTCAAGCGAAAAATACTCATCGAACAGGCGGATGAACGGCCCGATCGCACAGCTGGCGTTATTGTCCTTCGCTTTCGACAGCAGCAGCGCCGAGCGGCCTTCGACATCGCGCAGATTGACGTCGTTGCCCAAAGTGGCGCCGACGATTTTGCCGGCGGAAGACACCACGACCACAACCTCCGGCTCCGGATTGTTCCAGCTCGACATGCGGTGCAGCCCGGCATCGGCGCCGGTGCCGACCGCCGCCATCGGCTGCGCCTTGGAGAAAATTTCCGCATCCGGCCCGATGCCCACTTCCAGATACTGGCTCCAGGCGCCGCGTTCGATCAGATGCGCCTTCAGGCGCTGCGCCTCGGGCGAACCCGGTTTGAGCTTATGCAGCTCATTACCGACGATCGCGGTGATCTCCGCGCGGATCGAGGCAGCCGCATCCTGATTGCCGCGCGCCCGTTCCTCGATCACCCGCTCGAGCATCGAGATGGCGAACGTGACACCTGCGGCCTTGATCGCCTGCAAATCGACCGGTGCGATGAACCAGGGCTTGGCAACATCCCGCTGCGCTGACGACGTGTTATGTAAAATATCCGCAATCGTGCCGCACAGCTCGCCGGGCGCTGCAGCGAGGGCCAAAGTCGGGTTGGCCTCCTCGCAAACATCGCGCACGGTCGGAAAGGCTTTTGTCACATCCCAGACCTGACCGTCGCGCAATGCCACAACCGCCGGCCCCCCTACCACGGGAAGCCAGACCCGCCCCAACAGGGTCGCGCGTTCATGGTCTGTTGGCAGTGTCGTACGGCTCTCGAGGGTGATTCCGGTCGTCATCTTGCGGTTTTCTCCGGCTGTCGGCATGGCGTTTCGCGGCAATCCACTGACAGATTTTTTAGATATTTCTCTCGTGGACCCGTCCCATGACGATCAAAGCACCAAAACCGCGCCTAGAAAAGACGAACACGGCGGTTTTTTCCCGCGCCGTGTTTCAGATGCAAGAAAGCGGCCGCTTTTTGAAAAAAGCGGCGCAAAAATTTTTGTTACACTGGGCTATGGGCGTTGTCACAGACCACGCCCATAGCCCAAATTAATAAAGTTTTTTTGCTTCTTTTTGTTCACAAAAAGAAGCCCTTCCTTCCCCCCTGAGCTAACTCGGTTGCGTCTGGCTCAGCCGGCAATCCGCCGCGGCGGCAGGTCCGGTATAGGATGTCCAGTTTTGCGTTTGGCCGAAAATCGGCAGGCCGACATAACCACGCAGCTTCAACTGGTGATCCGCCCCGATGGTCATCTGCGCATGATAAGCAGAACCGTCACGCGGATCGACGATCGTCCCGCGCCAAATCACCCGGCCGTCATCTTGGCGTTCCGGTGCGGCGCGAATAATCGTCAGATTGCACTGGCTCGCGCCGGCCCAATCCCTCGGCACCGGATCGGTCGGCGCCAACACCATCCCCACGATCTGGCCGCACACATCCACACCACAAGGGGCGATCTGAATCACCGCGTCATGGCTGGACGTCATCCAGCGGCCCGTGGGTGTTTCGCTCGACATCTTCCAACTCGTATCGGCCGCGGGAGGTGCAGCGTTGGCCGACGCCAGCGGCACGAACGATACGAAACAGAAGAGCAGAGCCAACCAGCCCATGCGTTTCACTTCAACAAACTCCTCTCCGGTTTATCATTGCACTTACATGAGCTTTTCTTCGTCTGTGTGCATCCGGGGCTACGGCATGGCTCGTATCTGCTTTCCTCAACAATCCTGCGGGTCATGTCTTCATGTTTTTGCAATCCACCCATGCAGTTTTTTGCATGCTTCAGGCTTTCGGTTGATCCCGGATCACGCCAAGCTGCCGTATAACCGCGGATCAATGGAGAGAGAGATGTCGAAACAAACAGCAATCGTTACCGGTGCTGGAACCGGCGTGGGCCGCGCCGCGGCGCTGGCACTGCTGGAGGCCGGCTGGCAAGTGGCCCTGGCCGGACGGCGGAAGGATGCACTCGAAGCCACCGCCGCGCTAAGCCAATCCGGAACCGCCCTGGTGGTGCCGACGGACGTCACGGACCCGGACGCCGTCAGGCTGCTGTTCGAGCGCACGCAGTCGGCCTTCGGCCATCTCGACCTGCTGTTCAACAATGCCGGCGGCAATGTGCCGGCGACGAATTTCGGTGACCTCACCTGGGAACAATGGAAACATGTGACCGCCGTCAATCTTGACGGCATGTTCCTTTGCGCTAACGCCGCGTTCCGGATGATGCGCGACCAGACACCGCAAGGCGGGCGCATCATCAATAACGGCTCGATCTCCGCGCACACGCCGCGCCCGCATGCCGCAGCCTACACCACCACGAAACATGCGGTCACCGGGTTGACGAAATCCATCTCCCTCGACGGCCGGAATTTCAACATCGCCTGCGGACAAATCGATATCGGCAACGCCGCGACACCGATGACCGAACGCATGACGAATGGCGTGCTGCAGCCCGATGGCCGCATCATGCAGGAGCCGCGGATGGATGCAGCGGATGTCGGCCGCACAATCCTCTTCATGGCGAGCCTGCCGCCAGACGCAAACGTGCAATTCGTCACCGTCATGGCAACGAAGATGCCCTTCATCGGCCGTGGCTAAAAGGAAAGGCTACTTTTTGTGAACAAAAAGTAGCAAAAAAACTTTATGAATCTGGGCCATGGGCGTTGTTGCTGCCAACGCCCATGACCCAGCATAAAAGAAGTTTTTGCGCCGCTTTTTTCAAAAAGCGGCTGCTTTCCTTTGTTAAATATTCGCGCTGTGGATCGCCTCGATCACGGCCTGGGTCACCTCTTTCGTGGTCGCCGAGCCGCCCACATCCGGCGTTAAAATGCCGGCTTTGGTGACGCGTTCCACGGCATGCATGAGCCGCTGTGCGGCCGCCGCCTCGCCGAGATGCTCGAGCATCTGCACCGCGGTCCAGAAAGTGGCGACCGGATTGGCGATACCCTTGCCGGTGATGTCGAAAGCCGAGCCGTGGATCGGCTCGAACATCGAGGGGAAGCGCCGCTCCGGGTCGATATTCGCGGTCGGCGCCACGCCGATGCTGCCCGCCAGCGCGCCGGCGAGGTCGGAGAGAATGTCGGCATGCAGATTGGTCGCGACGATGGTGTCGAGGCTCTGCGGCTTCAGCGTCATGCGCACGGTCATCGCATCGACCAGCATCTTATCCCAGGTCACATCCGGGAACTCCGTGGCCACTTCAGCGGCGATCTCGTCCCACATCACCATGCCATGGCGCTGCGCGTTTGATTTGGTCACCACGGTGAGGAACTTGCGTGGCCGCGACTGCGCCAGCCGGAACGCATAGCGCATGATGCGGGTGACGCCGACGCGCGTGAAAATGGCCACTTCGGTGCCCACTTCCTCCGGCATGCCGCGATGTGTCCTGCCGCCATTGCCGGCATATTCACCTTCGGAATTTTCGCGCACGATCACCCAGTCGAGATCATTGGGCCCGACATCGCGCAGCGGCGACAAGATACCCGGCAGAATTTTCGTCGGCCGCACATTCGCGTATTGGTCAAAGCCCTGGCAGATCGGCAGCCGCAAGCCCCAGAGCGTCACATGGTCCGGAACATCCGGTGCGCCCACCGCGCCAAAGAAAATCGCGTCGAATTTCTTCAAGGTGGCGAGACCATCCGCGGGCATCATCACGCCGTGCTTTTTGTAGTAATCCGATCCCCAGTCGAAATTCGTGAACTGCAGAGAGATATCGCCCACACGCTCCTGCAGGCTTGTCAGCACCGCGACACCGGCGGAAATAACTTCCGGGCCAATGCCGTCGGCGGGAATCGTGGCGATATTATATTGGCGCATGTGACGTCCCTGATCGGTTATTCTGGTCCCGTGATCATACTCGGCAGCCACGGGATTTCCAGCCCCGCCAGGAAGAAAGCAGCCGCTTTTTGAAAAAAGCGGCGCAAAAACTTTTGGCTCCGCTGGGCCATGGGCTGTGTCGGCGACAAAGCCCATGGCCCAGATTAATAAAGTTTTTTTGCTTCTTTTTGTTCACAAAAAGAAGCCTTCCCTTCGCTTCCTCTGCGTGTGAATTCACGCGGCCGCAGCGCCGGAAAAGCGGCACAAAATATCCTCAAACGGTAACTCCGCGGGCAAGGCGCCAAAATGCCGTCCACCGCCGGCCAGTCGCGTCTGCACGAAGGCTTCCGCGATCGGCGACGGCGCGTGGCGGCACAGCAGCGAAGCGGCGCAGGCCTGTGCCAGCGCCTCGGTGAGGCCGCGCGCATTCTGTTCCGTCGGTGCCGGCATCCGCAGCAGCCACGCATCGATCAGCGGATGCACGCGGCCAAGCTCCTGCCGGAGCAGAGACACCGCCTCCGGCGTCCGCTGCAACGCCCGCAGCACATCCAGGCAGATGACATTGCCGGAGCCTTCCCAAAGCCCGTTCAGCGGTGCGTCACGATACAGCCGCGCCAGCACGTGCTCTTCGACATAGCCATTGCCGCCGAGGCATTCCAGCGCCTCCGCCGCCACCGCAGGGGCCCGCTTGCAAACCCAGTATTTGGCGACCGGCGCGAGAATCCGGCTTAGCACGCGTTCTTTTTCATCGCGCGCGCTGGCATCCAGCGCCGCGGCGGCGCGCAGCGAAAGCCACAGCGCCGCCTCCGATTCCAGCACCAGGTCCGCGAGCACGTTGCGCATCAAAGGCTGCTCGATCAGCCGCCGTTGGAAGGCAACGCGATGGCGGGCGTGATGCATGGCCTCGGCCACCGCCTGGCGGATCAATCCCGCCGAGGCCACGGCGCATTCGATGCGCGTCAGATGCGCCATTTCCAGGATCGTCGCGATCCCCCTGCCCTCCGCGCCCACGAGCTGCGCTTCCAGGCCGCGGAACTCGACTTCTGACGAGGCGTTGGAACGGTTGCCGCATTTGTCCTTCAGGCGCTGCAGCTGCAGAAAATTCCGGCTGCCATCATCGCGCCAGCCCTGCGCCAAAAAGCACGAGATGCCTCCCTGCGTCCGCGCCAGGGTCAGGAACAGGTCGCTGGTGGGGACCGAGAAAAACCATTTATGCCCGGTCAGCCGATAGCCGTCCGCCGCCGCCACGGCCACCGTCTCGGTCTGCCGCAAATCCGAGCCGCCCTGCTTCTCGGTCATCGCCATGGCGACGCCGAGCGCCTGTTTCTGCGCCGGCGGCAGCGGCCGGGGATCGTAGTCCGGCGACAGGATCTTCGCCTCATATGCCGCCAGAAGGGCCGGCGCATGTCGCAAAGCCGCGAGCGAGGCGAACGTCATCACCGCCGGGCACCCCACCCCGGCCTCACCCTGCGCCCAGAGATAGGCCAAAGCGGCCCGCGCGACATGCGCGCCGGGCCGCGTCTCGGTCCAGCCCAGCGCATGCAGCCCGGTGCGACGCACCATGCCCATCAGCTCATGCCAGGCCGGATGAAATTCCACCCAGTCGATGCGATGGCCGAAGCGGTCATGCGTTTGCAGTTCCGGCGTGAAACGATTGGCATCCCGCGCCAATGTCTGCACCTGCGCCGAGCCCACCAAACCGCCCGCCTCATGCAGCCGCTCCCGCGCCCAGCCGGCACCAAAAACCTCCACGGCCGCGCCTAACGCCGGATCGGTCCTGAACGCATTGAAGCCCACCCGCTCGGGCGGCTGATTGCGCACCTCATGCGTCGCGTAAGCCTCATCTGTCGCATAACCAGACATCGGCGTTTCCTTTATAAAAAAAGTTTACGCGCGAATGAACCGAACTTGCAATCTCACCATAAATAATTTTCTATTCACAACGCTACCTAAAACAAATAAACCTCCTTTCGTCCGCAGGTTCACTGTATTGAACGAACGCTTCCGTTTCATGTTTTCCGCTTTTCGGCCCGTCACGCTTTTACCCAACCGTATGCGGTTTTTCGCGCTTTGATTATAAGCCTTTCGAAGCAGTGTATCCGTGTCTCCTCGCTTGACTCTGAAAACGCTCCGCTCTATCGGACTCTTATAAAAACACCGTCCGCGTTAGAAAAAACACAGAGACTAGCCGCAATTTAATTCCCCCTCGAATGATCGGCCACCGCAAAATGGCGGCGCGTTTCCAACACGGCTGATCCGTCAATAAAAATCAAAAACCATCAACGACAATCAACGATCAGGAGCAACAACCGTGGCGAACACGAAGCGATCTGACCTCGGCTTCCGCATGAAAATTTTGTCCGGCGCGGCCGTCCTGGCCCTCACGGCAGGGCAAGCGTTCGCCCTTCCCGCGGGCGCTCCGCAAAATTCCGGCGCGACGCCAACCATCCAGGATTTTGTTAAGGCGCATAGCGATAACAGCAGCTGGATCCTCACCGGCAAAGGCTACGATAACAACCGTTACGTCGCCGACAGCACGATCACGCCCGACAATGTCAAAGGCCTGAAGCCGGTCTGGACGTTCAAGATCAGCGATAACGGGCCGATCGAAGCGACGCCGATGGTCTGGCACGGCACTGTTTACGTCACCTCCGCGCACGACCATGTCTATGCGATCGACGCCAAGACCGGCCAACTGAAATGGGAATTCCAGGACAACCCGCATGTCATCGCCTTCGCCGCCAATCGCGGCGTCGCTTTGCTCGACGGCAAGGTTTATATCGCCACGCTGGACGGGCGTCTGGTGGCGCTCGACGCCGAGACCGGAAAGACGGTTTTCGACGTGGTCGACGTGGCGGACACCACGAACTCGTTCTACACCATGGCACCGATCCCGTATCATAACCCCACCACCGGCAAGGATGAATTGCTGCTCGGCGTCGCCAACGGCGACTGGGGCGGGCTGGGCAATATCTCCGCCTTTGATCCGCAAACCGGCCGGCGCATCTGGCAGTTCAACACCGTGCCCGGCCCCGGCGAGAAAGGCCACAACACCTGGTCCGGCGATTCCTGGAAACAGGGCGGCGCGGCAGTGTGGACACAGATGGGCATCGATCCGCAGACCGGCATGCTCTACGCCAATGCCGGCAACCCGCAGCCCGATTTCAACGGTCCGGCGCGCCTCGGCGCCAACCTCTATTCCAATTCTCTGCTCGCGCTGAACATTTCCGGCGCCACGCCGAAACTGGTCTGGTACCATCAGTTCATCGCGCATGACACGCATGACTGGGATCCGACGATGCCGCCACTGCTGTTCACCGGCACTGTGCACGGCCAGAGCATGCAGCTGGTGGCCGATGGCGACAAGGCCGGCAATTTCTGGCTGCTCAATTCAGCCACCGGCCAACTGGTCAACCATCTGCAGGTCAGCATGCAATACAACCAGAATTCCGAGCCCTCGCTGAAAGGCAACACCGCCTGCCCGAACACCAATGGCGGCGTCGAGTTCAACGGCGGCAGCTACGATCCGCAGACGAACATGGTGTACCTGCCCAGCAGCAATGAATGCGGCTACTGGCACGCCACCAAGAACGTCGTCTACATCGCCGGGCAGTTCTATCTCGGCGGTGCGTTCCCCACCTTCGTCGGCCCGAGCACCGGGCAGCTGAACGCGATCAACGTCGATACCGGCGTGTTCGCCTGGCGCTACCATGACAAGCTGCCGATGGCGGCCGGGGCGCTGAGCACCGGTAGCGGCGTGGTCTTCACCGGGCTGCTGAACAATGATTTCGCGGCGTTCGATGCCAAGACCGGCCAAAAACTGTGGAGCTACAACACCGGCTCGCCGATCATCGCGCCGCCGGTTTTGTTCACTGAGGACGGCACCGACTATGTGGCGGTGGCCTCCGGCCCGGCCGGCAACCAGCAGCTGCCGGAGATGTCGACCAGTAATGCCGGCACCATGCTGACGATGTTTGCCGTTTCACACTGACACAAGGACCAGAATGATGAGACTGCACGCGAAGATCAGGGCGCCCCGCACCGGCTTTCATGTTCTCCTCACCGCGATCGGGTTCACCGCCGCGTCGGTGATGATGCCGGTTCCGGCCCAGGCGGAAAATCATTCTGGTCCCTATGAAGCCGATCATGCCCAGGCCGTCGCGGCGCTCACCGACCTGCAGGCCGCGATCACCACGATCATGCACGCGGAAGAGGCCACCAGCTCCGGCCCGGGGTCTTACAAAACCGCGGCGGCCAGCGCGATCAACGCCCTGGTCGGCAGCCAGGATGCCGCCTTCAATGCCCAGGCGCCCAATCCCGGCGATGCAGCGGGGGCGATCGGCCATGTGAACCAGTTGCTGGACCGTGTCAGCAGCCCGCCCTGGGTGCCGGGCCTGCACGGCGTTCTGGTCAACGCCCAGGCCGCCGTCAGCGCGCTGCAGGACGCCGGCAAGGCCGATGACCTCGACGGGTATGAGCTCTCGTCCTCGCAGGCGCTGACCGATCTCGTGGTCGCTGAAGGCCACGCCGGCGGCTATGATTCACTCGGCGGCCTGTCCGGCGCGCTCGCCAACACCGCCCTTGCCGTCACCGATGGGGCCGCCGTGGAGAATGGCTGCACGGCGCCGCAGCGCGCCGGGTTCGGCGTGTATCAGGGTTATCTCTCGTATCGGGCGGTGCCGCTCTCCAGCATCGGCAGTGCCGGCATCGACAATCCGGGCGGGGCAAAAATCCGTCTCCATGGCGGCCTCCTGGTTTTTTACACCGCCGCAGCGCCGCAGGTGGTGCAGATGTGCTCGTCCACCCATGCCGAGGCGCAGTTGGCCGCGCCGGAGGCGGGCATTTTCCATGCTGACTTCACCAGCAACGCCCCGTCGCCACTGCTGATCGAAACCGCCGATGAATCGTCCGGCACTCCGGCACTCTACACCGCCGCTCAGGCCAGCGCGGGCGCGGCAGTCTATGCCCAGAACTGCGCCAGCTGCCATGGCGCGAACCTGCAGGGCGTCGCCGCCCCGGCCCTCGCCGGCAAGGATTTCCAAACAACCGCCGTCAGCGACAAATACACCGTGTCGATCATCCGCACGATCGCGACGCAGAATATGCCGCTCAGCAATCCCGGCTCGCTGTCGGATACGCAATACGCCAATGTGCTGGCCTATCTGCTGGCCGCCAATTGCTATCCGGCCGGCGCGAAACCATTCCCGACGCAGGATGAGCCCTCCTTGCAGAAGGTCACTATGGGCCCGCCCAGCGCCCCCAGCGGCACGCCCGATGCCAACGGCGTCTGCGCCGTGCATTAAGGAAAGCGAAGGGGAAGACTACTTTTTGTGAACAAAAAGTAGCAAAAAAACTTTGCTAACCTGGGCCATGGGCGTTGGCGCCGACAACGCCCATGGCCCAGCATTCATAAAGGTTTTTGCGCCGCTTTTTTCAAAAAGCGGCCTCTTCCTGTTGTTTGCCTAACATTCCGTCAGATAAAATTCCGTCTTGGCTCTGGAAACCTGCGCGAATCACCACATGTCGCAGGTTCAAGCACCCTTAAGGAGCAAAAAATGGAATATCGCAGACTTGGTCACTCCGGCCTGCGCGTGCCGGTATTGAGCTACGGCACCGCGACTTTCGGCGGCGCGAACGATTTTTTCAAGGCCTGGGGATCAACCGATGTGAAGGGCGCGGAACGCCTGATCGACGTCTGCCTCGACCACGGCGTCTCCCTGTTCGACACCGCGGATGGCTACTCCAACGGCCTGGCGGAGGAGATTCTCGGCCAGGCGATCAAGGGCAAACGCGAAAAGCTGCTTATTTCCACGAAAGTCACCTTCCCCACCGGAGACGGCCCGAATGATTTCGGCTCGTCGCGCCAGCACCTCATCGAAGCCGTGGAAAAGAGCCTCAAGCGTCTGCAGGTGGAAACGATCGACCTGCTGCAGCTGCATGGCCAGGACTACAACACGCCGGTGGAAGAGACGATGTCGACGCTCGACCAGCTCGTGCGCGCGGGCAAGCTACGCTATATCGGCGGCTCGAATTTCTCCGGCTGGCACATGATGAAATCCCTCGCCGCCGCGGACCGCTACGGCTATCCGCGCCATGTCGCGCATCAGGTGTATTACTCGCTGCTGAACCGCGACTATGAGTGGGAGCTGATGCCGCTCGGGCGCGACCAGGGCATCGGCGCGCTGATCTGGAGCCCGCTCGGCTGGGGCAAGCTCACCGGCAAGATCCGCCGCGGCCAGCCCGCACAGCCCGGCACGCGCGCGCATGACATCGCCGGCACCGGCCCGCATTACGAGGAAGAGCGGCTCTTCAAGATCGTCGACGCGCTGGACGAGGTCGCGCGCGAAACCGGCAAGACGATTCCGCAGATCGCCCTCAACTGGCTGCTGCAGCGCCCGACCGTGAGCAATGTCATCATCGGCGCGCGCGACGAGGCACAGCTGGTACAGAATATCGGCGCGATCGGCTGGACCCTGACGGCTGACCAGATAGCGCGGCTCGATGCGGCGAGTGATGTGTCGCCGGCCTATCCCGTCTGGCACCAACGCGGCTTTCCGCAGCTGAACGAGGCCGGGCAACAGAAGTAGAAGTAAGAGCCTACTTTTTGTGAACAAAAAGTAGCAAAAAAACTTTATTAATCTGGGCCATGGGCGTTGTCGGCGACAAAGCCCATGGCCCAGCATAGCCAAAAATTTTTGCGCCGCTTTTTTAAAAAAGCGGCTACTTACTTTCTTCTCGCTGTCAGACGGCAGGCGTCATTGCGGTCACCTTGGCGCTACGCGACGGCAGCCACACCGTGAAGGTCGTGCCCTTGCCCTCCACACTGTCGATCACCAGCCGGCCGCGATGCCGGCTGACCACGTGCTTGACGATGGCAAGGCCGAGCCCGGTGCCGCCCACGGCGCGCGAGCGGCCTTTATCCACGCGGTAGAAACGCTCGGTCAGGCGGGGAATATGCTCGCGCGCGATGCCCATGCCGTCATCGGTGACGCTGACCAGAACGCCGCCGCTCTCGAAGCGCGCATCGCTCACGGCATGCGCGGCGACGAGCCGGATGCAACCGCCGCGCTTGCCGTATTTGAGGGCGTTGTCGAGCAAGTTGGAGAAAACCTGCGCCAGTTGGTCGGCATCGGCCGGCACCTGCGGCAGACCCGGCGGGATGGCCACTTCCATGCGCGTGGAACTCGCCTTGAGCAGCGGCTCCATCCCGGCGACGATCCGCTCCAGCAGCGGCCGCAGGTCCAGCAATTCCGCCGGCGGCTGGTGCTCGGAAATCTCGATCTTCGACAGGTTGAGCAGATCGTCGATCATGCGCTGCATCCGCGCCGCCTGCTCGGCCATGATGCCCAAAAAGCGCTTTTGCGCCTCCGGGTCATCGGCCGCCGGCCCGCGCAGCGTCTCGATGAAGCCGATCAGGCTGGCCAGCGGCGTGCGCAGCTCATGGCTGGAATTGGCGACGAAATCCGCGCGCATCTTCTCCAGGCTGCGCTCGCGCGTGCGGTCGCTGATCAGCACATAGAGCGGGCCGCCGACCGGGATCACCGTCGCGTCCAGTTCGCGCGGCACCGGCACCGACACGGCGATCTTGCTGCGCACCGGCAGGCCGCCGCGCGCCTCCGTCAGCGCCGCGCGCAGCGCCGGATGCCGCAGCAAGGCCGCGGTCTCCATGCCGAACGCGGCAATCGCGCTGGCATTGCGCCACACCAGGTTGCCATCCGCGTCCAGCTTCAACAGCGGGTCCGGCAGTCGTTCCACCAGCGCCCGGTCTTCCGCCGCACTGCCGATGATGCGCGCCCGCGCGGCATGTTCGGCATGCACCAGACGGACCGCCTCTTCGCCAAGCGCGCGGATCCCCGGCACCAGCAGCGCGGTATCCGCCGTCGGCACATCGTCGGCATTGCCACGCAAGGCGCGAACCAGGCGGGTCAGCGTCAGCACTTCGCGTCCCAGCAACGCGCCGAACCCCGCCGCCACCACGGTGCACAAAGCCCAGCCGATCAGCCCGGGCAGCCAGTGGAGTTCCCCGAACGCGACCAGCAGCCCAAACACGAGCGTCGGCAACGCGCCCAGCGCCAGAAAGCTGGCGAAGGTCGCGGGCCAGGCCGGCTCGGAGAGCTGCCCCTCATCCATCAGCTGGTCGGCTGGGCCAGCTGCGTCGGCGCGGGTTCAACGGTGATCGGCGCCCCGGACGCGACCCCAAACACCGCCAGCCCGCGCTGCACCTGGCCGTCCGGCTGCAGCACCAGCGTGCCGTCGGTGCCGGTAAAGCCGGCCGGCGCGGTCAACACGGAAGATGTGTAGCCGCCATTGGATCCCGCCAGCTTGGCGATCGCCGCCGCGTCGAATGCGATGTCGGCGATGGAAGGCGGCGGCGCGCCATAGGTCGCCTGGTATTTCGTGTCGAAGGCGGAAGCCGAGGCCGGGTCCGGCGCCGCATACATCGCACCCAGCAGCACGGGTTGATGCGCCATCGCGGGCGCCAAGGGCGCCCAATTAGCCGGCCCCAGAAACTGCACCTGGGGCTGGTTCACATCATAATACGGCAGAAACGTCGCAAACTCCGCCAGCGTGTCGCCACGGATCGCGCCGATGAACAACGCGTTGAACGACGGCGGCGGGATCTGCTGGTGCTCCAGTTCGCGCGCCTGCTCCCGCCCGGCATTGGTGTCCAGATCGCGCGCCTGCCTGATCTCGCTTTCAATCATCTGGCCGCGCCCGGAGAAGTCGGAAATTTGCTCCACCGCGCGATTCACGCTGTTGAAATCATCATCGTAAAAAACGATTTGCGGGCTCGGCTCGCTCAGCCTGGCGCTTTCGTCGCTGATATCATTGGACAGCTGCCGGCCAAAATCGCTGTCCGGCAGCAAGGCCGCCACCTGCGTGCGGCCTTTGCCCGCCGCCACCTGCATCACCCGTTCCACCTGCTGCCTCGGCGAAATGCCCATCGGCCAGATGCCGGGCGCGGCCACGGTCGAGTCATTGGTGAAGCTCAACACGTTTACCCCGGCGGCCTGGGCAATAGGCGCCACCGCATGCGCCTCGGGCGAGGTCAACGGCCCGAGGATGATGCCATCCCCCGCCGCGATGGCCGCCTGCGCCGCGGCCGCAGCGCCTTGCGGCGTGCCGCCGGTGTCACGCACGTCCAGTTCAGGCGACGACCCCGCGGGAAAAACAAGTTTCGCCGCGTTTTCCAGAGACTGGCCAACCGGCGCCAGAGGGCCGGTCAACGGCACCAGCAATGCCACATTGCCGGCGCTCTTGCCGATCGCCGGACCAGCCCCCGGCAGCGCTGACGTGCCGCCGAGCGGCGTCGGCGCGGCGGCGCCGAAAATTTGCCCCGGGCCTTGACCGGCGCAGCCGGCGAGCGCCAGCGTGCCGAGAACAATCCAGGCTGGCCGAAGATACGATGAACGAACCGAACACTGACGAATCAACGATGGGGCCCTCCTCTGCCGGGTCACAATTGGCGGCGGCAGCCCTTGTGCTGGTTTCCACCCCAATCGGCAACCTCAAAGATTTTTCGCCGCGCGCGCAAGAGGCCTTGGCCGCCGCGGATGCGGTTTTATGTGAAGATACAAGGACTAGTAGCATTCTGTTACGCGCGTATGACATTCGCACGAAACTGATCGCGCTACATGAGCATAACGAGGAAGCGCGCATCCCGCAGCTGCTGGCTTCCATGCAGGAGGGCGCGCGTTACGCGCTGATCTCCGATGCCGGCACGCCGCTGGTCTCCGACCCCGGCTACCGCCTAGTGCGCGCCGCCATCGAGGCCGGACTGTCGGTCAGCGGCATTCCCGGCCCGAACGCCGCGGTCCTCGCCCTCACCCTTTCCGGCCTGCCGCCCCAGCCTTTTCTGTTCGTCGGCTTTCTGCCGCCAAAATCCGGGCCGCGCCGGGCCGCGTTGGAGCGCTTGCGCAACGCCGAGGCCGCCGGCCTGTCGGCGACCCTGGTCTTCTACGAAGCGCCGCACCGCCTGGCCGAAACCCTGGCCGACGCTACGGAAGTTTTTGGACCGCGCCCGGCCGCGGTGTGCCGCGAGCTCTCGAAACATTATGAGGAGGTGCGCCGCGACACGCTCCCCACCCTCGCCGCGCATTACGACGCCACAGCGCCGCGCGGCGAAATCACGCTGGTGATCGGCCCCGCCACGGCGGAGCCAACCACGGCGCAAACACTGGACCAGGCGCTCGAACTGGCGCTCGGCCAGATGAGCCTGAAAGACGCCGCGGCGGCCGTGGCCACCGCCACCGGCCTGCCGAAAAAACAGGTCTACGCCCGCGCTCTCGAACTCGGCCGCAAGGCGAATTAAGGAAGGAAAGGCTACTTTTTGTGAACAAAAAGTAGCAAAAAAACTTTATGAATCTGGGCCATAGGCGTTGTCGCCGACACAGCCCCTGGCCCAGCATAACAAAAGTTTTTGCGCCGCTTTTTTTAAAAAGCGGCTACTTCCTTCCTTTAAGGATAAAGCCGCCCCGGCACCCACCCCGTCGCCGCCTTGGTAAAGGTCAGACGGTCGTGCAGACGGAAATTCTGGCCCTGCCAGAACTCGAAATAGTCCGGCGTCACGCGCCAACCGGACCAGAATTCCGGCCGCGGGATTTGGGGGCCCTGAAAGCGCGCCTCCGCCTCACTCACTTTTGCTTCGAACAATTCGCGCGAAGCCAGCTCTTGGGACTGATCCGAGGCCCAGGCCCCAAGCTGCGAGCCGCGCGGCCGGGAGGCGAAATACGCGTCCGCCTGGGTCTCCGAAACCGGGGTCACTGCCCCTTCGATGCGGATCTGCCGGTACTGCGACTTCCAATAGAACAGTAGCGCCGCCTGCGCGTTTCCGCCGAGATGGCGCCCCTTGCGCGAGCCGAGATTGCCGTAGAACACGAAACCGTCCCGATCCCAGGCCTTCAGCAGCACCGTGCGCGCGGCGGGCCGGCCGGACTCGTCGGCGGTCGCCAAGGTCATGGCGTTCGGGTCGGACGGCTCACTCTCCGCCGCCTGCGCGAACCACTCCCCAAAAATCTCGAACGGGTCGTCTGCCAATTTGAAGCCTCCGTCATGTTGCCGCACTTGATGCTTGCTATACTCTATGCCACCAACCGGCCCTTGCCCGAAGTCCCCTACGGAGATACCGCTCATGCCTGATTCCGCCCCCGAGATCGCGCCGCCGAAGGGCACGCTCATGCAGGGCAAGCGCGGGTTGATCATGGGCGTCGCCAACAACCGCTCGATCGCCTGGGCCATCGCCCAGGCCGTGGCGGCGCAAGGCGGCGAACTGGCCTTCACCTATCAGGGCGAGGCGCTGGAGAAGCGGGTGCGCCCGCTCGCCAATTCAATCGACGCGGATTTCCTGGTCCCCTGCGACGTCACCGACGATGCGGCGATGGACAACGCCTTCGACCAGTTGGCCAAAAAGTGGAGCAAGATCGACTTCCTGGTCCATGCGATCGGCTTCGCCGACAAGAATTTCCTGCGTGGCCGCTATGTCGACACGCCGCGTTCCGCCTTCCTGCAGGCGCTGGACATTTCCTGCTACTCCTTCACCGCGGTCGGCCAGCGCGCCGCGGCGATGATGCCCGACGGCGGCGCGCTGCTCACTCTCTCTTACCTAGGCGCCGAGCGCGTGATGCCGCACTACAATGTGATGGGCGTCGCCAAGGCGGCACTGGAAGCGTCCGTCCGTTACATGGCGGCGGATCTCGGCCCCGACCGGATCCGCGTCAACGGCATCTCCGCCGGCCCCATCAAGACCCTCGCCGCCTCCGGCATCGGCGATTTCTCCTACATTCTGAAATGGAACCGCTATAATTCCCCGCTGGAGCGCAACGTGGAGCTGGAGGAGGTCGGCGGCGCCGGGCTCTATATGCTCTCCGACCTGTCGCGCGGCGTGACCGGCGAAATCCACCACGTCGATTGCGGCTATCACACGGTCGGCATGAAGAACCCGAACGCCCCGGACATCACCGTCGCCGGGGACTAAGAAAGAAAGCAGCCGCTTTTAAAAAAGCGGCACCAAAATTTTCGGCGATGCCGGGCCATGGGCGTGTCGGCGACAATGCCCATGGCCCAGCGTAGATAAAAGTTTTTGCGCCGCTTTTTTCAAAAAGCGGCTTCTTACTTCTCCTCTGGAATTTCCCACGGCGAGGCGTTACGCCTTGCTCATGTCGCACAATACTTTCGGTCATCTGTTCCGTGTCACCACCTGGGGCGAGAGCCATGGCCCCGCCATCGGCTGCGTCGTCGACGGCACGCCGCCGGGCATCGCTCTGTCGGAAGCTGACATCCAGCCCTTTCTCGACAAGCGTCGGCCTGGCCAGTCGAAATTCACCACCCAGCGCCAGGAGGCGGACCAGGTGAAAATCCTGTCCGGCGTGTATGAGGGCAAGACCACCGGCACGCCCATTTCCCTCCTGATCGAGAATACCGACCAGCGTTCCAAGGATTACGCCAACATCGCCGCGCAATACCGGCCCGGCCACGCGGATGTGGCGTATGACATGAAATACGGCCATCGCGACCCGCGCGGCGGCGGCCGGTCCTCGGCCCGCGAAACCGCAATGCGCGTCGCCGCCGGGGCGATCGCCCGCAAGGTTCTGGGCGAAGGCGTCAAAATCCGCGGCGCCATGGTGGCGCTGGGGGCGCACGGCATCGACCGCGCCCGCTGGGACTGGGCCGCCATCGACCAGAACCCGTTCTTCTGCCCCGACCCGCAGGCCGCGACGGAATGGGCGGTGATTCTCGACGACATCCGCAAATCCGGCTCCTCGCTCGGCGCCGTGGTGGAGGTCGTGGCTGAGGGCGTGCCGCCCGGCCTCGGCGCACCGATCTATGGCAAGCTGGACGCCGAGATCGCCGGCGCGCTGATGAGCATCAACGCCGTGAAAGGCGTGGAAATCGGTGACGGTTTCGCCGCCGCCGCCCTGCGCGGCGAGCAGAATGCCGACGAGATGCGCATGCAGGGCGGCAAAATAACGTTTCTCGCCAACCATGCCGGCGGCATTCTCGGCGGGATCGCGACCGGCCAGCCGATCGTCGCCCGTTTCGCGGTGAAGCCGACCAGCTCGATCCTCACCCCGGTGCGCAGCGTCAGCGCCGCCGGCGAGGATGTCGAGATTTTCACCAAGGGCCGGCACGACCCATGCGTCGGCATCCGCGCCGTGCCTGTGGGGGAAGCGATGCTGGCATGCGTTCTTGCCGACCATCTGCTTCGTGACCGGGCGGTAATCACGAGAGTGTGTGGCGACAAACCGTAATTCTGAGTTAACATATTTATATGAACAGGAAATTTTCGCGCGATTTCACCTCCTGGCTCGGCACCGCGTGCTGGGACGAGCGCGTGGCGTGGATTCGCGCCCGCGTGCAGGCGGGGGCGCGCAACGGCAAGCTGGCCGCACAGCGCTTTCTGGTCGAATCGGCGCTCGAGAAATCGCGCCGCGGCCACGCGCTCTCCGCCGCCGAGAGCACGCTGGTTGAGCTCACGTCACGCATTCCAGCCCTGCACTGGCAGCTTACCGCCGCCGGCCAGGCGCGGCTGCGCGAGATGGTGGAGGCAGCTTTGGTCGGCGAGGTAACACTGCTGCCGGTGCTGCATCTGCTGCACACCGCGCGCCTGCAGGAAGAGCGCGGCTTCACCGTGGCCTATACCGGCTTCGAAGAGGCGACGCCGTTCGACCTGCTGATCAGCCGCGACGGCGAGCAAGCCGAGATCGCCTGCGACAGTGTCTCCGCCGAGGACGGCCATGCCGTGCACCGAAGCAGCTGGACGCAGCTGATGGACCGGGTCGACCCGGACCTGCAGACGTGGCTCGCCGCACATCCCGGCCGCTATCTGCTGAAAATGACGCTGCCGAAAGGGTTGAAAAACGACGCCGAAAACCTGCCGGCGCTGCACGGAAAAATCCGTGATTTTCTCACCGCCGCCAAGCGCGCCGACTACGACGAGGCGGCGATCCTGCGCCTCGACCCGCTGCTGCTGGCCGGCGCCCAGGCCAGCGACAAGACCGGCGGCATCCTCGCCAAACTGCGCCGCGACTTCGGCCCGGAGGCGCATTTCGCCGCCACCGAGGCCGGGACCAGCCTGTTCGTCATGGCCGCCCGCGGCGGCATGGAAAATGACGTCGCCGCTTTGGTGCGCCGGCGTCTCGCCGCCATCGCCCCGGCCCGCCTCACCGGCACGCGCCCCGGCATTCTGGCGATATGCATCGCCGACACCGACCAGCTGGAATGGCAAAGCCTGCGCGACCAGCTGCGGCTGGAGGGCGAGGCGCGGCAGTTCCTCACCTTCCCCGAAGCCAAGCCGGTGGTGGCGGTGACCTTCGCCTCCCGTTACGAGCTGGCGAAAGCCGGCGCACCGGAAGGCGATCTGCGCTTCCGCAACCCCATGCATCCCGAAGCAAAGTCCGCCGCCCTCGCCCCGGCGGTGCTGTCCACAGTTTAAAGAAAGCAGCCGCTTTTAAAAAAGCGGCGCAAAAATTTTTGCTCCGCTGGGCTATGGGCATTGTCGCCGACAACGCCCATGGCCCAGCATAATAAAGTTTTTTTGCTACTTTTTGTTCACAAAAAGTAGTCTTTCTTCAATCCTGACGCAGACGGATCCGCGTGCCGCTCATGGCGGCGGCGGCGAAGGCGGTGAGCGAGCCCAAGCTTAGGCAGGCAAACACGGCGCCATGGGCCACCAGCCCGAGGATTAGCGCGACCAGCATGCCGCCGACCGTCTGGCCGAACAGCCGCGCCACGGAGATCATGCCGCTGGCGCTGCCGGTGCGCATTTTCGGCGCGGTGGTGACCATCGCCTTGTTGTTCGGCGGCTGGAACAGGCCGAAGCCCATCCCGGCCAGGGCGATGGGCCAGGCGATGTCGAAATCGCTGGGGTGGGACGGCACCAGGCGGAGGAACAGAAAGCCCAGCCCGGTGATGGAGAGCCCGATCGTGGACAGCACGGAAGCCGGGTAGCGGTCGCTCAACCGGCCGACCACGGGCGCCACCAGCACCATGGTGGCGGCCCACGGCGTCATCAGCAGGCCGGTCACCACCGGACCGCGATGCAGCACGTTCATCAGCTGGAAGGGCATGGAAATGATGAAAAAATTGGACGCGACAAAGCCGAGAAAGCCGACGAGGAACGCGGTCCGGAAGCCGGGCACGGCCAACAGATCCACCGGCAGCAGCGGGTCGGTGCGGCCAAGCTGGATGCGCACCAGCAACACCATGCTGCCACCGCCGACGATCAGCAGGAACAGCGCGAGCGCCACGCCGCTGTTATGCGCGAAACTGTCCAGGCCGATGATCAGCGCGCCGAGCCCGGCGGCCAGCAGCGCGGTGCTGATGAAGTCAAACTCGCCGCGAATGAGCGGCGTGACGGGCAGCGCGGTCAGCGCAAAATAAAACGCCAGCCCGCCCAGCGGCAGGTTGATGAGGAACAGCCATTGCCAGCTGGCAAGCGAGAGCACAGCGGCCGCCACCGTCGGCCCGAGCGCCACGCCCAGCGCCACGACCAGCCCGTTCAGCGCGATGCCGCGGCCGAGCTCGCTGCTGGGATAAATGAAGCGCACCAGAGCGACGTTCACGCTCATGATGCAGGCGCCGCCAAAGCCCTGAAGGACACGCGCCGCCGCCAGTTCCGGCAGCGTGCGGGAGACGGCGCACAGCACCGAGGCAACCACGAACAACGCCAGCCCGATGCGGCACATGCGCGCATGGCCGACCCGGTCACCCATCGCCGCCAGCGGCAGCAGCGAGATCAGGCTGGAGAGCTGGTAGGCGTTGACCACCCAGATGGCGGAGGAGGCGCTGGTATGCACATCCTGCGCGATGCTCGGCAGCGCCACGTTCACGACGGCATAATCGAGCACCGAGAGCAGCACCGACAAGGCCACCGCGAACATCGCGCGGTAGCGCGCGGCGCCGAAAAGACCATCATGAGTAGCAGGAGAGGCTAAGGTGGCTGACATGGGCACTTCCTATGTCGCGACGCAGCGCAAGAATATGGCGCTGCGGCCCCAGGGCCAAGGAAATTCCGAATTGCTGTTATGAGCAAAGCGGCCGCTTTTTGAAAAAAGCTGCGCAAAAACTTTTATTATGCCGGGCCATGGGCGGTGTCGCCGACAACGCCCCTGGCCCAGCATAACAAAGTTTTTTTGCTTCTTTTTGTTCACAAAAAGAAGCCTTCCTTGCTTTTTCTAAACCCGCTCGCTGATCCTGATCGCGGCTCTGCAGCCGGCCTTGATAACGCTGGTCAGCAGCCGATAGGCCGGCGCCTGCAGCGCGCCGTTCTCGATGCCGATATCACGGTGCTCCAGTTCCTCGAGCCGGAAACGCTCGATGGTCTCGTTCAGCGGTGCCTCGTCCTCACCCAGTTCGGCCTGCTGCGCGGCGTAGTGCGCGTCGATCGTCTCCTCGACCGCCACGGTGCAGGCCATCGCCGCTTTGACCCCCATCGCGGCGGTGACGGCGCCCAAGGCGAAACCGGCGACATGCCAGATCGGCAGCATCGCCGTCGGCCGCACCCGGCGCGCGGCGATCATCTGGGAGAAGGTCTCCAGGTGATGCACCTCCTGATCCCGCATATGGTGCAGCGTCGCCGCGTGCGGGCCACGCCCGAGCACGGCGAGCTGGCCGGAATAGATCCGTTCCGCGCCGTACTCGCCGGCATGATCAACCCGGATGAAGCGTTTGACCTTGTCGTTCATCAGCACCGTTTTGGTTTTCTCACCAGATAGGTCGTCAGAAGCACAAAAAGAACCAGCGACGCCAGGAAATCCATGGCCGACATGGAAATCGGCAGATGCGGGATCAGATAGACCGGCGCGTCGCAGGGATGGTCCGGCGTCAACGGCAACGGCGCGCCGGGGGTGATGATGCCGTTGCACTCAGGCAGCGGCGAGAGCCACCAGTGGAATTCGACGCCGACATGCAGGAAGGCAATGCCGACATCGGACAGGAAGGCCAGCGCCGCGAGGCCCAACACCGCCTGCCCCGCCCGGCGGGGCAGCAGGGCGGCGATGATGCCGAGCGCGATCACGACCCGGTAAGGCCAACGCTCCCACAGGCAGAGCTCGCACGGCACCAGCAGCATCACGTCCTGCGCGAAATAGGCGATGCCCAGGGCGACCAGCCCGGCCAGCACCACCAGCAAGGCGACGATGCGGTGCGGCCTGACGCCGGTGCCGATCCGTTCGATACGCTGGATCTGGCGGGCCTGCTGCGGCTTGCGGCCCGGTTTGCTGCGCGCCCCGCTCACAGGATGAACCGGCTGAGATCGCCCTTGGCGGCGAGCGGTGCGACCCGCTCGTTGACATACGCAGCATCCACGGTCACTGCCTCGCCGGAGCGGTCGGTGGCCGAAAAACTGATTTCTTCCAATAGCTTCTCAATCACGGTGGCGAGCCTCCTGGCGCCGATATTCTCCACCCGGTCATTGATGTCAAAGGCCAGCGAGGCGAGCGCGTCCACCGCGTCATCGGCGAAGTTGAGCGTCACTCCTTCGGTCGCGAGCAACGCCACGTATTGTTTCAGCAGCGAGTGCTCGGGCTCGGTCAGGATGCGTTTGAAATCCTCGCGGGACAGGGAACTCAGCTCGACGCGGATCGGCAGGCGCCCCTGCAACTCGGGCAGCAGATCGGCCGGCTTGGCGACGTGGAACGCGCCGGAGGCAATGAACAGGATGAAATCGGTCTTGATCGGGCCGTATTTCGTCGAGACCGTGGTGCCCTCGATCAGCGGCAGCAGATCGCGCTGCACACCCTCGCGCGACACGTCGCCGCCACGAAAGCCGCCTTCGGTCTTGGCGCAGATCTTGTCGATCTCGTCGAGGAAGACGATGCCGTTATTCTCGGCATGCCGTAACGCGTCCTTCGTAAGCGCTTCCGTATCGAGCAGGCGGTCGGCCTCCTCACGCTCCAGGGCGCGGCGGGCGTCGGGCACCAGCATTTTGCGCTTCTGCGCCGGGCGGCCGAACATGCCCTTCATCATGTCACCGAGATTGATCGCGCCGCCCTGCGGCATGCCGGGCATGTCCATCATGCCGATCGGCGTACCTTGGGTCTCGCCCACCGCGACCTCGATCTCCTTGTCCTCAAGCTCGCCGGAGCGCAGCATGCGGCGGAATTTGACCCGCGTATCGGCGGAAGCGCCCTCGCCCACCAGCGCGGAAATCAAACGCTCCTCGGCGGCGAGTTCGGCCTTCGCCTCCACGCCCTTGCGGTTCTGCTCGCGCAGCATGGTGATGGCGGCTTCCACCAGGTCGCGCACGATGCTCTCCACATCCCGGCCGACATAGCCGACCTCGGTGAATTTCGTCGCCTCGACCTTGATGAAGGGGGCCTGGGCGAGCTTGGCCAGACGGCGGGCGATCTCGGTCTTGCCGCAGCCGGTCGGGCCGATCATCAGGATGTTTTTCGGCACAACCTCTTCGCGCATCTCCTCGGGCAGTTGCAGCCGGCGCCAGCGGTTGCGCAGCGCGATGGCGACGGCGCGCTTGGCGTCGTTCTGGCCGATGATGAAGCGGTCAAGTTCGGAGACGATCTCGCGGGGCGAGTAAACGGGAATATCCATTACAGTGTTTCAACCACCAGGTTTTCGTTGGTGTAGATGCAGATGTCAGCGGCGATCTTCATGGCGCGGCGGGCAATGTCCTCGGCGCCGAGATCGGGCACCGTCATCAGCGCCCGTGCCGCGGCCAGGGCGTAATTGCCGCCGGAGCCGATGGCGATGATGCCGTCCGCCGGCTCCAGCACGTCGCCGTTGCCGGTGAGCGTGTAGCCATGGTCCTTGTCGGCGACGATCAGCATGGCTTCGAGGCGGCGTAGGTAACGGTCCATGCGCCAATCCTTGGCCAGCTCCACGCAGGCGCGCTCGAGTTGGTTGGGGAAGCGCTCGAGCTTGGCTTCCAGCCGCTCCAGCAGCGTAAAGGCGTCCGCGGTGGCGCCGGCGAACCCGGCCAGGACACTGCCATTGCCGATGCGCCGCACCTTGCGGGCATTGCCCTTCACCACGGTGTTGCCGAGACTCACTTGGCCGTCACCGGCCAGGGCCACCGCGCTGTCGCGGCGGACACATAAAATGGTCGTGCCGTGCCAGCCGACCGGATCATTCGAATTTGTCATGCGGTGAGACATGGCACTCGCCCGGCGAGCCCACAAGATCGTCCAGCCTTGCGCCACGCCTTTGCCTGCCGCGCACGCAAAACCGGCAATCGATTTCGCGCATATGAAATATATTGCGTTTTTTGATGTCTAAACCCTTTTGCGCTGCAACCGCGAATGATAAATGTCAACTATGATTATAGACGGAACGAACAAAGCGACCGACGCGGCAGACAAAGACCCGCTTCTGGTTGGGCTGGGTCAGCGCGTCAAACTGCTGCGGGCCCGGCGGGGCATTCCCCGCCGCGTCCTGGCGGAGGCGGCGGACGTGTCGGAGCGGCATCTCGCCAACTTGGAATCAGGCATCGGCAACGTCTCGGTGCTGGTGTTGCAGCAGGTGGCGCAGGCGCTCGACTGCGCGCTGGCCGAGTTGCTGGGCGATGAGACGACCAACTCGCCGGAATGGCTGATGATCCGCAAGCTGCTGCAGGGCCGCGGCCAGGCGGATCTGCAGACGGCGCATCGCGCACTCGCGGATATTTTTCTGGACATGCCCCATGCCGGGCAGCGCAACGAGCACATCGCCTTCATCGGCCTGCGCGGCGCCGGCAAATCCACCCTCGGCCAGATGGTCGCGGCGCGGCTGAACCGCCCGTTCGTCGAATTGCGCGCGGAAATCACCCGCCTTGCCGGCTGCGGGCCGATGGAGATCCAGGCGCTGTATGGCTCCAACGCCTACCACCGCTACGAGCGCCAGGCGCTGGAGGAGACCCTGCAAAATCACAAAAGCTGTGTGATCGCCACCGCCGGCGGGCTAGTTTCCGATGCCGGCACGCTGGACCTGCTGCTGCGCCACTGCCTGACGGTCTGGCTCCAGGCCGAGCCGGAGGACCACATGAACCGCGTGATCGCGCAGGGTGCCACGCCGCATAAACTCGGCCGGCGCGAGGCCATCGACGATCTGCGGCTGATCCTGGAAAGCCGCGCGGCCTTCTACGCCAAGGCGGATTTCTCCTACAACACCAGCGGCAAGACGCTGGAAGAGGCGTTCGCCGGACTGATGTCAGCGATTTCAGCGCATCAGCCGCTGCTCTTCACCTGAAACCTTGACGCAAATTCAGGTCTACCTGGCCGGGCCGGACGTGTTCCTGCCCGACGCCGCTGCGCATGCACGCGCCAAAATCGCCATCTGCGCCCGCTATGGGCTGGTCGGCCGTGCGCCGGCCGAAGCCGCAGCGCTGCCCAACGAAGACCCCTGGCGGGGGATTTTCCTCGCCGATCTGCGCATGATGGAAGAATGCGACATCGTCATCGCCAATCTCACGCCGTTCCGCGGTCCCTCGGCCGATGCCGGCACGCTGGTCGAACTCGGCTGGTTTCTCGGCCGGGGCCGCAAGGTGTTTGGCTATTCCAATTCCGCCGTGCCCTTTCCGGCCCGCAGCATAGAGCAACGTCGCGCCCTGCCCGACCCATTGCCGGGTCTGATGGAGGAAAATTTTGGCCTGTCTGACAATCTGATGGTTCCCGGCGCGGTGGAATATGGCGGCGGTCTGCCGATCGTGCTGCCGCCCGACGGCCTCTCCCGCCGCTTCGATGCGCTGGACGTGTTCGAAAGCTGCGTGGCACAAGCCGCCACCTCGTTACACGCCTGAAAAGAAATTCTTCGCCCGCGCTCGCCCACAGCGTGTGACATCAAAAACAAACAAAAACATTGCGTTAAAATAACGCTCGAT
The DNA here is from genome assembly GCF_036489515.1 of Acidocella sp. Lineage (GTDB taxonomy): Bacteria > Pseudomonadota > Alphaproteobacteria > Acetobacterales > Acetobacteraceae > Acidocella. The sequence goes on from NZ_DASXFO010000056.1 coordinate 52,400, forward strand.
CAACCTCCGGACGCGTTCCCAAGCTCCGCGGCACAAGCCGCCACAGTGTTACACGTTTAAAACGAAACCCCTCTCCTGCACTCGCCAGGAGCGGGTGATATCGACTACAACCCAAAACATTACGCAACAAGAACGCCTTGACCCCGCAGGGACAAGCGCGCATCTGCCAGCAAGCGTTAGTGAAAATTACAACGTGCGAGCAACGCGCGTATAAGTGAGTGGAAATCAGCTCTTAATTAAGATAAGAAATACCATACGAATTAGAAACGAACGTATTAACGAAAAATAAGACAGATCATGCTGCAAATCACCGCATCCGCCTCCATCGCCCGCCGCGCCACCTGGACCACTGGCATCTTCGTGCGCCTGCTGGAAGCCGGCATCCTTTTGGCTGAGGCCATGATGGTGCTGGCCAGCGGCGCCATCGCCAAGGCCCTCATGACGCATGCCGTCGCGGATTTGCCTAACCCGATCGCGATGGCTGCTGCCTATGTCTTTCTCGTGGTCGCCGGCGATGCGACGGCGCGGCCGCCGATCCGCCGCCGCCGCGGCGAGGCTTTGCGCATTCTCGGCGCGGTGTTCGTGGTGGCGCTGCTGCTCTCCGGGCACATTTTCGCCGGCGCGCCGGGGCTGGCTGTGTGGGCCCTGATCGCGGCCAGTGCCATCAGCGCCTGGCGCTGGTTTTCCCTGCGCCTCTCGCAAACGATACCGCCTGATGCCTGGCCGGCGCGGCGCGTCGCCTTCATCGGCAACAGCGCGGCGGCGGCACGCCTGCTGAGCGAATTGGAAACAGACCGGCGGCAGAACATCCAGCCGGTGGGCTTCTTCGACGACCGCGCCGCGCGGCTCGGGCCCTTGCACGAGCGTCTGCCCTATCTCGGCACGATCGACGGGCTGGTCAGCTATATCCACGATCAGGAACTGTCGGACGTCTACATGGCCCTGCCCTGGGCTGCGGGCGAGCGGATTTCCGTGCTGATCGACCGGTTGCGCTTCCTGCCGCTCACGGTGCGGCTGGTGCCCGACGCGACGCCGCCGGCGCTGCAGCTGGGCTATGCCAATCAGAGCCAGGGCGTGGTGATGCCGACGCTGATGGTGCCGCCCTTCTCGTTCGCCGGCGCCTGCGCCAAACGCTCGCTCGACCTGATCGTCTCTCTGGGGCTGCTGATCCCCCTGTCACTGTTCTTTTTGCTGGTCGCCGCGGCGATCCGCCTCGACAGCCCGGGGCCGGTGTTTTTCCTGCAGCGGCGCACCGGGCAGTTCGGCCGCAGCTTCAACATTTACAAATTCCGCAGCCTGCATGAGGCGCGCGCCGACAGCGGCGCGGAATCCCTGGTCTCCAAGAGTGATGCCCGCGTCACCCGCGTCGGCAAATATTTGCGGAAATACTCGATCGACGAGCTGCCGCAGCTCATCAACGTGCTGCTCGGCGACATGTCGCTGGTCGGCCCCCGGCCGCACGCGCCCCGTGCCAAGGCGGACCGCCGCATCTATGCCGAGGTGATGGCCGATTACATGCTGCGCTACCGGGTGAAGCCGGGCATGACCGGCTGGGCGCAGGTGAATGGCTGGCGTGGCAATACCGATACGGAAGAGAAACTGCGCAAACGCGTGGAATTCGACTTCGAATATATCAAGAACTGGTCGTTCCTGCGCGACCTGCAGATTCTGGTGATGACCGTCCCCTCCGCTTTGTTCCCGCCGCAGGACAATGTCTAACGCCACGCTTCTCTGGGCCTGTGGCGCTAAAACAGCATGGCTATAACTCCGCCTCCGCCCTCACTGACGGACCGCGCCTGGCGGGCGGCCTATCGCCTGGCCTTCGCTGTCGCCAAACTATGGTGGCGGCTCCGTCGGCCACGCCATGAGGGGGCGCTGGTGGCCGTGCATGTGGCGCAAAATCTTTTATTCCTGCGCGCCTCCTATCGCACAGCCTGGAATTTCCCCGGCGGCGGGGTGAAAAGAGGCGAAAGTCCGGAAGCGGCGGCACGGCGGGAGCTGTTCGAAGAGACCGGGCTCTCGGCCGGCTTGCTGGTTCCGGCGCCGTGCCTTTCCGGCGTCTGGCTCAACCGACAGGAGACCGTGCATTTTTTCGAATGGCACCCGGATGAGTTGCCGCCCCTGCGCCTCGACAACCGGGAGATCGTCGCGGCCAAGCTGGTGCCGCTTTCCGAACTGCGCCAGATCACGGCAACCGGCCCGGTGGCGGCCTATCTGGAACGCTTCACCAACGCATATGACAGTCATAAAAATGTTTTTCCCTCCGCCTTCCCCTCCGGCCGCCAACCGACCACATAGGCTTTGACGATAACAAAATATTTTCCGGAGGTTGTTCATGCCCCGCTGGTTCCTCGCCGTTTTTCTCAGCCTTGGCATGGCCGGCAGCGCCGCCGCGCAACAGGTCGGCGCTGAAGTCAACGGCGGACTGAATTCCGATGGCGGGGCAATGTACGGGGCCACGATCAACCGCGTGCTCGGCACCAACCCCAACGGCACACCGCGCCAGGTCTCGCCCGGCGCCTCGATGACCAACGGCGCCGGCAACAGCACGATGACCCCCGGCATTGCCGGCGGCAGCGTCGAGCCTCCCCCCATCAGAGGCTTGCTGCACGGCTATGCCATTCCCACCATCAACGGACAGGCTGCCACCAGCCAATAGAGAGAGAAGCAAGAACTACTTTTTGTGAACAAAAAGTAGCAAAAAAACTTTGCTCCTTGGGCCATGGGCGGTAACGGCGCCAACGCCCATGACCCAGCATAACAAAAGTTTTTGCGCCGCTTTTTTCAAAAAGCGGCTTCTTTCTTTTGCTCCCAGTAAGGCGGCGCCCCGATATGCGCCGCAAAATCATCGATGAACACGCGGACTTTCGGCGCGACCACACGCTTCGGCGGATAGATCGCCCAGATGAAGCGCTCGCCCGGGGCGAACATCGCCTCAAAGCCGGGCAGCAAGCGGACCAGCCGCCCGGTCTGTAGCGCGCTCCCGGCGATCCAGCTCGGTAGCAACGCCATGCCGATCCCGGCCAGGGCGGCCGCCAGCAGCGCCTCGCTGTCATTGGTGCGCAAGCGCCCGGTGCAGAGGACGTCCTCGCGCCGTCCCGCGGCGTCGATCAGCACCCAGCGATCGCCGGGCTGCCGGCTGAACAGAACAGCGGGGCGTTGCTGCAAATCGGCCGGCGTCTCAATCGGCCCGTGCGCGGCGAGGAATTGCGGCGCGGCGCAGAGCACCCGGCGATGCGGCGCCAGTTTGCGCGCCTTGAGCTGTGAGTCCGGCAAGCTCCCGGTGCGGATGGCGAGATCGGTCCCGGTCTCGATGATGTCGACGATCGTATCGGTGAAGGTGACGTCGAGCGTGATATCCGGGTATCGCGCGGCGAATTGCGGCAGGAACGGCACGATATGAAGCCGGCCGAAGGCGCCCGGCACGTTCAGCCGCAAAACCCCCTGCGGCCTTGCATTGAACGCGCTGGCCGCGGTGTAGGCCTCCTCCAGCTCGTCCAGAATGCGCCGGGCGCGAAGCAGAAACGCGCCGCCGATTTCCGTCAAATGCAGTCGCCGGGTCGAGCGGTTGAACAGCGCCGCGCCGAGCTGCGTCTCCAGCTCCGTGATCGCGCGCGAGACGGAACTGGGTTTGACGCCCGCCTCCAGCGCCGCGCGGGAAAAACCGCCCAGCTCGGCCGCGCGCACGAAGTAACGAAGTTGAGTCAGCCGGTCCATTCATACCCTGCAGCGCAAAACTGATTTTCTGATTAAACGACTACCAGGGTGCAATGAATTCCTGCAAGCGTTCCTCGCCCAACGCTCGCCGTGAGCGCGCGGCCCCGTCCCAAACCAAGGATGACTTTGATGAGCGAGCCTCTATGCGCTTGTGCCTGTCTGCTTTCCGCCGCGCCGGTCCGCTGAGCATGCCGCCTTTTGTTACCACCGCGCTCCGGCTGGCCGCCGGCTTCGTGATCCTGCTGGTGATGCTTTGGCTGGGCAATTTCGCGGCAAAATTTCTGCCGCTGCCGGGGCCGCTGGTCGGCATGGTGCTGCTATTCCTGTTCCTGAACCTCCATAAGGGCCCGGCGGCACAGGCCGTATTCGCCTGCGGCGAGTATTTCTTGAAACATTACGCGTTCTTCTTCATCCCCGCCGGGGTCGGGGTGATGGTGTACACCCACCAGTTGCAAAGCAGCCTGCTCGGCATTGTCGCCAGCCTGGTGCTGTCGTCGCTGCTCTCCCTCGTCGCCACCGCGGTCACCATGCATCTCCTGATCAAGCGCCGCCCCGGCGCGCCCGCCCAGAAAGGCGCCACCTCCCATGGATAGGCTGTTCCTCGCCGCCTTCTATATTCTGCTGTCGATCGCGGCCTTCGCGTTCGGCAAGGCGGTGAACCGCTGGGTGCGGCACCCAGCGGCGAATGCGCCGACGATCGCCATTTTGGTCGTCATTGGCGTGCTGCTGCTCAGCCGCCAGAACTATGCCGCCTATATGCACCATGGCGGCGGCGTGATCGCCTGGCTGCTCGGCCCGGCCACGGTGGCGCTCGGCATTCCCCTCGCCCGGCAAACGAAAACCTTGACCAAGGAAGCCTGGCCGATCTGTGCCGCGGTGGTCGCAGGCGCCGTCAGCGCGGCGATTTCCGCGCCGCTGATCCTGCGCGCCCTGGGCGGCAGCCACATTCTGGTGCTGTCGATGGCGCCGAAAGCGGTGACCACGCCAGTCGCCATGCAGATCACGGCGCGCATCGGCGGCGTGCCGGCACTGGCGGCGGTGTTCGCGATCGTCGGCGGCGCCATCGTCGCCGTGATCGCCGAACCGGTGCTCTCAAAGCTCCGCATCAACGATCAACGCGTGTTCGGCCTGACCGCGGGCGTGGCCGGCAGCGGCTTCGGCGCGGCGCAGGCGCTTAGCCGCAGCCCGCAGGCAGGCGCCTATGCGGCACTCGCCGTGGGGGTGAACGCTATCGTCACCGCCATCCTGGTGCCGATTTTCTGGTCCTGGAACCTCTTTTAGGTAGAAAGCGGCCGCTTTTTGAAAAAAGCGGCGCAAAAACTTCTTTTGTGCTGGGCCATGGGCGTTGTCGCCGACACAGCCCATAACCCAGCATAAATAAAGTTTTTTTGCTTCTTTTTGTTCACAAAAAGAAGTCTTCCCCTTCGCTTCGCCTTGCTAGTTAAAGGAATGATATATTATATCATTCCGGCGTCCCACACCCCATAGAGGTCCAATGTCCATCTCCCGTTCTGCACGCCTTTGCGCCCTGGCGGGCACCGGTCTTCTACTCCTGGCCGGGCCGGCCTTGGCTGCCGGCATTCCGGCGATCGGCATCGAGAACGAATATGCCGACGTGATCGCGCAGATCGGCGGCCCCTATGTGAGTGTGACGGCGATCGAGACCGATCCCAACACCGACCCGCATAGTTTCGAGGTGAACCCGCACGTCGCGCAGCAGATCGCCGCGGCGCGGCTGATCGTGAAGAACGGTATCGGCTATGACGACTGGGCCGACCGGCTGATCGCGGCCACGCCCGCCGCCGGGCGGGAGGTGATCGACGTTCAGCAATTGCTCGGCCTGCCGGACTCCACGCCCAACCCGCATCTCTGGTACGATCCGGCGACCATGCCGGCGGTGGCTGCCGCGGTGGCGGCGGATCTTTCCCGGCTCGACCCGGCCCATGCTGCGGTCTTCGCCGCCAACGCGAAAAAATTCGACGCCTCTATGACACCCTGGCGCCAGGCCATCGCTGCCTTCAAGGCGCAGCATCCCGGCGTGAGCGTGGCGGTCACCGAGCCGGTGGGCGACTACATGCTGCAGGCGGCGGGCGTGGATATCAAAACCCCGTTCAGCCTGCAGGCCGCGATCATGAACGGCACCGACCCGGCGCCGCAGGACGTAACCACCGAGATGCACCTGCTCACCCATCACGGGGTTGACGTGCTGGTGTACAATCAGCAGGTGACCGATCCGCTCACGGCCTCCTTCCTGGCGGCGGCAAAGGCCCATCATGTGCCGGTGGTCGGCGTTTATGAGACCATGCCGTCCGGCTATCATTACCAGGGCTGGATGCTGGCGGAGGTGAATGCGCTGCGCCACGCGGTGACAGCGCATCAATCGACCGAAACATTGCAGGGCCACCAGACTCCGTGACTCTTTTTCCGCTCCTGTCGGTCCAGAATCTCAGCGTCTCTTTTCCCGGACGGAAGATCCTCCAGGATGTCAGTTTCGGCCTGGGACCAGGAACATTCTGCGGACTGATCGGCGCCAACGGCTCGGGCAAGACGACGCTGCTGCGCAGCATTCTCGGGTTTCAGGAGAAAGACTCCGGCAGCATCCTGATCGAGGGGGCGGCGGCAACATCCCGTCGCCGCCTGATCGGCTATGTGCCGCAAAAACTCTCGCTCGATCCGGACATGCCGCTGCGGGTGCGCGATTTCGTCGCCCTCGGGCTGGACGGCAACCGGCTCGGCCTGCCTCTGCCCTCGAAAGCCCGGACCCGGGCAGTGGACGAGATGCTGGCTGCGGTGGAGGCGCAAAGCTTCGCCGACCAGCGCGTCGGGCGTCTGTCGGGCGGGCAGCAGCAGCGGGTGATGATCGCGCATGCGCTGATCCGCCGCCCGCGTCTGTTGCTGCTGGACGAGCCGCTGGCGAATCTCGACATGCGCAGCATCGCCGAGGTCGTCGATCTGCTCCGGCGCCTGACGCGGGACCAGAAGATCGCCGTGCTGCTGTCGGCGCATGACATGAACCCGCTGCTGCCGGCGATGGACCGCATCGTCTATCTCGCCAACGGCAAGGCGGCGAGCGGCGCCACCACCGAGGTGGTGCGCACCGCGGTGCTGAGCGACTTATATGGCTACCATATCGACGTGATCCGCGTGCACGGGCGGGTGCTGGTGATCGCCGGTGAGCCGCATCTGGGCCATGCGCACGACCCGGTGCATGTGACGGCGATCCCTTGATGGCCCCGGTTCTGTTCGCCGCCGGTTTTTTCACCGATGAGTCGGTGCGCACGGCGCTGCTGATCGGCGGCAGCGCCGCGATCGTCTCGGCGGTGATCGGCGTGTTCACGGTGCTGCGCGGTCATGCCTTCGCCGGCCATGCGCTCGCCGATGTCAGCAGCGCCGGCGGCTCGGCCTCGTTTCTGCTCGGGGTGAATCCGCTGCTGGGATTTTTGGGCATGGCGGTGCTGGCCGCCGGGGCGATGGAATTCCTGGGCAACCGCCGCGCGCGCGAGCGCGACCTGGTGACCGGCATCGTGCTCGGCGCCGGGCTCGGCCTGTCGGCGCTGTTTCTGTATTTCGACGTCACGCTGCGCAACACCACCGGGGCGGCGGTGGCGGTGATGTTTGGCTCCATGTTCGCCATCCCCGCGAGTTCCGTGCCGCTGGCCTTGGCGGTGGCGCTGGGCGCGCTGGCGATCCTCGCACTGATCTACCGCCCGCTGCTGCTCAGCTGCGTCGATCCGGAGCTGGCGCAGATGCGCGGCGTCAATGTGCGGCTGATCGGGCTTTTGCATCTGCTGGTGCTTTCGCTCGCGGTGGCGCTGTCGGCCATGACGGTCGGCGCGATCCTCTCCACCGCTTTGCTCGTCGGCCCGCCGGCCGCCGCCCTGAAACTGTCGGCACGGCCCGGCCTCGCGATGTGTCTCGCGGCGGCGATCGGCCTGGCCGCCACGGTGCTCGGCATTCTGCTCGCCTATGACAGCTTCTACTGGACGCCGGGTCACGGCTGGCCGGTGAGCTTTTTCATCGTCATGCTGGTCTGCCTGGCTTATCTTCTGGCGCGCGCCGGCCGCCGCAGCCGGGCGGCGTAGGCCGATGTTTTCGGACTTCATGGTGAACACCTGGATCGCCGCCAGCCTGGTGGCGGTGGTGGCGGGCTGCATCGGGTTCTTTGTCGTGGTGCGAGGCGCCACCTTTGCCGCGCACGCCCTGCCGCTCAGCGCCTTTCCGGGTGCTGCGGCGGCCACCCTACTCGGCGTCAACCAGTTCGCCGGGCTGGTGGTGTTCGCCGCCCTCGGCGTGGCGGGGATCAGCGAACTGGCGCGGCGGGAGCGGCATGAAGTGGCCACCGCGCTCTGCCTGGTCGCGTTACTGGGGCTCGGCACGCTGTTTTTGAGCCTGACGTCGGAATATGCGCAGAGCGTCTATGCGCTGCTGTTCGGCGACGTGCTCGGCATCAGCGAAGCCGAGCTGCCGCCGCTGGCACTCATGGCCGTGGTCTGCATCGCCGCGATTTTGCTGCTGTTCCGGCCGCTTCTACTCTCCGCGGTATCGCCGGACCTCGCCGCGTCCGGCGGCATCGCCACACGGCTCACGGAAATCGCATTCCTTGGCATCCTGGCACTGGCGACGGCGATTGCCTTACCGCTGGTCGGAGCACTACTGGTGTTCAGCCTGATGGTCGGCCCCGCTTCGGCGGCGCGCGCGCTGAGCGCGCGGCCGGCGGTGGCCATGGTGCTGTCAGCGGTGATCGCGCTGGTGACGGTCTGGGCCGCGGTGGCGCTGTCCTACCTCACCAACTGGCCCATCGGCTTCTTCGTCGGCGGCTTGGCCAGCCTTTGTTATATCGGCGGGCGGCTTCTCAAGTAGGAGGAAGTAGCCGCTTTTTAAAAAAAGCGGCGCAAAAATTTTTTATTATGCTGGGTCATGGGCGTTGTCACCGACAACGCCCATGACCCAGCATAGCAAAGTTTTTTTGCTACTTTTTGTTCACAAAAAGTAGCCTTCCTTTCACTTCCTAGCTCGCCAAACAAGCAGCACAGGTGCCGTCGACCTCGATCACCGCATTGCCGGGGCGAAAGCCCTGGCGCTTGGCCGCCTGTTCCAGCGCGTGCAGCACGGCGTGATCCTCGATTTCCGCCACCGTGCCGCATTTCCGGCAGATCAGAAACTGCGCGGCGTGATGATGCTGGTGGTCAGCTTCGGTGCAGGGGATGAAGGCGTTCAACTTCTCGATGCGATGGATGAATTTCTGCTCCTGCAAAAACTCCAGCGCGCGATAGATGGTCGCGGGCACGGCGTTCTTGCGGGTCTCTTTCAGCTTGTCGAGCAGCTGGTAGGCGGTGAGCGGCCCGTCTGCTTCAAGCACGAGGCCGAGCACCGCGCGGCGCAGTTCCGTCAGCTGCGCGCCGTCCTTGGCGCAATCGGAAGCGGCCTTATCCAGCCGATGCTGCACGTCGCGTTGGTCCGTCATCGTGCCCCTCAAAGTCAGTTGTTCCTTGAACAGTATAACATATCCCGCGCGGGACGACAGGCAGCGCAGGCCGGACTTTTTTATTGCATGCATTTATCCCCCATGATAAGCGGAATTTAATACAGAACCTCTATTCAAACCAACGAACAAATCGGGGAGAGGGCATGGACGGCACAGGGGCACCAGGTGCGCCCGCGGCGGTGCTGACGTCGCGAAAACCCAACAACGATACGGTGGTGCCGGCGCTGACACGCGGCTTTGCCATCCTCGACCTGGTGGCGAAAAACCCTGGGCTTGATTTCACCGCCATTCGCGGCCGGCTCGGCCTGCCGAAGAGCAGCACGCATAACCTGCTGAGCACGCTCTCACAGCTCGGCCTGCTGCGCATGCGGCCGGATCGCGGCTTTGTGCTGGGATTGAAGCTGACGGAATTGGGCGCTCTCGCCTCCGACCACCATTTCGCCGAGGCGGAAGTTCTTCCTCAGCTTGGGCAAGCGAAGGGGAAAGAAGCAAAAAAACTTTGTTAACTCTGGGCCATGGACTTTGTCGCCGACAACGCCCGCGGCCCAGCATAACAAAAAATTTTGCGCCGCTTTTTTCAAAAAGCGGCTGCTTTCCTCTTTCTGAGATCGCCAACTTGCTCCATGAAACCTTAGCCTTCCAAGGAGCCCCCTCACCATGACCAAGCCCAGCGTTTACGTCACGCGCATAATTCCGGAAGCCTGCATCGACCGGCTGCGTGAGCATTTCGATGTCGATGTGAATCCCGATGACCGCGCGCTCAGCTATGACGAGTTGAAGCGTCACGTCCGCGGCCGGGACGCGGTCGTGTCCCTGCTCACGGACACGATCGATGGCGGCCTGCTCGATGCGGCCGGCCCGCAATGCAAGATCGTCGCGAATTACGCGGTCGGCTTCAACAATTTCGACCTGCAGGCGGCGACCGCGCGCAAGGTTATTCTCACCAACACGCCGGGCGTTCTGGATGACGCAACTGCCACCCTCACCTTCACCCTGCTGCTCGCCACGGCGCGTCGCATCGTCGAGGCGGACGCCTATCTTCGCACCGGCGCATGGCGCGGCTGGGGGCCGATGCAGTTCGTCGGCCTGGATGTCGACCGCCGCACGCTGGGCATCGCCGGGCTGGGGCGGATCGGCAAGAACGTCGCGCGCAAGGCGGCGGGCTTCGACATGAAGATCATCTACAGCGACATGAACCGCGATCTCGCCTTCGAGGCCGAGCACAACGCCACCTATGTCGACAAGGCGACGCTGCTGAAGGAATCCGACTTCCTGACCCTGCACGTGCCGCTGCTGCCCGCAACCAAGCATTATATCGGCGCGGCGGAACTGAAGCAGATGAAGAAAACCGCCGTGCTCATCAATGCCGCGCGCGGCCCCGTCGTCGATGAGAAGGCCCTGGTCGAGGCGCTGCGCGCCAAAACCATCTGGGGGGCCGGGCTGGACGTGTTCGAGGATGAGCCCGCGCTCGCCCCGGGCCTGGCCGAGCTCGATAACGTGGTGATCGTGCCGCATATTGCCTCGGCAACGGCGGAGACGCGCTTCAAGATGGGCGAGATCGCGGTGAACAACGTGATCAAGGTGCTGACCGGCCAGGCGCCGGATACCTGCGTCAACCCGGACGTGCTGACGGCTAACTGAAAGCGAAAGGAAGGCTTCTTTTTGTGAACAAAAAGAAGCAAAAAAACTTTATTTATGCTGGGCCTGAGGCTTTGTCCGCGACAACGCCCATGGCCCAGCATGGCCAAAAGTTTTTGCGCCGCTTTTTTCAAAAAGCGGCCCTTTCTTTTTGACCCGCGACGCGCTGGCCGGGCTTTCGGTCGCTGGGCTGCTGCTCCCTTCCGCCATCGCCTATGCCGCCATTGCCGGTCTGCCCCCCGCGCAGGGGCTGATCGCCACCATAGTCGGCCTGGGCATCTATGCCGCGTGCGGACGCAGCCGTTTCGCCATGGTCGCGCCCACCTCGTCCTCCGCCGCGATCCTGGGCGCCTTGCTGCTCTCGATGCACAGCCGGAACGCGCCGGTCGAAGCCGTCACCACCGCCGCGGTCCTCGCCGCCGCCGCGTGCTTCCTCATCGCCGGGGTGGCGCGGGTGGGCGGGCTGGCGAGCTTCATATCCCGCCCGGTGCTGCGTGGTTTCAGTTTCGGTATCGCCGTTACCATCACCGTGAAACAGCTCCCGGCGCTCACCGGCGTGAAAGCCGGCGGCCTGGTGCTGCCGCTGTTGTGGACTCTGCTCCGCGCGCTGCCGCAGTGGCACGTGCCGTCTTTGCTGCTCGGCACGGCAGCGCTGGCCGCCTTGTTGGGGCTGCGCCGGTTCTCTGCCGTGCCTGGCGCGCTTCTGGTGCTGAGCGCCGGCATCCTGCTCTCGGCCGTCATCGACCTGCGCGCCTGGCATGTGGCGCTCGTCGGACCCATCGCCCTGGCGCCGCTGCACCTGGCCTGGCCGTCTTTATCCCCCGAGAACTGGACCGGCGTCGTGGAAATCGCGCTGCCGCTGTTCCTCATCCTGTTCGCCGAATCCTGGAGCTCGATCCGCGGCCTGGCGCTGCCGCATGGCGACAAGGTCAGCACCAACCGGGAATTGCTGGCGCTCGGCTGCGCCAATCTGGGGGCCGGGCTGCTGCAGGGCATGCCGGTCGGCGCCGGATTTTCGGCGTCCTCGGCGGCAGAGGCTGCCGGTGCCAAAAGCCGCCTGGCCGGGCTCGCCGCGATGGCCGTCATCTTGCTCCTGGGCCTCTGGGGACGCGGCATCATCGCCTTGTTGCCCGCCCCGGTATTGGGCGCGGTGGTCATCGCCTCGCTGTTTCACGCGCTTGACCTCTCCCCCCTGCTCCGCCTCTGGCGCATCGATCGCGACCAGTATGTCGCCACCGCCGCGGTGGTCGCCGTCCTGGCTTTGGGCGTGCTGGATGGCATGCTGATCGCCGTGGGGTTTTCGCTGCTGGCTTTGCTGCAGCGTTTCTCGGCGGCGCGGGTCAGCGAGCTCGGCCAGATCGGCGACAGCCATGATTTCGTCGACCTGGCACGCCATCCCGAGGCGCGTACCGAGAAGGAGATTTTGATCCTCCGCCCGGCCGAGCCCTTGTTCTTCGCGAATGCCGAAGAGATTTTGGCGACCATCACGGCACGCGCCGCCGGGAGCCGCATCATCGTCCTCTCGATGGAGGAAAGCCCCGACCTGGACAGCACGGCGCTGGACGCGCTGAGCGATTTCGATGCCGGGCTCGCGCGGGCCGGAAAAACTCTCCTGCTGGCGCGGATCAAGGACCATATCCGCGACGCGCTACGCCGCGTCGGCGCCGCTGACCTTGCCGACCAGCGCAGCTATCGCAGCGTCGCCGATGCTTTTGCGGCGGCGCAGAAGAAAGCAGCCGCTTTTTGAAAAAAGCGGCGCAAAAACTTTTTTATGCTGGGCCATGGGCGTTGTCACCGGCAGTGCCCATGGCCCAAATTAAAAAAGTTTTTTGCTACTTTTTGTTCACAAAAAGTAGCCTGGCCTTGCCTAAGCCGGCTGCACGGTGCGGTGCAGGCGGTACGTGTCAAAACCCAGCGCCCGCGCCCGCGCCACCAGCAATTCCTGGACGGCGATCTCCGGCACCACTTCGCGTGTCAAAATCCACAAATATTTTCCGGAGGGTTCGCCGACGACCGCCCAGTTATAGCCGTCGTCATGATCCAGCACCCAATAATGGCCCCAGAAAAATGGCCAGAAAAACGCCACGCGCCATTTGGCATTGCCGGATCCGGGTATGATTTTGGCGCGCCCGGTGACAACCCGAGCCGGACCGTCGGGACGGCGGCGGCGCGCGGTGCTGACGATCCCGATCAGCCCGTCCGGGCGTTGAAAATACTCGGCCGTGACCGCTTCGCAACGTCGTTCGAAGCGATTGTCGTAGCGGGCGAACTCGTGCCAACGGCCGAGATAACGCGGCAGGTCGACCGGTTTCAGCGGTTCCGGCACGGCCGGATTGCCGCTGCGTTGTGCCGTCACCGAGCCTGCCAGGAGCAGGCTCGCGGTCACCACCGCCAAGCCCGGCAGAGCCAAGCGAAGACCTTTGCTCCTAGCCTTCATGATTCCGGGACCAGAGCGGAGGCGGCGCAAAAATACAGACGATCGTGCATGGCGATCCCGTCCGATGGCAGGCGCCAGCTTGCGCGCGAGGCGCAGAAAATTCAATCGATAAGCAAAGGAAGAGGAAGGCTACTTTTTGTGAACAAAAAAGTAGCAAAAAACTTTATTAATGCTGGGCCATGGGCGTTGTCGCTGACAAAGCCCATGGCCCAGCATAGAAGAAGTTTTTGCGCCGCTTTTTTCAAAAAGCGGCTGCTTTCTCCCGTGTCAGGTGGTGGCGTTCACCGTACGCCGTTCCTCCAGCGCCGAGACCGCCCAGATGGCCAGACCGCCCAGGGTCAAAGCGCAGCCGACCCAGCCGGCCGACTGCCAGCCGAAGCCGGCGCCGATCGCCATGCCGGCGAGCCAGGGGCCGAGCGCGTTGGCGGTGTTGAAGGCGCTGTGATTGAGCGCCGCCGCCAGAGTCTGCGCATTTTCCGCCACTTCCATGAGCCGCGCCTGCAGCGGCGTCGCCAGGCCACCGCCGCCGCCGACCAGGAACACGACGATGGCCATCGGCCACAGCGAATGCATGGCAAACGGATACAGGGCCAGCGCCGCCGCGGTCCAGACCAGCACGCCGGCCACCGTCGGCATCAGCGCCTTGTCGGCGAACCAGGCGCTGGTGAGGTTGCCAACCGTGAGGCCGACGCCGAACACCGCGAGCATGATCGGCACCACCGCCGCGGAGGCGTGGGTCACGTCCATCAGCGTCGAGGCCAGATAGGTGTACACCGCGAACATGCCGCCGAAGCCGACCGCGCCCATGCCGAGCGCCAGCCAGACCTGACGGTGCTTGAGCACGCTCAGCTCGTGCAGCGGGTTGATGTGCTTCGCCGGCTTGTCGGCCGGCACCAGGGCGTAGACCAGCACGGCGGTGGTCAGCGCCAGCACCGCCACCAGGGCGAAGGCCCAGCGCCAGCCGACCAACTGGCCGATGAGATTGGCCGCCGGCACGCCAAAAATGGTGGCGATGGTGAGGCCAAGCAGCACGCGAGAGATCGCCTGCGCGCGCCGCTCCGGCGGCACCAGCGAGGACGCGACCAGCGCCGCGACGCCGAAATAGGCGCCGTGCGGCAGCCCGGACAGGAAGCGGAAAAACAGCATCCAGTGATAATCGGAGGCGAAGGCGCTGAGGCCGTTTGCCACCGCGAAACTCACCATCAGCCCGATCAGCACCGTGCGGCGCGACAGCCGCGCCGCGGCCACCGCCAGGATCGGCGCGCCGACCACCACGCCCAGGGCATAGGCGCTGATCACATGCCCTGCGTCCGGCACGCTGATGTGCAGACTGGGCGCGAAATACGGAACCAGCCCCATGGTGCCGAATTCCGTGGTGCCGATCGCAAAGCCGCCCATGGCCAGGGCAAACAAAGCAAGCACCACGTGGCCACCGCTGCGTGACGGCCCGTGTTGGTTAGGATCCACTTCAACCTCGTCTTTATTGGGAATAAACTGCGCGACTTATGTGCAGCGCACCAATGCCGCGATATCAGCAATCATTCAAATAGATAATTCTAATGCCAGCTATCAATTTTATATTATAATCCCCCTGAACGCTTCTCACCGCACCCGGCGCCTCTTGCCTCAACCCCTTGTTCCAGCTTCCGAAATCCTCACAAATGCGGCACAACGCAGCGATGAGCCATGACCCGGTCCAAGCCGAACTGATCGCCGTTCTGGTCGCCGTCACCAATGGCGATCCGCGCGTGCTGACCATCGAATCGGGCTATGCCTTGCCGTCCGGGCAGCTGGAGACCGGGCATCGCTCGCTGCAGGCCGGGTTGCGCGCCTGGGTGGAGCGGCAGACGCATCATCCGCTCGGCTATGTCGAGCAGCTCTATACCTTCGCCGATCAGCAGCGCCTGCACCAGTTTCGCAGCATTTCCATCAGCTATCTGGGGCTCAGCCGGGAGGGGCCCGCGACCGACCCGGAAACCGCCTGGTGCAACTGGTACACTTATTTCCCTTGGGAGGACCGGCGGCGGACGTCGACGCTGATCTCCCGGGTGATCCTGCCCCGGCTCGCCGCCTGGAGCGGTAACGACACGGCCCGGCGCTTGCGGGTCGCCGGCCTGTTCGGCCAGGAGGGACGGCTCTGGAACGAGGAGCTGGTGCTGCAGCGCTACGAGTTGCTCTTTGAAGCCGAGCTGGTGCAGGAAGCGATCCGCGCCCGGCCCAGCCAGCCAGCCGACCCGCTGCCGGGGGCGGCGATGACGCATGACCATCGCCGCATCCTGGCTACGGCGATCGCCCGGCTGCGCGCGAAAATCAAATACCGGCCGGTGGTGTTCGAGCTCCTGCCCAGCACCTTCACCATGCTGGAGCTGCAGCAGGCGATCGAAGCGCTGGCCGGCCAGACCCTGCACAAGCCGAATTTCCGCCGGCTGATCGAGCAGCAGGATCTGGTCGAAGAGACGGGACAGGTCTCGGCGGGTCTCGCCGGGCGCCCCGCAAAACTGTTCCGTTTCCGGGCTTCGGTGCTGGAAGAACGGGAATTCTCGGGCACCAAGCTGCCGCTGACCCGCTAAAAGAAAGCAGCCGCTTTTTAAAAAAAGCGGCGCAAAAACTTTTTGGATGCTGGGCCTGTGGCGCTGGAACAGCGCGGGCCCAAAGGCGCAGAAAACTACTTTTTGTTCACAAAAAGTAGCCTTCCCTTGCGCTTGCCTGTTTATACTCAAGGTGAGTATAACTGCATCGTAAACTTATACTCATCTTGAGTATAATTGGGAGGGCAAAAATGCCTTTTGATCCGATCTATGAGCGCGTCAGCCACGTCATCCCGCCCGTTGAGTGGGCCACCATGGAGGAGGATGTACGCGCCATCCTGATGCTCAAGCGCTCGCGCAACGCCGTCATTCTCGCACACAACTACCAGACGCCGGAAATCTACCACGGCGTCGCGGACATCGTGGGCGACAGCCTGGCCTTGGCGCGCGAGGCGGCAAAGGTCGATGCCGATGTGATCGTGCTGGCCGGCGTGCATTTCATGGCCGAGACGGCGAAGTTGCTAAATCCGGAAAAGACCGTGCTGATCCCGGATGCGAAGGCCGGATGCTCGCTGGCGGAATCCATCACCCCGGCCGATATTGCGCTCCTGCGCGCGGCGCATCCCGGCGTGCCGGTCGTGGCCTATGTGAATACTTCGGCGGCGGTGAAGGCGGCATCGGACATCTGCTGCACCTCCGGCAATGCAAAGAAAATCGTCGAATCCCTCGGGGTGCCGAAGGTGATCATGCTGCCGGACGAGTATCTGGCGCAGAACATCGCCCGTGAGACGAAGGTGCAAATCGTCACCTGGGCCGGGCATTGCGAAGTGCATGAGCGCTTCACCGCCGCCGATATTCTGGCCTTGCGCGCCAGCCATCCGGGCGTGGTGATCCTGGCGCATCCCGAATGCCCGCCGGAGGTCGTCGCCGTCGCCGATTATGCCGGTTCCACCGCCGATATGGCCAACTTCGTCACGACCCAAAAACCCGCACGGGTGGCGCTGATCACCGAATGCTCGATGAGCGACAATATCGCGCAGCAGAATCAGGCCATCGAATTCATCCGCCCCTGCAATCTCTGCCCGCATATGAAGCGCATCACGCTCAAAAACATCCGGGCCGCGCTGGAGACGATGCAGACCGAGGTGGTGATTGACGCGGAACATTTCGCCCCGGCCCGCCTGTCTGTCGAGCGTATGCTGGCAGTTAAATGACCCAGGCCCCCATCACGATCATCGGCGGCGGCATCGCCGGGCTGATGGCCGCCCTCGCCGCCGCCCCGGCCCCGGTGCGACTGCTCAACCCGGCCGGGCTCGGCGATGGTGCCGCCAGTTCCTGGTCGCAAGGCGGGCTGGCCGCGGCGATCGGCGCTGACGACAGCCCGGCCTTGCACATCGCCGACACGCTCAAAGCCGGCGCCGGGCTGTGCGATGGTGCTGCGGTGCGCCGCATCGTCGAGGCCGGGCCGGCCTTGATCGACTTTCTGGTCCGCTCCGGCGTGCGCTTCGACCGCGACGCCGCGCAAAATCTGGCGCGCGGGCTGGAGGCGGCGCATCAGCGCCCGCGCATTCTGCACGCCAATGGCGACCAGACCGGCGCGGAAATCATGCGCGCGCTGATCAGCGCCGCGCGCGCCACCGCCTCGATTGAATTTTTCTCCGCCGCAGCCCGGAAATTGTTGGTCCGCGACGGTGAGATTGTGGGCGTGCTGGCGGAGACTGCCTCAGGCCCCGTTACCCTGCCCGCCGACCGCGTGCTGCTCTCTACCGGCGGCATCGGCGGGTTGTTCCGCTACAGCACCAACCCGCCGGGGGCGATCGGCACCGGGCTGATCCTCGCCGCCGAGGCCGGCGCGCAAGTGCGGCATCTGGAATTCGTGCAGTTCCACCCCACCGCTTTGGACGCCAGCGGCCCCTCTTTGCCCCTGATCTCCGAAGCGGTGCGCGGCGAAGGCGCGGTGTTCATCGACGAGACCGGCGCCCGCTTCATGGCAGGGGGCGATCTGGCGCCGCGCGACGTGGTGGCCCGCGCCGTGTTCGCGCATCAGGCGGACGGGCATCGCGTGTTTCTCGACGCCCGCATGATCGGCGCGCGCTTTGCCACCCGCTTCCCCGCCATCAGCGCGATCTGCGCCGGCGCCAACATCGATCCGGCGACGCAGCCGATCCCGGTGCGCCCCGCGGCGCATTACCACATGGGCGGCGTGGCGGTGGATGCGCGGGGCCGGACCAGCGTTCCCGGCCTCTACGCCGCCGGCGAAGTCGCCTGCACCGGGCTGCACGGCGCCAACCGGCTGGCCAGCAACTCGCTGCTCGAAGCCGCGGTGTGCGGCGCGCAAGCGGGGCAGGATATGGCGTCCCGCGAAGCGAAACCGGTGCAAGCGTTACCGGAGCAAAAATTGCCGCCACGGCCGGACGCCGAACCTGTGCGCGACATCATGTCCACCCATCTCGGCGTGCTGCGCGACGCAACGGGGCTGCACAGCGCGATTTCCCGCCTCACGCCGCTGGCAACGGAGAACAGCGCGGCGCAACTCGCGCTGATGATCGCGCAAGCCGCCTTCGCCCGGCCGGTCTCGATCGGCGCGCATGCACGGCGGGACGATCCAAGCTTTGCCAACCAGGCTGCCTGAAGAAAGCAGCCGCTTTTTGAAAAAAGCGGCGCAAAAACTTTTGTTATGCTGGGTCATGCGCGTTGTCGGCGACAACGCCCATGACCCAGCATAACAAAGTTTTCTTGCTACTTTTTGTTCACAAAAAGTAGTCCTTCCCCTTCCCTTGCTTGCGATATCTCTCTGAGGATCATTCACGATGCTGACAAAACTCTCGGACCTGCTGATCGAACCCTGCGTGCGCGCCGCCCTGCTGGAGGATCTCGGGCGCGCCGGCGATATCACCACCGATGCGGTGATCGAGTCCGGCACGCAAGCGCGGGTCGCCATGGTGGCACGCGAGCCGGGCGCCGTCGCCGGGCTGGATTTTGCCCGCCTCGCCTTTCGGCTGGTCGATCCGGAGATCGCCTTTGCCGTTCTGATCCAGGATGGTGCACGGGTGCAGCCCGGCGCGGTGATCGCCCGCATCAACGGGCCGGCACGAGGCATTCTCACCGCCGAGCGCGTCGCGCTGAATTTCCTCGGCCGGCTTAGCGGCATCGCCACGGCGACCGCCGGCATCGCCGACAGCATCAGCCACACGCGGGCGAAAATCACCTGCACGCGCAAGACCACACCGGGCCTGCGTTTCGCGGAAAAATACGCGGTCCGGGCCGGCGGCGGCGCCAATCACCGTTTTGGCCTCGATGACGCGGTGCTGATCAAAGACAACCACATCGCCATCGCCGGGGGCGTGACCATCGCCATCCGCCGCGCCCGCGCGCAGGTCGGCCATCTGGTGAAAATCGAGGTCGAGGTCGATACGCTGGCACAGTTGGACGAGGCACTGACCGAGCGGCCGGACGCGGTGCTTCTGGACAATATGACGCCCGACATGCTGCGCGAGGCTGTGGCCCTGATCCGCGGCCGCGCCATCGCCGAGGCCTCCGGCCGGGTGAGCGCGCAAACCGCCCCTGCGATCGCGGAAGCGGGTGTGGATCTTATCTCTGCCGGCTGGCTGACCCACAGTTCACGGGTGCTGGATATCGGCTTGGATTTTGCGGGGTAGAAGAAAGTAGCCGCTTTTTAAAAAAAGCGGCGCAAAAATTTCTGTTATGCTGGGCCACGGGCGATGTCGAGGACAACGCCCATGGCCCAGATTCGTAAAGTTTTTTTGCTACTTTTTGTTCACAAAAAGTAGCCTTCCTTCTTGCTCTAACTGTTCACCGAGCGGATCTCATTGCGGATCGTGCCGATGCGGTCGATCTCGGTTTCCATGATGTCCCCGGGCTTGAGAAATTCCTGCGGGGTGCGGGCGGCGCCGATGCCGGACGGGGTGCCGGTGGCGATGATGTCGCCCGGTTCCAGGGTCAGGCCGAGCGAGAGTTCCGCAATCAGGCGCGGGACTTTAAAATACATCTGCCGCGTGTTGATGTGCTGCTTGACCACGCCGTTCACCCGCGTGGTGAGGTTCAGGTCGTTATAATCTATGTCGGCGGCGGGGACGATCCAGGGGCCGATCGGGCCGTGCCCGTCCAGGCTCTTGCCTTTGAACCATTGTCCGCCATGGTCCACCTGCATGTCGCGCGCCGTGGTGTCGTTGATCACGCTATAGCCGAACACGTAATTCATGGCGTCGCTTTCGCTCACGTTAGTGCCGCGCTTGCCGATGATCACCGCGAGCTCGCCTTCCCAGTCGATCATTGTCGAGACCGCCGGGTTGAACGGAATCGGGTCGAACGGGCCGTTCACCGTATGCGTGCCCTTGGTGAAGAATACCGGATGCGCCGGCAGCTTGGCCTTGGCGGCGCGCGCCGTCAGGCTCTCGCCGAAATGCTCGAGATAATTCCAGCCGACCGCGTAGACATTGCGCTGGGGCACGGGAATCGGCGCGTAGAGCCGCACGCTGTTGACGGAGAGCGTGCTCTCATAGGCCGCGCAGCGCTGCGCCTGGGCCAGCGCCTGCGGTCCGGCGGCGATCAGCGAGAGCATGCTCGACGGGTCGAAAGCGAGCGTCATGTTATTGGCCCGCGCGGCGGCGCCGACATCCACGACCATCCCCTCGGCCGTGACCACACCGACGCGCGGCGCCGTGCCGGGTTGCGGGCTGAACGTGACGAGGCGCAGCGCCGAGCGGCCCGCAGCCGGGGGCGGAACCAGAATCTTGGTCGTCGCGGCGACCGGACTCGCCATCAGCGTACCGGCCGCGGCGCCCGTGCCGAGCTTGAGAAAATTACGTCGTGCGTTGTCCATCTATTTAGTCTCCCCTGTTTGGTTGCGGCCTTGATGAGCCGGTTAGAGCGTTTCGGATAGGGGAAAGCAGCCGCTTTTTGAAAAAAGCGGCGCAAAAACTTTTGTTATGCTGGGCCATGGGCGTTGTCACCGACAAAGCCCTGGCCCAAACTAACAAAGTTTTTTTGCTACTTTTTGTTCACAAAAAGTAGCCTTGCCTTCCTAAAAGCTGGTGATGATCTGCCGGATGGCCGTGCCTTCACGCAGCCGGTCCATGCCGAGATTGATATCCTCGAGCCCCAGCCGATGCGTGACCAGGCGGTCCACCGGCAGAAGACCGCGCCGGTACAGGCCGATATAGCGCGGCAGATCGCGGATCGGCACGGCGCTGCCCATATAGGAGCCGCGGATCGTCCGTTCCTCGCCTGTCAGCGTGACGGCCGGAATCGACAAACGCGCCTGCGGCGGCGGCAGGCCGGCGGTGACCAGCTCGCCGCCGCGACGGGCGATGTTGTAGCCCAGCTCCAGCGCCGCCACGGCGCCGGCCAGTTCCAGCACCGTGTCCACGCCGCCCCGGGTGGCGTCGCGCACCGCCTGCACGACATGTTCGTCGGACGCGTTGAACAGGTCGGTGGCGCCAAGGGCTTTCGCAGTCTCCAGCTTGCGCTCATTGGTGTCGATGGCGATGATGCGGCCCGCCCCGGCGGCGACCACGCCCAGCAGCCCGGCCAGACCGACGCCGCCCAGGCCGATGATCGCGACCGTGCTGCCCGGCCGCACCCGGGCGCTGTTGAACGCCGCCCCCACACCGGTGAGCACGGCGCATCCGAACAAGGCCGCCTCCTCCAGGGCCAAGTCCGGGTCCACCTTGATCAGCGAATGGCGGGACATTACGGCATGCTCGGCGAAGCAGGACACGCCGGTCTGGTGGCTGAGCGGCACGCCCTCGCAACTGAGGCGGCGCGCCCCGGAGAGCAGCGTGCCGTTGACGTTCGCCTGACCGCCGGGCTCGCACAAAGCCGGCCTGCCCTCGGCGCAGGGCAGGCAGTGACCGCACATCGGCACGAAGACCGAGACCACATGATCACCGGGCCGCAGATCCTCGACCAGCGGCCCGACCGCCTCGACGATGCCGGCGGATTCATGGCCGACCACCATGGGCAGTGGCCGCGGGCGCAGCCCCTCGACCACGGACAGATCGGAATGGCAGATGCCGGCGGCGGCGATGCGCACCAGCACCTCGCCGGGACCGGGCGGGGCGAGATCCACCGTCTCGATGCTGAGTGGTTTGCTCTCGGCATAGGGAAGTGGCAGACCCGACTGACGCAGGACGGCCGCGCGGGTTTTCATGCGCGCGTTCTTTCCGAGTCGCCATGGCAGCGATGGTTTTGACTCAATTGATGTCTCCTTCCCCGGCTTCCAACGTACAGATGCGCTAAACCGCCGACGTTTTTCCTGACAAGCAGCAACCAATCCAGCGCCGGACATGCCGGCCGGTGCGCTTCCCAACCCAATTTTGATTTTTCGGAAGGCAGACTGTGCCGAAAAAATTTTCGTGTCAATGACGGGTGCCGCGCGCGCCCGAGTCGTTTGAACGACGGCGTTTTGGCTCTGCCGGCCTGGCCTTTGAGCGGGTCTCCACCACCGGGCCGATTCGGCAGCGCCTCCATCGCCGCGCCGAACGAGCATTGACCGTGGCAACCACGGCTGAGCGCCGACAACCCGTCTCAACCCAGCTTATCAGCACACTTCACGGCGCGAAACGGGAGGTTAGTTTTTATGACTTGAGAAGAAAATTATGCTTACGAGAAGTTTTTATACTTACCATAACACCGCCGCCGCGCCCGGAAATTACTTACCTTGACCTAACGGAGCATTTTTGGAACATTCGATCGCAACCTAAAGTAATCTCCCGAAGGGACGTGCGTAGTGTGACCAGCGATCGCAGCAATGGCAAAGCGGGGGGAACCAGCGCCACGGACATCCGAGATTTTTCCGACATATGGGAAGTGGCACTCGATGGCAGCGGCACCGGCGTCTGGGACCGAAACGTCGTCACGAATGAAATTCGTTACTCTGCCACATGGTTCGCCATTCTGGGCTATTCTCATGAAAGACCGCAAAATCTAATCGAGGAAAGCTATTTAAGGCTTCATCCTGACGACCTTGCTTATGTGCAGGAATCGATGCGGGCGCATTTTGATCAACGGACGGCGTTCTATGAAACCGAACACCGGATCCGCTGCAAAGACGGCAACTACAAATGGGTCCTGAGCCGCGGCAAGGTGACCGAGCGGGCCGAGGATGGACGCCCGCTGCGCATGGTCGGCACCACCACGGACATCACCACCACGCGCTCCCTGGCCGAGCAGCTGAAACTTCAGAACGCGCGGCTCCGGGAAAACGCCGCCAAGCTGTCCGCCCTCTCCCGCGAGCTCGCCGAGCGAACCAGGGAGCTCGAAGCCACCCACCGCCTGGCGAAGGTGGTGTCATGGCGCTGGGACGTGCAAAACCGATCGATCCATTTCTCGCGCGAGCTCCGGCAGATCATGGGCTTGCCGCCCTCCGAAGCGCCGGTCACCTACGACCAGATCAAGTTGTTGCACCATCCAGACGACTATGATCGTGCCATGGCCTCTTATTATACGGCACTCCACTCAAAATCTCCCGTTACGCTCGAATGCCGGGTCGTTCAGCCTGACGGGGTCGTTCAAAATATCCTCACCCATGTCGAGCCGATCGTGCAGCCGGATGGCAGCGTGACCCAGCTGCGCGGGACCAGCCAAAACATCACGGATTTCCGCAACATCGAAGCGGCGCTGCGCGACAGCGAGGATCATTATCGCCATATGGTGGAACTCCACCCGCAAATTCCATGGACGGCCGGACCGGATGGCGGCACTCTCGAGGCCGGGCCGAAATGGTACCAGCTAACAGGAATGACCAAGGAAGAGACGCTTTCCTATGGCTGGGTAGCAGCACTCCATCCTGATGACTGCGCCTGGGTGACCGCATCCTGGAAGGACTGCTTGGCGAGCGGCCGTCCCCTGGACATCGAATATCGTGTCAAACTGCCCGACGGTCGGTTCGGCTGGTTTCGCTCCCGCGCCGCGGCGCGCTTCAATCATCTCGGCCAGATCGTTCGCTGGTACGGAACGATGGAGGACGTCACCGACCGATATGCCGCTGAAGCGGCCCGGAAGACCTCGGAGGCTCTGGCCTTCCGCGTTCTGGAAGCCGCAAAAGATGCGGTGATCGTGTTCGACAGAACAGGGCACATGAAATATGCGAATGCGCAAGCCACCAAGCTGTTCGGTTGTGGATCACCTCTGAGCAATCTGCGCGTCAGAGAGATTTTTGTGGCTGAGCCACCATCTCGTATCGCGCAAGCCATCAATCGCGGCGTGGTGTTGGGCGAAAATGCGAATTTTACATACTTCTGCTACCGTTTAAAAATCTGGTTAGAGGTGAATATTTATACGAACACCGAGAACGTCTCGGTGTTTCTGCGCGATATCTCTGACAAAAAGCGGGCCGAAGAGCAGCTGAGCCAGGCCGCCCGTCACGATTTCCTGACCGGTACGCTCAATCGCGGCGAATTTTTTGCGCGTCTCGGAGAGACCCTCGCGCAACAGGCACAAGGCAAACACACGGCCCTGCTCTGTCTGGACCTGGACAATTTCAAGGACATTAATGACGTCCACGGTCATCCGGTCGGCGACGGGCTGTTGCAACAGGTCGTCAAGCGCCTCTCTCCCCTGCTCCGCCCAGGCGATTTTCTGGCGCGAGCAGGAGGCGACGAGTTCATGCTGGCGCAGACCGACATCGAGACTCCAGCTGAAGCCGTGAGCCTGGCGGAACGCATTCTGCGCGCCATGGGACGCGGTTTCGTCATCAACGAGCTGGTCGTTGCGGCCAGCATGTCCATCGGCGTCTCGATCTCGACAGAAGATACAGCGGACGCCGAAGCCATCTATAAGCAGGCCGATATCGCGCTCTATCAGACCAAAACAAATGCCAAGGGCAATTTCCGTTTCTTCCATCCCGACATGCAGGAGAAATTCGACAAAGCGCATCGGCTGCGGCTCGATTTGATGACAGCCCTTGAAAACGAAGAATTGTTTCTTGAGTTTCAGCCGATCGTCCGTACAGCGGATTGTTCGATCGTCAGCGCCGAGGCCTTGCTGCGATGGCGCCACCCGACGCACGGCATCATCCCCCCCGTGGAGTTCATTCCGATCGCCGAGGATAGCGGCCTGATTTGCGACATCGGCGCCTGGGTTCTCCGCCAGGCATGCAATGCCGCCCAGCGCTGGCCTGAACATGTGAACATCTCCGTGAACGTTTCACCACGGCAGTTCGAGCTTGACGATATCGTGCAAACCGTTTCCAACACCTTGCAGCTGTCGGGCCTGACGCCTGACAGGCTGCGGCTTGAAATCACGGAATCCGTTTTTTTCTCGAAGGACTCATCGAATTTATATACGATGAACGAGCTGGAAAATCTCGGCGTCAAGCTCGTCCTGGACGATTTCGGAACAGGATATTCCTCCCTCTCCTATCTCGACACTTTCCGATTCGACATCGTGAAAATCGACAAGTCGTTCATCCGCAAGTCAACAAACTCCTTGGGAACGCTGCCGATCCTGGAGGCTATCATGGGCATAACGAGGGCATTGAAGCTACAGGTCACGGCAGAAGGTGTCGAAACGCCCGAGCAGTTAGAGCATGTCAGACGACTTGGCTGCCAATTCGCGCAAGGCTATCTGTTCGGAAAACCCGGGACAGAAGCAGCACTTTTGCAGCACCTGCAGAATACCACCTGTGCCTAAAGGACCAAAGCAGGAAGTGAAGGAAAGGCTACTTTTTGTGAACAAAAAGTAGTAAAAAAACTTTATGAATCTGCGCCATGGGCTTTGTCGCCGACAACGCCCATGGCCCAGCATAGCCAAAAGTTTTTGCGCCGCCTTTTTCAAAAAGCGGCTGCTTCACTTACTCCCAGGATAACGCGCCACCGTTCTGGTATTCGATCACCCGGCTCTCAAAGAAGTTTTTCTCCTTCTTGAGATCCATCGCCTCGGACATCCACGGAAACGGATTCGCAGTTTCGGCGAAAACCGCGGACAAACCGATCTGCGCGCAGCGGCGGTTGGCGATGAAATGCATGTACTGCTCGCACAGCGCCGCGTTCAGGCCGAGGAAGCCGCGCGGCATGGTGTCGCGACTATAAGCCGCTTCAAGCTCCGCCGCGTCCCTGACCATGCCGCGCACTTCGTCCTGAAACGCAGCTGTCCATAGGTGCGGATTTTCGATCTTGATCTGATTGATCACATCGATGCCGAAATTCAGGTGCAGACTCTCGTCGCGCAGGATGTATTGATACTGCTCGGCGATGCCGACCATCTTGTTGCGCCGGCCGAGCGAAAGGATCTGCGCGAAACCCGTATAGAACCACATGCCCTCGAAGATCACATAGAACGCGATCAGGTCGCGCAGCAGCGCCTGATCCGTCTCCGGCGTGCCGGTACGGAAATTCGGATCATCGAGATGGCGGGTGAAATTCAGCGCCCAGGCGGCCTTGGCCGTGATCGAGGGCACCTCGCGATACATGTTGAACAGCTCGCCCTCGTCGAGGCCGAGGCTTTCGACGACGTATTGGAAGGTGTGAGTGTGCACGGCCTCCTCGAAGGCCTGGCGCAGCAGATACTGGCGGCATTCGGGGTTGGTGAGATGCCGGTAGATCGCCAACACGATGTTATTGGCCACCAGGCTTTCGGACGCGGCGAAGAAACCGAGATTGCGCTTGATCGCGTGGCGCTCGTCCTGGGTCAGGCCGTCGCGCGACTTCCACAGCGCGATGTCAGCCTGCATGGAGATTTCGGTCGGCATCCAGTGGTTGTTGCAGGCCGACAGATATTTATCCCAGGCCCAGCGATATTTCAGCGGCAGCAGCTGGTTCACATCCGCACGGCAATTGATCATCGCCTTTTCGTCGATGGAAACACGACCGCCGGTTGGCGTCGCCGTTTGGGGTGCCGTTTGGGGCCAGTCGAGCATCGTCTTCTTCTCTCCACTAGAGCAACATCCGATCGGATAAAGTTGCTCGCTAAAACACAACTCTCGAGCAAATTCCGTGAACATACGCGAACGGAACCTGCCCTGGAGCGATGGAACCGCTCGTACAAAAAGAACTAGAGCATGATTGATCCAAAACAATCATGCTCCAGCGATCACATCGTCGCTTATTGGCACGCTTCGCAGGTGGGATCGTCGATCGCACAGGCTTTGCCCCACGGCTCGGACGCTTCCGCTTCCGGCGCCGGCACGCTCGCGGATACCGCATTGAGCTTGCCGTCAGTGCCGCGCAGCGTCGATTTCTCGACATGGGTCGCCGAACGCGAGCGCAGATAATAGGTCGTCTTCAAGCCGCGCTCCCAGGCCAACCGGTAGAGCGCGTTCAGATGCCGGCCCGACGGATTGGCGATGTAGAGGTTCAGGGACTGCGACTGGTCGAGCCATTTCTGCCGGCGCGCCGCGGCCTCGATCAGCCAGGACGAGTCGATCTCGAAAGCGGTCGCGTAGAGCGCCTTGATCTCTTCGGGAATGCGGTCGATCTCGCTGACGCCGCCGTCGAAATATTTGAGGTCCGCGACCATCACCTCATCCCACAGCCCGCGCTGCTTGAGGTCGCGCACCAGCGCCGCGTTCACCACCGTGAAATCGCCCGACATGTTCGATTTGACGAACAGGTTCTGATACGCAGGCTCGATCGACTGCGAGACGCCGCAGATGTTGGAGATGGTCGCCGTCGGCGCAATCGCCATGGTGTTGGAGTTGCGCATGCCCGTGCGCATCACCCGCTGGCGCAAGCCAGCCCAGTCGAGCTTCGATGAGCGGTCGAGATCGAGGCCGCCACGGGCCTGCGCCAGCAACTCGAGGGAATCGATCGGCAGCACGCCCTGCGACCACAGCGAGCCTTCGAAGCTCGCATAACGCCCGCGCTCCGCGGCAAGATCGACCGAGGCGGAGAGGGCGTGAAAGCTGATCACCTCCATGCTCTCATCGGCGAAGCTCACAGCGTCCGTCGAAGCGTAAGGCAGGCGCAGCGTCTGCAGCGCGTCCTGAAAGCCCATGATGCCGAGCCCAACCGGACGATGCTGCAGATTGGAATGCCGTGCTTCCGGGATCGTGTAGAAATTGATGTCGATCACGTTGTCGAGCATGCGCATGGCGGTCTTCACCGTGCGCGCGACATGCGCCTGGTCCAGGCCCGCCTCCGTCACATGGGCGGCGAGGTTGACCGAACCCAGATTGCAGACCGCGACCTCGTCGGCCGAGGTATTCAGCGTGATCTCGGTGCAGAGATTGGAGGAATGCACCACGCCGACATGACGCTGCGGCGAGCGGATGTTGCACGGGTCCTTGAAGGTGACCCAGGGATGTCCGGTCTCGAACAGCATGGTCAGCATGCGCCGCCAGAGATCGCTCGCCCGCACCTGCTTGAACACCGCCATCTCGCCGCGCGCGGCGCGCGCTTCATAGGCTTCATAGGCGGTCTTGAAGGCGGGGCCATAAAGATCGTGCAGATCCGCGGTTTCGTTGGGCGAGAACAAGGTCCAGCCGGCATCGGCGGCGACGCGCTGCATGAACAGGTCCGGCACCCAGTTGGCGGTGTTCATGTCATGCGTGCGGCGGCGGTCGTCGCCGGTGTTCTTGCGCAGATCGAGGAATTCCTCGATGTCGATGTGCCAGGTCTCGAGATAGGCGCAAACCGCGCCCTTGCGCTTGCCACCCTGGTTCACCGCGATCGCGGTGTCGTTGGCGACCTTCAGGAACGGCACCACGCCCTGGCTCTCGCCATTGGTGCCCTTGATATGCGCGCCAAGCCCGCGCACCGGAGTCCAGTCATTGCCGAGCCCGCCGGAATATTTGGCCAGCAGGGCGTTGTCCTTGATGGACTTGAAGATGCCGTCGAGCGAATCCGGCACCGTGGTAAGGAAACAGGAGGAGAGCTGCGGGCGGCGCGTGCCGGCATTGAACAGGGTCGGCGTCGAGGCCATGAAGTCGAACGAGGACAGCAGATCATAGAACTCGATCGCCTTGGCCTCGCGCTCGGTCTCGCGCAAAGCAAGACCCATGGCGACGCGCATGAAGAACGCCTGCGGCAGCTCGATACGGGTGCCCCGCACATGCAGGAAATAGCGGTCATAGAGCGTCTGCAGGCCGAGGAAGTCGAATTGCAGGTCGCGCGCAGGTTTCAGCGCGGCGGCCAGACGCGGCAGATCGAAATTGCCGAGTTCGGGATCGAGCAGTTCGGCCGCGACGCCGGCTTTCACGTAGTCATGAAAATACGCGCCGTAGCGCGCCGCCATTTCCGCATGCGTCGCTTGCGCGGGCGCGCCCGCGAGAAAGCTCAGCGCCTCGCGGCGCATCTTGTCGAGCAGCAGGCGTGCGCTGACCTTGGCATAGTTCGGCTCGGTCTCGATCAACGTGCGGGTCGCGAGAATCGGCGCCAGCGCCAGCTCGTCGAGGGAGATGCCGTCATAGAGGTTGCGATGCGCCTCTTCGAGGATGGGCGCGGCCTGCACGTCGCTCAGCCCGTCGCAGGCTTCCGCGACCACCGTGGCAAGCCGCACGACATCAAGCGCGACCAGCGATCCGTCCGCCGCGGTCATGCGCAACTTCGGCGCCGGTGCTGCCAGCGAAGCGGCCTCGGAGTCCTTGCGCGCGCGCTCCTTGGTCCGCTCCTCGCGATAGAGCACGTAGGCGCGGGCGACCTTCTGGTGCTCGCCGCGCATCAGCGCGAGTTCGACCTGATCCTGCACGTCCTCGATATGGAAGGTGCGCCCGGCATCGGCGCGGCGCGCCAGGCTGGTCACCACCTGGTCGGTGAGACCGGCGACAATGTCATGGACGCGACGCGAGACGGACGCCGTGTTGCCCTCGACCGCCAGAAACGCCTTGGTCATCGCCACCGCGATCTTGGACGCGTCGAAGGCAGTCACCGCGCCATTGCGCCGGATCACCTGGTAGGCCGGCGCCCCCGATGACACGGACACGGCGCGGTCAATTTCGAAAGCAGCTGACATCGACTTAACCCCATCTGTTGGGGGCCAGGATCAGCGGCCGCATGACGACACCACGGCACGACGGCCATGGCCCCACAGGCGATCCACTGGACACCTCGCCCGCGGAAACTTTTTGCCACGGCCGGGCTCCTGACAGGCGGCGCACCGTTGCGGCGCGTCCCTTCCAGGTGCAAAAACAACACCGGCGCCGCCCTTCGACACACCGGATCGCCTCATCCCAAATCGACGATTCGGGCGACCATGATAACTAGATATTGTTATGATTTTGTCCCCGGCGTCAACATCCAGTGGTTGCGCCCCACTCCGAAGTGAACGCCAAGTAGGACTCCCAGATCAAGGAAAGCAGCCGCTTTTTAAAAAAAGCGGCGCAAAAATTTTTGGCTCAGCTGGGTCATGGGCATTGTCATCGACAACGCCCATGACCCAGCATTAAAAAAGTTTTTTTGCTACTTTTTGTTCACAAAAAGTAGCCTTCCCCTTCGCTTGCCTAAGCCACGCCGTCAGTGCGACGCGGTCCCTTCCGCCTCAGCCTCGACCTTCTGAGCGGCGGCGGTGGCGATCGTGACGTCGTTGTCCTTATTCAGGCCCGCGACGCCAATCGCCCCGACAACCTGGCCGTTCACGCGGATGGGAACGCCGCCGCGCAGCGCCATGAATCCGGCGGTCACGAAGGCCGTCCGGCCTTTATTGATGTTATCCTCCATCTCAATGGTCGGCCGTTGCAGGAGCGCCGCGGAGCGCGCTTTGCCGATGGCAAGGTCGATGCTGCCGACGCGCACGCCGTCGAGACGCTCGAACGCCAGCAGATTGCCGCTCTGATCAACCACGGCAATCGCGGAGGGCGCCTTCAACTCAGCGGCCATCTGCTCCGCAGCCTTCACCGCGGCCTGCGCTCCCGCGTTGGTAAGAACCGCGTATGTCGCCGTCAACGGCGCCGCATGGGCACTGACAGCAACAGAACTCATAGCGAAAACTCCCAGGAAAATACGAGTAACGAGCACGGGCGCAATGTGACGCATGGCCGAAGTCTCTCCAATGTGGGACAGGTCGTTGATACGACCGTCATGCGCACGGGCCTGCCAAAGGCGCGTCACTAAGGCAAATGTATTCTTACTATTTTCCACATGCGTCGGTTCGATAAGACATCCCGACAAGAGCGAACCCATGCTGGGCCATGGGCATTGTCGCCGACAACGCCCATGGCCCAGCATAGCCAAAAGTGTTTGCGCCGCTTTTTTCAAAAAGCGGCCGCTTTCCTTACTTCACGGCGGCGCATCCACCTGACGCACGAAGTGAGGTCCGAGCGCGTCCAGCCGGTCGATCCCGAGCATGGCCATGTCGCGCGCGATCTCCGTCTGCATCAGCCGCAACGCGTGGCGCACGCCATCCGCCCCGGCGGCGGCCGCGGCGAACAGAAAGGGGCGCCCGACGAAGACGAAATCGGCGCCGAGCGCCAGGGCTTTGAGAACGTCCGTGCCCCGCCTGATGCCGCCATCGATCATCACCGCCATCTCCCCGGCCTGTGCCACCGCTTCACGCAGCACCGCCAGGGGGGCGACGGCGGTGTCCAGCTGTCGCCCGCCATGGTTGGAGATCCACACGCCGTCGACCCCGGCCTCGCGCGCCAGTGCCACGTCATCGGGCGCAAGGATGCCCTTGATGACCAGCTTGCCCTTCCAGAGGCGGCGCATGAGCGCGAGATGAGTCCAGGAGAGACCGTCGCGCGCGCCGACCGCACGTTCGACGGTGCGGGACAGAATGGCAGGGCCGCGGAACGCGTCCATGTTCTCAAAGTGCGGCATGCCGCGAAGCAGCGTCCGCCCGAAGGTCATGAGCGACCAGGGCGTATGGCTCATCCCGTCCAACAGCAGCCGCACACTGGGTTTGAGGGGCATCGAGAAGCCCGTCCTGACGTTATTTTCGCGGTTGGCGGCGACGGGAACATCCGCGGTCAGCACCAATGTCTCGTAGCCCGCTGCCGCCACGCGGGCGAGCATGGCCTCGATCCGGTCCGGCTCGCCCGGCAAATAGGTCTGAAACCAGCGCGCGCCCCCTTCCGATGCCAGACGTTCCAGCGGGATGAGCGAGGTGGCACTCGCCACCATCAGCGCCTGTTCGGCCCGCGCCGCCTGCGCCAGCACAAGGTCTCCCTGAAAGGTCGAAAGCCCCGAAAGCCCCATCGGCGCGATGCCGACGGGCAGGCTGTAGCTGGTGCCGAACAGCGCCTGCGCCGTCGCGCGGGCGCGCGTGTCCACCAGCATGCGGGGCATGAGGGCGAGCCGCTGATACGCCTCCCGGCTGGCCCTGAAAGCCGCCCCCGTCTCCGCAGCACCTGCGTAATAGCCATAGATCTGGCGCGGCAGGCGCCGGCGCGCGGCAGGCTCGAAATCCTCCAGGCACAAAAAGCGGCGGAGCGACCGCGGCAAAGCGGGCTCGGTACGGGAAGCGGTCCTGATGTCGCGCGCGAAGGTCTCCATATGACCGGCCGGCGAGCTCATGGCGCAGCCACGCGCAGTCGCAGGATCTCGCACAGCGCCTGGTCGCGCTGCCGTGCCGGCGCCTCTATCCCCAAGGCACGCAACTCGTCCTCGACGCCGGCGATGAGCTGTTCGCGCAAGTCAGGCGTCAGGTTCGAGGTCCGCAGTGTTGCCCAGCGCGCTTCCTGGGACGGGCCCAGATGTTCCAGATAGTGCCGGTAACCGCCATCCCCGCCGCCCAGATGGTACAAAAGATGCGGCCCCATAACGGCCCAGCGCAGGCCCGGCCCCTGGCAAATCGCCGCGTCGACGTCTTCCACCGTCGCCACGCCGGAGGCGACGAGGTCGACCGCTTCGCGGAACAGCGCCGCGGTCATGCGGTTGGCGACAAACCCCGCCTGCTCCCGCCGCACATGGATCGGATGTTTGCCGATTCCCTTGAAAAATTTCATCGCCCATTCGACGGACGAAGCCTCGGTCAACCGGCCGGGCACGATTTCGACCAGGGGGATGAGCGAAGGCGGGTTGAACGGATGAGCGCCCAGCACGCGGCCTGGGTGCGCCGCCCGGCTCTGGTAGTCGCTCGGCAGCAGTGAGGAGCTGCTGCTCGCGATGATCACCTCGGGCGCGGTCATGGCATCGATGTCCGCGATCAGCGCCGTCTTCGCCTCCACCGTCTCCGGGCCGTTCTCCATGATGAAGTCGGCGCGGCCGCAAACCTCCCGCAGCGACGCGAAAGCCACCGCTGGGGGCTCACCCGCGATGCGCACAAGCCCCGCCTGCCGCATCACCGGCCAGATCTCGGCGACGAGGGCGGCAACACGCGCGGCCGCGCCCGGATAGGGGTCAAAGGCCGAAACCTCAAAACCCTGCGCCAAGAAATACGCCGCCCAATGGGCGCCGATCAGGCCCGCGCCGACGATACCGATCCGCGCGACGGTCTTTTCTTTTGCTTCCATTTCCGCAATCCCTCCCCCGCTGATGATTTTCCGGTCATCTTGCAGCTGTCCGACGCGGACAGTGTTGGACACCTCGGCTGACTTATCAAGAGAGGCATTAGGCAAGCGAAGGCAAGGCCTTCTTTTTGTGAACAAAAAGAAGCAAAAAAACTTTGTTAATCTGGGTCATGGGCGCTGTCGCCGACAACGCCCATGGCCCAGCATAAAAGAAGTTTTTGCGCCGCTTTGGCTCGAAAAGCGGCTGCTTTCTTTCTCCCTGAGAAGCAGATCTTCCAACAGCCGGGCTTGCTCACACAACGAAGCCATTGTTACCGTCATTTTTTCGCGGCTAAGGCTATCAAGGGGTTTGAATGGTTGAGATTCGGGCGGTGGTGCAACCAAAAATCGGGTTTGCCGCGCATCAAAACGCCATTCCTCTGATCGCCGATTTGCAGATCGAGACTCTCGGGGACGAGGCCATCGGTCCCGCGACCCTGACCCTTGTCGCCAGCCCCGGCTTCATCGCGCCGCGTGCCTGGCGGATCGACCGGCTGGCGCCGGGATCGCTGCTGCACATCGCCGACCGGGTGGTGAATTTCGACGGCGGCATGCTGGCCGCGTTGAACGAGGCGGTGCGCGTGGAACTGCGTTTCGCCTTGAGCGTGGACGGGATGGAACGCGCGACAGCGTGTTTCGATGTCGAATGCCTGCCCCGGATGCAGTGGGGCGGCATGAGCACGATGGGGCTGCTCGCCGCCTTCTGCATGCCCAATGACCCGGCCGTGGACCATGTGCTGAAGGGGGCCTCAAACGCCTTGCGCAAGGAAGGCAAGCCGGACGAGATCAACGGCTATCGGCGCGCGCCGGAGGAGGTCTGGCTGCTCGCCTCGGCGATCTGGTCGACCATCGCGCAACTCGACCTGAGTTATGCACTGCCGCCGGCGAGCTTCGAGACCGAGGGACAAAAAATCCGCGCCCCGGCCGCGATCCTCGACAGCAGGATAGCGACCTGCCTGGATGCAACGCTGCTGTTCGCGGCCTGTCTGGAGCAGGCGGGCCTGAATCCGGTGATCATCCTCAGCAAGGGACACGCCTTCTGCGGCGTGTGGCTGCGCGACATGTCGCTGCCGCACCTCATCGCCGAAGAGGCGGAAATCGTCCGCAAACACGCCGCGCTCAACGAACTGCTGGTGTTCGAGACGACCCTGGCCACCAAAAACCCGCCGGCGCGCTTCTCCCAGGCCATCGCCACCGCCACGCGGCAAATCAGCGAAGCGCACGATACGGATTTCGTCGCGGTCCTGGATATAAAACGCGCCAGGCTGCAACGCATCCGGCCGCTCAATGGGGAGGAAGGGGCGCGGGCCGTTGTCCCCGGAGAGGGGGCAGAATATCAGCTCGAACTGCCGCCGCCTTTTGCCCTCCCGCCCGTGAAAACCGAGCTTGCGCCGGACACGCCGGCCGGGCGTCTCGCGCATTGGCAACGCAAACTGCTCGACCTCACCACGCGCAACCGCCTGCTGCACGTGCCCGACAGCGCCAAGGGCGTCCGCCTGCTGTGCCACGATATCGCGGCTCTGGAGGAAAAGCTCGCCGCCGGCCAGAAAATCCCCATCGCCCCTTTGCCGGATCTGGCCCTCGCGGGGCGGGATGCGGTGCTCTATGAGCAGCAGCGGCTGGAAGACCTGCAAGAACAGGTCACACGCCTGGCTTGGGAAGAAAAAACCACGCTGCTCTGCCCACTGGAAAAGACCAGGCTGGAAGCCCTGCTGGTCGATCTCTACCGCATTGCGCGGAGCAATTTGCAGGAAGGCGGCGCCAATACGCTGTTCATCGCGCTCGGCTTCCTCAAATGGAAGAAGGCGGAGGATGACCAGCATGTGTATCGCGCGCCGCTGATTCTGTTGCCCGTGCAGCTGGAGCGCAAAAGCGCGCTCTCCGGCGTGGTGATGACCCAGCATGAGGATGAGCCGCGCTTCAACCTGACGCTGCTCGAACTGCTCCGGCAGGATTTCGATCTGGACATTCCCGGGCTGGACGGCACGCTCCCCGCCTCATCCGCCGGCCATGGCATCGACGTGCCCGCCATTTTCACCGCGGTGCGCCGCGCCGTGCGGGACATCGCCGGGTTCGAGGTGACGGAAAACGTCATGCTGGGCACGTTTTCCTTCGCCAAATACCTGATGTGGAAAGACATGGCGGACCGCGCGGCGCAGCTGACGGAAAGCCCGGTGGTCAAGCATCTGATCGAGCGCGGCGCCGAGCGCTTCCGCTCCGGGGGCGATTTTCCGCGCCCGCAGGAGCTCGACCGCAAGCTTGAGCCAGCCCAGCTTTTCCTGCCGCTGCCGGCGGATTCCTCGCAGGTTTCGGCCGTCGTCGCCAGCGCCAACGGGTGCGATTTCGTGCTCGACGGCCCACCCGGCACCGGCAAATCCCAAACCATCGCCAACATGATCGCGCACAACCTGGCGCTCGGCCGGCGTGTGCTGTTCGTGGCCGAAAAAATGGCCGCGCTGAACGTCGTGTATCGGCGGCTGGAGGAAAAAGGGCTCGGCGATTTCTGCCTACAGCTGCATTCCAACAAGGCGTCCAAGGTCGATGTGCTGAAACAGCTCGAGCGCGCCTGGGACGCGCGCGATGCGCTTATCCCCGACGCCTGGGCAAGGGAGGCCGGGCAACTGCGCCAGATGCGGGACCGGCTGAATGAGTTTGTCGCCCTCCTGCATTTTGTGCAGCCCAATGGCATGACGTTGCATCAAACCGTCGGACTGGCGGTGAAGAATGCGGCGGTGCGCGCCCCGCGCCTGTCATGGCCATCCGTCGACCATGACGAGAGCGATCTCGCGCGGTTGCGCGACATCGTGCGCCGGCTGGAAATCGGCGCGGCACAGATCGCCGCAGCGCCACCCTCCTTCTCGTCCCTGCGAACCATGGAATGGTCGAACGCCTGGCAGGAAGAGATCGAGGACACGGCCCGGGCTTTTGCTCCCGCCCTCGAAGCCCTGCTGGCGGCGCGCGACAACTTACTGGGGACCGTGAAACTAACTTGGCCGACCCACGACCTGCCGGGCATTGAAGCTTTGTGCCACCTGGCGCAAGCGGTTCTCGCCACCCATGGGCTGGACCTGCGCTT
Source organism: Acidocella sp. (assembly GCF_036489515.1). Classification (GTDB taxonomy): domain Bacteria; phylum Pseudomonadota; class Alphaproteobacteria; order Acetobacterales; family Acetobacteraceae; genus Acidocella. Next base: position 88,664 of record NZ_DASXFO010000056.1, read on the forward strand.
CGCCTTCGCCGCCGAGTTTTCGGCTCTGGTGCCGGCCGTGGCTGAGGCCGCGCGCTTGCAGCAGGACTATCGCCGTCTGGAAGCCAAACTTTCCGTGCCCTTCGGCGATGTCGCCGCGGTGCCGGTCGCGGTCCTGGAGCTGGAATGGCAGGCTGCGTCACAAAAACTCTTTCTGTTCGCCGGGACTGCGAAAAAGAAGGTGGCCGAACGGCTGGCAGCTTTGGGGCAGACCAAGGCCACGCCATCTCCCGCCGAGGATTTGCCGCTTTTGCGCAAGCTGCAGTCTGTGGCCACGGAACTGACCGCCTTGTCACCGCTTTTGCAACCCGTGCCGGGCTGGGATGGGCTGCACAGCGATGCTGCCCGCATGGCCGACGCGATGGCGCGGGCGGAAACCCTCCGGCAGGCCATCGCGGCGGACGCGCCGGATCCTGAAACGCTGATCCAGCGCCGCCAGCAAATCCGCGCCCTCGTGGTCGAAACCAACGAGCTTTTGCGCCCCGGCGGCCGTATGGCCTGCGATCTGGAGGTCTGCGCCACGGCCTTAGCGCGGATGTCAGGCTTGGCGGGCCGGCTTATCAACCTTGCCGGCACGGACCAGAAAACCGGGCTGGCTGCGCTGGGGCTGCTCGCGGCGGCGATCGCCGCGCATCCGGAGCACCTGAATCCCTGGTGCAACTGGCGGCGCGTGGTCACCCAGGCGCAACAGGCAGGACTGGCCCCGCTGGTGGAAGCGCTGCAGCTGGAGCCTGCCTCAAGCTTGTCCAAGCTGTTCGAGACCGCCTATGCGCGCTGGTTCGCGGCAAAACTGATTGATGCGGAGCCGCGCCTCAAGGAATTCGTGCCGGACGTGCATACGAGCGACATCGAAGCCTTCCGCAAGCTGGAAGATCGGCTCGCCGGCCTCGCCGTGCGCTACACCAAAGCGCGTCTGTGCGGGCAGATTCCCGACAAGAATGCGGTCGGCAAGAAGGACGGCTACGGCATCCTCAAGCACCAGCTGCAACTGCAAAAACGCCACAAGCCCATTCGCCAGCTCACCACGGAAATGGGCGAGGCCTTTGCCCGGCTGGCCCCCTGCATGCTGATGAGCCCGCTATCCATCGCGCAATATCTGCCGCCCGATCTGCCCCCGTTCGACCTCGTGATTTTCGACGAGGCCTCGCAGATCGCCCCGTGGGATGCGATCGGCGCCATGGCGCGCGGCCGCCAGGTGGTGGTGGCGGGCGACCCGCGGCAGATGCCGCCCACGAATTTCTTCGGCCGTTCGGCTGGGGATGAAGAGGTGGACGATGACGAGCGGGATGCCGAGAGCATCCTGGAGGAATGCCTCGCCGCGGGCCTGCCGCAGCACACGCTGGAATGGCACTATCGCAGCCAGCATGAGAGCCTGATCGCCTTCTCCAACAGCCGCTATTACGAAAACCGGCTGATCACCTTCCCGGCCCCGGTGACGCGGGCCAGCGCCGTCTCCTGGCGGCGCGTGGACGGGGTGTATGCCAAGGGCACGGGACGCACCAATCAGCGTGAAGCCGAGGCCATCGTGGCGGAGACCGTGGCCCGGCTCAGCAATCCCGATGGCAAGACGCTCGGCATCATCGTCCTCAACGCCGAACAGCAGCGCCTGATCGAGGATCTTCTGGACCGCGAACGGCAGCGCAACCCGGCGCTGGAGCGTTTCTTCGGCGACGCCGCGCTGGAGCCGGCATTCGTGAAAAACCTCGAGACGGTGCAAGGCGACGAACGCGACGTGATCCTGCTGGGCATCGGCTACGGTCCAACCGAGCCCGGCGCGCCGGTGATGTCGATGAATTTCGGCCCGCTGAATCGCGACGGTGGCTGGCGCCGCCTGAACGTGGCGCTGACGCGCGCGCGGGCGGAGATGATGGTGTTCACCTCCTTCGACGCCGCGATGATCGACTTCAACCGCACCAACGCACGGGCCGTGCGCGATTTGAAGCACTTCATCGAATTCGCCGAGCGTGGACCACGCGCTTTGGCCGAAGCGGTGCAAGGCTCGTTGGGCGGATTCGACTCACCGTTCGAAGCGGCCGTCGCCGAGGCGCTGAGCGAAAAGGGCTGGCAGGTGGTGACGCAGATCGGCGTCTCGCGCTTCCGCATCGATCTCGGCATCGTCCATCCCGACCGGCAAGGAGATTATTTGGTGGGCGTGGAATGCGACGGTGCCGCCTACCACAGCGCCGCCACGGCACGGGACCGGGACAAAGTCCGGCAGGCAATTCTGGAAACACTGGGCTGGAAGCTGCTGCGCGTGTGGTCCACGGATTGGTGGGTGAACAAGGCAGGAGCAACGGAAAAACTCCACGCGGCGATTTCCCGCCTGCTGGAAGCCGACCGCGCCAGCCGTGCGGTGGAAATGGAAGCTGCAGATTAAGAAAGCGGCCGCTTTTTAAAAAAAGCGGCGCAAAAATTTTCGTTATGCTGGGCCATGGGCGTTGTCGGCGACAACGCCCATGGCCCAGCATAAATAAAGTTTTTTTGCTTCTTTTTGTTCACAAAAAGAAGCCTTCCCTTCGCTTACCTGTGGCTCACGCCAGCGGATTAACGCCGATCAGCCATTTATGCAGCCACAGCGCGAAAGCGGCCCAGAGGATTAGGCCTACCACGATCGTGATGACATCGCCTTGCCGTGCGCCGCGAGGATAGACTGTCCCGGCACGGCGATCACGGCGCCGGGACACCACGAAAGCCACGATTGCCCAGATCAGAAAGGCGCCGAACAGCACGACATCGCGCAGCATGCCGATGGCGAGCAGATGACCGAAGGCCCATATCTTGACGCCCGCGAGCATCGGATGGCCGATCCTCTCCTTGATGTGATTCCGCGGCACATACGCCGCGGTGACCAGCACGAAAGCGATGAGGGTCAGGATGCTGTTGAGATGCCGCAACCAGTCGGGCGGTGCGTAGAGCAGCACCAATGTCTCCTGCGCGGCGTTGAAACCGCCGATCATCAGGATGAGCCCCACCAGCGATGTCAGCGCGAAAAGCCCTTTCCAGGCTCCGGCGCCGAAACGCTCAATCTGTCGCTGACGCCAGTCCGCCGCCACGATATGGATCGAGTGCGCGCCCAGAAAAATGATCAGACCCAAAATCAGCAGGAGCATCACGGCGCCGCCTTCCTCGTCCCATTATCTTTTCGCGTTTTCTTATATCGAAGAAGCGAGGGCAGACCAAAAAGCGCTTTACCCGGCCTGGCGCGTCGGAAATTCGCGCGGGGGCGAAAGCGTTTCGGCCCGGGCCGGGAGAACGGCGGCTTCAATTTCACCAAGGCGAGGACCCGAGATGCTTTCATGTGCCAGAAGCTCGGCGGCGCAGTCGCGCAGGAGCGCAAAATTCTGAGTCAGGATGGCGCGGGCACGGCCGTAGGCGTCCTCGAGCAGATCGTGGATCGCCGCGTCAATGGCAGAAGCCGTCCGTTCGCTGTAACGCCGCGGCTGATAGTCCATGACGCCGCCGGAGGTGAGCATGGGGGATGACGCGATCTCATAGGTGACATGGCCGAGCTTGGCATCCATGCCGTACCGGACCACCATGCTGCGGGCGATTTCCGTGGCGCGCATCAGGTCATCGGCGGCGCCTGTGGAAATGTTCGGAAACACCAGCGCTTCGGCGGCGCGACCGCCGAGCAGGACGGTCATGCGGTTGATCAGTTCGCCGCGGTCCATCAGGAAACGGTCTGTGGCCGGGCGCTGGATGGTATAGCCGAGTGCGGCCAGCCCATGCGGAATGATCGATATTTTTTGCACCTTGTCGACATCCGGCAGGGCCATGGCGGTGATGGCGTGCCCCATTTCGTGATGGGCGACCGCGTTGCGTTCCTTGGGCGCCAGCAGGCGGGTGCGTTTTTCCAGCCCGGCGACCATGCGCTCCACGGCCTGGTTGAAATCTTCGAGCGTGACGGCGTCGGCGCGCCTGCGTGTGGCGAGCAAGGCGGCCTCGTTCACCAGGTTGGCAAGGTCGGCGCCGGTGAAGCCCGGGGTCATGCCGGCAATCTCCTCGAGCGAGACGTCGGGGCTTAAGCGCACCTTACGAATATGCAGGCGCAATATATCGACCCGGCCGCCGCGGTCCGGCCGATCGACCAGCACCTGTCGTTCGAACCGGCCGGCGCGCAGCAAAGCGGGATCGAGAATTTCCGGACGGTTGGTGGCGGCCAGCAGCACCACGCCGCTGGACGGATCGAAACCGTCCATCTCCGCCAGAAGCTGGTTGAGCGTCTGCTCCTTCTCGTCATTGTTGCTGCCGGGAATGGCGGCGTTGCGGGCGCGGCCCAGGAAATCCAGCTCGTCGATGAAAATAATGGCGGGAGCCTGGCGGCGTGCCTGTACGAACAGGTCTCGCACGCGCGCGGCGCCGACGCCGACAAAGAGCTCCACGAATTCCGAGCCGGAAATGGAGAAGAACGAAACCCCGGCTTCACCCGCGACGGCCCGCGCCAGCAGGGTCTTGCCGGTTCCCGGCGGGCCGACGAGCAGCACGCCTTTGGGAATATGCGCGCCAAGCCTGCCGTAATCGGCGGGAGATTTCAAAAACTCCACAAGCTCCTCGAGCTCGGCCTTGGCCTCGTCAACGCCGGCGACATCACGAAAGCGGACCTGCACATCATTTTCCGCGTAGACGCGGGCCCGGCTCTTGCTGATGGAGAGGAGCCCTCCCGTTCCCCCCAACCTGCCGCCGGAGAAAAAATAGAAAATCGCGACGAATGTCAGGACCGGCAGCAACCAGCCGAGCAGCGTGGCGAAGGCGCCTGAGGCGGGCTGGCCGCTGAAGGTGAGTTTGGATTTCTCCAGCGCGGCGGCGAGGCCCGGGTCCACACGGTCGGTGGTGAACTGCTCCGGCTGGCCAGGGCTGGGATGTTTCAAAGTGCCGCTGATGGTGTTGGGAGAGATGACGAGGTTGTCGACGCCGTTGGCGGCGAGCAGAGACTGGAACTGGCTATAGGGGATCGAGGGGGAAGGTGCGGGAAATAACAACGGCACCAGCACGAAAAACAGAAGCAACGAGACAAGCGTGCCGAAGATCGCCAGACCGGTCTTCACATTTGGCGGCAGGTTTTTGCGCTGGTCGGGCATGGCGCGCGTCAGCCGCTCCGCAGCGGCGAAGAAATCCAGAGGCTCAAATGGAGGGCAAGCTTGTCGTCCGCCGTCTTGACCAGATCCTTGCTGAGCGTGCCGCGCAGGGCCGTTTTCACGGCGCCGTTCAACGCGCTTTCGATCACGGCGGCGATGTCGGGCAAAGCGACGATGAGCAGGGCGTCAAAAGCGCCGTCGCCTTCCAGATCATTCAGCCGCCGGGCGACGAACTGGGCGAAATGCGCCTTCTGCTGCTCGTGGAGATCATGCCGCGGGGCGAACGCGTGATGCGCCGTCGAATCGCTGTGGAACGAGGCGCCGGGCGCATCCGTGCCGAGATCGGCGGAGCGCTTATGGGCCGCGATCGAATCGAATTTCTGGTCCGTTCTCAGCACGCCGTCGGCACCCCGGCGGACGAGACGGGCATGTTCACCGTCGGCAAGGACAATCATCAGGTTTGACCGTTTCGGCATAGCTTGCCTCCTGACCGTGGGGATGACGCTAGGTCCGCCTGGACCGCGCCGGTATGATACAGGTCAAACGGCGCCGCGACGCTCAGGAGTAGAAAGTGGCCGCTTTTTGAAAAAAACGGCGCAAAAACTTCTTTTATGCTGGGCCTGGGGCGTTGTCTGGGACAGCGCCCCAGGCCCAGCATAATAAAGTTTTTTTGCTACTTTTTGTTCACAAAAAGTAGCCTTCTCCTTCGCTTCGCCGAACTTTGCGCAAGATCAAGGCAGCCGCCCTGCCCTGCCATTAGGGTCTCGACGCTCATTGAGGTCAGCCATGGATGAGGTCCGATCACCGGAACCACGCGACCGTCCGGCCCCCGCCCCGGCCGCGCCGCCCGCCCTGCCGCCGCCGCGGCGCAAACTGGTTCTGCCCGTGCTGGCGGTGCTGGCGGTGGCGGCGGCCGGCCTCTGGCTCTGGCCGGAGAGCAAAAACGCCTTGTTCGGCCCGGCGCCGGCGGCAGGCTTTGTGACCGTCTCGGGCAATATCGAGGCGCATGAGAGCCTGCTGAGCTTTACCCAGGTGCAGGCGCCGATCGTCGCTCTGCCCTTCGACGAGGGCGCGGCGGTGGCCGCCGGGACGGTGCTCGCACGGGTGGATGACCGGCTCTACCGGCAGCAGGTGCAGATCGATGCCAGCAATCTGCAGGTACAGGCGGCACAGGTGACGCAGAGCGAGAACAACCTCGCCGCGGCGCAGAGCAATGTCACGAGCACCCGCTATGACCTCACGCAGAAGCAGAGCGATGCCGCACGGGACGAGCAACTGGTGCGGACGAACGCGGTCTCGGTGCAAGACCGGGACCGGGCGCAGACCGCCGCCCGGCAATCCGCCGCAGCACTGGCGCATGACGAAGCGATGGTGCTGGTCGCGCAGTCCGCCGTTGACCTGGCGCAGGCCAATGTCGCGGCGCTGCGCGAGCGGCTGCTGCTGGACCAGATCACGCTTGGCTACACCGTGCTGCGTGCCCCCTTTGCCGGGGTGATCGCAATCCGGCAGGCGGAGCTCGGCGAGCTGGCCGGTCCGGGTGTGGCGATCTTCAGCCTGGACGATCTCGACCATGTCTGGCTGCGCGCCTATGTCAACGAGCCCGATCTGGGCAAGGTGCGGCTTGGCCAGGCGGTGGATGTCACCACCGACACCTATCCAGGCCACATCTATCACGGCCGCATCAGCTTCATCTCGCCGCAGGCGGAATTCACGCCGAAAACCGTGCAGACTTTCGCCGAGCGGGTGACGCTCGTGTACCGGGTCCGCATCGACATCGACAATCCGCACCACGAGCTGCTGCCCGGCATGCCGGCGGATGCGAAAATCCGGCTGCTGGCCGCAAAGCCATGAGCGATGACACGACGATTTTCGCTGCGGGGCTGACACGGCGGTTTGGCACTGTCTGTGCCGTGCATGAGGCCGGGCTCAACGTGCGGCGCGGCGAAATTTTCGGCCTGGTCGGGCCGGACGGCGCGGGCAAGACAACGATGATGCGCATGCTGGCCGGCGTGCTGCCGCCCGATGCCGGGCGCATCATCATCGCCGGCGTGGATGTGGTGGCCGATCCCGAACGGGCGAAAGAAAAACTCAGCTACATGCCGCAGCGTTTCGGCCTGTACGAGGATCTGACGGTCGCCGAGAACATCTTTTTCTATGCCGAGATGTTCGGCGTGCCGCGCGCGCTCAGACTGCGGCGCGAGGCCGAATTGCTGGCGGCGGCCGATCTCAGCGCCTTCCGCCAGCGCTTGGCCGGCCAGCTCTCAGGCGGAATGAAGCAGAAGCTCGGCCTGGTCTGCGCGCTGATCCATACCCCCGAAATCCTGCTGCTGGACGAGCCGACCACCGGCGTCGATCCCGTCTCGCGACGGGATTTCTGGGCGATCCTCTACAATTTGCGGGAAAGCGGCGTCACCACGCTGCTCTCCACCGCCTATATGGACGAAGCGGAGCGCTGCTCCCGTCTGGCGCTGATGGTGACAGGGGAGATCCGCCGGTGCGACACGCCGGCGCGGCTCAAGCAGGCGATGCCGGGCATGCTGCTCGCGGTGACCGCAGACGATCCGCGCGCCGCAAAAGCAGCACTCGAGGGGGCGCCGGGCGTGCTCGGCCTGCTGCTGATGGGCGACCGCGTGCATGTGCGGGTCGATGATGCGGCGCGCCGCGTGCCGGAGCTCCAGGCACGTTTCTCCGCGCACGGTGGCAGTGGCGTCAGCATCCTCCCCATCCGGCCGAGCATCGAGGACGTGTTCGTGGCGCTGGAGACGGAGCCGTGAGCGCAATCCTGGCAAGCGGGCTGACCAAGCGTTTCGGCGCCTTCACCGCAGTGGATCAGCTTGATCTCGATATCGAAGCGGGCGAGGTGGTGGGCTTCATCGGCCCCAACGGGGCAGGAAAATCCACCACCATCCGGCTGCTCTGCGGCCTGCTGCGGCCCAGCGCCGGTGCGGCCAGCGTGGCGGGGTTCGACATCGCCCACCAAGCCTCGGGGTTACGCGCGCATATCGGCTATATGTCGCAGAAATTCTCGCTCTACGCCAATCTCACCGTGCGCGAGAATCTGCGCTTCTTCGCCGGGCTGTACCGCGTGCCCGCTTCCGAATTCCGGGCCCGCAGCGCCTTTGCCATTGAGATGGCGGGGCTCGCGGGGCGCGAGAATGCGCTGGTGCGCACGCTGGCCGGGGGCTGGAAACAGCGCCTCGCTCTGGGTTGCGCGATCCTGCACCGGCCGCCGGTGTTGTTCCTCGACGAGCCGACCTCGGGCGTGGAACCGCAGGCCAGACGGCGCTTCTGGGACCTGATCCATACGCTGGCGGCGGAGGGCGTGACGATCCTGGTCTCCACGCACTACATGGACGAGGCGGAATATTGCAACCGCATCGCCCTCATCGATGCCGGGCGGCTGGTGGCGATGGGCAGCCCCAGTGCGCTGCGCGGCCGCCATCTGGGCGGTGCGCTGTTCGAACTGGAAGCCGCACCACTGGGCGCGGCTTTGGCCGCGCTGCGCCGGATGCCGGGGGTGATCGAGGCGGCGATTTTCGGCGACGGCCTGCATGTGCTGCTGCGCGACGAGCAGGACACCTTCGCTCTACCCGCGTTGCTGCGCGCGCAGAACATCACCGCGACCGCGCCGCGCCCGATCGCGCCGAGCCTCGAGGACGTGTTCGTGCGGCTGGTCTCGCGCCGCCATGTGGCGTCATGAAACTGCGCCGGCTCCTGGCCATCGCCTATAAGGAAACGCTGCAGGTCTGGCGCGACCCGCGCAGCCTGGCCATCGCATTGCTGATGCCGGCGATGCAGATGGTGCTGCTCGGCTACGGCATCAGCCTCGATGTCCGGCATGTGCCGCTCTGCGTCTACGACCAGGAGCACAGCCAGACCAGCCGCGCTTTGATCGCGGACTTTTCCGCCGGTGGCTGGTTCGATGTCGTCGCCAACCTGCCGAACGAGCGCGCGCTGCGCGCCGCCATGGATCGCGGCACCTGCACCGGCGCGCTGGAAATTCCCGTGGATTTCACCCGCGTGTTGACGACCACCGGGGCGGCGAATGTGCAGGTCGTGTTCGACGCGACCGACGCCAACACCACCAACATCGCCACCGGCTACGCGCAGGGCATCGTCGCCCAGGCGAGCGCGGATTTCCAGACTCACTGGGGCCAGGCGCATGCGCGGCCGCCGCCCACCAGCGGCGTGGTCGACCTGCAGCCGCGCGTCTGGTTCAATGAGGGGCTCGATAGCCGCAATTTCATCGTGCCAGGCGTGGTGGCGGTGATCCTGGCGCTGGTCGGCTCGCAGCTCACCTCGCTTACCGTGGCGCGCGAATGGGAACGCGGCACGATGGAGCAGCTGATCTCGACACCGGTGACAGCTTTGGAGCTGATGTTCGGCAAGCTCGCGCCGTATTTTCTCATCGGCATGATCGACGCCGCCTTCTGCCTCGCCGCGGCTGCCTTCTGGTTTCATGTGCCGTTCCGCGGCAGCCTGGTCGCCCTGCTCGTCACCACCGCTTTGTTCGCGCTGGTCGTGCTCGGCATCGGCTATCTGCTCTCGGTGCGCATCCACAACCAGGTGAGGGCGAGCCAAGTGGCGCTGCTGGTGACGCTGCTGCCGACCACCATGCTCTCCGGCTACACCTTTCCGCTCGACCAAATGCCGGTGCCGGTGCAGGCAGTGAGCCTGTTCGTGTTCGCGCGCTATTACGTGACGATCTTGCGGGCGGTGTTCCTGAAGGGCAGCCCGCTCGCTCTGCTGACGGTGCCGGTGCTCGCCCTCGCCCTCACCGCCGGGCTCATCATCTGGCTGGCGGCGCGCGCTTTCCGCAAGCGGCTGGATTGAACATGATAAAGAAAGCACTTCTTTTTGTGAACAAAAAGAAGCAAAAAAACTTTATTCACCTGGGCCATGGGCGTTGTCGCCGCCACAGCCCATGGCCCAGCACAACAAAAATTTTTGCGCCGCTTTTTTCAAAAAGCGGCTTCTTCCTTCAGCCATGATCCAGCGCATCCAGGTCATGCTGATGAAGGAGTTTCTGGAACTCCGGCGCGATCCGTGGGCGCTGTTCCGCCTGGTGATGCCGCTGGTGGTGCAGGTGTTCATCTACGGTTATGCCGCGACCTTCACGGTGAACCATGTCTCGACCGCGGTGCTGGACCTCGACCACAGCCAAGCCAGCCGCGAGCTGGTCTCGCATTTCACCGCGAATGGGCGGTTCGACCTGGTGGACATCGCCGGCAACGAGGCACAGGTGACGCGGGCCATCGACCGTGGCGACGCGATGCTGGCGGTCATCATCCATGCCGGCTTCGCGCAGCGTCTAAATGGCGGCCAGGCCGCGCCGTTGGAGGTGGCGGTGGATGGCAGCAATTCCAACACCGCCTTGATCGCACTCGGCTATGTCAGCCAGATCGTCACGCAGTATCAGGCCGACATGGCCCCGCCCGCTTCGCCGTCCGGCGCAGCACCAGGCGGCGTCACCATCACGCTGCAGCCACGCCCCTGGTTCAATCCCGGGCTGGAGGACCGCTGGTTCTTCATCCCCGGCGTCATCGGCACGCTGACGCTGATGCAGGTGGTCAGCCTTACCGCCTTCGCGATCGTGCGCGAACGGGAGTTGGGCACCCTGGAACAGATCATGGTGAGCCCGATCAGCTCTCTGGAATTTATCCTCGGCAAAACCGTGCCGTTCTTCATCATCGGCTTCGCCGACGTCGCGCTGATCATGGCGCTCGGCGTGTTGTGGTTCCGGATCCCCTTCGTCGGCAGCCCGCTGGTGCTTCTGCTCGGCGCCACCTTGTTCCTGCTCGCCGCGATCGGCTTCGGACTGCTGCTCTCCACCGTGTCGAAGACGCAGCAACAGGCCTTCGCGCTCAACTTCTTCATTGTCTTCCCACTTTTCATTCTCTCCGGCTTCGCGTTTCCCATCGCCGCCATGCCGAAGATTCTGCAATGGTGCACGCTGGCGAACCCGCTGCGCTATTTTCTCGTCGTGATCCGCGCGGTGTTCCTGAAAGGTGTCGGCGTGTGGGTCCTATGGCCACAGCTCTTGGCGCTGGCGCTGCTGGGCACCGCCATGCTGGGCATCAGCATTTTGCGCTTCCGCAAATCGCTGGATTAAAAGAAATCAGCCGCTTTTTAAAAAAAGCGGCGCAAAAACTTTTGTTATGCTGGGCCATGGGCGTTGTCGCCGACACAGCCTCCGGCCCAGCGGAGCAAAAATTTTTGCGCCGCTTTTTTAAAAGCGGCTGCTTTCTTCTATCTGAGATAGCCTTCACTGATCGGTCGGACAACCTTGCGCACTGGAATCAAAACTGATGTTGTTGGAGCCATCGACATCCGTGACGGTGCCGGACATCGTGCAGCCGTTCCCTGCCAAGTTGAGGTCAAAATTCTTATCCTGATCGTAGCTGAAATCGGGTGCCGTTTTGATCGCCGTGACGATCGCGTGGTAATGGCCGCTTCCCGGCACAAACGGGCCTGACATGGTTTCCTCGACCGTCGGCTGCTGATTGCACATCACCGTCAGCGTCGCGTCGACCACCCCGCCCGCCGGCGTGCCGACAGCCAGCTGCGCGGCACAAGTTCCCACCCAATCGTCACTGCTCCCCTGGAATCCGGAGATGTTCGTGGTGTCCGCGTTGGCACAACTGGCCAGGGAAGTGAGGACCACACATGTCGCGGCAATCATGACGACCCAAGCAGATGCCACATTGCGTGATGTCCCGTCACGCTTTGTGCGCCGAAGATATGAAAAACAAGACAAACCTGGCATAATATAGACTCCCCCAAGAAATTTTCACGACAGCAGCATGCATCCTATCCTCGCAGGAACGCCAATATTCATGCGAAATCACGGTCAATTCGCGCTGGTCCGGCAAAATAGCCTGCCATATCATAAAATTGTCTTAAGCTTTAACGCACTGCATATAATAAATAATTCAATTCGAGAAAATTGAAACTTGACACTTTTGTACAAAAAGTTATTTTGTTGGTTTCATAATCGCAATCACCTAACACGCAGATCCAGCAATTAACAAATGCGAACGCTGGACGGTGACACGGGGCACTGCGCCAAAATTCCCAAATGGACGTTAAGTTTTCCATAAGAAAATTCCATTATCAAAATCATATGACGTGAGACGTGCTGGAAGGTGAACCCGTCTTCACGACGCGGCGCGCAGGGATCGGAAGCAAACGACAAAACCCGCCTTGGCTCGACCTTGGCGTGTGAGAAACGAGAGACAGATTTTTTCCTTGCGCGTTCATGAAGAAGACCGTGACGACATGGCCGGCCGACGTGACAGCGAATGAGGGTGCGCCGCGTCGCCTGAGGCGGCCGTTTCGGCCTCCTGAAGTGAACCAACCAATAGTTAAAAAGAACAGGAAGAACCTTCAATGTCTTACGATTGGCAACGATTCAAAATCTGGCGAGACCTCTCCCCGGAGATCTTTGAAAATTCGGCGTGGCAAGACAAAAATGCACTCATTCATTCCCATCAACTCAAAGCTGCGCTGGACGGCTTGGTGGCGCCGGACGTGCTCGCGGAGATCGAGGCGGGGCTCACCAAAGTGGGCATGTCGATCCGGATCAATCCCTATATCGCCGCTCTCATCGATTGGTCGAACGCGGCGCGCGACCCGATACGCCGCCAGTTCCTACCGATGATCTCCGAACTCGAACACGATCATCCTTGCCTGGTCGTCGATTCTCTCGCCGAGCAGACTCATTCGCCGACGCAGAGCCTGGTGCATCGCTATCCGGACAAGGTCTTGTTCCTGGTCACCTCGGTCTGCCCGGTTTATTGTCAATATTGCACGCGCAGCTATGCGGTCGGCACGGATACGCCCCTGGTCCATAAAGAGCATGTGACCAGCAACAAGAGCTGGCACGCGGCGCTCGATTACATCAGCGCCCATCCGCAAATCGAAGACATCGTGGTGTCCGGCGGCGATGTGGCGCGGTTGAAAGCCAGTCACGTGCGCGAACTCGGCGAGGCCTTGCTGAACATCGAACATATCCGGCGCATCCGCTTCGCCACCAAGGCGATCTCCGTGCAGCCGATGAAATTTCTTCACGACCATGAATGGATGGAAGCCCTGCTGTCGGTGATCGAACAAGGGCGCGCGCAATTCAAGGACGTGTGCATCCATACGCATTTCAACCACCCGTCCGAAATCACTCCGATGGTCGAGCGGGTGATGCGGCGCCTGCATGCGCGGGGCGTGGTGGTGCGCAACCAGACGGTGTTGTTGCGGGGAGTCAACGATGATGCGGAGACGCTGCGCACCCTGATCAAGCGGCTGAGCTGGCTCACGATCCATCCCTATTACGTCTATCTGTGCGACATGGTCAAAGGCACCGAGCATTTCCGCGTGTCCCTCCGGCAAGCGCAGCAACTGGAGAAAAACGTGCGGGGTGCTACGGCCGGCTTCAATACGCCGCTGTTCATCGTCGACACGCCGGCCGGCAAACGCGATGTGCACAGCGCCGAATTTTACATCGAAAAATACGGTGTCTCCTCTTTCACCGCCCCGATCGTCGCACCCGGCCAGATGTTCGAATATTTCGACCCGATCCGGTGCCTGCCGCGGGCCGGACAAGAGGCCTGGCGGCACAGATCGCGCGAAGACATCCTGGCCGAAATCACCTGCGGCGATTTTGTCGGTGATGTCCCGTGGCTTCCCGAAACGAACGCCGCCGACCGTTACGCCGCTCTGCCGGTTTTGCTCTAGCCCCAGGCCCGGCGCGCGCGCCGCTTCATGCCGAGCGCCGGAAGCATTTTTAAAGGGCACCGGCCTCGCGCGCGATGGCGAGGTCCGGACCAGCCGCCGTGCCCTGGCGATCGCACGGCGTCTTTCGCTATCTCCAAGAAAGGTCATACATGATCATGAACAGTTCTGATGTCTCGCCGCAGCCCGTAACGGGCGCCGGAGCCATGTCATGCTGACCACGGAACATCCTCTTGCCGTGCCGGCGGACAGGCCGCGAGCTTCCGGCGGGGCAGCTGGCAACGTCTCGCCCGCCGGCTGTCTGCACGAACTGTTTGAGGCCTGCGTCGATGAAGCCGGCGCCGACATCGCGCTTGTCTGCGGCACGCGGGAGCTCAGCTATGCCACCCTCGAGGTGGCGGCGAACCGTCTGGCCCATCATCTACGCACCTTTGGCATCGGTCCCGGTGGAATCGTCGGAATCTGCCTGGAACGTTCCGAACAGCCGATCATCGCACTGCTCGCCTGCCTCAAGGCGGGTGCGGCCTATGTGCCGCTCGATCCGACGCATCCCGACGAGCGCCTCCGCCATATCCTCGACCAGGCCGGGATCGCGGTGCTGATCTGCGAGCAGGCGACGCGCGCGCGGATCCAGACCGTGTTCCACGGGACACTCGTCTCCCTGGACGACAGCGCAGCCGAGATCGCGCAACGCGCCTCAACCCGCCTGACTCGGGCCGAGACCGGCGTCACGCCGCTGGATCTCTGTTATGTCCTCTACACGTCGGGCACGACGGGCCGGCCCAAAGGGGTGATGACCGAACATCGCAACGCACATCATTTCGTGCGGGCCTTCAACACGGTCTGCCCAGCCGCATCGGCGCGCGTCTATCAAGGCTTTTCGCTCGGCTTCGACGGCTCGGTCGAAGAAATCTGGCGGGCCTTTTCAACCGGCAGCACCCTGGTGGTCGGGGACAAGGAGACACCGCGTTTCGGCAATGATCTGGCGCACTATCTCGCACGCGCCGGGGTGACGTATTTCTCGACCGTGCCGACGATGTTGTCGACGATGACCGATGACATCCCTAGCCTCTGCCAACTGGTCGTCAGCGGCGAGGTCTGCCCGCCCGAACTGGTGGCGCGCTGGGCCCGTCCCGGCCGGCTCATGCTCAATGTCTATGGACCGACCGAGGCGACAGTGAACACCACGGCGAAGGCCTGCCGGCCGGGCGAGGCGGTGACGATCGGGCAGCCGCTCAGCGGCTATATCGCCTTGATCCTCGATGCCGACATGAATCCCCTGCCGCCGGGGGAAAGGGGCGAGCTCTATATCGGGGGGCCGGGCATTGCGCGCGGCTATCTCAACCAGCCTGAATTGACCGAACGCCATTTCATCACCGCGCCGGTCTATGGCCGGCTCTACCGCACCGGCGATCTCGCCGCGCGCAACGCAGCCGGGGAAATCGAATTTTTCGGGCGGATCGACGATCAGGTGAAAATCCGCGGTTTTCGCGTCGAATTATCGGAAATCACCTCGGTGCTGCTCGAACAGGAAAATATCGCCTCGGCCACGGTGACGGCGCACCGCCAGGACGGCTTACCAGTTCTTGCCGCCTATGTGGTCGCGGCCGATCCCGGCCGGAAGGTGGGGCGGGGCGACCTGCTGCAGGCCTTGCGGGCGAAACTGCCCAGCTACATGGTGCCTGGCTATCTCGACATACTCGACGAGCTGCCGATGCTGGCCACGGGCAAGGTCGACCGCAAGCGGCTGCCCGCGCCTTCCCAGCCGCTGGTCGACGAAGGGTGCGAACTCACGCCGCCGGAAAATGCGCTGGAGGCCAACATCGCCGGCGTCTGGGCAGAAACATTCAACGTGAAAGCGGTCGGGACGGACCAGGATTTCTTCCTCGATCTCGGTGGCCATTCCTTGCGCGCCGCGCAGATGGTCGCACAGCTCCGCGGCGTGGACGTCCATATCGCGGTGCGCGATGTCTACGCGCATCCCACCGTGCGCAAGCTGGCGGCCTATGTGCCGACCGCGCCCGCCAGCGAGACGAAAACCCCCGACGCCGAACGGCCGCCCCTGCGCCGCCAGGCCGGGCCGCGTGTCGCCACGCTGCAATCGGGCCTGTTCGTGCTCAGCTGGTATCTCTTCTCCACGCCGCTGCTGCTGGTGCTGCCCGTCGTCAACGACCTCATGTGGGCGCGCCTGACCATCCTACAGACGGTCGAGATTCTGCTGCCCTTCTATATCGCGCTCACCCCGGTGCTGATGGCGGTCGGCATCTGTTCGAAATGGCTGATCATCGGCCGCTATAGGCCCGGCGCCTATCCACTCTGGGGGAGCTATTACATCCGCTGGTGGCTGGCGAGCCGGCTTCAGGTTTTGTCCGGCGCTGGCCTGTTCCTCGGCACGCCGTTGATGCCGGTCTATTACCGGCTGATGGGCGCCAAGGTCGGACGCGGCTGCGTGCTCGATTCGGCTTTGGTCTCGGCCTGGGATCTGGTCTCGATCGGTGACGACACCAGCATCAGCGCCGACACCCAGCTCTATGGCGCCCGAGTCGAAGGTGGCTATCTGCTGATCGGCGGCGTCGATATCGGCAGTCGCTGCTTCGTCGGCGGGCACTCTGCCCTCGGCCTGAATGTGCGCATGGGCGATGAGTCGCGCCTCGCCGCGCAATCGCTGCTGCCGGATGGCACGCAGCTGGAGCCAGGGGCACAGCGCCGTGGTTCCCCCGGCATGGCGGCGGAGGTGCCAGTGCCGCCGGGCGAGATCTCCCGCCCCAGCCTGCGCCGCCAGATCGCCTTCGTGCCGCTCGCCTGGCTCGCCGGCAGCCTGCTCGGCCTGGTCGGGGCGCTGCCGGCGCTCGCCGTGGCATTGTTCCTGCTGCTGGCGTTCAGGGCTCACCATCTGGAGGCCGCCATCGGCATCACGGCGGCTTTGGTGCCGGTGCTGGTGGTGATCACCTGCCTGTGGATCGTCCTGCTCAAGGCAATCGTGCTCCGCCGCGCCAAACCGGGTGTTTACCCGCTATACTCCTTCTATTACCTGCGGCATTGGCTCGCCTACGGGCTGATGCGCGCGAGCCGCGCCGCCCTGCTGCCGGTTTTCACCACCCTCTATTTGCCGCCCTGGATGCGCCTGCTGGGCGCCAAGATCGGCGCGCATGCGGAAATGTCGACAATCTGGAGTTTCATGCCGGAACTGCTGGTGGCCGGCGATTCCGCCTTTTTCGCCGATGGCTGCATGTTCGGCGGCAAGCGCTGCTTCGGCGGCCGCTTCGAGATTCGCACCAACCATGTCGGCCATCGCAGTTTCGTCGGCAATGGCGCCATCCTGCCGACAGGCAGCGGTCTGGGCGATCATTGTCTGCTGGGCGTGTTGTCAGCTCCCCCGACGCCCGGAGAGACGACGCCAGATGGCACCGACTGGCTGGGATCGCCTTCCTTCCAGCTGCCCAATCGCCAGAAGGTCGGCGGGTTCAGCGAAGAGGCGACCTACCGCCCCAGCAGAAAGCTTTACGCCCAGCGCGCCATCGTCGATGCGCTACGCATCCTGATCCCTGCCTATACCGGTTTCGCCCTGGCGCTCGGGCTCTCCATCGCTTTGCTCTATTCCTACGATATGGATGGCCTGTGGATCAGTTTCCTGCTGATGCTGCCGCTCGGCCTGCTGGCCGCCGCACTCGCGGTGGTGGTCGTGGTCGGACTGAAATGGACGGTGATGGGCCGGTTCAAACCGGTGATCGTCCCGCTCTGGTCGCCCTATGTCTGGTTCAATGAAATGGTCAACGGGGCTTATGAATCGCTCATGGCGCCGGTCGTCGCGATGGCGCTCGGCACGCCCTTCGCCGCCCCGCTGCTCCGTCTACTCGGCTGCAAGATCGGCCGCCACTGCTATCTCGCCACCGCCCTCTTTTCCGAATTCGACCTGGTTCTGATCGGCGACTATGTCGCACTCAACGCCGGCGCGGTGATCCAGAATCATCTGTTTGAAGACCGCATCATGAAGTCATCATATCTGATGATCGAACGCGGCTGCTCGGTCGGCAACATGAGTGTCGTGCTTTACGATACCCGCATGGAAGCGGACGCCAGGCTCGGCCCCATGTCCCTGCTGATGAAGGGCGAAATCATGCCCTCGGGAAGCCGCTGGCACGGCATCCCCACCGTGCGCGCGGGCTAAAGGGAAGGTATGCGCTCGGCGCGATTCGAACGCGCGGCCCCAGGATTCGTACCGCTATGGCTTTCGCCACCGCCTTGCGGCGTTTGCAGTCTGGACTCTCTCTTGACCATAGGCCGAAGCCCTTAGGTCTTGCCCGTCGAGTCTCTACACCTTCCCGTCGCCGGGCTTGGCTCGGGATTAGCATGATGCGCGTGCATCGAAGCCTTCCCCGAATTTGAGCAAATCCGGTCAAGCCGTTTCCAGCAAAACCGCCCAATTGCATAGGAATCCTGTGCTCTATCCGGCTGAGCTACGAGCGCATATTGGTGATGTCGATCTATCCGAATTATGCCGATGAGGAAAGTGGCCGCTTTTTAAAAAAAGCGGCGCAAAAACTTTTGGTCCGCTGGGCCATGGGCGGTGTCGGCGACAAAGCCCATGGCCCAGATTAACAAAGTTTTTTGCTACTTTTTGTTCACAAAAAGTAGCCTTCCCTTTCGCTCTCTCGCGGGTTCACACACGCGATGGAACCGCGACGCCCCCGTCCACATTCAGCCGATAGCCGCCACCTTCCGTCAGCAGCAGCCGTGAAACGCTCGGGTCCGGTTCGATCTTCTGGCGCAGCCTGTAGACATGGGTCTCCAGCGTGTGCGTCGTCACCGCGGCGTTATAGCCCCAGACCTCATTGAGCAGCACCTGCCGGGCCACCGCCTTGCCGGCGGCCCGGTACAGGAATTTCAGGATCGCCGTCTCCTTGTCGGTCAGGCGGATCCGCTTGTTTCGCAACGGCTCGACCAGCTGTTTGACCGAGGGGCGAAACGTATAGGGCCCGATGGTGAACACCGCGTCCTCGGAGCTCTCAAAGCTCCGCAGCTGTGCCCGCAGCCGCGCCAGCAGCTCATTCAGGCGAAACGGCTTGGCGATGTAGTCATTCGCCCCCGAATCGAGCCCGCGCACGACATCCGTCTCCTCCGCGGAACCGGTGAGCATGATGATCGGCGTCTTCATCCCCTGGCTGCGCAGCCGCCGGCAAAAATCCCGGCCATCGCCGTCCGGCAGGCCGACATCGAGCAAGACCGCGTCAAACCGCGCATTCGCCCCGGCGAGCTTGCTCTCCGCCTCGGCCAGGGTTCCCGCCTCGTCCGGCGCGAACTCCCCATCCTGGACAAGCTGCTCGATCAGTGCGGTTCGCAGGGCTGCATCGTCGTCCACCACCAAGATCGGGTGCTGACTGGCCATTGGGTTTCTCCTTCGATGTGCGAAATATAGTGTCGTTTCACAATAGTGTCAGCAGGTCTTTAGCCCTGTCCTATCTTATACGGGCTAGCGTGACCCGGCCCTGCGTCTTATTTGTGGTAGATGACCCACGCTTTACATGCCGCGGCGGCCGGCCTCGGCACACCCCGCACCCGCGCGGTGCACCGCGCCATCGCCGAAGCCAGGCGGGGTGTGCCGGTGGTGCTGGCCACCCGCCAGCCTTTGATCATCGCCCCGGTTGAGACGGTCGGCGCCGAGGGGCTGCGCTTGATCGATCTGCTGTCCGCCGGCCAGGCCGCTTTGCTCCTGGCCCCGGCCCGCGCCGCCGCGGTGCTGCAACGCTCCATCGACGACTCCGCCCAGACCGTCGCGCTCAAACTGGCGCGGCCGCTGATCGACGCGGAAACACTCAAGCGCGCCGCCGACCCGACCATGGAGCAGATCCTTCCCGCCTTCGAGCGCACCACGCCGCCGGAAGCCGCCGAAGCCGCCCTCGCTTTGGGCAAGCTCGCACGGTTGCTGCCGGCGATGATCGTGGCGACCGTCAAGCCGGGCTGGGCCAGCCTGCCCGCCGGCGCCGACCTGCTCTCGGTTCCCGCCGACGACCTACAGGCCTATCCGCTCGAGCTCGCCGCCTCGCTCACCAAGGTGGCGGAGGTGGCGGTGCCGCTGGATACCGCCCGCGATGCGCGGCTGATCGCCTTCCGCGCCTTGGACCAGGGCATCGAGCATATGGCCATCCTGGTCGGCGATCCCACCGCCGAGTCGGCGCCGCTGGTGCGGGTGCATTCGGAATGTTTCACCGGCGACCTGCTGGGCAGCCTGCGCTGCGATTGCGGCCCGCAGCTGCAAGGCGCGATCGCCCGCATGGCGCAGGAGGGCGCCGGCGCCGTGCTCTATCTGGCGCAGGAAGGCCGCGGCATCGGGCTGATCAACAAGCTGCGGGCCTACACGCTGCAGGATCACGGGCTGGACACGCTCGACGCCAACCGCGCCCTCGGCTGGGACGCGGATGAACGCAATTTCCATATCGCCGCCGCCATGCTCGAAGCACTCGGGCTGCCCCGCATCCGGCTGCTGACCAACAACCCCGCAAAGGTCTCCTCCTTGAGCGCCTGCGGAATCGAGGTGGTGGAGCGCGTGGCGCATGAGTTCGCGCCGAACGGCGTGAATGACCAGTACCTCGCCACCAAAGCCCAGCGCTTCGGCCATCTCCTTGGCTGAATTTCTGCTCCTCCGCGCCGGCGTGCTGGAAGGCGCCGGGCTGCGCTGCCGCGCCACCTTCGGCCGTGCCGGCATCACGGAGCGAAAAGTCGAAGGCGACGGCGCCACACCGAGCGGCGTCCTGCCGCTGCTGCGCGTCCTCTACCGCGCCGACCGGACCAGAAAACCGGATTGTGCCGTGCCTGTGGAACCGATCGCCCCCAATGACGGCTGGTGCGACGACCCGGCCGACCCGGCCTATAACCGCCAGATCCGCCTCCCCTACCCCGCCCGGCACGAAATTCTGTGGCGTGACGACGGGCTCTACGACATTGTCGGCGTGCTCGGCTGGAACACCTCCCCGATTGTGCCCGAACGCGGCTCAGCGATTTTTCTGCACGTGGCGCCGGAGAATGGCGCACCCACGGCCGGCTGCATCGCGCTGCCCCTGCCCGACCTGTACCGCGCCCTGGCCGCCGGCCTGAGCTCGATCCGCGTCATCGGTTAAGCGGCCGCTTTTTGAAAAAAGCGGCGCAAAAACTTTTATTATGCTGGGCCATGGGCGGTGTCGGCGGCAACGCCCATGGCCCAAATTAATAAAGTTTTTTTGCTACTTTTTGTTCACAAAAAGTAGCCTTCCTTTTCGCCTATCCCGCGCCGCCCACGCATAACGCGGCCGTTACAATCTTTATGCGGCCTTTATGCCACCCCCTCCCCTTTCGTCTCGCTGCTTTATGACAACTCCCTCATGTAGCGGGTTCGAAAAGAAAGGTGATGCGTCATGGGTGACATCGTCTCCATTGTGTACGGTATCGTAATTTTTACGCTGCTGATCGGTTACGTGTTCGGCTGCGAGAAGGTATAAAAATGTTCGATCTTGTGTTGGGCGGCGTCGTTTCCGCCGTGCTTCTCGTCTACCTCGTTTGGGCGATGATCCGCCCCGAAGATTTTTAAGGTTTCACCGATGACAATTCAGGGTTTGCTGTACATCGCACTGGTGTTCGTGCTGGTGCTGGGCTGCGCCTTCCCCATGGGCCGCTACATGGCGGCCATTTTTGAAGGCCGCTTGAAATTCCTTGCCCCGGTGGAGACGGGATTCTATAAACTTTCCGGTATCGATCCCAACCGTGCCATGCGCTGGCAGGATTATACCGTCGCGCTGCTGTTGCTCAGCGTCATCCATTTCCTGCTGCTCTACGCGATTCTGCGGCTGCAATTTTACCTGCCGATGAACCCGCAGCACATCACCGGCATGTCGCCGGCTCTGGCCTTCAACACCGCCGCCAGCTTCGCCACCAACACCAACTGGCAGGCCTACTCGCCGGAAAGCCAGATTTCCAACGGCGCACAGGTGTTCGGCCTGGTCGTGCACATGTTCGTCTCCGCCGCGGCGGGCATCGCGGTTGCGGCCGCGGTCATGCGCGCCTTCACCGGCGGTGGCCTGAAAGCGATCGGCAATTTCTATGCCGACCTCACCCGCATCACCCTGTATCTGCTGCTGCCGATCAGCCTGGTGGCCGCCACGCTGTTCGTGATCGCCGGTATGCCGCAGACCTTCGGCCCCTTCCTCACCGCGCACACGCTGAATGCCGGGTCGCAGACCATCGCCATCGGCCCGGTCGCCTTCCAGGAAGCGATCAAGGAATTCGGCACCAATGGCGGCGGCTTCTTCAACGCCAACTCCGCCCATCCGTTCGAGAATCCGAACGCCTGGACCAACCTGCTGGAGAACTGGCTGGACATCGTCATCGGCTTCGCCCTGCCGATCGCCTTCGGCTTCATGATCAAGGACAAAAAGCAGGGCCGCGCCCTGATGGCCGCCATGGCGATCATCCTCGCCGTCGCCGCCGTCGGCACCTACGCGGCCGAGGCCAAAGGCAACCCGCTGCAGATCGCCGATGGCGTCTCCGCACAGCAAGGCAACATGGAAGGCAAGGAAGTCCGCTTCGGCGTGCCCGCCTCGGCGATGTTCAACGTCGCCGCCACCGGCACCTCGACCGGCGCCGTAGACAGTTTTACGGATAGCTACACCCCGCTTGGTGGCGCCATCCCGTTATTCCTGATGCAGCTCGGTGAGGTCACTCCAGGTGGCGTCGGCTCCGGCTTCTACACCATCATCGTCTTCGCTTTGCTCTCGGTCTTCGTCGCCGGGCTCATGGTCGGACGAACACCGGAATATCTCGGCAAGAAGGTGCAGGCCAAGGAGATCAAGCTGGCGATGCTCGGCGTGCTGATCCTCACGGTGTTCATCCTCACCGGTGCCGGCTTCTCGTTGGTCACCGCCTCCGGTCTCGGCTCACTCGGCAATAACGGACCGCACGGGCTCTCCGAGATGCTCTACGGCTGGACCTCCGCGACCGAGAACAACGGCAGCGCCATGGCCGGCCTTTCCGCCAACACGACGCTGCTCGATTACGGCCTGGGTACGGCCATGCTGTTCGGCCGGTTTGCCTTCATGGTGCCGATCCTGGCGATCGCCGGATCCCTCGCCGCGAAGCCGAAACTGCCCGAGAGCGTCGGCACGTTCCCGACCCATGGGCCGCTGTTCATCGGCCTGCTGATCGGCGTGATCATCATCCTGGGTGGTCTGCAGTACCTGCCCGCCGATACGCTTGGGCCGCTTGCGGAACACTACCTGCTCTACGCCGGCAAGACATTTTAAAGGTTAGAGATCAAGACAATGACAACTGCGAATGCTGATGTAATTTCGCTGTTCGACGCAAGCATTCTGCGCCGGGCGACGATTGACGCCTTTGCGAAACTCAACCCCGTCACGCTGATGCGCAATCCGGTGATCTTCGTCACCGAGATTGTCGCGGTCATGGTCACCGTGGTCGGCGTTGAGGACCTCGCCGGCGGCAAGGGTGCTGCCTTCCCCATCACCATCGCCGCCTGGCTGTGGCTGACGGTGCTGTTCGCGACCTTCGCCGAAGCCGTGGCCGAAGGCCGCGGCCGCGCCCGGGCGGAAAGCCTGAAGCGCGCCCGCTCCGACACGATGGCCCGCCTGATGAGCGACCCGGCCAACCGCACCAAGACCACCGCGGTGTCGGCCACGAGCCTGAAGCGCGGCGACCTGGTGCTGGTTCAGTCCGGCGACCTGGTGCCCTCCGATGGCGAGATCATCGAGGGTGTCGCCAGCGTCAACGAGAGCGCCATCACCGGTGAGTCCGCTCCGGTGGTGCGCGAGGCCGGCGGCGACCGTTCCGCTGTCACCGGCGGCACCCAGGTGGTGTCCGACTGGCTGGTGGTGCGCATCACCGCCGATGCCGGCAACACCTTCCTCGACCGCATGATCGCGCTGGTCGAGGGCGCCGAGCGCCGCAAGACGCCGAACGAGATCGCGCTGAACATCCTGCTCGCCGGCCTGACGCTGATCTTCCTGATCGCCGTCGCCACGCTGGTCGGTTTCGGCAAGTACTCGTCCGCCCAGCTCACGATCCCGGTGCTGGCGGCGCTGCTGGTCTGCCTGATCCCGACCACGATCGGCGGCCTGCTCTCGGCCATCGGCATCGCCGGCATGGACCGTCTGGTGCGCTTCAACGTCGTCGCCACCTCCGGACGCGCCGTGGAGGCTGCCGGCGACGTCGATGCCCTGCTGCTCGACAAGACCGGCACGATCACCTTCGGCAACCGCATGGCCTCGGGCTTCTACCCGGTGGCGGGCGTGCAGGAGCGTGACCTGGCGGAAGCCTGCTCCCTGGCCAGCATGGGCGACGACACCCCGGAAGGCCGCTCGATCCTGGCCCTGGCCCGCGACCGCTACAACCTGGTCCCTTCCATGCCGAACGACGCGCAGGTCATTCCCTTCAGCGCCAACACCCGCATGTCCGGCGTCGATTTCGCCGGCCGCTCCTACCGCAAGGGCGCTGTGGACTCGGTGCTGAAGGCGTTCAACACCAGCGGCGACGCGGCCTTCACCGAGGCTGTCTCGCGCATCGGCCGCGCCGGCTCCACGCCGTTGGCGGTCAGCGCCAACGGCCGCCTGCTCGGCGTCATCGAGCTGAAGGACATCGTCAAGCCCGGCATCAAGGAGCGTTTCGCCGCCTTGCGCAGCATGGGCATCCGCACCGTGATGGTGACCGGCGACAACCGCGTCACCGCCGCCGCGATCGCCGCGGAGGCCGGTGTGGACGAGTACATCGCCGAGGCTACGCCGCAGAACAAGCTTGATTACATCAGGAAGGTTCAGGCCGATGGCCGTCTCGTGGCGATGTGCGGCGACGGCACCAACGACGCCCCGGCGCTGGCCCAGGCCGATGTCGGCGTGGCGATGCAGACCGGCACGCAGGCGGCGCGCGAAGCCGGCAACATGGTCGACCTCGACAGCGATCCGACCAAGCTGATCGAGATCGTCGAGATCGGTAAGCAGCTGCTGATCACCCGCGGCGCGCTCACCACCTTCTCGATCGCCAACGACATCTCGAAGTACTTCGCGATCCTGCCGGCGATTTTCATCGCCGCCTATCCGCAGCTGCAGGCACTCAACATCATGCATCTGCGCACGCCGGAGAGCGCCATCCTCTCCGCGGTGATCTTCAACGCGCTGATCATCGTGGTGCTGGTGCCGCTCGCCCTGCGCGGCGTGAAGTTCCGTCCCATCGGTGCTGCAGCACTGCTGCGGCGCAACCTGATGGTCTATGGCGTCGGCGGCATCATCGCGCCCTTCGTCGGCATCAAGCTCATCGACATGCTGCTTGGCGCCTTCAACATCTTTTCGTAACGGATAAAACCAATGTTGATCCTTCGCGAACTCCGGCCGGCTTTATCGCTGGTCGTCCTCTTCACCATCCTCACCGGGTTTCTGATCCCTGAGGCCTTCACCGGCATCATGCAGGCGGTGTTTCCCTACCAGGCGAATGGCAGCCAGATTGTGGTGAACAACCAGACCGTCGGCTCGGCGCTGATCGGCCAGAACTTTACCGCCTCCACCTACTTCCAGCCGCGCCCCTCGGCGCTGACCGGAACCAACGCCAAGGGCGCCACCATTCCGACGCCCTATGACGCCAGCGAATCCGGCGCCTCCAACCTGGGGGCGACCAGCGCCGCGTTGCAAACCGCCGTCCAGCAGCGTGTCGCCGCCTATATCAAGGCGTTCGGTCCGGGTCCGGTGCCGGCTGATGCCGTCACCGCCTCGGGGTCCGGCCTTGATGCGGACATCTCGGTGACCAACGCGCTGCGCCAGGCGCCTTCCGTCGCCGCCGCCCGGCATCTGCCGGCCGACACCGTGGTCGGGCTGGTCAACCAGATGACGCACCGTGCCTTCCTGGGCATTGTCGGCACCGACCACGTGAACGTGCTGCAGCTGAACATCGCCCTGGATAATCTTTCCGGAACGACGAACCTTGCGCAGGGCCATGCCGCGGCCTCATAACGAGGCATGCGCAGCGCAACCGATATGAACGGAACGGGGGGGCGCTGCCCCCCCGATTTTTTTGTGGACCAGCTCCATGGCGGCTAACACCTCCGACGCCAGGCCGGACCCTGACGCATTGCTCGCCCGTGCCGAGCGCGGCCAGCGCGGGCATTTGAAAATCTTCCTCGGCGCCGCCCCCGGCGTCGGCAAGACCTGGGAAATGCTGGTCGCCGCCAATGCCAAGCGCAAGGCCGGCATCGACGTCGTCGCCGGGCTGATCGAAACGCACGGGCGCAGCGGCACCATCGCCGAGATCGACGACCTCGAAACGCTGCCGCGCCTGAAAATTCCCTATCGCGGCCAGGAACTCGAGGAGTTCGACCTCGACGCGGCGCTGGCCCGCCGCCCGGCTTTGCTGCTCATCGACGAGCTGGCGCACACCAACGCCCCCGGCCTGCGCCACGCCAAGCGCTGGCAGGACGTGCAGGACGTGCTCGAAGCCGGCATCGATGTCTGGACCACCGTCAACGTCCAGCATCTGGAAAGCCTGAACGATCCGGTGGCGCGGATCACCGGCATCCGCGTGGCGGAGACGATCCCCGACACCGTGCTCGACATGGCCGACGAGATCGAGCTGATCGACCTGCCGCCGGCGGAATTGCGCGCCCGCCTGACCGAAGGCCGGATCTACCGTCCCGACGTCGCCGGCCGCGCGCTCCAGGGCTTCTTCCGCGAGGGCAATCTCGGCGCCCTCCGCGAGATGGCGCTGCGCCGCGCCGCGCAACGCGTGGACAGGGACGTCACCTCCTACATGCGCGCCCGCGCCATTGCCGGCCCCTGGCCGGCGAGCGAGCGCGTGATGGCCCTGATCGGCCCCGACATTTCCGCGGAGAACGTGGTGCGGCACGCGGCCAGGCTGGCCGATGCGCTGCGCGCGCCGATGGTCGCCTTCCATGTCGAGCGCAACGACGACAACCTGTATGTACAGTCGGCGCTGGACCTGATGGTGCAACTCGGCGGCACGGTCGTCACCGTCAGCGATACCGATATGGGCCACGCGGTGCTGAACTACGCGGCGGCGCAGAACATCACCCATATCGTCGTCGGACGGCACGGCAAACGCCCCTGGTGGTGGCGCCTCCGCCGGCGCAGCTTCGCCGAAGTGCTGACGCGCGAATGCACCGCCTATACGCTGCATTTCGTGCCGCTCCCCGCCGCCCCGGTCAAGCGAGTCGCCATCCTTCCCCCGATGGAACCCTGGGTGCCCTATGCCATTTCCGGCGGCATCCTCGGCGGCGTCACGATCCTCGGCTTCAGCCTTGGCAACGTCATGCCGCAGGAGGCGATGGGGCTGGTTTTCACCGGCGTCATCGCCGGCACCGCCAGCCGCTTCGGCCGCGCGGTCGGCCTCGCCACCGCCATCGCCGCCTTCCTGCTGTGGAATTTCTTCTTCCTGCCGCCGGTCTACACGCTCTCGGTCAGCGACCCGCGGGACATCGTGGCCCTGGCGGTGTTCCTGCTGGTCGGCGTCATCACCGGCACGCTGGCCGGCAAGGTGCGGGGCGACGCCGAAGCCGCCACCGCCCGCATCGAGGCGCTACGCCGCATCTCGCTGTTCGGCCAACGTTTCTCCCGCGCCGCCACGCTCAGCGACCTGCTGCGCGATACCGCCGAGGAAGCGGCGGCGATGACCACCGCCGGAGTCGTCATGCTGTCCGGCAAGACCGGGCTGGAAACGGGCGCCGCCATGCCGGCCGGCACGGTCCTGGACGAGGCCGCCCAGGCCGCCGCCGAATGGTCCTTCAGCAACGACATGGAAACCGGCATCGGCACCGGCACCCTGCCCTCGGTGCCCTGGCGCTTTCTGCCGCTGCGCGCCAACGGCAAGGCCATCGGCGTGCTCGGCGCGCTGCCCAAATCCACCCCACCCGCGCCGCTTGCCCAGACCCTCAGCACGCTCGCGAACCAGGCGGCGATGGCGCTGGAGCGCGTGCAGGTCACTCTGCAGACCGCGCAGACCGTGGCCAAGGAGGACAACCAGAAACTCCGCACCGCCCTGCTCTCCTCGCTCAGCCATGACCTGCGCACGCCGCTCACCGCGATTCGCGGCGCAGCGGAGACCCTGGCCAGCGCCGGCGACGCGCTCGATCAGCCGACCCGTGCCGACCTGCTCGCCAGCATCACCCAGGACACCGGGCGGATGACCAAATTCCTCGCCAACATCATGGAAATGGCGCGGGTCGATACCGGCGAGATCACCGCCAAGCGCGAACGCGTCCATCTGGCCGATATCATCGAGGGGGCGATCAGCCGGGTGAGCGGCGCCCTGTCCACCGGCGTGCACATCGCCGATTCGGCCGCCTATGCGATCGCCGACCCGACCCTGCTGGAACAAGTGCTGGTGAACGTGCTGGACAATGCGGTGAAATATGCCCCGGAAGGCAGCCGGATCTCGGTGACGGCGCTGCGTGAGGGCGCGAAAGTGTGCCTGAGCGTGGCCGATGAGGGTGTCGGCATCCCCCCCGACGAGGTGGGCTCCGTGTTCGACAGTTTCTTCCGCGCCACGCGCGGCGACCGCGTGGCCCCGGGCACCGGGCTCGGCCTCGCCATCGCCAAAGCGTTCACGGAGGCCATGGGCGGCAGCATCCGCGCCCAAAGCCCCCGTCTCGACCTGCCGGCGGATGGTCTGCCGGGCACCAGCATCACGATTGAATTGCAGGCAGCATGAGCATTCCCACGGGCCGGATCCTCGTCGTCGACGACGAGCCGCAGATCCATCGCTTTCTCACCCCGGCGCTGACCGCCTCCGGCTACGAATCGGTGCGGGCCGAGCGCGGCGACGAGGCCCTGCGCCTCGCCGCCTCCCGCGCGCCCGACGCCATCCTGCTCGATCTTGGCCTGCCGGACATGGACGGGCACGAGGTTCTGGCGAAATTGCGCGAATTCACCGACGTGCCGATCATCATCCTTTCCGCCCGCGATCGTGAAACGGAAAAAATCGCCGCCCTCGATGCCGGCGCCGACGACTATATCGAGAAGCCGTTTGGCCTCGGCGAACTGCTGGCGCGCATCCGCACCGCCCTGCGCCACCGGCTGAAGCAGGACAACGCGGACAAACCCCTGACGGTCGGCAGCCTCACGATCGACCCGGTCTCGCACCGCGTCACACTCAACGAAGAGGTGCTGCCGCTCACCCGGCGCGAACACGCCCTGCTGCTGCTCCTGGCGCGCAATCGCGGCCGAGTGCTGACGCACCGGCAGATCCTCACCGCAATCTGGGGCCACGCGCATACCGAGGACGTGGCGTATCTGCGCGTCTATATCGGCCAGCTCCGGCGCAAACTGGGCGAAACCTTCGCTTCCCTCATCGTCACCGAGCCGGGCATCGGCTACCGGCTGCAGGACGGCGAAGGCTAGAGGAGCGCAGCAAAGAGAAGGCTACTTTTTGTGAACAAAAAGTAGCAAAAAAACTTTGTTAATCTTGGCCATGGGCGGTGTCAGCGACAACGCCCATGGCCCAGCATAGTAAAAGTTTTTGCGCCGCTTTTTTCAAAAAGCGGCCACTTTCTGCACGACCGAAAACAACTTCCACGCGAAATTTTTCATCCACCCCTTGAGCGCGCGTACCGGAGCGGTGCAGAAATATTTCCGTTCCGTCAGAAGGATGTGGCTCTTGCGTTCATTCCGTTTCTCCGCCGCACTGCTCGCGGTGCTGGCCTGCTCTTCATGCGCCAGCCCGGCCACCCCCGACCTCAACAATCAAAATCTGCACGCGTTCGAGGCCTACTGGCACCCGCTTGTGCCGCTTTACGGTCAGGCGCGCTTCTACGAAAACTGTGGCACCAGAACCCCGGCCTGGTTTGCCGCCGTCTCCAATGGCCTGACCGAACGTATCACCCGGAAAGCCAAGCGCATCTGGTCCGATGAGGACACCACCAGTGCGTTCGTCAACCAAACCGCCGCCTTCGACCCGGTCGCACGGGCGATCGGTATCGAGGCCGCCTCGGCCGATCAGACACCGGCCACCGCATGCGAAGCCCCGATCACCACGCCCGGGCTCGAGCAGCTCGACCGGATCGCCGTACGCGAAGGCTATGGGCGGTAGAAGGAAGCGCCGCAAAAACTTTTGCTCCGCTGGGTCATGGGCGTTGTCACCGACAACGCCCATGACCCAGTATAATAAAGTTTTTTTGCTACTTTTTGTTCACAAAAAGTAGCCTTCCTTCGTTCTAGCTTCTCTCCAGCCCGAGCAGAAACGCCGCCCGCTGCAGATCCGTCTCCGTGGTGATTTTAAAATTCTCCTCCGAGCCGGCGACCATTTCCACTGCCAACCCTGCCTGCTCGGCGACCATGGCATCGTCGGTCAGCTCGATCCCGGCATTTTCCGTCACCGCGCGACGATGCGCTGCGAGGATAGCGGCGTAATCGAAGCCCTGCGGCGTCTGCGCCCGCCATAGATTGCGGCGGTCCACGGTCTCGGTGATCACCCCGTCCGCGACGCGCTTCAGCGTATCGGCGAGCGGCACGCCGGCGATCGCCGCCGGCACGCGCTCCAGCGCCGCCAGCACCGCGGAAATCGTCTCCATGGCCACGAACGGCCGCACCCCGTCATGGATCAGCACATTCTTCGGCTGCAGATCGGCGATCCCCTCCAGCCCGAGGCGCACCGAATCCTGCCGGGCGGCGCCCCCATGCAAAGCGGGGCGCAGCCCGAGCCCCGCGGTCGCGGCGTCGTAAAGGCCCTGATCGTCGGGATGGATCAGCACCTGGATCGCAGCGATGCCGGGATGGCGCATCAGGCGCAGAATGGTGTGGCGCAGGATGGGCACGCCGCCCAGCTCCCGGTACTGCTTGGGCAGCGGCCCACCGAAGCGATGCCCCCGCCCCGCGGCCACGATCAACCCGATATTCATGCGCCACCCCAAAGAAATTCCGCCCCGCATAAGCATGGCGGGGCGGAAGGTTCAACCGGCCGAGCTTCTGGGCCATGGGCATCGTCGCCAACACAGCCCATGGCCCAGCATAACAAAAGTTTTTGCGCCGCTTTTTCCAAAAAGCGGCTGCTTTCTTCCTAAGCGAAAAACCGGTTCGCCGGGCGCGGCAGGCCGAGATGTTCGCGCAGCGTCGTCCCCTCATAGTCCTTGCGGAACAGCCCGCGCCGCTGCAGCTCCGGCACCACCATGTCGACGAACTCGTCCAGCCCCGTCGGCACGGTCGGGAACATGACGTTGAAGCCGTCGCAGGCGCGGGTCTCCAGCCATGCCTCCATCTCGTCGGCGATGCTGGCGGGCGTGCCGACGAAGCTCTGCCCGGCATAGCCACCGACATATTGCGCCAGCTGGCGGACCGTAAAATTCTTCCGCTTCGCCAGCTCGATCACCCGCTCGCGCGAGGATTTGCTGTCATTGGTCTCCGGAATGTCCGGCAGCGGCGCATCCAGCTCGAAACCGGATGCATCGCAGCCCAGCGCCACCGAGAGCGAGGCGAGCCCGCTATCGGGATGCACCAGGCTATCGAGCTGCTGCTTTTTCGCCTGTGCCTCTTCCATCGTCTCGCCGACAATCACCAGCGCCCCCGGCAGGATCTTCAAATGCTCCGGATCGCGGCCGATCTGCTGCATCCGCCCTTTCACGTCGGCGTAGAAAGCGCGCGCCGACTCGATCGAGCCGCCGGCGGCGAACACCATCTCCGCCGTCTCGGCGGCGAGCTGACGCCCGGCATCGGACGCCCCGGCCTGCACGATCACCGGCCAGCCCTGCGGCGGGCGGGCGATGTTCAACGGCCCGCGCACCGAGAAATTTTCCCCCTTGTGATTCAGCACATGCATTTTCTCCGGGTCGAAGAAAATCCCCGACTCCGGGTCACGGATGAACGCGTCGTCGGCAAAACTGTCCCACAGCCCGGTCACCACGTCATAGAACTCGCGGGCGCGACGATAGCGATCGCCGTGCTGCATATGCTCGTCCATGCTGAAATTCAGCGCCGAATCGGGATTCGAGGTGGTGACGATGTTCCACCCCGCCCTTCCGTTGCTCAACGCATCCAGCGAGGCGAATTTGCGCGCCAGGTCATAAGGCTGATTGAAGGTGGTCGAGCCGGTGGCGATCAGCCCGATCCGCTCGGTCACCGCCGCCAGCGCCGGCAGCAGCACCAGCGGGTCGAACGAGGTCACGGTGCCGCTGCGCTTGAGCGCCTGCACCGGCATGTTCAGCACCGCCAGATGGTCGGCCATGAAGAACGCGTCGAATTTCCCCCGCTCGAGCGTCTGCACGAAACGCTTCAGATGGGCGAAATTAAAGTTGGCATCGGGAAAAGCGCCGGGATAGCGCCACCAGGCGGTATGAATGCTGACGGGGCGCATGAAGGCGCCGAGA
This sequence comes from Acidocella sp., assembly GCF_036489515.1. Classification (GTDB taxonomy): domain Bacteria; phylum Pseudomonadota; class Alphaproteobacteria; order Acetobacterales; family Acetobacteraceae; genus Acidocella. The sequence continues at coordinate 120,815 of NZ_DASXFO010000056.1, forward strand.
TGCAGTTGCCGTTGAGCCATGCTCGATTACTCCTCGTAAGTTGGGCATAACATAGGCGCTGATCACGGAACGGCTATCCTGAAGGAACGGAAGAATGAGGGAGCAACCCATGGCGACGATCTACGGACATCGCGGCGCGCGCGCCGAACGGCCTGAAAACACCATCGAAGGGTTCGTTCACGCGGTCGCCCGCGGCGTCGCCGGCATCGAGACCGACATCGCCCTGAGCGCGGATTTTTGCCCCGTCCTGCATCACGATCCGGAATTTTCGGACGGTCGCCGGATCAAGGATCTGCCCCGGTCGGAATTGCCGCCTGAAGTTCCCACTCTGGAAGCCGCACTCAACCGCCTTCCGGACATCGAATGGCTGCTGGAAATCAAAACCTTCCCAGATGCGCCGGAGCGGAGCCATCCGCCCGAACTGGTGGCCACGCGGGTGCTGGAGGTGCTGGAAAAAGCCCCGGCGCAAAAAATCGTCATCTTCGTCTTCGACTGGGCGGTCCTGCGCGCCGTCGCGGCGGGCAATCCGGCGCTCCGGCGCGTCTGCCTGACCGCACCGAAAACCGCGCAGCACCGCAATGTCTGGTGGGGCCCAGGCTTCGACGGCATGTCGATTCCGCAAGCCGTGGCCGCCACCGGCGCCTGGGGCTGGGCCGCCGAGCAGAAAAGCCTGAGCCAGGCCGAAATCGACGAAGCCCACGAGCTGGGCTTGAAAATATTCGCCTGGACGGTGAACGAGCGGCAGGATTTTGACCGGCTAGCGCCGTGGGTGGACGGCATCATCACCGACCATCCGTCGCGCTTTCTCGCGTAGCCGTTCAAGAGGAAGACTTCTTTTTGTGAACAAAAAGAAGCAAAAAAACTTTATTAATCTGGGGCATGGGCGTTGTCCCCGACAACGCCCATGCCCCAGCGTCGCAAAAATTTTTGCGCCGCTTTTTTTAAAAAGCGGCCTCTTACTCCGCCATCACCTGCTGATGCTGCTGGCGGAGTAGGTCCAGATACGGACCCGGCCGGTTGGCCAGCTCGTCGGGTGTGCCCTCGTCGATGATCTTGCCGTCCTGCATGACGATGATCCGGTCGAAATCGCGCAGGGTGGACAGCCGGTGCGCGACCGCGATCACCGTGCGCCCCGCCGCCAGGCGGTTGAGCGCCTGTTGCACGCTGGCCTCCGACTCCGAATCCAGCGCCGAGGTCGCCTCGTCCAGGAGCAAGATGGGCGCGTCGCGCAGGAAGGCGCGGGCGATCGCCAGGCGCTGGCGCTGCCCGCCGGAAAGCCGCAGGCCGCGCTCGCCCACCGGCGTGTCATAGGCCATCGGCATCGCCATGATGAAATCATCGGCATAGGCGGCGCGCGCCGCCTCCCGCACCTCCTCGTCGCTCGCCTCCGGCCGCCCGTAGCGGATATTCTCCATCACCGAGCGGTGAAACAGCTGCACATCCTGCGAAACCACGGAAATGGAAGAAACCAGGCTGTCCCGGGTCAAGGTGGTGATGTCCACATCGTCGATGCAGATCACGCCATGCGAGGTGTCGTATTGCCGTTGCAGCAGCGCCAGCATGGTGGACTTGCCCGAGCCTGAGCGTCCCACCAGCCCCACCCGCTCGCCGCCGGCGATGGTCACGTTGATGTCGCGCAGCACCGGCTGCGCCTCGCCATAGGAGAAATCCACCTGCGCGAACTCCACCTTGCCGCGCGGCGTGTCCAGCGCGACGGCGTCCGGGTCGTCTGGCATGTCATGCGGCACCAGCAGCGCCTTCAGCGCCTCGCCAAGGCGGGCCCAGTCCTGGACCATTTCCACCAGTGCCACCGCCAGGTCGCGCGTGCCATGCAGCACGGTGAAGCCCAGCGTGATCACCAGCACCACGTCGCCCGGCGTCGCATGTCCATGCTGCCAGCGCCACAGCACCCAGAAGAGCAGACAGGCGGTCAGCACCGCCGTCACAACCGCATGAATCAGCCGGATTTTTTCCAGATAGCGCAGGCTGGTGTGGCGCGCCTGCATCTCCGCGCCGACATCCACCGCGAATCTCTTGCGTTCGCGCAACGTCGCGCCAAAGGCCCGGACCACGCTGACATTGTTGATGACGTCCACCAGCTGCCCGTCCACCGAGGCCGCGGCCTCGGCATAGTCCTGATGCAGATTGCGGCCGAGATAAGCGAGCCGGCCCAGCACCAGGCCGAGCCCCACGGAGATCACCACCATCATCCCGCCCATCAGCGGATCGACCAGGGCGATCATCAGCACCGAGCCCAGCACCGCCGTCATCGGCGGCAGCACGTTCCACACGGTCAGGCTCTCGATGCGAAACACCGAATTGCCCGTCGCCGAAATCCGCCCGGCCAGCATGCCGGCACGGCGCGTGGTGAAGAAGCCCGGCGCATGGCCGAGCGTATGGTCGAACAGATAGCGCCTGATATCGCCGGTGACCTGGACGAAGGTGCGCGCCGCGACCCAACCGCCGACGCGCCAGGACAGATTGTCCACCGCGATCAGCCCCGCCAGCAGGACAAAGGCAGCCCAAACCGCCGAGACATCATGCCGCGCCAGCACGTCCACCACGTTTTTGACCGCATATTGCGACATCACGGAACAGCCGACCCCGGTCAGCACCGAGAGGAGGATGACGATATGCGCCCCCGCATGGCGCGAAACCGCGTTCAGCACGAAGCGTACCGGTCGCCGCTCGAGTTTGTCCGGGGTGCCTTCCTGGGGCTTCAACAATTCGTCAGCCATATCTCTATCTCTGCCTCGCCAAATTCACGCCCCTCCGCATAAACACGGACTTTGCGGCAGTAAAAAGTCATCGGGCGCCACAATGCTGCCGCACCAACCTGTTTTTGCTGCGCCTCATCACCACCCAAGCGAAGAAAGGCCCAGGTGAAACGATGCGTATTGCTCAGATCGCCCCCCTGCACGAGGCAGTCCCGCCGAAACTCTACGGCGGCACCGAGAGGGTCGTCTCGTTCCTCACCGAGGAACTCGTCGCCATGGGGCATGACGTGACCCTGTTCGCCAGCGGCGATTCAGTCACGAAGGCCAAGCTGGTGCCCGTCTGGCCGCAGGCCTTGCGCCTCGACCCCACCATCCGCGACTCCCTGGCGCCGCATATGCTGCTGATGGAAACGGTCTACCGTCGCGCCGACGAGTTCGACATCCTGCATTTCCATAACGACTATTTCCCGGCCTCGCTGTTCTCGCGCCAGCCCGTGCCCTTCGTCACCACGCTGCACGGGCGACTGGACCTGCCGGAGCTGAAGCCGGTCTATGCCGGCCTGCCGGCGCAGAACCTGGTGTCGATCTCCAACTCGCAGCGCCGACCGCTGTCGGAGGGGAATTTTATCGGCACCGTGCTTCACGGCCTGCCGGTCAACCTGCTGCGGCCGCAGCCGATGCCGCATGATTATGTCGCCTTCCTCGGCCGCATCTGCCCCGAGAAGCGCCCCGACCGCGCCATCCGCATCGCCGCCGGTGCCGGCGAAAGCCTGCGCCTCGCCGCCAAGGTGGACCGCGTCGATGCAGAGTATTTCGACACCCAGATCGCGCCGATGCTGAATGAGCGCGCCAAGCTGATCGGCGAGATCGGCGACGCCGACAAATCGGCCTTCCTCTCCGGCGCCAAGGCGCTGCTGATGCCGATCGATTGGCCGGAGCCGTTCGGCCTGGTGATGATCGAGGCGATGGCCTGCGGCACCCCGGTGATCGCCTACAATCACGGCTCCGTGCCGGAGATCATCGAGCACGGCGTGACCGGCTTCATCGTCGGCAATGAGGCCGAGGCGATCGAGGCCCTGAAACAGATCCACACGCTGGATCGCCGCGCGGTCCGCGCCCGCTTCGAGGAGCGCTTCTCCGCCCGCCGCATGGCCCAGGATTATCTGGACGTGTACGAATCCCTGGCCGCAGTCGAACCGCGGCGCCTGGCGCTGGCGCGCTAAAGCGAAGGGTAAGGCTACTTTTTGTGAACAAAAAGTAGCAAAAAAACTTTGTTAATTTGGGCCATGGGCGTTGTCACCGACAACGCCCATGGCCCAAATTTTTACTGCACGAACGGCGCGCTGATCATCAGCTTCACCTCGTCGCTGATCACCGGCACATAGGTGGTCTGGTTGAAATCTCTGCGCTTGATCTCACCCGTGGCATTGAAGCCGATCGTGTACTGATGGGTGACCGGGTTGATGCCCGAGGCATTGAACGAGACTTTCAAGGTCTCCGGCTTGGTGACGCCATGGAAGGTCAGATTGCCCGTCACCAGCGCCGTGTCATGCCCGGTGCGCACCACCTTGGTCGAGACGAAGGTGATGGTCGGGTACTTCTTGGTATCGAACCAGTTTGGGCTGTTCAGCATGCCGTCCAGCACCGTGTTGCTGGTGGAGATGGTGTCCGCCGGGATCGTGATGCTGAGCTTCGCGGCTGCCACGTCCTTCGGATTGATGGTCAGGCTGCCGGTGATGCCGGTGAACTGGCTGTACCACGTCGTGAAGCCGAAATGCGTCACCGCGGTCAGCAGGCGGGCGTGGGACGGGTCAACCGTATAGGTGCCGGCGTGGATATGCGCCGGATTGGTGTCTGGCTGCGCCGCCACCGCGAGCGACGGGAGCAGAACGGCGGCGAGTGCGGCAGTTTGAAAGAATTTAAGCATGAACATTCCCTGTTGATTAAGCGTTAGCTGGGTCATGGGCGTTGTCCGTGACAACGCCCATGACCCAGCATTATAGAAGTTTTTTTGCTACTTTTTGTTCACAAAAAGTAGCCTTCTCTTCCCTCTAGGCGGCGAGCGCGGCGATCTGCGCCTGCGCGGCAGCCAAGGCGGCGGGTTTCAGATCCGGCACCGCCATCGTCTCGGCGCGGATCACCGTCACATCGGTGACCCCGATAAAGCCCAGCGCCGCCTTCAGGTAGGCTTCCTGATGGTCGAGTGCCGCTAACGGCCCCGCGCTGTAGGCGCCACCGCGCGACGAGGCGATGAACACTTTCTTGCCCGCAGGCACCAGCCCGACCGGCACGCCGTCGGCGCCGTAGCGGAAGGTCTTGCCGGCGACCAGCACGCGGTCGACCCAGGCCTTCAGCTGGCTCGGCGGTGCGAAATTATACATCGGCGCGCCGATGACGATGATGTCGGCCACGAACAGCTGGTCGATGAACGGGGCCGCCGCGGCGATGTCCGCGATCACCGCCGCGTCGGTCGGGGCGGTGCCGAACATGGCGCCGATATGCGCCGGGGAGAGATGCATCGGCGCGGAAGCGGCGAGGTCGAGATAGGTGACCTCCAGCCCCGGATGCAGCGCCTTCTGGCGCGCGACCAGGGCGGCGGTGAGGCCGCGGGAGACGGAATTAGGGCCGAGAATGCTGGAATCGATGTGCAGAAGTTTCATGACGAAAGACCTTTGCCGTTGATGTCTGGCATATTGAAGTTTTTTACCCCTCTGTGAAGCCAATATGTTTCGATATATACTATCGTTATAACCGATATAGAGCAGAAACCTGCCATGCTTGACGGTGTCTCCTTCGACCAGCTCCGCGTGTTCATCGCCGCCGCCGAGGCCGGCAGTTTTTCCGCCGCCGGCCGCAGGCTGCGGCGCGCGCAATCGGTGATCAGCCAGACCATCGCCAATCTCGAGGCGCAGCTCGGCGTGACGCTGTTCGCGCGTTCCGGCCGCTATCCGGTGCTCACCGAAGCCGGCCGCCTGCTGCTGGCGGATGCGCGGGCCGTGTCGTCGGGGGTCGACGCGCTGAAAGCCCGGGCACGCGGCATGGCGGCGGGCATCGAGCCGGAACTCTCGGTCGCGATCGACGTGATGTTCCCAATGGCGGCGCTGACCCGTGCCGCGGCGGCGTTCGGCGCGCAATTTCCCGCCACCTCGCTGCGCCTGTACGTGGAAGCCTTGGGCGGCGTGGCGAAAGCTGTGCTCGATCGCCAGTGCCAGCTCGGCGTGGTCGGCACGCTGCCGCTGAGCACGGATGCGCTGGTGACGGAAAGACTGCTCGGCATACGGGTGGTGTTCGTCGCCGCACCCACCCATCCGCTGCTGCAGATCAACGGGCCGGTGCCAGTCGCGGACCTCTGCAAACACGTGCAGCTGGTGCTGACCGACCGCACCGAGCTGTCGGCGGGACGGGAATTCCGGGTGATGTCACCACGCAACTGGCGGCTCGCTGATCTCGGCGCCAAGCACGCCTTTCTGCTCGCCGGACTCGGCTGGGGTGGCATGCCCTATGCCATGGTCGCACGGGACATCGCCGAAGGCACGCTGAAGCAGATCGCCCTGCAGGATCTGCCCATGGAGGGCGAGATGATGGCGATGTCCGCCGCCTATCCCGCCGACACGCCGCCCGGCCCGGCCGGGCGCTGGTTCATCGAGCAATTGCGCCATTTTGGCGCTGACAACGAAGAAGAAAGGAAAGCAGCCGCTTTTTGAAAAAAGCGGCGCAAAAACTTCTTTTATGCTGGGCCATGGGCTTTGTCGCTGACAACGCCCATGGCCCAAAGGTTGCAGTTGGTTACCAGACATTCCTCCCCCGGCAACTTGCCCCCGGCCAAACCCCGCATACATTCTTGGATACGACTTGACTTGATGGAGAGAAATCGTGCGACTGGCACTGGCTGGACGGTTATTGGCAGGCGCGGTGCTCCTGGCGAGCCTCACCGGCTGCTATGCCGCCCCTTATGGCTATTATGGTGGCGGCTATTATGGCTATCCCTATTATTATGGCTATGGCGGGTATGGCGGCTATTGGTGGCACGGCCACTATTGGCATGGCCATCCTGGCTATGGGCATGGTGGCTATGGGCATGGTGGCTATGGGCATGGTGGTTACCACGTCGCGCATGGCGGCGGGTGGCATGGCGGGGGCCCTGGCCATTAAAGAAAGGGAAGGCTTCTTTTTGTGAACAAAAAGAAGCAAAAAAACTTTTTTATGCTGGGCCATGGGCGTTGTCACCGACACCGCCCATGGCCCAGCATAACAAAAGTTTTTGCGGCGCTTTTTTCAAAAAGCGCCTGCTTGCCTCAGCAATCATCCTCTAATGATTGTCGCGCGATTCACCACGCGTTTCCAGGATGTTGAGATAGAGTGTCGCCGGCTCGAGGCAGGCGCCGGTGCCCATCTGGCCCACCTGCGCTCGGTAGATTTCCTCCCAAGGTGTCATATTATTTAACAGCGGCGGCACCCAGGCTGCGCGGCGCGCTTCCAGCTCCGCGTCGGAAATCATCACGTCGACCTTGTTGCGGTTGAGATCGACGCGGATTTTGTCGCCGGTTCGCAACAACGCCAATCCGCCCCCCACCGCCGCCTCCGGGGAGACATTCAAGATCGACGGGCTGCCGGAGGTGCCGGATTGCCGCCCGTCGCCCATGGTCGGCAGTGCTGCCACGCCCTTCTTCAGCAGCGCCGCCGGCGGCTGCATGTTCACCACCTCGGCGCTGCCGGGATAGCCGACCGGCCCGCAATTGCGGATGACCAGCATTGAGGTTTCGTCGACGCCGAGGTCCGGATCCTCGATCCGCGCGTGGTAATCCTCGGGCCCCTCGAACACCACGACCTTGCCCTCATACACGTTGGGATGGGCAGGATCGGACAAAAACCGTTCGCGGAACTCCGCGTCGATCACCGCCGTCTTCATCACCGCGCTGTCGAACAGATTGCCCGAGAGCACGACGTAGCCGGCATTCTCCTTCAGCGGCTCGGCATAGCGGCGGATTACGGTGCCATCCACCGCCCCCGCGGTTTCGAGATTTTCCGCCAGCGTGCGGCCGGTGACGGTCATCACGTCACCATGCAGCCGCCCCGCTTCGAGCAGTTCACGCAGCACCGCCGGCACCCCGCCGGCGCGGAAAAAACTTTCCGACAGGAACCGCCCGGCCGGCTGCACATCCGCCAGCAGCGGCGTGTGTGCGCCGAATTCCTGCCAATCCTCCAGCGTGTGATCGACGCCCATATGCCGGGCGATCGCCACCATATGGATCGGGCAGTTGGACGAAGCGCCAAGCGCCGCCGCCGCCACCACCGCGTTCTGGAAGGCGTGGCGCGTCATGATGTCGGAGGGGCGCAGATTTTCCGCCACCATCGCGACGATACGCTTGCCGGTCACATAGGCCATCTGCCCGCGTTCGCGATACGGCGCCGGGATCATGGCGCAGCCCGGCAGGCTCATGCCCAGCGCCTCGGCCAGCGAATTCATCGAGCTCGCCGTGCCCATGGTGTTGCAATGCCCGACGGACGGCGCGGAGGACACCACCATATCCATGTACGCGTCGTAGTTGATCTTGCCTTCGGCAAACAGTTTTCGCGCCTCCCAGACCACCGTGCCGGACCCGGCCAGCTTGCCCTTGAACCAGCCATCCAGCATCGGCCCACCGGAGAGCACGATGGAGGGAATGTTCACAGTCGCCGCACCCATCAGGCAGGCCGGCGTGGTCTTGTCGCAGCCGGTGGTCAGCACGACGCCGTCGATCGGATAGCCGTGCAGCACTTCCACGAGGCCCAGATAAGCGAGGTTACGGTCGAGCGCCGCGGTCGGACGCTTGCCGGTTTCCTGAATCGGATGCAGCGGAAATTCCATCGGAATCCCCCCGGCTTCGCGAATGCCGTCACGCACGCGATGCGCGAGTTCCAGATGATGCCGGTTGCAGGGGGAAAGATCCGAACCGGTCTGCGCGATGCCGATGATCGGCTTACCCGATTGCAGCTCCTCACGCGTCAGGCCGTAATTGAGATAGCGCTCGATATAGAGCGATGTCATGCCTGGATTTTCAGGATTATCGAACCAGCGACGGCTGCGCAGGCGGGGCGCCGTATCTTTCACTTCTTGCATCGTACCTCCTCCCGGGGGTGTTATTTGCAAAAACTGTAAGTCACGCTCCGATCGTCAGCAACCCCAAGAACATGAAGTATTCATCCCAGGCAAGAAGGCTCCACGTGTCTTTCACAAGAATTTTCACGCGTTTATTTGCAATATTCAAAATCCGTCGAAACCACCCTCGCCCCAACAACTTGGTTCCGCTTATTGAACAAATTTTTATTAAAAAACAACCACCTCCGACTCGCCATGCCGCGCCAAAACGAACCGGTGGTGGATTTTTGCAATAGAAAAACCCATTCTATAACCTTCATTTACATAGAATTTTCCTGATGCGCGCGAAGAAAGTTCTGTTGACGCCATCCCGTTGGTCGCTCCATAGTCGCTTGACAAACAATAGGCCGAACCAATTCGGCATTCTCTAGGGCGGGAGTCATCTTTGATGGACTTGGAAGCACGCACGATCGGGCGCGTTACGAAGCGTCTGATGCCATTTCTTATTCTGTGTTATTTCGTTGCCTATCTCGACCGCGTGAATGTCGGCTTCGCCGCGCTCAGCATGAACAAGGACCTTGGTTTCACAGCCACGACCTTCGGTATCGGCGCCGGTATCTTCTTCATCGCCTATTTCTTCTTCGAAGTGCCGTCGAATCTGCTGCTCGACCGTGTTGGGGCGCGCAGATGGATCGCGCGCATCATGTTCACCTGGGGCATCGTCGCCGGCGCCGAAGCTTTCATTCCGCAGATCGCGCACGCCACGGGCTTGAGCCCCGCCACCGTGTTCATCACGCTGCGCGTGCTGCTGGGCGTCGCCGAAGCCGGCTTCTTCCCGGGCATCATCTTCTATCTGACGATCTGGTTCCCCGCCCTCTACCGCGCACGGATGATCGGCATGTTCATGGCGGCGATTCCGCTGTCCACCGTGATCGGCGGCCCGATCTCGGGGATGCTGCTGTATGTCCACGGTCTCGGCCTCGCCAACTGGCAATGGCTGTATCTGATCGAAGCCATTCCCGCGCTGCTGCTCTCCGGCGTCGTGCTCATGTATCTCACCGACCGGCCGAACGATGCGACATGGCTGGAAGATGACGAGCGCGCCTGGCTGGTGCAACGGCATGCGACGGAAAACCGCATCCGCCTGAAGGCCAACCGTTTCTCCGCGCTGCAGGCCATCACCAACACCCGCGTGGTGCTGCTCGCGTTCATCTATTTCGGCATCAACGCGGCGGTCTACGGCATCAGCTTCTTCCTGCCGCAAATCGTGCATGGTTTCGGCCTGTCCTTCGGGCTCACCGGCCTGGTCACCACCCTGCCCTACATCGCGGGCGTTCTCGGCATGGTGTTCTGGAGCCGCCACTCCGACCGCACGCATGAGCGTCGCGAGCATATCGGCATGGCGCTGCTGTTCGCCGGGCTGTGCATCGCCGGCACCACGGTGGTGGACAGCCCGATCGCCAAGATGTTCCTGTTCACCGTCGCCGGCTTCGGCTTGTTCGGCTCGCAGCCTTGCTTCTGGGCGCTGCCGGCCACATTCCTCTCCGGTCCCGCCGCCGCCGCCGGTCTCGCCGCGGTCAACTCGCTCGGCAACCTCTCCGGCTTCTTCGGCCCCTACGTCATGGGCCGCGTGAAGGATGCCACCGGAAGCTATACGATCGCGCTGCTGGCGATCGGCGTGATCCTCGGCTTCGCGATGCTCGTGGCACTGTCTCTGCAACATGATCAGAAGTTGGAAAACCCGGCTTTGCATGAGGGCGAGGAAGACGTGGCCGTCGGCCCCCATCGCTCCGCGGCGCGGGAACTCGCCGAGCCCTGACATAGAAGAAAGCAGCCGCTTTTTAAAAAAAGCGGCGCAAAAACTTCTGCTATGCTGGGCTATGGGCGTTGTCACCGACAACGCCCATAGCCCGAATTAACAAAGTTTTTTTGCTACTTTTTGTTCACAAAAAGTAGTCCTCCTTTTGACCTTCTTCCGCACATGAACGTTATCGGCAGGATCGAGCACAATCAGCGGCGACTGAATCACGTTCATGACGAAGCCGCAAACGCATCCATCGCGCGCGCCGAATAGACCAGCGCGGCTCCGCTGTTCAGCGCGATGGCGACCCCCAGCGCCTCCGCCAGTTCCTCCTTGCTGGCACCGGCCTTTTTCGCGGCTTCGGCATGAAACGCGATGCAGCCGTCACAACGCGTCGTCACCGCCACCGCCAGCGAGATCAGCTCTCTGGTCTTCGCATCCAGCGTCTGCGGTTTTGGTGCGGCATGGGAAATGACGTCGTTGGCGCGCAACACATCCGGATTGATCTTCGCGAGATCCCCCAGAACCGCGCCGAGTTTTTCACGATAGCCGGCCCAGTCATTCATCGCCTGTGTCATTGTTTTAACCCTCCTATATGGCGTAGCTCAGGGAAGCCTTCTTTTTGTGAACAAAAAGAAGCAAAAAAACTTTATTAATCTGGGCTATGGGCGTTTGCGCCGACAACGCCCATGGCCCAGCATAACCAAAAGTTTTTGCGCCGCTTTCTCTAGGGCCAGATCCCCGGCCCAGAGCGCCCATCAGCGATGATCACGTCCGGGCCGCCACCGGTGCGCGCCGGATCGATCGTTTCCACCGCCTTCTGCTCCATCCGCGCCAGCTGGTCGCGATGCACCTCGTCCGGCCCGTCGGCGAAGCGCAAACTGCGCTGCCACGCATAGGAATGGGAGAGCCAGGCATCCGCCACGCCGCCGCCGCCATAAGCCTGGATCGCCCAATCGATCACCTGGCACGCCACGTTCGGCGCCACGACCTTGATCATGGCGATCTCCGCCCGCGCCGCCTTGTTCCCCACCGTATCCATGAGATGCGCCGCATGCAGGCAGAGCAGCCGCGCCTGGTCGATCATGATGCGCGACTGCGCGATCCGCTCGCGCCACAGGCTTTGCTCGGCCAACCTCTTGCCGAAAGCCACGCGCGCATTCAGCCGCCGGATCATCCTCTCCAGCGCCCGCTCCGCGGCGCCGATCGAGCGCATGCAGTGATGAATACGCCCCGGCCCCAGCCGCCCTTGCGCGATCTCGAATCCCCTGCCCTCGCCCAGAAGGATATTATCCGCCGGCACGCGGACCTGCTCGAAAATGACCTCGGCATGGCCATGCGGCGCATCGTCAAACCCGAACACCGGGAGCGCACGCTTGATGGTCACGCCCGGATGCGGGTTCGGCACGAGAATCATCGATTGCCGCCGGTAGCGGTCGGCATTGCCGGGATCGCTCTGGCCCATGACGATGAAAATCGCGCAGCGCGGATCGGGCGCGCCGGAAATCCACCATTTATGGCCCTTGATGACGTACTCATCACCATCGCGAACGATCGAGGTTTCGATATTGGTCGCGTCGGACGAAGCCACTTTCGGCTCGGTCATCGCAAAAGCGGAACGGATTTTTCCGCCCAGCAACGGTTGCAACCAGCGGCCTTTCTGCGCCGGCGTGCCGTAGCGCACCAGCACTTCCATGTTGCCGGTGTCGGGGGCTGAGCAATTGAACGCCTCCGGCGCGAAGGGCGAACGCCCCATCAGTTCGGCCAATGGCGCGTATTCGCTGTTGGTCAGGCCCGCGCCGAATTCGCTGTCCGGCAGAAACAGGTTCCACAGCCCCACCGCCTGCGCCTTGGCCTTGATCTCTTCCAGAAGCGCCAGAGGCTGCCAGCGATCATCCGCCAGGGCGGGGGCAGCGAACAGTTCCGCCTCGTGCGGATAGATATAAGCCGCCATGAAATCCGCGACGCGCTCCCGCAGCGCCTCGACCTTCTGCGAGTAGGTCATGCCCATTCCGGCGTTCCCCTTTTTTGCCACTGTGCGATCGGCGTGCCGTTTCAGCAACCCCCCTTAAGCGAAGGGGAAGACTTCTTTTTGTGAACAAAAAGAAGCAAAAAAACTTTATTATGCTGGGCCATGGGCGTTGTCCCTGACAACGCCCATGGCCCAGCATAATAAAAATTTTTGCGCCGCTTTTTTTAAAAAGCGGCTACTTTCCTTTACCTAAAAAGGGAGACGCCCGCATGAGCGACTTGTTTCGCCTGGATGGGAAGGTTGCCATCATCACCGGTTCGTCCCGCGGCATCGGCCGCGCCATCGCCGAAACCATGGCCGCCTTTGGCGCCTCCGTGGTGATCTGCTCGCGCAAGCTGGAACCCTGCGAGGCCGTACGCGATGACATCATCGCGGCGGGTGGCCGGGCGATCGCGCTGCGCTGCAATGCCGGCTCACGCGACGATCTGGCGGCGCTGGTCCGTGTCACCACGCAAACATTCGGGCGGTTGGATGCGGTGGTCGCCAATGTCGCCGTCAACCCGTATTACGGCCCGCTCTCGGGCATCAGCGACGAGGCCTGGGACAAGATCATGGCGGTCAACCTCAAATCCACCCTCTGGCTCGCCAATCTGGCACTCCCGGAAGTCGCCAAACAGGGCGGCGGCAGTTTCACCCTGATCTCCTCGATCGGCGCGCTGCGCGGCAGCACCGCCATCCCCGCCTACAACATTTCCAAGCTCGCCGAGATCGGGCTGATGCAGAACCTCGCGGTCGAATGGGGGCCAAAAAATATCCGCGTCAACGCCATCCTGCCGGGCCTGGTGAAGACCGATTTCGCCCGCGCGCTCTGGGACAATCCGGAAACCTTAAAAACCGTGGAGGCGGCGACCCCGCTGGGACGCATCGGCGTGCCGCAGGATATCGGCGCGGTCGGCGCGTTTCTGGCCATGCCGGCCGCCGCCTACGTCACCGGCCAGGCCCTGACCGTCGATGGCGGTTCCACCATCAGCGGCGGGCTGTGATGAGCGGCGCGAAACTGATCGAACCGCTCCCGGCGCATCGCTTCGATCCCAGCCCGCTCTTCGCCTATCTGCACACGCATCTGGAAAACTTCCCCCGCGACGCCGGGCTGCGGCAATTCCAGGGCGGCCAGTCCAACCCCACCTTTCTACTGGAAACGGCGACCCACAAATACGTGCTGCGCAAAAAGCCGCCGGGAAAACTTTTGCCCTCGGCCCATCAGATCGACCGGGAATACCGCATCCAGCAGGCCCTGCAGGGCAGCGGCGTGCCGGTCGCGCCCATGCGCCTCTACTGCGCCGACCCTACCCTCATCGGCACGGAATTCTACGTCATGGATTTCCTGCCCGGCCGGGTGTTCGGCGACGTGCTGATGCCGGAGCTGACACCGCCTGAGCGCGGCGCGCTGCAGCAGGACTTGTTCACCACCATCGGGCGGCTGCACGCGTTGGACTATGCCGCCTGCGGTCTCCAAGATTTCGGCCGGCCGACCAACTACGCGGCGCGGCAGCTCGCGCGCTGGCGCGGCCAGTACGAGGCGGCGCAGACCGAGGATCTGCCCGCCATGACGCAGCTGATGGACTGGCTCGGCGCGCATCTGCCGGAACGGGATGAAAGCGCCATCGTCCATGGCGATTTCCGCCTCGGCAACATGATGGTGCACCCGTCAGAGCCCCGGATCATCGCCGTGCTGGACTGGGAACTCGCCACGCTCGGCCACCCTTTGGCCGATCTGGCCTATTGCTGCATGCCGTTCCATCTGCCGCATATCGAAGGGCCGTTGCAGGGCTATGGCGGGTTCGACCTTGCCGCGCACGGCCTCGCCACCGAGGATGACATGCTGGCGCTGTACTGCCGCGTCGCCGGCCGCACCGGAATTGCGGATTGGAAATTTTTTCTCGGCTTCGCGATATTCCGCAGCGCCGCCATCGCCGAGGGCGTCTATGCCAGGGCCTTGGCCGGCAACGCCGCCGACGCGCGCGGCATCGCCATGCATGGCGTCACGAAAGTGATGGCGCAGAGCGGCTGGGATATCGTTCGATAGAAAGCAGCCGCTTTTTTAAAAAAGCGGCGCAAAAATTTTTGCTCTGCTGGGCCGGAGGCTGTGTCGCTGACAACGCCCATACCCCAAGATTAATAAAGTTTTGTGGTAGTGTCTCAGTTTGAATTTCGGCTTTCGCGCCTTTGCCTTCGTTCTAAGCTGAATGACACTCATCGCGAATGGTTATTCCGAGGCCACTCGTCCGCCAATGATGCGAGCCTCTTGCACATAGTCGAAGCCACCCTTGCCCAGCCAGGCACGTCCGTCAGGATAGCGCAACTCTATTCCTGCAAGATCCTTCTCATCCGCCAGACGCATATTGACACCCAGTTGGACGTTCCCGAACTTCGATATCGCGCTCGTGGTCAGAATAAAGTGCGTCGTCGAACCGCAATTTGCGCAGAACTGGACTTCCGCGGCAGGGTCTTCTTTATCTCCCCGGCTATACCCCTTCGTCGTTCCCTCGATGACGACGTCCGAGGGATGAAAATAGGCCCAGCGGGCGCCAGTTTTGCTACAGAGCGTGCAGTTGCACTCGTTGATGAAGTCCGGTTGCTTTGGGGTTTGGATGCGGACTTGCCCGCAGAGGCAATAGAGCTTCAGCATTCCCGTGTCATAGCAGGAGAGCTGCCTGCCCGAAAGCGGCCGTTCGGTTTCCCTTAAAGCCGAAATTCAGACTGAGACACTACCCGTTTTTTGCTTCTTGTTGTTCACAAAAAAAAGTCTTCCCTTTTTCTTCCCGGATCAGGTTCCAGCGCTCTAGACGTGGCTTACGCCCTTGACATAGGCATGCCCAGATCGGGCCCATGATGCGGTGAAAATTTTTGCCGGCTCTGAGGTGAGCGGCGCGGCGTGGAACTGCGCGCTCATCTGCACCTCTTTGGGCGAGGCAGTCATGCCGCCAAAGGCAAGACGCAACACTAAAATCGAGGCCAACAGGCCATAACCGCAAATCATCGCGCGGTCGAAACGGCGCAGTCTTTCGGCGCTGCGCTGTTGCCGTAGAATGGAAGGCGTGGTCGATTTCGAGCTCTTACAGTCTTCTCGGTGTCGTTTTCGGTTTCTATTCGAGATCAAGTGCCTGTCCTCACGCTTAATCATTGTCCCTGGATAGACCGCGCCGGATAAATTCACGATGCGGAATTCCGGCGGCCGCATAAAGATCGCATGAAGATCCGGCGCCGGCCGAAGGGGCGCCTGTTGCCAGCGCCGCCGCGCCTTTGCCGCCGGCCAGACGCGGCCGGACGGGCATAAATTTATCCACATTTTAGGCTAAGCGCCCGTCTTTCACATGGTGGTTTAATGCCGCCACCGCCTTTTATCACTCTGCCGGCGCGGCATGTAGGCCGCCGGCGGACCAGCCACCAGGCTGCCTCCGACAAATCTGGAGAACGCTGTGAGAGCTCAAACGACCAGTCGGGTTACTTTCCCCACTCCCGCCGTACCATCGAAACAGGCCGCACAGGCCTATGACATGGCCGGAAGCGATTACCTCCGCTACGCCGACGGCGATGCCAGCCGTCCCTTCGACTTCACCAGCCAATACAGCTTCGCCGACCGGGAAATTTGGCGCCGGATCGATGCCACGCTGACGCGCCTGGCCGCCTCCGGCCGCCGCACGATCTCGCTGCTCGATGCCGGCTGCGGGCCCGGAACCTGGCTGCGCCGTGTCGCCTTACGCGCCCGTGAACTCGGCTTCGAGCGCATCAACGCCTTCGGCTTCGACATCTCCCCGGCCATGATCGCCTTGGCGAAATCCAGCCTCGCCGGCATCGATGATCTCACGGTCCGGATGCATTTTCTGGTCCGCGACATTACCGACGGGCCGGCCTTCACCGACCAGGAATTCGACCTCTGCCTGTGCCTCTACGGCGTGCTGAACCACCTGCCGGTGACGGCGCACGGCCAAGTGGCCCAGGAACTGGCCCGAGTGACGCAGGACACGCTGTTCGTCACGGTGCGCGCCGCCGGCAGCCTGCCGACGATCTATGTCGACAGTCTGGACCATGCGCGCAACTTTCAGCAGGACAACCTGGCCGACCGCATGGAGATCGACATGCTCAATGGCGAGCATATCGGCTTCACCTCCCATCTGTTCACGAGCGCCGAGCTCGACCGGCTGTTCCAGCCGCATCTTAAGCAAACGACGCTGTTCGGCCTGGACGTGTTCCACAGCCGCTTTGCCACCGACCGCCGCTGGAACCCCTCCGCGTTCGAAGGCCAGAGCGAATTCTACTCGGACCTGGACGTGCTGGAATACCGCTACGCCTCCGACCCGCGCTTCATCGACCGGGCCGCGCATATTCTGCTCGCCGGCAAGCGTTGAGCCTTAGCGAAGGGAGGAAAGCGGCGCAAAAACTTTTACTATGCTGGGTCATTGGCTGTGTCTGCGACAACGCCCATGGCCCAGCATAAAAAAGTTTTTTTGCTTCTTTTTGTTCACAAAAAGAAGCCTTCCCCTTCGCTTCTTAGTGGAAGGGGAAGCTGCCGCCTGGCCCGGACATACCCCTGTTGGCATCCATGGTAGCATGGTTCGCCACCGGCACGTCCGGGAAATGCGTCAGCAGCGCCAGGGTCTGCGCCGCAGGCCGGGTGAAGACCCCACCCGACAAGGCCGCCAGCGCCGCCGCTTGATCGCCCGCGTCGAGCGCCTTGGACGCCTTCACCAACTGGTCGATCACCGCCTGGGACGGCGCGGTTTCCGGGATCCCCATGATCGCGCGCACCCGCTGGCGGGCCTGCAGCATTTCCATCTTGGCGAGCGGATCGAAGGCCATCCAGCGTCCGCCCGTGGAGAACTGCCCGGCCATCGCATCCAGCGATGCAACCGCCAGCGCCATCGCCGCCGGACGCTTCTGCATCATCTGAGGATGCGAAAAAGCAAATAATGCCTCGTTGAAGGCTGCCATGGCCGGGTCCTGCCCGATCACGGAGTTGCCGAAAGCATCCTGCGGCATAAACCCGGTCGAGGGCAGCGGCGCTTCCAAGGCGCAACCACTCAGGCAGAGCGTTAAAAATGTGACTCCAAAAAGACGCGCTTTCATCTCATTCACCAATTCTTGCCGTAACCTCGTCCAATTCAACGAGGCGCTTTACAGATTGGCGCATTCCGCGATTGTGCCAGCGTACAGGCGTCAATTTATTGCCGATATCACCGCGCAAACCAGACAACGCCACCGCCACGGCAAACCAGACAAAGATCATAAATATTCAAAATAGCTATCGTGTTACGAGATCTTTGCGAATTGCAACAAACGAAAAACAAATTAGTGTTTTGCCACCTGCATGTTCTTTTCGCTCTGGCATTTCCACAGCGGATTTTTCATGTCCTGCGAGGATCAAGCCACGTGATCAAATGTGCGCGGGCCGGAATTCCGGCCCGCCAACGGTACAGTCCAGAGCCGCCCTATTCAGGAAAAAGCTGGGAATTCACGCGGAACGCAGCACGGCACGCCGGTGTATTGCCGACCGTCGCATAGTTGTTCTGGCAATAGACCAGCTCCTGCAGGAAGGATTGCGGATGCTGGTGGTAGGCCTGCACCTGCGGGTCGGCGCAGGAAACCAGCCCCGACGCCGCCGCCAGCAGGGCCAGGCAGGATGTCAGCCGCATCGGATCAGCGCTCTCCGCACGGCGTGCCGACATTGGCGTTGGTGGGTTTCGCAGAGTCCACGATCTGCGCCACCAGGGCATCGGCGTTGTCATTCATCAGGGCGCACTTCGGCGCAGGCGTACGCCCCGCCACGGCGTAAGCGGTCATTTCCGGCATATCTGAACCTTTCATCCTTGGGTAACAGCCCAGTCATTATTCGCCAGATTCCGCCCCGACTCAATCGCCCCTGCCTGCACCGCCTCCGAGCGCCTGAGCTCGGCAAAGTGAAGAGAAAGGCTTCTTTTTGTGAACAAAAAGAAGCAAAAAAACTTTATTAATGCTGGGCCATGGGCGTTGTCGCCGACACCGCCCATGGCCCAGCATAACCAAAAGTTTTTGCGCCGCTTTTTTAAAAAGCGGCCACTTTCTTTCCCCTAAGGGGCCAGCATCATTTGTCTGATTTTGATTGTGCAATTAACGCCCCAAACAAGCAAAACAGTGCGGAATGCCGATCTGGGTAATAACAATGCCGACAACAATCAGCCGGGTTCGCCAGGCTTTGCCAGTAGCGGATGAATTGGCTTCTGCGGCATTGCGTTCAAGCCGTCCAGGAAGCCGCATCAGGACGCCAAGGCGAGGCAATATAAGGGGAAGGAATGGCACCAAGGGCAGCATATACCGCCCTTGGACACCCCTGATCAGCGTTGCGCCAACTGGTGTCCATGACAGATACATCGACAAGCATACTGCGATAACCGAGGCGATGATAACCTCCAACGCGAAAAGCGCATCGAGCGCGCGCCACTGTCGAGCCCCTCGTCCACGCCCGAACAGCATGCCGACAAAGGCGGCCGAGATCGCCACTTTCCAGGCGGCCAATAAGCCAGGGGGCAAAGGCGCATTCAGCCCCCCCAATTGCCCAATAAACTCAATTTCCAGGGAGCTGTAACAGAATTTGAGGCAGTTATAGGGCAGAATCACAATGAATGCAGGTGAGTGCAATAGGGTGCGAATTCCGCCACCGACATCCGGGGCATCGAAAAGGACATTTGGACTGCCCGGCCAGAGCGGACCGGGATGATAAGGCGCTAGCGCAAGATTTGAAACGAAACTCGTATGCATCATGACGACAACCCACCCGAGCGCAGGCAAGCCAAACAAGCCAGCGATCACCAGCCTTCGCATCGCTCCGCGTGTTGCCAGCGGCAGTGCGGTGATAAACAGCAACAGCCCATAAGGAGGCTTCGAGCCGATCACGACCGCGATAACAGCTGCGGCGATCCAGCGCGCCTTCGGGTATTCCGTTTCGTCGAGCGTGAGCATTGCGCCGGCGAGCGCGCATGAAGCGATGATCATGCCGTCCTGACTAAATGAAGCGGCTAATGAGAGCGTCATTGGCAGGCTGAGTAGCGCAAAAAACAACCCCTGTCCGGCACGGGCAAACCACAAGCACGCTGCGCCGATCAGCAGAAATGCAATCAGCATAAACGTACGGCCCAGATAAAGCGATTGCAGAGGACCCAGGCCGATCAGGCCACCGACCCCAATGCCGAGCGCTCCTGGGGCATATAAGGCTGGGAAATACGGAGCCGTACCCGTGGCGTCGGCGAATATCCTGGCATTCGACCACGGAATCGCGCGTGCGTGTGCGCTATTGGTGCCGGGCGCTGATTTTCGAACCTCTTTCACCTCAGGGCATATTGCGTCCAAGGTTCTGGCGTTGTCTCCCATGGACTGAACCTAGTCCGGGCATTTTGATGGCGCAACCGGAACGGATCCAGCTGCGCCAGGGCGCTTGCGTGCCTGTCGCAGGCCGCGTGTGGTTAGGCGGACGCCGCCTCGTCATATTTCACAGACACGTAATTTATCATTCGGCTGTCGCAACACGGGACATCGCAGTCCGCGCATAAGGCCAAGCCGCCTACATCACCGCTCATGAAGGCATCCAGAAGTGCCTGATACCGAGCCCCATATCGCATTTGACGAAGTGTTTCTGTTCGGATGTCACCGATGACCAACGTGCTTGAGTTATCGAGACAGCCGCAAGCGGTTACGCGGCCATCGACGTAAATGCCGGGATTGTCGGCTCTACGGCCCGAGTCTAACGCCTTGCGCTCACGGGGGAGGTGTACACCCGTGCCGTACATAGGCCCCGGTGGCGCGTGCGAGTGCAATTGCAAGTAATGCCAATAATTGCGGATAGATGCGAGTTTACGTTTTATGGTTTGGATCGCGATATCCCCAGCATACAACACCGCCACCCATTTCTGCACGAGTTCTAATCCGTCGCCCGCCCCTGCACTCCCCACAGTGATGCCCGCATGTACAGAGGCAAAGTGCTGAACATCGGATATGTAGGTACTTTTCTGGCGGGCTTTTAAATCACTCGCCCGCGACCACTCCTCGATAGCGAACAAGTATGGTTTGCCACTACTCTCGGTTAATTCTTTCCTTGCTGGTGTTGGTGCGGGTGTGGGGGGCGGTGGGTCATCCATGCCCCCAAAATCCCACGCCCCTGCTACCATCTGCTCTCGTGCCTGTAGGGCGGCGCGGGGTGCCTCCCCGTAGACTGGGCGCAACCTTGCCAAAACTGGGTGATCTGCTGGCAGTTGGGGGGATTGTGAGGCAAGGGCGACGTCTAGGGCTGCCTGCACCACGACATCTATGGCCCCAGGCCTGCGGTTAGCATCGCCTATCTCACGGGTGCCTAAAGTTTTGACCAGTTCGGTGCGGTTCGCCTTGTCAGAGAATCCATCTATGGGCGGCAGATAGGGGCGGAGTGCTGGCGGGACGTAGCGCCGATACCAATATATGCCGGTTTTTGGGTGCCTTCGCAGGTAGGACATACAACGCATGTTTGGAGCACTCTTTGGAACAATGACCATCCAAAAAGCTGCGCAATATCAAAGATTTCTCTGATTTTCTGCCGCAAAAGGCGGCTGGCGGAGGAGATGGGATTCGAACCCACGATACGCCTTGACAGCGTATAACGGTTTAGCAAACCGCCGCCTTCAGCCTCTCGGCCACCCCTCCGCAGCGGAACCGGTGGGACCGGACCGCGACAAGGCTCATAAGGGGTGCAAGCGTGAAGGTAAAGCCTCCCGCCTCTGTCCGCGGCGCCGACAATTCAGGTCGCATCGAGCCAAGCTTCGGCAAAACCATAACAACAACTTGTTATTAAACAATTTTTTTAAAATTACGTCATAAGTATTGTTGCACCGCAAAATTTTTTTCTTGCTTCACCCGGCCGATTTATTCTAACCATGCAGAAGCGGGCTGAGATGCCTCTCCCGTTCTTGAACGTTTCCTCCCGAAACTCGGCGGCGCGTTTGCGCCGCTTTTTTATTCCGCGGCCGCCGCTCCGCGTTTGGGGATAAAACGCGCCCACACCCGCGCCTCGATCACCGCGGCGAGCAACGCCGTCATCCGCCGCTGCATCTCGGCAAATTGCGGGGTACGGGTAAAATTGTGCTCATTCATGTATAGCCCGCGCGCCATTTCAAGCTGGATCACCTGCACCCCCTCGCGCGGCCGGCCATAATGCCGGGTGATGAAGCCGCCGGCATAAGGATCGTTGCGCCGCACCTGAAATCCCAGCTCCGCCAGGGTGGCATGCAGAAAATCCGTCCAGGCCGGCGCGCAGCTGGTGCCGTAGCCGTCACCCAGAATGATGTCGGCCTTCGGGGCGTGGCGCCCCGGCAGGCTCGGCATGGAATGACAATCGATCACCAGGCAGGTGCCGAACAGCTCCAGCGTCTCCTCGATCTGCCCCGCCAACGCCTCATGGAAAGGCAGCCAGCACGTCTCCACGCGCGCCTTCGCCTCGGCGAAGCGGAGTTTTCCGGCATAGATCGCCTCGCCGTTGCCGACGATCCGCGCGATCGTTCCCAGCCCCGCCTGCACGCGCGGGCTGGTGGTATTCACATGCGCGGGCAGCGCGTCGGCGAACATCAGCGGGTCCAGCTCCCAGGCCTCGCGATTGGCATCGCAATAGGCGCGCGGGAACTGCGCGGCCAGCAGCGGCACGCCAAGCGCCGGCCCGGCGGAAAACAGCTCGTCGACGAAACTGTCCTCGCTGCGCCGGATTTCCGTCGCATCAAGCCTTGATGCCGCCAGAAACGCGGGGTCATAGCGCTGCCCGGAATGCGCCGAGGTCAGCACCAGCGCGGCGCGCCGGGTTGTTGGCTTCAGCAGCCGGAAAGGAGCGGGATGATCGGTCATGGTCCGGCTTATTGAACCAGCAACCCCAGGCCGGGACAAGGGATAAAGCTCACACCGGACGGGGCCCCAGAAACGCGCGATGCAGCCGCGCGGTCATGCCGATGATGCGCGCCGGCGCCGCCGCCGTCACCACCAGCAGGAACACCGCAGCCGCCACGCCCCCGGTCAGCAGCAGCTGCGCCACCAGGCCCAGCCCCGGCCATGCCGCCAGGGCCGCCGCCGCGGCCAGCCGCCCCACCAGCAGCCCCAGGCAGGGCAGCGCCAGCATCTTCAGCACCGGCGCCACCGGCCGCTCCAGCCCCAGTCTCAGCGCCGCCAGGAACAGCGCCACGCCGAGCACGCCCCGCCCCGCCAGGGCCCAGGCCAGCGCCCGCAACCCGAACGGCGCGCCGAACCATGCTGCCAGCATGATCGTCGCGGCGTTCGCCCAGGCGAAATAAGCGACCAGCCGAGTGCGCCGCGCCGCCGTCAGCAACGGATTGATCACGCCGTACAAGGCCGTCGCCGGGGCCATCAGCGTCAGGGTGCCGAACACCGCCGCCGCCGCCGCCCAGTGCTGCCCGAACATCAGCAGCACGATCGGCTGCGCCGCCGCGCCGCACACCGCGCTGACGAAAAAGATCGCCATGGACAGCACATCGAGCATCTGCCGCACGGCCTCATCGCGCCGCTCCGGCTCGCCGCGCACCGCGACGAAAACCGGCATGAACACCTTGCTCGCGGGCAGGAAGGCGATCTCCTGCAGCACCTCGACCAGCCGCTGCGCGATGCGAAACCGGCCAAGATCCGCCACCGGAACGCGCAGCCCCACCAGCATCACATAGCCGGTCATGGCGATGTAATCGACGAACGCCGCCTGCATCAGCGGCACAGAAAACCTGAAGCTGGCCCGCAACACCGGCCAGGGCGGCGGACGCGGCGGGCGCCAGCGCGCCGCCACCGCCGCCACCAGCGCGTAAAACGCGATGCCGATCATGCGCTGATCGATCAGCGCCTCGATGCCCCGCCCGGCAAAGGCCAAAGGCAGCGCCGTCACCCCACCGAGCACCGTGCTGCCCAGGGAGATCAGCCCCACCGCCCGAAACCGAAAATTCGTGGCCAACCGCGCCGAGGGCACGACCAGAAACGCAGTGAGAAAAATATTCACCGCCATCACGCGCAACACCAGTGTCAAAGCAGGCTGCGCATAGAGCCCGGCGACCCAAGGTGCGGCCAGACACAACACGATCGTGAAACCGAGTGCCGCCAGGCCTTGTGACCAGAACGCGCCTGCCTCGACCGCACGGTCACCGGGATAGGCCAGCACCTGCTCGCCGGCGCCGCTCACGGAGATCATGCGCGCCAGATCGGAAATCACCGAGGCAATGGCGATGAGCCCGACCACCCGGGCCGGAATGGTGCGCAACAGCAGCCCCAGGATCAGGAAGCCAAAACTTCGCTCCGCCAGGACGGTGGCGAAATTCCACGCAGCACCATGCGCCGCCCCCCTGGCCAGCCCCATCCGCGCCGCCTTTCGTTACGATTTACGAATGAAACAGTATCATAACGAACAAATCAAGTACGCTTGTTTTAAAAGAAAGAAGCCGCTTTTTGAAAAAAGCGGCGCAAAAACTTTTGACTCCGCTGGGTCATGGGCGATGTCCCCGACAACGCCCATGACCCAGATTCATAAAGTTTTTTTGCTACTTTTTGTTCACAAAAAGTAGTCTTCCTTACTTACCTTACCTACGCGCAACGCAAAAATAGCCCAGCGCCAGCACCGGCAGCACCG
The DNA here is from genome assembly GCF_036489515.1 of Acidocella sp. Lineage (GTDB taxonomy): Bacteria > Pseudomonadota > Alphaproteobacteria > Acetobacterales > Acetobacteraceae > Acidocella. The sequence goes on from NZ_DASXFO010000056.1 coordinate 145,049, forward strand.
CGCCCACGACGCACAGCCCCACCCAGCCGAAATGGGCGAAGACCGGGCTGGTGATGGCCGACCCGGCGGCCCCGCCGACAAAGAAGATCGCCATGAACATGCCGTTAAGGCGCGAACGGATTTCCGGGGCGAGCGTGTAGATGCTGCGCTGGCTGAACACGAGATTGGTCTGCACCCCGGAATCGAGCAGCACCCCGCTCAGCGCCAGGATGATCACCGAGTGCAGCCAGAAGCCCAGAATCGCGACCAGGAAGGAGAAGCTGATCAAGACCAGAGCGAACACCGTGCCGCCGGTCGCATGACCGCGATCGGCCATCCGCCCTGCCAACGGCGCCGCCAAGGCGCCGGCCGCCCCCACCAGCGCGAAGAGGGCGATGCCGGTCTGCGTGTAATGGAAGCTATGGGCCAGCAGCAGCGGCACGCCGGTCCAGAACAGCGAGAAGCCGGCGAAAGCCGCGGCCTGATAGGCGGAGCGCTGGCGCAGCAGCGGAATGCGCACAGGCAGCGCGAACAGCGAGGCCAGCAGCTCGCCGTAATGGCGGTTCGCCTGCGGACGCCGGTGCGGCAGGCTGAAGCGCAGCAGTGCCAGCATCGCCAGCATCACCGCCGCGGAAATCAGAAACACCGCCCGCCACCCAACGAAACTCGCGATCACGCTGGACACCGGCCGGGCCAGCAAAATCCCCACCAGCAGCCCGCTCATCACGTTGCCGACGACACGGCCACGCATATGTTCCGGCGACAGATGCGCCGCCAGCGGCACCAGCATCTGCACCGCCACCGAGGTCAGGCCAATCAGCACCGCCGCAGCCAGCATCACCGTGCCGTCGCGCGCCACCGCCGCCAGCAGCAGCGCCGGGATCGAGGCGGCGATGGTCAACACCACCAGCAGCCGGTTTTCCACGAGGTCGCCCAAGGGCACCAGCAACAGCAGCCCGGCCGCATAGCCCAGCTGTGTCAGGCTGACGATCGCGCTGGCATCGCGCGGCCCGAGCCCAACCGCGGGACCGATCATGTCGATCAGCGGCTGCGCATAATAGATATTCGCGACGACAATGCCGCAGGCAGACGCCAACAGCAGGACCATCGCCGCGGACGGGCCTGTTTTTTGAGAAATATTCATAGTGGCGGCTTACCTGAGGCGGGAATTTCTGCGATGCAACAGATAAAACGGTATGGCCGTATTGCCTTGTCTTTTTCAGGGAGTTTTCATGAATTTTCTCCACGCCATCCTGTTCGCGATCCTGCAGGGCGCGAGCGAGCTGTTCCCCGTCAGCAGCCTGGGCCATGCGGTGGTCGTCCCCGCGGTGCTGCATTGGGGCGTGGATCAGGCCAGCATCGGCTTCCTGCCCTTCCTCGTCATGCTGCATCTGGGCACGGCGACCGGCATGCTAGTGTATTTCTATCGTGACTGGCTGGCCATGCTGCGCGGCGTGCTCGGCGCCGGCTACCGGAGCGAAAACATCGTCGAGCGCCAGCTGGTGCTGCGGCTGATCATCGCCACCCTACCGGCGGTCATCGTCGGCGAGATCGTGAAAAAGCCGGTGACGCATCTGTTCGCCAGCCCGCTCATCGCCTGCATCTTCCTGATCGTGAATGCCGGGCTGCTGCTGCTGGGCGAGCAGCTACGGCGCCAGGTGGTCAAGCGCAGCACCACCCTCACCAACATGGACGCGCTGATCATCGGCCTGTTCCAGTGCCTCGCCTTCCTGCCCGGCATCTCGCGCTCCGGTGCGGCGATCGTCGGCGGCCTGCGCCGTGGCGTGGCGCATGAGGAGGCGGCCAAGTTCTCGTTCCTGATGGGCACGCCGGTGATCTTCGCCGCCGCCGTGGTCGAGATCCCGAAACTCCTGCACGCGCACGAGCTGCACGCGCTGTTCGGCCTGTCGCTGCTCGCCGCCGTGGTGGCCGGCGTCGTCGCCTTCGCCAGCACCGCCTTTCTGATGCGCTATTTCCGCGATCACGATTCCTGGGCGTTGAAACCGTTCGCCTGGTATTGCGGCATTTTCGGCGCCGGCAGCTTCGTGCTGCTGCTGATGGGGCTCTGATGAAAAAGCTTCTTTGCGCCGCCTGCCTGCTTCTGCCCCTGGCGGCGTACGCCGCCGTTAGCTTGGGCACGGCCTACGCCGCCGTCAATCTCGCCATGGCGCCGATCGGCCGGACCGACCTGCCCTGGTGGAAGCTGCGCTTCGAGCAGTCTCTCGCCGCCGCCAAGGCCGACCCGAACGCTGAAGTGATCTGGTTGGGCGATTCCATCACCCATTACTGGCAGCGCCAGGGCACGCACGGCTACGACGATGTCGCGCCGGTGTGGAACCACTATTACGGCCCCTATCACGCGCTCAATTTCGGTTTCATCGGCGATACCACCGCCAGCCTGATCTGGCGGCTGGACCATGGCCAGGTCGCCGGGCTGCACCCCAAGCTCACCATCATCCTGATCGGCGCGAACAATCTCGGCCGGGTTCATTGGGGCGCGGATCTGAGCGTGCCGGGGATCGAATCCGTGGTCACCCTCACCCATCGCCGCCTGCCCGCCTCGCATATCCTGCTGCTCGGCGTGCTGCCCTCGATCCGCTCCCCCTGGGTCGATCAGCAGACACGCCTGATCAACGCCGCCCTGGCGCAGCACTACGCCAACGACCCGGTCGTCACCTTCGAGGATGTCGGTCCCCTGCTGCTGAAAAACGGCCATGCCGACGCCAGCCTGTACGTCGACCCGCGCCTCACCCCGCCCGAGCCGGCGCTGCACCCGGACGCCGAAGGCATGACACTCATCGCCCGGGCGATTGCCCCAATCGTGGCTAAGTACGCAGGATAGAGGAAGGCTACTTTTTGTGAACAAAAAGTAGCAAAAAAACTTTGTTAATGCTGGTCATGGGCGTTGTCGGTGACAACGCCCATGACCCAGCATTAACAAAAGTTTTGCGCCGCTTTGGCTCGAAAAGCGGACGCCTGACTTTCTCTGAATTGATCTAAGGCAATCATACTCCAGGGTGAAAGCTCACTCGGCCAGCTTCCGCCTATCCGTCCGGAGGATGGCCATGATCAGTTCATCCCTATGGATTCCGCCGAAAAACACATGGTCGCGGGCCACGCCTTCCGGGATAAAGCCGACGGACTCGTAGACATGGCGTGCACGCGAATTCTCGGGATAGGTGCCAAGCCAGAGGCGGTGCGCATCTGTCTCCCGGAATACAAGTTCAACCACCGCCCCGAGCAGTTGCCTGCCAAACCCCTGCCCCGGCTTGGAAACGGCAACGCGTTTCAGCAGAGTCACACGCTCGGAGGAGGCCCAATCCCGCAGGATGACGAAGCCTATCGGCTCATCGTCAATTTTCCCCAAAAAATAAGCGTGACGGCCATCCGCTAACGCTGCGCGATGCTTGTCTTCACTCCACCGCCCGACGAAGGCGTCATAGCCATCCAGGCGTTCAGTCGCCATGATGAAGGGCAGATCGGAAACGGTGGCGTGAGTTAAATGAAAATGGGACATTCCTGAAATGTGCCGTGTCCCTGCGGTGCCGTCAAAACCTTGATCCATGCACATTTGTTGACGGCTGATTGGGTTTTCGCCCTAGAGCATGATTGCTTTACATCAATCACGCTCTAGCCTTGTTTACACGAGCGATTGCATGGCTCAATCGAATCGCTGTGCGATTCGATTTCAAGCCATATCGCTCTAACGCCCGCTTCGAACGGCCTCGACAAACGTCCTGATCAGCGCCGGGGATTTTTGGCCCGGCGCGGTTTCCACGCCTGACGACACGTCGGCGCCGGGCGCGCCTGTGATGCGCAGTGCTTCGGCCACATTGTCCGGCCGCAGCCCGCCCGCCAGAAGCCAGAATTTCTCCGGCCGCCAGCGCGCCAGCAATTCCCAGTCCGCCTGCACGGCGTTGCCGCCCGGCCGCGTCGCCCCCGGCGGCGGTTTCGCCTCGGCCACGTAGCCGTCCGTTGGCTCTTCCGCCTCGGGAAAATCCGCCGGCGACGAAATCCCGAGCGAGCGCCAGAGCGGCAGGCCAAATTGCCGTTTCAGCGCCGCCGCCTCGGCCGGGGGCGCATGGATCTGCAAAATATCCAGCTTCACCTCGGACAGCACCGCTTCGATGTCCGCCGCGCTCGGCTTCACGAACAGCCCCACGCGCTGCGGCCCGCTTAGGTGCCGCACCGACAAGGCAGCCGCCTGGGCCGGCGTGACGTAGCGCGGCGAAGGCGGAAAAAACACGAAGCCCAGAAAATCCGCGCCGGCCTCCACCACCGCATCGAACGACGCCGCGCTGTTGATGCCGCAGATTTTGACGCTGGCGCCGGTCAAGGCAAGCAAAAGGGAAGACTACTTTTTGTGAACAAAAAGTAGCAAAAAAACTTTGTTAACCTGGGCCATGGGCGTTGTCGCCGACACAATCCATGGCCCAGCATAAAAGAAGTTTTTGCGCCGCTTTTTTCAAAAAGCGGCTGCTTTCCTTTCATGCTAGCGCAACCCGGCGATGGCCGCCGCGATCGAGGCGGCCGCCGCTGCGGGATCGGGCGTCGAAAAAATCGGCCTTCCGACCACGAGGTAGTCGGCCCCCGCCGTCACCGCCTGCTCTGGGGTCATCACCCGCGCCTGGTCGTTGGTGGCGCTGCCGGCCGGGCGGATGCCGGGCACCACGAGGATTGGCGCGGCGCCGAATGCGTCGCGCAGCGGCGCGATCTCGTGTGCGGAGCAGACCAGCCCGTCGGCGCCATTGTCCAGCGCCAGCCGCGCCAGGCGCAGCACCTGCTGGGTCGTGCCGCCGGCCACACCGGTTTCCGCCAACGCCGTCGCGTCCATGCTGGTCAGCACCGTCACGGCGAGGATTTTCGGTGGCAAAGGCGCCGCGGCAGCCGCCTTCGCCGCCGCCGCCACCATCGCCCCGCCGCCGCCGGCATGCACGGTCAGCATCTGCACGTTGAGCGGCAGCAGCGACCGCACCGCGCCCGCCACCGTGTTGGGAATGTCGTGCAGCTTCAGGTCCAGGAACACCGGCGCGCCGGCGGCGGCGGCCAGCCCGGCCGGGCCATTCGCCAGGAAATATTCCAGCCCCAGCTTCACCAGCCCGCAATGCGGCGCCACCGCCTGAGCCATGGCGGCCGCCTGGGTCCGGTCCGCCGTATCGATCGCAGCGATCAGCCGTTTCGTCATGGCGCCTGCGTCCCGATCTGCGCCGGCGTTGCGCCCGGCACGGACAGCCGCGCCTCCAGCTCGGCATTGCGCTTCTCGGCGCGCTTGGCGCGGCGCTTCGCCGCCAGCCGCGACGGCAGATGGAACGCCAGCCCGAGCAGAAACCCGAGCGCCAGCACCACCAACACCACCACACCGACCGGCAACTGCGCCAGCGGCCCCAGCGGCCAATAGGAAATCTCCATCGGGTCGCGATTGGAGAGCATAAAAATCACCAGCAGCACGATAATCACGAAGCCGATGATCGTTTTGAATAGTCTCAGCTTTTTACTCCGCCACTCTTCTTCACCATGGGCGTAGACATGGGCTTGTTGATGCGTTCCCGCAACTCCTTGCCGGCCTTGAAAAACGGCACCGATTTCTGCGCGACCTCGACCGTTTCGCCCGTGCGCGGGTTGCGTCCGGCCCGGGCATTGCGTCGCTTCACCGTGAACGCGCCGAAACCGCGCAGCTCCACCCGCTCACCGCGGGCCAAGGCAGTGGTCATTTCGTCAAAGAACGCGGCGACGATGCGCTCGACATCCGCCACCGTCAGATGGGGGTTATCCTCCGCCAAGCCGGCGATTAATTCCGATCGTGTCATGAAACTCTCCAGACCGAGAGTGACGATGCCAGGGCAGCACGATCCGGTCAATAACCATTTGTGATCGTGAGGTTTTTCACTAAGCCGAGGTTACGAAACGCCCCATAAAATCGTCACAGTTACGTAATTTTCTTGCCCCGAAAATGCAGCACCGCAACAAAAAACCCCGGTGCCGAAGCACCGGGGTTTTTTCCAACTCTCGGCCCGCGCCGACCCCTCTGCGGAAGGGACCGGCGCGGAGCAGAAAATCAATCTTCGGTCTGCTGGTTGCGGCGACGGATCGCGGCCCCCAGGATGTCGCCGAGCGAGGCGCCGGAGTCGGACGAGCCGTATTCCGTCATCGCCTGCTTGTCCTCGTCGATCTCCTTGCCCTTGATGGTCAGCTGCAGCTTGCGGGCTGCGCGGTCCACCGCGGTGACCTTGGCGTCGACGGTGTCGCCCACCGCGAAGCGCTCGGCGCGCTGCTCGGCCTTGTCGCGCGCCAGCTCGGCGCGGCGAATGAAGCCGGTCAGCACATCGTCCACCTTCACCTCGATGCCGTTCGCCTGCACCGCCGTCACCACGCAGGTGACGATCTGGTTCTTGTGCACGCGGTCGAGCACGCCGGCGGCCGGATCGACCTCAAGCTGCTTGATGCCGAGGCTGATGCGCTCCTTCTCGACGTCGATGTCGAGCACTTTGGCCTTGACCACTTCGCCCTTGTTGAACTTGGCGATAGCCGCCTCGCCGGAATCGTCCCAGGACAGGTCCGACATGTGCACCATGCCGTCGATCTCCGCGCCGATGGCCACGAACAAGCCGAACTCGGTGATGTTGCGGATCTCGCCCTCGACGATCGAGCCGATCGGGTGCTCGTCTTGGAACTCTTCCCACGGGTTGCGCGAGACCTGCTTCAGGCCCAGCGAGATGCGGCGCTTGGAGGCGTCGACATCCAGAACCACCACGTCGACTTCCTGGCTGGTGGAAACGATCTTGCCCGGATGTGCGTTCTTCTTGGTCCAGGACATTTCGGACACGTGCACCAGACCCTCGACGCCCGGCTCCAGCTCCACGAAGGCGCCGTAGTCGGTGATGTTGGTGACGCGACCGGAGGCCTTGATGCCCGGCGGGTACTTGGCGTCCACGCCTTCCCACGGATCGGCCTCGAGCTGCTTCATGCCCAGCGAGATGCGCTGCGTGTCGGCATTGAAGCGGATGACCTGCACCTTGACCGGCTGGCC
>NZ_DASXFO010000080.1:0-2295 GCF_036489515.1 Acidocella sp.
GAGCGTGACGAAGCGGTCTTCGAATTCGCGCATCTGGAACGAGGCGCGCACCAGGATGGCGATCTGGTTGAGCTTGTGCGGTTTGCCGGATTGATCTCCGCGCTGCAGCTGTTCGATCTCCTCGCCGATGGCGCGGGCTTCTTCTTCGGAATCCCAGGAGCCGGTGACGGCGACTTTTTCGCCGAGCTCATCGTCGGTGCGCAGCGTCTTGCCGAGCCGGCCTTCGTTATGCGCGATCAGGTGTGAGGCGGCGGCGAGGATGTGGCCGGTGGAGCGGTAGTTGCGCTCCAGGCGGATCACGGTGGCGCCCGGAAAGTCGTGCTCGAAGCGCAGGATGTTGTCGACCTCGGCGCCGCGCCAGCCGTAGATCGACTGATCGTCGTCGCCAACGCAGCAGATGTTTTTATTGCCCTCTCCCCTCGCGGGAGAGGGTGCCCCCTCCCGACCTCCCCCGCTTGCGGGGGAGGGTAGGGTGGGGGCGGGTGAGGGCCGCAGCGCTGCGGCCCAGCCCGGGCCCTCACCCGGTTCTTCGCTGCGCTCGGAACCGACCTCTCCCGCAAGGGGAGAGGGGAAGGATGTGCTCTGCGCGCTTGCTCGCTGCGCCAATAACCGCAGCCACAGATACTGCGCGACGTTGGTGTCCTGATATTCGTCGACCAGGATGAAACGGAAGCGCACCTGATATTGGCGTAAGACTTCGGGTTGCTCGCGGAACAGGCGGATGCACTCCAGCAACAGATCGCCGAAGTCGCAGGCGTTGAGGATCTTCAGCCGCTCCTGGAACGCCTTGTAGAGTTTCAGCCCCTTGCCGTTGGCGAAGGCGGCGGCTTCGCCCGGCGGCACCTGCTCGGGGGTGAGGCCGCGGTTCTTCCAGCCGTCGATCAGCATGGCGAGCACGCGCGCCGGCCAGCGCTTCTCGTCGATGTTCTCGGCCGCCAGCAGCTGCTTGAGCAGCCGGATCTGGTCGTCGACGTCGAGGATGGTGAAATCGCTTTTGAGCCCGACCATCTCGGCGTGGCGGCGCAGAATTTTCACGCCGATGGAGTGGAAGGTGCCGAGCCACGGCATGCCCTCGACGACGTGGCCGACGATGTCGCCGACGCGACCCTTCATCTCGCGCGCCGCCTTGTTGGTAAAGGTGACGGCGAGGATTTCGCCCGGCCGGGCGCGGCCGGTGGCCAGAATGTGGGCGATGCGCACGGTGAGCACGCGGGTCTTTCCGGTCCCGGCGCCGGCCAGCACCAGCACCGGGCCGTCGAGCGTCTCGACCGCGAGCCGCTGCTCGGCATTGAGGCCGGCCAGATAGGCCGCGCCGCCACCTGCCGCGGCGCGGGCGCGCGCGGCGATGCCGCCCGGCGCAGGGACGGGCGGTTCGACAGGCTCAAGTGTGCGCTTCAAAGGGTCAGGCAATGGTCGCGATACCGCTGATTCTCACCGCCAGAACATGGCATTTGCGCGCGGCTTTTGCGAGGCGATGCGCCCGACGGGCGAACAAGCCTTCCCGGCACGCCGCTCCGCCACCCGCCGCCGGCAGATGCCCGCGCGGCGCCTTCGGTTTTTCAGCGCCGAACTGCGTCAAATCTATTGAATAAGCTCCAGCACAAAATCCATCGGTTCCGCAATCGAATACCCGGAGTTCAGCAACATGGTGAAATCCGCCGCCTGCTCCGTCAGCGGAACAAACTCGGTCATGATGCCGATGAGATGAAACTGCAAATCAGGGGGCGAATGGATATCAGAACTTGGCACCGGCTCGATTTCGAACAGCGGCCCACCGCTGTTGCCCCGGTAGACCGGGCCGTCGACGATCAAAGAATGTTTTTCCGGATCTTTTCCAGCAATAAATGCCCGCCTCAGCGGCGGCCGCAGTGGATCGAATTGCAGCGAGTTGGGAAGACCGAGCGATACGGGATAGCCATACAAAATAGCATCGTTGCCGACGAGAACGTCGTCGAATTTGCGCACCGCGACCATTCCGGCGCTCACCAGGCCGCTGTCGGCGAATTGAACTTTCGTCACTCCCGGTGAGAAGAACGTCATCAGTGAGTGATCCGGCTGTTCCTTCAGAACCCCAAGCTTGATGGCCGCCACATCCCTGGTTTTGTGCGCCCGCACGTCGCCTCTAGCCAGCAGCATCGGGAAGTCGACCGTCAGCAAAATCCGCTGTTGTGTCGGCTGGTCCTTTGAGTACGACACGAGTTCGAGGACCAAATCCGGAACATCGGCCTTGTGGGTTTTTTCGTCGGGCAGACCCTCCGCAATGACATGCTTTGCGGTGACCAAATATTCCGCGGT
>NZ_DASXFO010000013.1:0-14312 GCF_036489515.1 Acidocella sp.
CGAAATGTCCGAGTTCGGGGATCATGAGCTGGTGCTCTTTACTTGCAATGTGTTCCAGGTGTCGGCGGCCGGGGGCGGTCCGTATTTGGGGTTCCACTTGCCGGCGGTCTTCAGCGCCTGTTCCACATCCTTGGGCATGTATGCGGAGCCATGCTTGGCCAGAACCTCGTCGGCCGCGAAGGTGCCGTTGGCGGTCATGGCGCCGATCGCCACCACGCCCTGGCCCTCGCGGAACAGGTCCGGCAGCAGGCCGGTGAAGGTCACCGGGATCGAGGCCCGGCCGTCGGTGACACGGAACGAGGTGGTGGGCGCGTCGGTGCCCGGGGCGACGCGGGTGATGACGGTGCCGACCTGGACGATGCCGCCGAGGCGGAAGCTCATGCCCGGTGCCGGGTCTTTGGCGAGCACCGCACGCGGGCTGAGAAAATAGGTGAGGGTCGAGGAGAAGGCGGCAAGCATCAGCCCCGTGGCGGCGCACAGGCAGAGGCCGCAGGTGAGGACCAGATAGAGCCGGCGTTTTTTGCGCGCACGCATCAGCGTGTCTCGACCGCGCGCAGCCGGCGCACGGCGCGGCGGTAGCGGGCGAAGGTGAGGGTGCCGATGCCGGCCAGGAACAGCACCGTGACGCCGTAGCTGCCGTCGATGAAGGGGGCGAGGTTCACGAGTGACGCTCCGCGGCGGCGAGCAGCAGGCTGCGTGTGCGCCGTTCCATGATGGCGGCGCACATCCTCGCGCAGACCAAGGTCACGAAGCAGAGATAGAAGCCGAGGGTGGCGATGATCAGCGGGTAGAGCATGGTGATGTAGATCTTTGAGCCGCCGCTGAAGGAGATGGTGTTGCCCTGGTGCAGCGTGTTCCACCATTGCACCGAGAACACGATGATCGGCAGGTTGATGGCGCCGACCAGCGCCAGAATGGCGGCGGCGCGGTGGCCATGGGTCGGGTTATCGAAAGCGCGGATCAGCGCGATATGGCCGAGATAGAGAAAGAACAGGATCAGCATGGAGGTCAGCCGCGCGTCCCACACCCAATAGGCGCCCCATTCCGGCCGCCCCCAGAGCGAGCCCGAGACCAGGCATACGAAGGTGAACCCGGCGCCGACCGGGCCGATTTCTTCCGCCGCGAGATCCGCGAGCGGGTGTCGCCAGATGATGGAGAAGAACGAGCAGACCGCGAGAGCCGCGTAGCCGGCCATCCCTACCCAGGCGGAGGGCACATGCACATACATGATGCGCACGGCGTTGCCCTGCTGCCAGTCGGCCGGCGCAAAGGCATAGCCCCAGACGATGCCGGTCACGGTGAGGATGAGGGAAAAGGCGGTGAGCCACGGCAAAGCCGGCTGCACCAGACGCAGGAAACGCCCCGGATTGGCAAAGCGGTGAAACCAGGAACCGGCTTTGCCGATGCGGCCGTTTGTCAGCACGTTCTCGTTCATAACATTAGTGATATGGCATGGATCTGGAAATTTGAAGTCATGGCGAAACGGATAGAGAAGAGGAAGGCTACTTTTTGTGAACAAAAAGTAGCAAAAAAACTTTTTCTATGCTGGGCTATGGGCGGTGTCGCCGACAACGCCCATAGCCCAGCATAGAAAAAGCTTTTGCGCCGCTTTTTTCAAAAAGCGGCTACTTTCTTCTCTCTGAGAAGCCTGCCTAAACTCACGGCATGACAAATTACTGGCTCATCAAATCCGAACCCGACGCGTTTTCCTGGGACGAGCAGGTGAAAAACGGCGTGGAACCCTGGACTGGGGTACGCAATCACAGCGCGAAAAACAACCTCAAGGCGATGAAGGAAGGCGATCTGGCGTTCTTTTATCACTCGAACATCGGCAAGGAGATCGTGGGCATCGTGCGCGTGGCGCGTGAGGCCTACCCCGATCCGACCGCCGAAGCCGGTGACTGGGTGTGCGTGGACATGCAGGCTGTCAGGCCGGTGCCGCAACCGATTCAGCTTGCCGCGATCAAGGCCGATCCCAAATTCTATGAGCTGGCGCTGGTGCGGCTCTCGCGGCTCTCGGTGGCGCCGGTGAGTGCGGAGCATTGGTCCCAGCTGTGCGCGCTGGGCGGAGTTGAACAAGGAGCAAAATAAATGGAAACGGCGATTCTGGGCGGCGGCTGCTTCTGGTGCACCGAAGCGGCCTTCAGTGAACTTCAGGGCGTCAGCGCGGTGCAGTCAGGCTATGCCGGGGGTCACGCAGAAAACCCAACCTATAGGCAGATCTGCACCGGGACGACCGGCCATGCCGAGGTGGTGGAGGTGACATTCGACCCGGCGGTGATCTCCTATGAGGACCTGCTGCGGGTGTTCTTCACCATCCATGATCCGACGACGCTGAACCGCCAGGGGGCGGATGTCGGCACGCAATACCGTTCTGTCATTTTCTGCACGACGCCGGCGCAGGAGGCGCAGGCCAGGACGGTGATCGCGGAATTCGAGCGCGCCGGGGTTTGGGGACACCCCATCGTCACCGAGGTGCTGCCGGCACCGATCTTCTGGCGGGCCGAGCCCGAGCATGACCAGTATTTTGCCCGTAACCCGCTGGCAGGATACTGCCAGGCGGTGATCAACCCGAAGATCGCGAAGCTGCGCAAGGTTTTCGCGGAGCGGCTGAAGAACACGGCTTAAAGCAAGAAAGGCTACTTTTTGTGAACAAAAAGTAGCAAAAAAACTTTGTTATGCTGGGCCTGGGGCGTTGTCAGGGACAACGCCCCAGGCCCAGCATAGACCAAAAATTTTTGCGCCGCTTTTTTTAAAAAGCGGCCACTTCCTTGCTTTTACAGCCGCTTTAGCACGAACACTTCAGCAAGCGATGCCTCGATGGCCGCGCCATGAGCGGCGTCGCGGGCTTCGATCATCACCTCGAGCTGGGCATCCTGCACGGAGGGAGACGCGAACAGGCGGTGATGCGCGACTTCGATGATGTTGCCGCCGCGCGCGCCGATGCGTGAGGCGACTTCCGCCAGCATGCCCGGCCGGTCCGGCATTTCCAGCACGACGCGCATGATGCGGCCGTCGCGCAGCAGTGTGCGCATCAGCGTGTTGGCGAGGATGCGCGAATCGATGTTGGCGCCGCAGATCGGGATGCCGACTTTCTTGCCGCGGAACCGGTCGGGGAAGGCCAACACGGCGGCGAGGCCGACGGCGCCGGCGCCCTCGGCGACCTGCTTGGCGTTCTCCACCAGGGCGGCGATGGCGCCTTCGACATCGTGCTCGGTGACCACCAGCACTTCGACATCCAGCGCCTTTAGCACGCGGAGCGGCTGCTGGCCGATATCGCGCACGGCGATGCCCTCGGCGACGGTCGGGCCGCCGACTTCGATCGGCTTGCCGGCCAGCGCTTTGGCGAAGGCGGCATAGTTTTCCACCTCGACGCCGATGATTTCCAGGTCTGGCCGCAGCGCGCGCGCCACGGTGGCGCAGCCCGCGATCAGCCCGCCGCCGCCGGCCGCGATCGCCATCATGTCCAGATCCGGCACATCCTGGAGCATTTCCAGCGCCATTGTGCCTTGGCCGGCCATCACGCCGAGATCGTCATAGGGGTGCAGGAAGAACAGCCCGTCGCGGCTCGCCAGCTCATGCGCATGCGCGGCGGCTTCGGCCAGGGTCTCGCCATGCAGCACCACTTTCGCGCCCCAGGCGGCGGTGCGGGTGACCTTGGTGGCCGGGGTGTGCTTGGGCATGACGATGGTGGCGGCGATGCCGGCCAGGGAGGCGTGGCGCGCTACCGCCTGGGCGTGGTTGCCGGCGGACATGGCGATGACGCCGGCCTGGCGTTCGGCCGCACTCAGCAGGGCGATGCGATTCGCGGCCCCGCGTTCCTTGAACGCGCCGGTGGCCTGCAAATGGTCGTATTTCAGGTAGATTTCCGCGCCGGTGAGGCGGGAGAGCGCGTCGGAGCGCAGGAAGGGCGAGCGCAGGATGCTGCCCTCGATCCGTTTCGCGGCGGCTTCGATGTCGGCCAGGCGGAGCCCTGTGCTCGTATCCCGGTGATGTGCGTGAGTCATGGATGAGTCCCCGGGAAAGTCCCCGCGCCTCGGCGGCGCGGGGGTGACGGTTCAGCCGTAGGTGATTTTCAGGATTTCATAGGAGCGGTCGCCGCCCGGGGCGGGCACGGCCACCGTGTCGCCGACGCGCTTGGCGATCAGCGCCTTGGCCAGCGGCGAGGTGACCGACAGGCGCGACCGCTTGATATCGGCCTCGTACATGCCGACGATCTGATAGCAGACCTCCTGCTCGGTATCCTCGTCGATCAGGTGGATCGTCGCGCCGAATTTCACGGTGTCGCCGGACAGGCTGGCCGGGTCGATGACTTCGGCGGCGGAGACGATCTCTTCAAGCTCGGCGATGCGGCCTTCCACGAAGGACTGACGCTCACGCGCGGCGTGGTATTCGGCATTCTCGGACAGGTCACCATGGCTGCGCGCCTCCGCGATGGCGCGGATGATGGCCGGGCGTTCCTGGGCCTTGAGAGTGCGCAGCTCTTCCTCGAGCGAGGCAAGGCCGGACGCGGTCATCGGAAATTTCTGCACTGCTTCTCCTCAGGGAAACCCTGATGGGGTTGGGGTTAACATAAAGAACCCTCACCGGCGCCCTGGAAGGCGCGCCGGTGTCGGGTTCAGAATGGTTGTACAAAGTACGACTGAAGCGGAGCAACTTCAAGACTGCCTGAAATTAGGGCAGATATGGCGTGTGCCGCGGCCCGTGCCGCCGAGATGGTGGTGAAATGCGGCACGCCATGGGTCAGAGCCGAGCGACGGATGTCGTAGCTGTCGGCCACCGCTTGCGGGCCGCGTGCGGTGTTGACCACCAGCTGGATGTCGCCGGAGCGGATCGCGTCCACGCAATGCGGCCGCCCCTCCAGCACCTTGTTGACCTGCTTCACCGGAATGCCGGCGGCGGTGATGAGCTTGGCGGTGCCGGTGGTGGCCATGATCGAGAAGCCGAGTTCGGCGAGGCGGCGCGCCACCGGGACGATGGCGGTCTTGTCGGAATCCCGTACCGACAGGAAGACCGTGCCTTTGAGCGGCAGCGTCACGCCGGCGCCGAGCTGGGCCTTGGCGAAGGCGCGGGCGAAGTTGGTGTCCAGCCCCATCACCTCGCCGGTGGATTTCATCTCCGGCCCGAGGATCGTGTCGACATTGGGGAAGCGGGCAAACGGGAACACCGCTTCCTTCACCGCCACATGGCGGGGGGAGAGCGAATCATCGAGCTTGAAGCTTGCCAGCTTCTGCCCGGCCATCACCAGCGCACCGATCTTCGCCACCGGCACGCCGGTCGCCTTGGCCACGAACGGCACGGTGCGCGAGGCGCGGGGGTTGACCTCCAGCACGTAGATCGCCTCGTCCTGGATCGCGTATTGCACGTTCATCAGCCCGACCACGCCGATGGCTTTCGCCATGGCGACGGTCTGGGCGCGCAGTTCCTCGACGATCGCCGGGGAGAGCGAATAAGGCGGGATGGAGCAGGCGGAATCGCCTGAATGGATGCCGGCTTCCTCGATATGCTCCATCACCCCAGCCACATAGACCGTCTCGCCATCGGCGATGCAGTCGACGTCCACCTCGGAGGCCTCGTTCAGGTAGCGGTCGATCAGCACCGGATTGTCGCCGGAGACGCGCACGGCTTCGCGCATGTAGCGGGCGAGGGAGGTGCGGTCATAGACGATCTCCATGGCGCGCCCGCCCAGCACGTAGGAGGGGCGGATGATGATCGGATAGCCGATGCGGTCGGCGATCGCCTCGGCCTGCTCGGTGGAGCGGGCGATGCCGTTCTCCGGCTGGCGCAGGCCAAGTTTCTGCAGCAGCACCTGGAAGCGCTCACGGTCTTCCGCCAGGTCGATCGCATCGGCGGTGGTGCCGAGGATCGGGATACCCGCCTCTTCCAGCGCCTGGCTGAGTTTCAGCGGCGTCTGCCCGCCATATTGCACGATGCAGCCGAGCAGCGTGCCGTTCTGCTGCTCGGTGCGGATCAGCGAGATCACGTCCTCGGCGAAAAGCGGCTCGAAATACAGCCGGTCCGAGGTGTCGTAATCGGTGGAGACGGTTTCCGGGTTGCAGTTGACCATGATGGTCTCGAACCCGGCCTCGCGCAGCGCGTAGGCGGCGTGCACGCAGCAATAGTCGAACTCGATGCCCTGGCCGATGCGGTTCGGGCCGCCGCCGAGGATGATGATTTTGCGCCGATCGGTCGGGTTGGATTCGCAGACCGGCGTGCCGTACCCGCCCTCGAAGCTGCCATACATGTAGGAGGCCTCGGAGGCGAACTCGCCGGCCGAGGTGTCGATGCGCTTATAGACCGGCGTGACGCCGAGTTTTAAACGCGCGGCGGTGACGGCGCTCTCCTTCTGGCCGCAAAGCTCGGCCAGGCGCTTGTCGGCGAAGCCCAGAGCCTTGAGGCGGCGCAGCGAAAACGCGTCGCGCGGCAGGCCGTTCTTTTTGACCTCGTTCTCGGCGTCGATGATCGTCTGCATCTGCCCCAGGTACCAGGGATCGAATTTGCACGCGGCGAAAATATCCTCCACCGACACGCCCGCGCGCAAAGCCTGGGCAGCCATCAGCAGCCGGTCCGGCCGCGGGGTCGAAAGGGCCGCCTTGAACGCATCGGCCGTGCCGTCGCCCGGCGCCGGAATCTCGTCGAGGCCGGAGAGGCCGGTTTCCAGCGAGCGCAGGCCCTTTTGCAGCGCCTCGGCGAAATTGCGGCCGATCGCCATGGCCTCGCCCACGGATTTCATCGAGGTGGAGAGCAGCGCCGGGGTGCCGGGGAATTTCTCGAAGGTGAAGCGCGGGATCTTGATCACCACATAGTCGATCACCGGCTCGAAGCTCGCCGGGGTCGCCTTGGTGATGTCATTTTGCAGCTCGTCGAGCGTGTAGCCTACGGCGAGCTTCGCCGCGATCTTGGCGATCGGGAAGCCGGTGGCCTTCGAGGCCAGCGCCGAGGAACGCGACACGCGCGGGTTCATCTCGATCACCACCATGCGGCCATCGGCCGGGTTGATGCCGAACTGCACGTTCGAGCCGCCGGTATCCACGCCGATCCGCCGCAGGCAGGCGATGGAGGCGTCACGCAGGATCTGGAATTCCTTGTCGGTCAGCGTCAGCGCCGGGGCGACGGTCACGGAATCCCCGGTATGCACGCCCATCGGGTCGATGTTCTCGATGGAGCAGACGATGATGCAGTTATCCGCGGAATCGCGGACCACTTCCATCTCGTATTCCTTCCAGCCGAGCACGGACTCTTCCACCAGCACCTCGTTGGTGGGCGAGGCGTCGATGCCGCTGGCGCAGATCGCGAAGAATTCCTCGCGGTTATAGGCGATGCCGCCGCCGGTGCCGCCGAGCGTGAAGGAGGGACGGATCACCGCCGGCAGGCCCACCAACTCCAGCGCCGCGGCCGCTTCCTCGCGGTTATGCGCGATCGCGCTTTTCGGCCCGGCAATGCCGATCTCCGCCATCGCGTCGCGGAATTTCAGGCGGTCCTCGGCACGGTCGATGACGTCGGCCTTGGCGCCGATCAGCTCCACGCCGAGGCGCTCCAGCACGCCGTTCTTCGCCAGCGCCATCGCCGTGTTCAGCGCGGTCTGCCCGCCCATGGTGGGCAGCAGCGCATCCGGCTTCTCGCGGATGATGATCTTCTCCACCATCTCCGGCGTGATCGGCTCGATATAGGTGGCGTCCGCCAGCGACGGATCGGTCATGATCGTCGCCGGGTTGGAGTTGACGAGAATGACCCGGTAGCCTTCCTCGCGCAGTGCCTTGCAGGCCTGGGCGCCGGAATAGTCGAACTCGCAGGCCTGGCCGATGACAATCGGCCCAGCGCCGATGATCATGATGCTCTTGATGTCAGTGCGTTTGGGCATGGTGCTCTCTTATCAATCAGTCGGGCCGGACGCGGCGCAGGTATTGTTCAAATAACGGAACGGTAAAGGCGGTATCGCCATGGGCAGGGGCATAGACCATGCCCTTGGCGATGAGATTGTTGCGTGTTGGCGCGATCGATTGGGACGCGACGCCGAGCGCCTGGGCGATTTCCGCCGAACGGTAAGGGCCCGCTCCCGGCAGAGAGGCCATGGCGCGCGCATACTCACGCTCACGCGGCGTGAGACGCTCGAAACGGACCTTGAAAAAGCCTTCATCCAGCCTGTTCAAGGCTTTTTGGGTCGCGGTTTGCACATCGGCTTTGGCGATCGGAGAGGCGCTCGCGGAATTCCAGGTCTGATAGCCCCACTCCTGCAGGAAAAACGGGTAGCCTTGTGTCCAGAGCAGAATTTCGTCGAGCGCGGCGGGCTCGATTTCCTCGCCTTCGGTTTGAATGGGTTTCTGTATGGCGTCGATACTGTCGGATGCTTTCAGCGCGCCAACTTGGGGAAAGTCGAAGAGCCGCTCGGCATAGGATTTCGAGCGCCCCATGATGGCCACCACCTGAGGCAGCCCAGCCCCGAACATGACGATCGGCAGGCCGAGTTGGGTGATGCGATGCACGGACATGATCAGCGCGCTCATTTCGGCTTCGCTGAGATATTGCAACTCATCGATCAGCAGGACGACATGCTGTTGGCGGTCCTGGGCAGCCTTACCGATCGCCGTGAAGAGCTCCGGCAGATCGACCTCTAAATCGCCGCTATCCGCGGTACCGGCTTCCGGATCGATATCCAAAGTGAGCTCGGCGTCACCATATTTGACGCGCAGGCTGCCCATGAAGCTTTTGAAGATGCGCAGGGCACGCTTTGCATGTTCTGAAAGCGCGCCAAGACGGTCCAGATCCAGCAGCAGACGGCGCAAAGGGGGGACGAGCAGCTGCGGCAGGCTCTTATCCTCGTGCGCCTCCAGGCTGAGACAAAAATATTGCCGCTCTTGCGCCATCAGGCGGAATTCGTTCAGCAACACCGTCTTACCCACGCCGCGCAACCCGACGGCAATGAGGCCTCGGACCGGACGGCCAAGCTTCAGCCGGTCGAACGCGATGCGCGCCTGCTCGATCAATTCCCAACGGCCGCTCAACTCGGGCGGGGGGGTGCCGGCACCTGGCGCGAAGGGGTTGCGTACGGGATCCATGCGTTATGTATAGGAAGTTTAGCTGTTTATAGCAAAAAATAGCTATAGATGGCTAAAGATACTATCTTTTATCCCATCATCTCTGTGAAGCGCTTGAACAAGTAGCTTGAATCGCTCGGGCCCGGGGAGGCCTCGGGGTGGTACTGCACCGAGAAGACGCGCTTGGCCTTGCAGGCGATGCCCTCATTCGAGCCGTCGAACAGCGAGACATGCGTCACCTCGACGCCTTCCGGCAGGCTCTTCTCGTCCACCGCGAAACCGTGATTCTGCGAGGTGATTTCCACCTTGCCGGTGCTCAGGTCTTTCACCGGCTGGTTGGCGCCGCGATGGCCGCGTTCCAGCTTGTAGGTTTTCGCGCCGAGCGCGTGTGCCAGCAGCTGGTGGCCGAGGCAGATGCCGAAAATCGGTATTCCTGCTCCCATCACGCCCTGAATGGCGGGAACGGCGTAAACCGCGGTCGCTGCCGGATCGCCGGGGCCGTTGGAGAGGAACACGCCGTCGGGCTGGTGGCGCAGAATGTCTTCGGCCGAGGCGGTGGCGGGCACCACGACGACCTTGCAGCCAGCGGAAGCCAGACTCCGGAGAATGTTGCGCTTCGCCCCGTAATCCACCGCGACCACCGTGCGGGTCGCGGCTGGTTGAGCGAACCCATGCTCCCAGCTCCAGGTGCCGCCGGTCCATTCATAGGACTGCGTGCAGGAAACCGCGGCGGCCAGATCCATGCCGTCCAGCCCGGGCCAGGCGGCGGCGGTCTGCGCCAGGGCGGCGAGGTCGAACTTTCCGTCCGTGGGATAGCACAGCACCGCGTTGGGCGCACCGAGATCGCGGATGCGCAGGGTTAAGGCGCGGGTGTCGATGCCGGCGATGCCGGGAATGCCCATTTTTTGCAGCCAGGCCTGCAGCGGCGCGGTCGAGCGGTAATTCGACGGCGCGGTGATGTCTTCCTTGATGACCAGGCCGCGCGCGAAAATATTTACCGCTTCGGCATCATCCGCATTGGTGCCGACATTGCCGATATGCGGGAAGGTGAAGGTGATGATCTGCCCGGCGAAGGACGGGTCGGTGAGGGTTTCCTGGTAACCGGTCATGCCGGTGGAAAAGCAGAGCTCGGCCGCCTGGCTGGTGCCGTGCGCGCCAAAACCGCGCCCCCAGAACACGCTGCCATCGCCCAGAACCAGGCAGGCCGTGGCGCCTAGCGGGGTTTCCGTATGCGCGGAGGTGCCAATCAACTCTTCCATGCGAAGGCCGGTTGCTGCCATAATGGCGGGCCAGTGCCGGGAAGGAATGGCGTTGCCGCTCCGCCACTTGCGGACGGCTTCGGGCGAGACCCCGGTCAGGGTGGCGGCGGCGTCGTTGCCGCCGAGACGGAGCAGAATATCGGCGATGGAAATGGGCATGAAAAACCTTTACGGGAAGAATTGTCCGGCTTCAATCGTTTTCGGAGGCGACGGAAATTTTTTCCGGGCTGAGGCAAGCGCAAGGGAAGGCTACTTTTTGTGAACAAAAAGTAGCAAAAAAACTTTGTTAATCTGGGCCATGGGCTGTGTCTGCGACAACGCCCATGACCCAGCATAACAAAAGTTTTTGCGCTGCTTTTTTCAAAAAGCGGCTGCTTTGCTTTCTCTGGCCGTTGCTGATCGCCGCATCGTGGTCTTATTGCCGTGTTTTTGAGGAGCAGAAAATTGAGTTTGCGTGACACCATCACCGCCGCTGTGAAAACCGCCATGCTGGCGCGCGACGCCGAGCGAACCTCGACCCTGCGCATGATCCAGGCGAAGCTCAAGGATACCGACATCGCCGCCCGGCCGAAGGGCGTCGAGGCCGTGCCGGATGACGAAATCCTCGCCATGCTGCGCTCGATGATCAAATCCCGCCGCGACTCGGTTTCCTTGTACCGCCAGGGCGGGCGCGAGGAGCTGGCCGCCAAGGAAGAGGCGGAAATCGCCGTGATCGAGGAATTCCTGCCGCAGACGCTGAGCGGCGATGCGCTCGACGCGGCGATTATCGAAGCGATTGCGACGTCCGGCGCGGCCGGGGCGAAAGACATGGGCAAGGTGATCGGCGCGCTCAAGGCCAAGCATGGTGCGGCGCTGGACATGTCGGTCGCCTCCGCCGCGGTGAAGGCGGCGCTCGCCTAACCCATGGCCCTGCCGCCCAATTTCCTCGATGAGCTGCGGGTACGGACGCCGATCGCCGCGGTGATCGGCCGTTCCGTCAAGCTCGCCCGTTCGGGGCGGGAGACCAAAGGCTGCTGCCCGTTCCACGGGGAAAAGACGCCGTCTTTTTATGTCTATGACGACCATTATCACTGCTTCGGCTGTGGCGAGCATGGCGACGTCATCAGCTTCGTGATGAAGTCGACCGGCGCCGGCTTCATGGAAGCGGTGGAAACGCTGGCCCAGGAAGCCGGGTTGGAGGTGCCCAAAGCCAGCCCTCAGGCGGCGCAGGCGGAACAGCGCCGCGCCGGCATTTCCGAGGTGCTGGAGGCGTCGGGGCAGGTTTATCAGGACTGGCTCTGGGCGCCGGAGGGAAAACCGGCGCTGGACTATCTGCGCAATCGCGGCCTGACGGACGCGACGATCCAGGCCTTCGGCCTGGGCTGGTCCGGCGAAGGACGCGGCGCATTAGCGGCTGCACTGCGCGGACGGGGCATCATACCGGAGCAGCTGGTGGAGGCCGGGCTGATGAAGCGCGGCGAGCGCGGCTCGGTGGATATGTTTTTCTCGCGCGTGATGTTTCCCATCTCCGACCGGCGCGGGAGCAAGATCAGCTTCGGCGGCCGGATCATGGGCGACGGCCAGCCCAAATACGTGAACGGCCCGGAGACCGCGGCCTTTTCCAAGCGGCGCTCGCTCTACAATCTGCACGTCGCCCGTGAGGCGGTGCGCAAAGGCGGGCCGTTAATCGTCGTGGAAGGCTATATGGACGCGATCGCCCTGGCGCAGGCCGGGTTCCGCGGCGCGGTGGCGCCGCTCGGCACGGCGCTGACCGAGGAGCATCTCGAAGAAATCTGGCGGTTGACGCCGAGCCCGGTGATCTGCTTCGACGCCGATGCGGCCGGTCGCCGCGCGGCGCTGAAAACGGTGGACATGGCGCTGGCGGGGCTGGCCCCGGACCGCACGCTGAAATTTTTGCGCCTGCCGGAAAAGGACGACCCCGACAGCCTGGTGAAGCGCGAGGGGGCGGCCGCCTTCAAGGCCCGGCTGGGCGCCGCGGAACCGCTGTCATCGGCCCTCTATGACATGCTGGCCGACGGGGTCGGCCGCGCCGCCACACCCGAGGCCCGCGCCGCCTTCCGTCAGCGCCTGGTCGACACCGCCAACCGCATTCCCGACAAGGGCCTGGCCGGGGAATACCGCTCGATGCTGCTCGACCGGTTTTTTGCCGAGCGCGGCAGCAAAGGCGGCAAGGGCGCGAAACCGGCGAAAGCCCCGACCTTCGTCCGCCAGCCGCTTCCGGACGGACCGGAATCCAACCTGCGCCGCGCCCGGCAGCTGCTGGCGGTTTTGCTCATGCACCCGGCGCTGATCCCCGAGGTGGAGGAGGCTTTTGCCCGTGTCGCCTTGCCGGAGAGCTATTCCAGGCTGCGCGAGGCACTAAGTGGTTTTGCGGGCGGTACAAAAACCCTTGACACGGACGGGCTGGTCACCCACTTGGGCAAACTTGGGCTTTCCGATGAGGCGAGGCAGATCGTGGCGGCCGCCGCTGAAGAGCATCGTCTCGATCCCGCGGCGAGCCCCGCAGAGGTCGCGCAAACCTGGTGGAGTTGGTACATTCTGATGGATTTCAGCATCGACATGTTGCGCAGCCAGCGCGACGAGCAGCAGCGCTATTGGTCGGTGCATCAGGACGATCACGCCGCCTGGACCCGACTGGTGAAGTATAATGAGCTGCTCCGCCAGGCCATGGCAGGGGAGTATGGCGCGGTGGACAGCTGACTAAAATCCGCCCGGCTTATTGCCTATCTCTTGTATCCTAAAATAATACATTGTTTCGAATTCCCCGGAGTATCGCCTGACCATGGCAACGAAGCCCGCCACCGCCGCCGCCGAACAGCCCGCACAGGAAGTCGAGGCCGACGCCAATGTGCTGGACACCCAATCCGCCGCCGTTAAACGCCTGATCGCCAAGGGCAAGGAACGTGGCTACATCACCTTTGATGAGCTGAACGCGGTCCTGCCGGCGGAGCAGAATTCCTCGGAGCAGATCGAGGACATCATGGCGATGCTCTCGGAGATGGGCATCCAGGTGGTGGAGAGCGAGGAGGGCGAGGACCCGGAAGCCACGTCGCTGGCCAAGGAAGAGGTCGCCGACGACGAGGACAGCCCGGCCGGCAACGTCTCGGAAAGCTCGGTCAGCCGCACCGACGACCCGGTGCGCATGTATCTGCGCGAAATGGGCACCGTGGAGCTGCTCTCGCGCGAGGGCGAGATCGCCATCGCCAAGCGCATCGAGGCCGGGCGGGACATGATGATCCGCGGCCTCTGCGAGAGCCCGCTGACCTTCCGCGCCATCATCGCCTGGCATGAGGCGCTCAACAACGGCCGCGTGCTGCTGCGCGACGTGATCGACCTCGAAGCCATGGAGGCCGGCAGCGAGCCCGGCGCCACGGAGGCGTTCGAAGCCACCGAGGAGCTCGACGAGGACGAGGAGGGCGAGGGCGCCGGCATGTCGCTGGCGGCGCTGGAGGAAAAGCTCAAGCCGGAAATCTTCACCCATTTCGAGGATATCGAAAAACTCTACGACAAGCTGGCGAAGCTGCAGCAGAAGCGGCTCGACAACCTGACCGCCGGCGGGGACATCAATTCCCGCTCGGAAAAGACCTATGAGAAGCTGCGTGACGAGCTGGTGGCCAAGGTCGAGCAGGTGCGGCTGCACAACAACCGCATCGAGGAGCTGGTGGCGCAGCTGAAGGTGCTGAACCAGCGCCTGAACGGGCTGGAAGGGCAGATCCTGCGCCTGGCCGAGAGCGCCAAGGTCACCCGCGAGGAGTTCCTGCAGCACTACCGGGGCCGCGAGATGGACCCGAACTGGATGCACGACATCGGCGAGCTGCCGGGCAAGGGGTGGAAGGAATTCGCGAAGAAATTCACCCCGCAGGTGAACGAGCTGCGCGCGCAGATCGGCAAGGTCGCCTCCGAGGGCGGGCTGCCGATCGAGGAATTCCGCCGCGTCTATACCACCGTGTCGCGCGGCGAGCGGGATTCCACCCGCGCCAAGAAGGAGATGATCGAGGCCAATCTGCGCCTGGTGATC
>NZ_DASXFO010000019.1:0-23599 GCF_036489515.1 Acidocella sp.
CGGTACTCAACGTCCTCATGACTGTACTGATGCCTGGCATTAGGACCGTCATTATCCATGATATCACCTCACCCAAATTCAGGGCTGCAGTGTCTAGAAAAAAAAGCCGCGCCGCGAGGTGGGCCGTTCGCATCGGTTACCGATTTTCCTGGGCGCAAACGATCCGCCAGAGCGCAAACCCGGGCGCAGGCCGAAGCCGCCGCCGCTTGTGATCGGTAAGGATTGACCGCAAGGGGTGCTCATACTGTGAGCGCCCCTCGATACTATTGAGGGTGCTAAAATCAACGGGTTAGGGGGCGTCCGAGTTATGGACACCCTAAGGGTATAAACAGTATTGATACCCTTAATAATATTACGGGTATGATCGCCAAGGGCGTGCGTACTATGCATGCCCTTTCCATCAGCGAGGACTAACCAAAAAGGCGGGCGGCTCTTAACCGCCCGCCAGTTAGACTGCTTCAACTAAGCCCTTCAGAACGTGCGGCAACAGGGGGGTGTCCGAAGGGCCGAGAACGTATTTACCGCATCGCCGCGATCATTGGGTGTCATCTTGTGCAGTAGTGTTACGGGCTGGGATGGTGCATGCCCACGCCCCACGCGCAACGCTGCTAAGCCCCAGCCCGCATAGCTTATTTTTATGACAGCTCTAATGTCATTTTGTTGATCCGCCAGTATCAACATGCCTGCAGATTAGCCCCGGAGAAATCCGGGGCTTTTTCTGTGCGCCGGTCGCCATCTCCGCGATGCCGGACGGGTGGTGGCATGAGCCATCTACGTGCCTTCGGATATTTGAGTCGCGACCAAAGAGGCGTACCTCGCGCGAGCATGGAGACCGGCATTCAGACCTTGCCCCTCGGTCCAGGTAAGGAACTTTTCCGGTTCGATTATGGCGCGGATGACAATCCGGCCCGCGGCCTTCTGGCGGCGCTCTCCTCGCTCTACGAGGTGTTTCCAACGCTTGTAGGTCCGAGGCAACATGGCCGCGTCTTCCATGATTTTGAGAATTCGGCGGTAGTCCTCCTCACGGTACCAGGCCATCCCGAAGACCTTGTTGGTCATTCCAGCCCCCCTTATTATTAGTATTTTGTTGCGACGATGACCGAAGGGCGGAAGGCCGTCAACGTTCCCGTCCGCATTTGTTCGCTCAAACGACAAGGGGATTGATAAGGGAATTTTCCCTGACCGCCTCGTAAGTCATTGAAAAATAGGGATTTTTGGCGGAAGAGGTGGGATTCGAACCCACGGTACGCTTTCACGCACGGCGGTTTTCAAGACCGCTGCCTTAAACCCCTCGGCCACCCTTCCAACGCCTTGATGATCAAGGATTTTTGCCGCTTTGGCGTGGCCCGTAACGGGGCCAGTGTGGGGGCGTTTGTGCGAAACTTGTCTTTAACTGTCAAGGTAAGCGGGAAAGCGGCCGCTTTTTAACAAAGCGGCGCAAAAACTTTTGGCTCCTTCGCTTCGCCCCTATCCATGGGCCCGGATCGCCTCCAGCACCACCTCGCCATATCGCTCCACTTTGGTCCGGCCCATGCCGGGGATATCCCCCAGCTCGGCGAGACTTTGCGGCCGTGCCGTGGCGATCGCCGCCAGTGTCGCGTCGTGGAAAATCACATAAGCCGGCACACTTTGTTCGCGGGCCAGCCGGGTCCGTTCCGCGCGCAACGCCTCATACAGCCCCTCGGCCGCGGCGCCGAGCGCGATCCGCTCCTTCTTCTTGCTGATCGTGTTCAGCGCCGAGCGGCTGGCCTGGTCCCGTCGCAGATGCACAGGTTCCTCGCCGCGCAGGATCGGCCGGGCGGTTGCGGTGGTGAGCAACGCGCCGTAGGAGGCGTGGTCCACCGCCAGCACCCCGCGCACGATCAGCTGTCGGAACACCGACCCCCAGCCTTTGCGGTCGAGTTCCTTGCCCACCCCGAAGGTCGGAAGTTTTTCATGGCCGAAGCGGAGGATTTTGTCGTTGGCGACGCCGAGCAGCAGGTCGATCAGATGCGCGCTGCCGAAACGCTGCTCGGTCCGCAGCACGGCAGAAATCGCCTTGCGCGCCGCCGTCGTGGCGTCCCAGGTTTCCACCGGCGTCAGGCAGGTATCGCAGTTGCCGCAGGGCGCGTGCATCACCTCGCCGAAATGCGCGAGGATCGCCTGGCGGCGGCATGCGGCGGTCTCGCACACGCCGAGCAGCGAATCGAGCTTGTTGCGCTCGATCCATTTCACCTCGTCAGGGGAATTGCCCTGGTCGATCATGTTCCGGCGCAGCACCACATCCTGTAGGCCGTAGAGCAGCAGCGTCTCCGCCGGCGCACCGTCGCGGCCGGCGCGGCCGGTTTCCTGGTAGAACGCCTCCAGGCTGCCGGGCAGGTCCAGATGCGCGACGAAGCGGATATCGGGCTTGTCGATGCCCATGCCGAAGGCCACCGTGGCCACCAGAACCAGCCCGTCCTCGGCCAGGAATGCATCCTGGTTGCGCGAGCGCACCTCCGGCTCCAGCCTGGCGTGATAGGGCAGGGCGTTGATGCCGTGCGTCTGCAACGCCGCAGCGGTTTTCTCCACGGTCGCGCGGCTGAGGCAATAGACGATACCGCTCTCGCCCTGATGCGCACGCAGGAACGCCAGCAACTGCCGCGGCGCCGAGGCTTTCTCTACGATCGCATAGCGAATGTTCGGCCGGTCGAAACTAGCCAGGAACATGCGGGCGCCGTCGAGCCCGAGGCGGCGGCGGATGTCTTCGCGCGATTGCAGGTCCGCGGTGGCGGTCAAAGCGATGCGCGGCACGCCGGGAAAACGCTCGCCCAGCTGCGCCAGCTGCAGATATTCCGGCCGGAAATCATGCCCCCATTGGCTGACGCAATGCGCCTCGTCGATGGCGATCAGCGCGATCTGCACGCCGTCCAGCATGTCGAGAAAATCCGGCATCATCAGCCGTTCAGGCGCGACATAGAGCAGATCCAGCCGCCCGGCGCGCAAATCCGCCCGCACCGCGGCCCGCTCCGGCCCGGTGAGGCTGGAATTCATCGCCGCGGCGTTGAGGCCGAGCTGGCGCAAGGCCGCCACCTGGTTGCGCATCAGCGCAATCAGCGGCGAGACGACCAGGCCAACCCCGGGCCGGCAGAGCGAGGGCAGCTGGTAGCAGAGCGATTTGCCGCCGCCGGTCGGCATCAGCACCAGCGCGTCACCGCCCGCCATCACATGCGAGACAATCTCCTCCTGCTCGCCGCGAAAGCCGCGCAGGCCGAACACATTGCGGAGCGTCTCATGCGGGTCGGGGAGGGGCGCATCCGGGGCTGCGGCGCTGGGGCTTTGCATGGCGTCTGACTACAGCCTGTTGCGTTGTCGCGGCAAATGCAGGTCAGAAGAAAAGAAAGCAGCCGCTTTTAAAAAAGCGGCGCAAAATTTTTGCTCCTTTGGGCCGGTGGCGTTGGAACAGGCACGGCCCAGCCTAAAAATTTTATTTGTGCTGGACCTGAGGCTGTGTCGGTGACAACGCCCATGGCCCAGCAGAGCAAAAGTTTTTGCGCCGCTTTTTTTAAAAAGCGGCTGCTTTCTTTGTCATTCAGGTCAGCATTCGGGGAGATTGACGGCGAGGCCCCCGAGGCTGGTTTCCTTGAATTTGGTATTCATGTCCTCGCCGGTCTGGCGCATCGCCTCGATGCAATTGTCGAGGGGCATGAAGTGAGATCCGTCCCCACGCAGTGCCAGCGATGCCGCGGCGACCGCCTTCATTGCCCCAATCCCATTGCGCTCGATGCAAGGCACCTGAACCAGGCCCCCTACCGGATCGCAGGTCATGCCGAGATGGTGTTCGAGGGCGATCTCGGCGGCATTTTCAATTTGCTCCGGTGTGCCACCGAGGACAGCGCAGAGACCGGCTGCGGCCATCGCGGCCGCAGAGCCGACTTCGCCCTGACAGCCGGCTTCCGCGCCGGATATTGAGGCGTTGTGCTTGATCAACCCGCCGATCGCCGCAGCGGTCAGCATGAAGTCTGAAACCAGCTCTTGCCGGGCGCCAGAACAATGATCGAGATAATAGCGCAAGACCGCCGGCACGACGCCCGCCGCGCCGTTGGTGGGGGCCGTCACCACCTGGCCTCCCGCGGCGTTTTCTTCATTGACGGCCATGGCGTAGACGCTGAGCCAATCGGCGATGACATGCGGTTGGCTGCTGTTGGAGCCGCGTTCACGTTCGAGTTTCTCGTGGATTTTTTGGGCACGGCGGCGAACCTTCAGCCCTCCCGGCAATTCGCCGTCATGGGACAGGCCGCGCTCGATGCAACTGTTCATGATGCCCCAAATGCGCGGGATACCTTCTTCCACCTCGATCGGCGAGCGCACCATGGCTTCGTTCGCGCGTTTCATGTCGGCGATCGACAGGCCACTGACTTTCGCCATCTGCAGCATCGTTACCGATTTTTCGAATGGATATGGACAGTTGATGGATTTTCCCGATGCTTTTGGCGATGGGTTTTTTAATTCTTGTTCGGTAACGACAAAGCCTCCGCCGATCGAGTAGTAGGTTTCCGCCAACAGAAGATTTGCGTGGCAGTCGAGGGCCTCAAAAACAAGACCGTTGGCGTGGCCCTGCAGTGGCGGCCCATAATTGAAAATGATGTCGGTGTTGGGGGCGAAGGATAAGGCTGGCAGGCCTTCCCGTCTAAGCAGGCCGGTGACGTGCAATTCAGCAAGCTTTTGTTCCGCGACATCGGGATCGATCTCGGCGGGGGTGTAGCCAAGCAGTCCAAGCGCTACGGCCCGATTGGTCGCGTGGCCCTTGCCCGTGAAGGCAAGAGAGCCGTAGAGCGTGACGCGAAGTTTTGTGGCTTGCTGGGCGGTCGCTGAGGAGCGCAGCAGGTCGATAAACTGAACGGAGGCGGTCATTGGCCCCATCGTGTGCGAAGACGAAGGACCAATGCCGATCTTGAATATGTCGAAAACGCTTAAAAACATTTCTGGCTTCTCCAACGAGCCGTCGTATTGTCACGTGTTGGTGCCGCTACTTACATGTGATCGTCAGATGCACACGGGACTGCTGCCAAGGAAATTTTTGAACAGGTTCACCTGAGCGCAACCGAGAAAATTCTCTTGAACTTTTAGCGACATAGGTGAGCCAAACCATCCGTTAATCTCAACTGCCGAATATCGCATATCATCTGACGCCGGACAATCCATCCGCGCCCTTGCCGCAGCTTGTGAGCACAAGGCAAAACTCTGTGAAATTTTGTCGCTAGACCGCGGCGCGCGGAGGGGGAAAGAATACCTGTCACCCAACAGGGTATTTGAGGAGAAGAACCATGGGCCATCTACAGGCCGACGACCGCCGGATCCCCACGCCGATCGGCGGCCCCCTGCCGGAGCCGCCGGCCTTCGAGACGTTTGAACAAGAGCGCCGCTACCGCAAGCTGAAGCTCGCCGCCGCGTTCCGCATTTTCGCGCGCTTCGGCATGGCCGAGGGCATTGCCGGGCATATCACCGTGCGCGACCCGGAATTTCATGACCGTTTCTGGGTGAACCCGTATGCGCAGCATTTTTCCTCGATTCACCCCGACGATCTGATCTGCATCGACGATGACGCGCATGTGTATCACGGCAGCGGCCCGGTGAACGCGGCGGCGGCGGCGATCCATTGCGGCATCCATGCCTCCAACGAGAACGTGGTCGCCGCGGCCCATACGCACACCACCTATGGCCGCGCCTTCTCGGCGCGCTCGCGCTTGCTGGCGCCGATCAATCAGGAAGCCTGCCTGTTCTACGGAGACCACGTGCTGTTCAAGGGCGATATCGTCGTGCTCGCCGCTGATGAGGGGCGCCGGATCGCTGCGGCCATGGGCGAGGCGCGCGCCGCCATCCTGCTCAACCATGGGCTTCTCACGGTTGGTTCCACGGTTGACGCCGCGGCTTACCGCTTCATCGCCATGGAACGCTGCTGCCAGGTGCAGTTGCTGGCCGAGGCTGCCGGGGCGACGGAAGAACTGTCCGAAGAGGACGCACAATCCACGCATAACCTGCTCGGCTCGGACTACGTCGCTTGGCTCGGATTCCAGGGCCTGTACCAGCAGCTGCTGCGCGACGCGCCGGACCTGCGTGCGCTGAATAGTGGGTTGGGCTTAGCTTAAAGTAAGCAGCCGCTTTTTGAAAAAAGCGGCGTAAAAACTTTTATTTATGCTGGGCCATGGGCATTGTCGCCGACAACGCCCATGGCCCAGCATAGCAAAGTTTTTTTGCTACTTTTTGTTCACAAAAAGTAGCCTTCCTTTCTTACTCTGCTGCCGCTCGCCCGATGGGTGCGCCGTCGCGCTCGACTGCCGCGGTCAGCCAGCGCCCGAAACGCACAAGCGGCGCCCAATCGCGCTTCTGTTCCGGGAATGAGTAATAGATCGTCTCCGGGTTGGTGACGCTGTGCGGATGCACCTGCAGCAGCGTGCCGTCGCGCAATTCCCGCTCGATGAGAATCCGCGGCAGCAGCGCGACGCCGAGCCCGGAGAGCGCGGCGTTGATCGCCATGACGAACATGTCGAAGCGCCGGTTTTCACCACGATGCTCGATCGGGTGCGTTGCCGCGGTTTCCGACCAGGACTGCCAGGCGCGTGGCAGATCGCGCGTGTAGATCCAAGGCATTTCCGCAATTTCCGCGACGCTCAACCCGCCACGCGCCAGACACGGCGCCGCCACCGCGAGAACTTCGCCATCACTCAAGAGGCTCTGCCCCGGCATTGCCGGCCAGGGCCGCTGGCTGAAATAGATGGCTGCATCGAAACTGGAATTGTCAAAGAAAGTCGGCTGGTCGCGGCCCATGATATGCAGCCGCAGATCGGGGTGGGCGGCGTAAAAATCGGCGAGGCGGGGGATCAGCCATTGCGACGCGAAGGTGACACCGACAGCGAGCTGGATCTGCACCTCTTTATGCTGGCTTACCAGCTCCTGCGTGTCGCGGCGGATCTGGTCCAAATGCACGCGGATGCGCCGGGCATATTCCGCCCCCGCCGCCGAAAGCACCAGGCGATGGCGCACCCGCTCGAACAAGGCAATGCCCAGCTGCGATTCCAGCTCGTTTACTTTTTTGCAGACAGCGCCGTGGGTTTGCGAAAGTTCGAGCGCTGCCTTTGAAAAGCTTTCGTGGCGCGCGGCCGCCTCGAAGGCTTGCAGCGTACTCAGGCTCGGAACCCCACGGCGCATAAAAAATCCTCCGCTTATTCTCCCGCGAGCCTGACCGCGCTGAGGGCGCGCCGCGGCGTTTCAAGAAGCACCACCACGGCTGAGGCGATCACCATGGCGCAGGCGATGCCGATGAAGGCCAATGCGAAACTACCGGTCACATCTTTTACCCAACCGATGAAATAGGGCAACAGGAACCCCGAGGACACGCCGATGCTGGTGATCAGCCCGATCCCCGCCGCGGCCGCGCGGCCGGTGAGAATACGGCTCGGCAACTGCCAGAAGGTGGTGATGCTGCTGAAACAGGCGGCGGTGCCGATCGCCAGGGCGATGATCGTCTCGTAAGGTGATTTCAGATATAACGCGGCGGAAAGCGAGGTGGCACTGACCAGCAGCGGCCCGGCGACGTGCCAGGCATTCATGCTGTGCCGGCTGACCAAGCGGCCCCAGACCAGCATGGCGATAATGGAAAAGGCGAACGGAATGGCCGTGATAAGCCCGATCTGCGTGAGCGTGTATTTGACGTGGAACGCCACCTGAAAATTTTTCACCACCTGCGGCAGGAAAAACAACAGCCCGATGACGCCGGCATTGGTGCCGAAATAGACCAGGCCGAGCGCCCAGACCTTGGGATTCGCCAGCGCGCTCCAGGCGCTCCCGGAAGGGGTTGCCGCCGCGGCCTGCGCCCGTTCAGCGTCGAGGGCAGACGCGATCTCCTGCTTTTCGCCGGCCGAGAGCCAGCCCGCGGCTTCAGGACCGTTCGGGAGCCAGAAATAAACCACCAGGCCGAGCAGCATGGCGGGGACGCCCTCCAGAAGCAGCATGGCGCGCCAGCCGGTAATGCCGAATATGTCGGCATGGCTCATCAGCCAGGTGGAAGCTGGTGCGCCGAGCATGCCCGTGAGCGGGATCGAGAGGACGAACAGCGACATCATCCAGACGCGGTTGCGCGCCGGCATCCAGAGGGTGAGATAGAACACCATGCCGGGAAACAATCCGGCCTCGAAGGCGCCCAGGCAAAAGCGGGCGAAATACAGCCAATGCGCGCTGGGCACGAAGCTGGTCAGTGAAGAGAGAAAGCCCCAGCTGATTAGGATGCGCATGATCCAAAGGCGCGCGCCAAAGCGGTGCATGCAGAGATTGCTCGGCACTTCGAACAGAATATAGCCGAGGAAAAACAGGCTGGTGGCGAGACCGTATTGCGCCGTGCTCATGTGCAGCTCGGCATTCATGGTCAGCGCGGCATAGCCGACATTGGCCCTGTCCAGCTGATTGGCGATGTAGATGAAGATCATCAGCGGCGCCAGGCGCCAGGCGATGCGCTTCATCAGCCGTTCGGAAATTGCTTGCTGGGGTGCGTCGCTCGTCATTTTCTCCCTTTCGCCAGATCTGCACGAAATAATTGCGGTGATCATAAAACGGGCATATGGCCGGCACGGCAATGCACGAAAAATATCAATGTTGTGAAAAACCGTCACATGTTCGATGGCTTTGTGAACGGCTGTATCGATTTTAAAGCGACGTGGTAAATCGTATGGGGCGGAAAATATCCTGCTGAATGCTGGTCTTATCGCCGCGAAAGGAGAATTTCATTCAGTAGTTTGTGCATTTTTTCTCCGGAAGCGATGGCCGTGGCGGGGACAATAGAATATGTGTCTTGTGACCATACAGGATAGTACATTGCGTTCGTTTGTTCAGTCGATATTGTTGCTTTTGCAAATTTCTGCGGCAACGATAAGATTTTTCATCAATTGATGAATGAATTTTGGATTTTCTGGTTAAAAAATAAGCGTCTCGTGTATGGGCGATTAATTAGAGGGAATGAGCATGGACCGACGGGGTAGGGCGGCGTGATGGCAGGACGTTATCGTTTCGTCATTGCTGGACTTTTGTGTTCAGTCGGTATGATCAACTACATGGACCGCGCGGCGCTGGGCGTCGCCGCGCCATTCATGAGGGCGGACCTGCATCTTTCGCCGTCTCAACTCGGTCTGGTCTTCAGCACGTTTTTCCTCGGCTATACGCTGTTTGCGTTTGTAGGTGGGCACGCTGCCGACCGTTATGGACCGCGCAAGGTGTATGTGTGGGCCTCGTTGGCATGGTCGGTTTTATCGGCCCTGACCGGGGCCGTTGGCGGGTTCGCGCAATTGCTGGTGGTGCGCGCATTGTTCGGCTTCGCCGAAGGGCCGATGAATTCCACCGCGAATAAGACGATCAGCAACTGGTTTCCGCGCCAGGAAACGTCGCGCACCATAGGCATCGTGTTTTCGGGCCAGTCAGTGGGCAGCGCGCTGGCGGCGCCGGTGGTCGGGCTGCTGATGCTATCGGTCGGTTGGCGCATCGCCTTTGTGGTGACGGGCGCCGTGGGGCTGATCTGGGTGGTCGTCTGGCGCCTGCTGATGACGGACCATCCGCCCGGCGCGGCGCGGGAAGAGGTGACCGTGATCAAGGCGGCGCCGTCGGAAGTGCCGTTATGGCGCTATCTCGCGCAGCCGGCGATTCTGGCGTTAGGGCTGGGGCTGTTCGCGATGAACTATCCGTTCTTCATCCTGCTTTCCTGGCTGCCCACCTACCTGACGCATACGCTGCATATGCCGATGAAAACCATGGTGTATGTCGCGGCGATTCCCTGGGCATGCGGCATCATCGGCTATGTCGGCGGCGGCAATATCAGCGATTTTCTGTACAAGCGGATGCATGACAAGCTGCTGGCGCGCAAGATCGTGACCTCGGTTCCGTTAGCCCTGTCGATTGTCGCGTTGTTGGCGCTGTGTGTCAGCAGCGGCGCTGTGGCGGCGGTCGCGCTGATCTGCCTGATCGTGGTGTGCATGACCGCGGCGGCGCAGGCCTGTTGGGCGACCGTGACAGAATTGGTGCCGCCGGAGCGGGTCGGGGGGGTGAGCGGATTTGTGCATCTTCTCAGCAATATTTCCGGCATTATCGGCCCCGCCGCGACGGGTTTCGCGGTGCAGTATTTTGGCGGCTTCGACACTGCCTTTCTGATGGCAGCCGTGATCGCCTTTATTGGCACAGTGGCGATGGTGCTGTTCGTGAAATCGCAGCCCAGCCGTCAGGGCAACATGGTGCTTGCCAAACAAGGAGCGGCGGACTGATCCCGTTATCGTCGGCATGGGCAGCCTGCCGCACGCGTCGTCGAGATCGAGCTGATCTCTGAAATTTCCTGATGTTTTAGCTAAGGATTGAGGACTGAATATGGCTGATCTGGTGTTACAGGGCGGACGTATTATCGATCCGTCGCAGGGGGTGGACCGCGTCACGGATATCGCTTTCGCGGAAGGCAAGGTCGTCGCGATCGGCGACGGGCTGAAGGGCGACGTCGTGCGCGATGTCACGGGGAAGATCGTCACGCCGGGGCTGATCGACCTGCACACGCATGTCTATTGGGGTGGCACGTCGCTCGGCGTGGACGCGGATATGTTTGCGCGCCAAAGCGGGGTGACGACCTGCGTCGATACCGGCTCGGCCGGGCCGGGGAATTTTCACGGCTTTCGCAAGCATGTGATCGAAAATTCGGCCATCCGCATTCTCGCCTATCTGCATGTTTCCTTCGCCGGGATCTACGGTTTTTCGAAGCGCGTGATGGTGGGCGAGGGGCAGGATATGCGTCTGCTGGCCGCGCGTGACGCGGTGGAGGTGGCGCGCGCCAATCCGGATGTGATCATCGGCATAAAAATCCGTCTGGGCCGGACCGCGAGCGGCACGGCGGGCATCGCGCCGCTGGACGTGGCGCTGGATGTGGCCGACGAGACCGGGCTGCCGCTGATGGTGCATATCGACGAGCCGCCGCCGACCTATGAGGAGATCCTGGAACGGCTGCGGCCGGGTGACGTGCTGACGCATTGTTTCCGTCCGTTCCCCAACGCGCCGACGCGCGGCGACGGGACGATCAAGCCGCAGGTGATCGCGGCGCGCGAACGCGGCGTGATTTTCGATATCGGCCACGGCAAAGGATCGTTTGCGTGGAAGACCGCGCGGACGATGATCGGCCACGGCTTCCTGCCGGACACGATCTCCTCCGACGTGCATACGCTCTGCATCGACGGTCCGGCCTACGATCTGGTGACGACGATGTCGAAGTTCCTGCACCTGGGGCTCGACCTGCCGCAGATCATCGCCGCGACCACGCTGCATCCGGCGCGGGCGCTGCGGCGTCCCGAGCTGGGCAGCCTGAAGATCGGCAGTGTCGGCGAGGCCAGCGTACTCGCCGTGAAAGACGGGCGTTTCCCGTTGGAAGACGTGCGGGACGTGGTGGAAACCGCCGAACGCCGCATTGTCGCCGAGGGCGTGGTGCTGAACGGAAAATGGTGGCACCCGGCCTAGAAAGCAGCCGCTTTTTAAAAAAAGCGGCGCAAAAACTTTTTGCTATGCTGGGCTATGGGCGTTGTCAGGGACAACGCCCATAGCCCAGCATTAATAAAGTTTTTTTGCTACTTTTTGTTCACAAAAAGTAGTCTTCCTTAACCGCGGTCGATGGTGATCATTTTGATTTCGGTCATGGCTTCCAGCGTGAGCTTGCCGCCCAGGCGGCCCAGGCCGCTTTTCGTGCCGCTCCCGCCGCCAAACGGCAGCTGCAGTTCCCAGTAGGTGCTGCCTGCGTTGATGTTGACGATACCGGCCGGAATGGCTTCGGCAAGGCGCATGCCGCGTTCCAGATCGGCGGTGAACACGCCGACGCTCAGGCCGTATTCGCTATCCAGCGCGAGATCAAGCGCCTCGGCCTCGGTCTCGAAGGTGACGATCGGCAGCACCGGTCCGAAGGTCTCTTCGCGGAAGACGCGCATGGAGCGTGTCACCCCGGTGATAACTGTCGGCTCGAAGAACAAATTGCTGCCGAGATCAGGGCGCGGTCGACCTCCGGTGAGAAGTGTCGCGCCGGCGGCGACAGCGTCCTCGACATGCTCACGCACCTTGGCGGCGACGTTGGCATTGTTCAACGGTCCCATGGTGGTGCCCTGATGCAGCGGATCGCCGAGCTGGATCGCCTTGGCTTTTTCAACCAGGCGTGCGGCGAACGCGTCGGCGACCTTGCGGTGCACCAGCAGCCGGCCCGTGGCCGCGCAGATCTGGCCGGCATTGATGAAGGCGCCGTTCGCGGCGGCGGTTGCGGCCTTATCGAGATCGGCATCCTCGAAGACCAGCACAGGGCCGTTGCCGCCCAGCTCGAGCAGCATCGGCTTGCCCGCACCCCGTTCGGCGATCCGCTTGCCGGTCGCGGCACTACCGGTGAAGCCGATGCCGTTGACGTCAGGATGGGCAACAATTTCGTCGCCCACGGTCGCCCCTTCGCCGATGACCAGGTTGATCACGCCGGCGGGCAGGCCGGCCGCTTCGATCGCCTGCGTGAGCGCCACCGCGCAGAGTGAGGTGCTGGGGGCCGGCACCCAGATGATGGCATTGCCGGTGGCAATCCCGGGCGCGAGATATTCGACCGGGATGTTCACCGGAAAATTCCACGGCGTGATCACGGCATAAACGCCGCGTGGCTGACGCAGTGTCAGTGCGAGTTTACGCGGGTCCTGGACGGGGATCACCTCGCCCCGCATGTGCTTCACCAGCTCTGCGGCGAGGCGGAACCCGTCGGCGGCCTTGCGGACCTCAGCGATTGCCTGGGCGAGCGGCTTGCCCTGCTCTTGGCTGACGACGCGCGCGATATGCTCGTGGCGCGCGTCGATCTCGGCGGCGATGGCAACGCACATCGCGGCCCGTTCCCAGACCGGACGCGCCGCCCAGGAAGCTTGCGCGGCGCGTGCCGCTTTTACCGCCTTGCCGGCGGTCTCACGGCTGCTGCGCGGCAGCGCGCCGAGCGTCTCGCTTGTGGCCGGATTGATCGCCGGCATATGTTCGGGTTCGCCAGCCCAGACGCCCCCGATAAAATTCTCGTAGACTGGGATTGTGACGGTGTCGGGCATTTTGTGTCTTCCTTCTAGAAAATCAATTCGCCCGGACGGGTCAGGCATATTCTCGCACCGTCCTGGTCGCGTGGCGAAGGTTCTGAAAATTCTTCGCAAGGTTCGTGGCGCAGCGCAAGGCGAGCGCGGTCACCGTGCTGGTTGGGTTGACGACACCGCCCGTGACGAAGCTGCTGGCGTCGCAGACATACACGTTCGGGACTTCCCAGCATTGGTGATATTTGTTGGTCACGGAGGTGGCCGGGTCGTCGCCCATCCGGCAGGTGCCGAGCAGGTGCCAGGCGGGCGTGCGATACACGCCGTTTTCATAATAATCCGTGACCGCCACATCAAAGGCGTTGACGGCCCGGGCGAGGTCGCGGAGCCGCTCCATGCCGTAATGCATCATGCGGATATCGTTCGCACAGGGCGTGTAATGCAGCTTCGCCGCGGCCAGCCCATCCTGGTCGCGCTCGGTGGCTGAGAGCGTGATCCGGTTGGTCGCGCGCGGCAGGTCGTCGCCGATCGCGTAGGCGCCGAAGCTATGGCTGAAATGGCGGGCGAACCAGCGATGGTGGTCCTCGCCCCAGGGCGCCGGGCGCTGTGCAAAGGAGCCTATCGCGGTCTGCCCGGCCGGGCCGGTGCGCACCACGTTGAAGTTGAAGCCGTTGACGAAGCCGCGCGACACGTCGGTCTCGGCGAACTCGCGGCTCACCACGGCGCCGGAATTTCCCATATGCGAGTCGATCTTCTCGTCCACCCAGATTTCCGCGGCGACCAGCGTATGGTGCAGCAGATAGCGCCCGACCACGTCATTGGTGTTGGACAGGCCGTTAGGATGCTGCACGTTCTCTGACAGCAGGAGCAGGCGCGGCGTGCCGACGCCGTTGCCGGCGATGATCACGATATCGGCCGTCTGCAACACGCGATCGCCGGTGGTGCGATCGATATACACCACGCCCGTGGCGCGGCCGTCAGGCCCGGTTTCGATCCGCTCAACGCGTGCCTGCGCGCGCAGCTCCACGCCGGCCGCCAGGGCCCGCGGCCAGAGCGTGACGGACATTTTCGCCATCGAGCCGCGCGGGCAGCCGGAGGCGCAATTGCCACAGCCATTGCAGGCGGCGCGCCCGTCGCGCGATTCCGAGAGCACGCCTGCTGGCATTGGCCACCAATGCCAGCCGAGCCTGTCGAAGCCGCGGCCGATCGCGCGCCCGCTCTCGCGCAGCGGCAGTGGCCCGCACGGATAATCGGGCACCGGCGGCACGGCGGGATCCCCAGCCAGGCCGCTGACGCCGATCATGCGATCCGCCGCATCGTAGAACGGCGCCAGATCCTCGTAGGTGATCGGCCAGTCCGGGGCGAGCCCGTGCTCGGTGCCCTTGCGGAAATCCGAAGGCCGGAAGCGCGGCCAGAGTGCTGCGTAGATGTTGGTGGAACCGCCAACGCCGTTCCACATAAAGGCGTGGGACTGATCGCCCTCGACCGGATAATCATCCGCCCCGCGGCGCAGCGCCGGTTCCGGGCTCCATTTGTTATGCCGCTGGTGCTGGAAGTCGCGTGAGAAATGCGGGTGCTGGCTGGGCTGGGTCCAACCGCCCTGGTCGAGACACACTACCTTCAGCCCGGCCTCGGCGAGCACCAGGCTGTTGATCACGCCGCTGGCCCCCGCGCCGACCACCACCACGTCCGCGTGATCGGGTTTCTTCATGCTAACAAATCTCCCAGATTGAGGTTGCTCAGATCGACGCGCGTGATCTCATCGGTGCGCAGCCAGTTGCCGCGTCCATGTGTCGGGGTGTCGCGTGCCGGCTCAAAACGCTGCTGCGGATAGCCCTCGGGCAAAGGCGCGTCGTTATAGGTGATGCCGAGCGCACGAATCGCCGCGATCACCGCCGGTTGTTCGTAATAGGCGAGATAAGCCTGCTTGCGGAATTCGCTGAAGAGCCGGGGCAGGATCATCTCGATCCGGTACGCCGCCTCGCGCCAGCCGGCCGCGCCGCCGGGCAGGCCGTTGCCGGTGTCAACCAGGCCGATGATCTGCGTCATCGCCTCCGGTGCCGCCGCCAGAAGCCGCGACGTGAACAGTTCAACCATACCGCTGGCGCTGGCGGCGGGAAAGCCTGCCCCACCAGGCAGCAGCGTATCTAACAGCGCCGTCAAAGCGCGCCGTTCCTCAAGAGTCATTGTGTCCTCAGTCATGTTTACAGCCTCAATTCCGTTTCTGGATCGAACAGGCACACCCGTTCGGCAACAAAGCTCAGCCCGACCACGTCGTCGATCGCTGGCGCGCGGTCCGGATCGCAGGTGCCCTTCAGGCTCCAGCCGTCGATGTCGATATCGACATAGGCGAACGGCCCAACCGGCTCGACCAGGAACACCCGCCCGCGCAAGGCCGCATCCGCCGGCGCGGTAATGCCAAAATCGCTGGGGCGGATGCCGAGCAGCGCCTTGCGCGTGCCTTCCCAGCTCGAGCGCGTGACCGCGCGCGGCAACGACAGCGTCTGGCCGGAGACCAGGGCCCGCACGGTGTCGCCCTGCAGCATCAGCTCCGCCTCCAGCATGTTCATCGCCGGCGAGCCGATGAAGGTGGCGACAAACAGATTGGCCGGATCGCGATACACGTCCATCGGCCGGCCGAGCTGCTGCAGCACGCCGCCGCGCATCACCGCGATCCGGTCGGAGAGCACCATCGCCTCCTCCTGGTCATGCGTGACGAACAAAGCGGTCACGCCCAGCTCCCTTTGCAGGCGGCGGATCTCCGTGCGCGTGCGCACCCGCAGGGAGGCATCCAGATTGGAGAGCGGTTCGTCCATCAAAAACACCGACGGGTTGCGCACCACCGCGCGGCCGACCGCCACGCGCTGGCGCTGCCCGCCGCTCAGCTCCGCCGGCCGACGGTCGAGCAGACGGCCGAGATCGAGCACCTCCGCCGCGCGCACCACCTGGCGCTCGCTCTCGGCACGGCCGACGCGCTGCTGCTGCAGCCCGAACAGCATGTTCTCCCGCACCGTCATATGCGGGTAGAGCGCGTAATCCTGGAACACCATCGCGATATCGCGCTGATGCGGCTCCAGCCGTGTCACGTCGCGATCGCCGAAGACGATGCGCCCGCCGGAGGGTTTTTCCAGCCCGGCAATGCAGGCGAGTGCTGTGCTCTTGCCGCAGCCCGAGGGGCCGAGCAGGGTCAGGAACTCGCCGTCGCCGATGCGCATGTCCAGCGCCTGCAGCGCCGCCACCGGCCCGTAGGATTTGCTCATATTTTCAAGCGATACAGTTGCCATTTGTCTATCCTTTGACCGAACCGGACAGCATGCCGGTCACCAGCGCGCGCTGGAAGAACAAAGTCACCAGCACCGGGGGCACCACCGCCAGCACGCTGGCCGCGAACATCGGGCCGTAATCGTAGAATTGCAGCTGCGCGAGAAACCCCGCGATCGTTACCGGAATTGTCTGCGAGGCCAGTGTGTTGGTCAGGATCAGCGCAATGACGAACTCGTTCCACGACACCAGGAAACAAAAGATCGCGGTGGCGACGATGCCCGGCCGCGCCACCGGCAGCACCACCTTGCGGATCGCCTGCAGCCGTGTGCAGCCATCCACCCGCGCCGCCTGCTCCAGCGTCGCCGGCATGCCCTCGAAATAGCCTTTCATGATCCAGATCGAGAGCGGCAGGATCAGGCTGCAATAGGCGATCACCAGCCCGGTGCGCGTGTCGAGCAGCCCGGCGGTGCGGAAGATGATATAGAACGGCAGAAGCAGCACCAGGCTCGGGACCATCCGTGTCAGCATCAAGGCCCAGAGCGACACGAGCAGCGCCCGGCTGCGTCCGGCGATGGCAAAGCCGTAGCCGGCAAGCGCGCCGAGCACGACAGTGACCGCGGTGACGCAGGCGGAGACGATCAGGCTGTTCCAGAGCGCATAAGGGACGCGCCGCGCCTCGACACTCGCCGCACCACTCACCTGCGGAAACAGGATCGCGCGATAATTCTCCAGCGTCAGATGATCCGGCATCAGCCGCGGCGGGCTGCGGATCAGCTCGGTGGAGGGTGACAGGCTCATCAGGAGCAGCCACAGAAACGGCAGCCCCGACCAGAGCAGCATCACCAGGGCGGCGATGCGGACGGCGATCCGCCCCCAGGCCTCGCCACCGCCACGGGGCATCCGCCGTGCTGTCGTGGGGGCGGCCTTCTCCAGTGGCGGTGGCGTGCGCACGCGCAGGCTCGCCGCCAGCGGCGCGGTCTCCGCACGCAGCGCCGCGCTCACCCGCTTCGCCCGCCGCCGTTCCGGTGCCAGCAGCAACAGAAAATAGGCGATCGCCAGCATCAGGCAGAGGATGGTGAGCAGATACAAGATCGCAGCACCCTGGCCGAACTGAAAATACTGGAATGCCTGCACATAGCCGAGCCAGGAGATCACCGTGGTGGTGTCGCCCGGGCCGCCCTGGGTGATGATCCAGAACAGGTCGAAGGCCATGATCGCGTTGATCGTCGTCAGGATCAGCACCAGCAGCAGCGTCGGCCGTAGCCAGGGCAAGGTGATCCGCCAGAACCGCCGCCATGGTCCGGCGCCATCCACCCGCGCCGCTTTGTGCAGGTTTTCCGGCATTGATTGCAGCCCGCCCAGAACCAGCAGGCAGGTGAGGGGCGCCTGGTTCCACACATAGACGAGTGCCACCAGCACGAATGCCGAGGTGCTGCCGCCCAGCCAGTAGATCGGATGATGGATGATGCCGAGATCGAGCAGCATGGCATCGAGCGGCCCGTATTCGCCGTTAAAAATCCAGCTCCACAGGATGCCGACCGCGACCGGCGACATGGCCCAGGGGATCAGCACCAGCCCCCGCATGAAGCCGCGCCCCGGGATCCGGGCGTTCAGCACCAGCGCCATGCCGATGCCGACCGCCAGCCCCGCCAGGACCGTGCCGCCGGCGAACAGAGCGGTCCGCAGGAAGGCGTCGAAAAAATCGGGGTCTGTCAACGCCGCCGTATAATTTGCCAACCCGACGAAATGCGAACGATGTGTCAGCACGTTGGTCCGGTTCAGGCTGACGAAAAACGAATAGGCCAGCGGCACGCCGATCACCAGGAACACGGCGAGCAGCCCGGGCGCCACCAGCACCGCGGGCACCAAAGCGGCCGGCAGATGCCGGCGTTTCAGGTCCGGGGCAGGGCGGACAAGTGGTTCGGAGAGACTCGACATATCGACCTCAGGTCGCGTAGCGCGCTTTGAACACGCCGACCTGTTTATGCAGGTCGGCGACCAGTGCCGAAGTGGGTTGGCTGCCGCGGATGTAGTCTTGAACCGCGCCCATCATGTACCAGTCCCAATCCTGGTACCACAGCGTTTTGCCGACATCGCGCGGTGTCGAATTCTGCAGCTGCTGGAGGGCAACATCCGTATCCTTCCAGCTCTTGAACGAGGCTGCGACCTCTGGATCGTTCATCACCTCGGTATAGGGCGTGCCGAGGCCGAACTGCAGCGCCCAGCGCTTGATCACATGGTACTGCCCGTCTTTCGCTTTGCCGCCAAAGAAGCGCAGCAGATTCCAGGCGCGGTCCGGGTCGGCGGCGCCGGCGCCCATCAGATACATCGACACCCAGGAGAAGGTGGAACGTGTCGCCCCGGGCATTATCGCGTTGCGCACCTGTCCCGCACATTGCGAGAGCTTCGGGTCGTTCAGCACTTTCTGGTCGTAGTCGTGGATCACCGCGA
Source organism: Acidocella sp. (assembly GCF_036489515.1). GTDB lineage: Bacteria > Pseudomonadota > Alphaproteobacteria > Acetobacterales > Acetobacteraceae > Acidocella. The sequence goes on from NZ_DASXFO010000019.1 coordinate 18,768, forward strand.
ACGTATGCTGCCCGGTGGCGTAGCTCGGCACGCCCTCCTGCGGCAGCGTGAAGATATCCGGCGAGACCAGCCTTTCGCGGTACAATGTGCGGTGCATCTCCAGCACGCTGGTGAATTTGTCGTCGAAGACCGGATCGAAATTCGCGTCGAATACCTTCGCGCCTTCGGAATACCAGATCGAGAAGAGGCTCCAGGAAAAACTCGGCGCCTGATGCGCCCAGGCACTCACATAGGGAAACTCGACGATCTTATCCTTTTTCAGCTGCCGCGCTTGTTCCAAAAATTCCGCCCAGCTGGTCGGCGGTTGCAGCTTCGCCTGGTCGAGATGCTTCTCGTTATAAATGAACGATCCGTAGCCGGCATAATAGGGCAGGCCGCCAAGCTTGCCGTTGGGCAGAGACAGATTGCGTACACCGACCGGCACCATGCTGGCCTTGATCGCCGCAACATCGGGCATGCTGTCCACATCCTGTGCCCAGCCCGCGGTGATCCAGCGGGCGAGCGTCGCCTCCTCGCTGTACATCATGTCAAACTTCTTGCCGGCGACCAGCATTGTTTCCGTTATGGGCGCGTATTCGCCAGGGATCAGCTGATAGTTGACGTTCTCGTCGTACAGTTGCTCGAAGGTCTCGACATTCTGCGCCACGATCTGCGGGTTGTATTGCCAGCCGACGAATTGCAGCGGCGTTGCAGGCTTGGCCTGAGCCTGGGCGCGCAAACCCGGCAGTGCCGCGCCCAGGCCCGCCATCGCGCCAAGGCGCATCAACGCCCTGCGGCGGATCAGATACGTCTCGATGCTCTCATTAGGCAAATTGGTCTTTGACAATGCAAGCCTCCCTGTAAGTGACTGCCGCAGACCAGCGTTGATCCCATAGTTTTTGTCTTTAACGCTGTTCGTCGAGGACCAGCGCCGTCTTCGTCCGTTATCTTATCGGCCGCGTGCCACCGGCCATAGTGCTGTGACAATTTGTCCGTCATGCACCACCAGCCAGTCATGCATCGCGACAGTGGGGTCGCAATGCCCAGGCAGGAGCTGCAATTTATCGCCAACCATCGGCGCCGCGCCGGATTCCACCAGCAGCGTCGAATGTTCGTCCGAGGTGCCGGCATGAGCGAGACCGGGATGCCGTGCGAGCGAAGGCGGTCCGCTATCGAGGCTCATCGCCTTGAGGCCGGCATCGCAGACGACGCGCTCGGGCACCGGCGCGCTGATCACCGTGGTGAGGAGCGACAGCGCGTGGGCGAATTCAGGCAATGCGTTGTTTGGTCCCCGGCGGTTCCGCGCATAATCGGCGTCCATGAAGACATAGGACCCGCATTGCAGTTCGGTGTAGAAGTGACTTGCCGCCTCATGCTCGAAGCTGCCGGTACCGGCGCCGGTGATGGTCCCGCAAAGCAGGCCGCTCTCGCGGATCAGGGCCGCTGCCTGCTGCGCGATGGACGCAGCCGAGGCGATCGCGTCTCGCCGCTCCTCATAGGTACGAAAATGCTGCGCGCGGCCGTGATAGGCCTGCAGACCGTCGAAGGCGAGTTCCTTGTGGCGCGCGACCTCCAAAGCAAGGCTGCGTGCCGCTTCGGCCGAGGCGACGCCGCAGCGATGACCGCCGACATCGATTTCCACCAGCACGTGCAGGACGACACCGGCATCGCGAGCGGCGGCGGCGAGCAACGCCACCTGCGCCGTGTCATCCACGCAGACGATGATGCGCGCCGCACCCGCAAGTGCTGCCAGGCGAGCCGCCTTGCTTGCCTCCGCGATCTGGTTGCTCAGCAGGACGTCCGGGATGCCGGCGGCGACCATCGCTTCGACTTCCGCCACGGTCTGGCAGCAGACGCCGATAGCACCCGCCGCGAGCTGCAGCCGCGCGATGTCCGGCGATTTGTGAGTCTTGGCATGCGGCCGCAGGCGGATACCGGGCGCGCGGCTCTGCAGATAGGAAGCCAGGGCAGCGATGTTCGCGTCCAACGCCGCGCGATCGACGAGCAAGGCCGGCGTCTGCACCTCGGCCAGCGCCATGCCGGGCTCGGCGGGACGTCGCGGCCCCGTAGGTGGTGATCCCGACTGCATCGTCACGCCCCTACACGACCTCGCGCACGGCTGACGCCGGCGCGGCGGCTTCGTCCCACCAGGCGCCGCCGATGACCAGGCCGCGCCCCATGAAGCGCTGTGGGCTCATCACCACTTCACCCAGCACGTCGACGAGGGGAAAGGCCCCGTCTTCGAGGCTGAGAATGCTGGCGTCGCCGACGCTGCCGGGCTTGAGCGAGCCGAGTTCCGGCCGGCGGATCGCCTGTGCGGGCTTCACCGTAGAGGCCGCGATGATGTCTGGAACTTGCATGCCGAGACAGAGGAATTTCGACATGGTCGTCACCTGGTCGAAGGCCGGGCCGTTAACACAAAGTGTGTGTACGTCAGAGGAAATCGTGTCCGGCGGGAAACCTTCCGCCATCGCCGCCCGTGCCGTTGTCCACGCGAATGCGCCCTTGCCATGGCCGATATCGAACAGCACGCCGCGCTCCCGCGCCGCGCGCACGCCGGCGCGGATCTTGCCGGCGCCGTCGACCGGTGCGTTGGGAAAAGGTCTATAACAATGTGTTAAAATATCTCCGGGACGCAGCTTGGCGACAACCTCTTCATAGGTCGGCGGCGGCTCATCGATATGGACCATCAACGGCAAACCGGCCTGGTCCGCCACCAAAAGCGCCACATCCATAGGCGTAATCCCGCTCGGACCGCTCGTCATGCGGCCGACGCGCACCTTGATGCCGATGATCACATCGCGATTGGCCTGCGCTACCTGCAAGGCATCCTGCGCGGCCATCAACCGCATATCCATGCTCTCGCCAACCATCACGCGGTTTGAAAAAGCAAAGATTCCAGCAAAGGAAATGTGCAGGAACGAGAGAATTCTGACGTGGCTCTGCTCGATCACGTGCTTGCGGAAACCGGCAAAATTGCCGGGACCGGCCGAGCCGGTATCAACGCAGGTGGATACGGCGGTGCCGCTTGCATAATTGTCGGCATCGACGCTGAGCGAGGTGCCCCCCCAATAGACATGCGTATGCAGATCGATCAGACCGGGGGTCACGATACGCCCGGAAACGTCACGAATTTCACGCCCTTCGAGCCGCTCGCCGACGGCGAGGACACGGCCATCAAGGAAGGCGACATCCATCACGGCGTCCACGCCTTGCGACGGATCGATAACGCGCCCACCGCGCAGAATCAGATCGGCCATCATGCCGGTCATTCCGACGCGCCGAACAGGAAGGCCAGATGAAGCATCGTTCACACCTTACAAATTCCGCATGTTAGGGAACTTCTGAATAAGTCCTCTTTTCCTCAAGTTACCGAATTGATTTTCCTCGTAGTTTTCCGTTCCTGGAGGATTTAGTCGGAGGTTCCTTGGATGACAGTATTCCGAACATTCCGAAGGTACAAGAAGGTCTTGTCTTCTTTTTGTCAAAATATTTATCTCTAACAGAGGGGGGTATGGGCGCCGTCGGTGGCCGGGGCAAGGGGGAAGCGTGCTGGCCCGGACAGCTTGCCCAAAATCCCGTACTGGCAACCAGGCATGTATCGCTGGGCCGGATACCCGCCGGAAAAGAAATATTTTACCGGAGAACGAATGCTCTTGCGTTGATTAAGCGACCGTTTTCCATTCGCCGCTGGGTAATTTGCAGACATCCAAGGTGAAGTTCCGCGGGTTAGCACCGGCCTTGCGGTAAACAGTGTGCGAATTCACTTTTCTGCAGGGCATGCCGTTTGACGTGAAGATATCAAGGATGGTGAACGTCCCATGATTACCGGAAGCCGGATTGTGCCACGTATCAGAACTCCCGACAGTTAGTGTCTTTTCCTCAAGCAATTTCCCGACCGCTTCGCGCGCCAGTTTGTAGTCCTCCTTGCCAAGGGTCGCGCCGCTATTCACCCCAAAAGGGTTAATCATTTGGGCTTCGGCCATGTTGAAATGCGTGATCGCCAGAAATCCGCCGCCCAGCAGAAGAAGCGCCAATTTCAATCCCCTAAAGACCGCCTTCCTGACGTTTTCCTCTTCCGAAATCGCTAAAAATTTCATTTTTATCCCCCTCATTTTGTTATCGATCGCGCCCTCACGGGAGGCAGGAATAATTCGGCTAAATATCGGCACAATTAAGGGCGGCAGAAATCGCGCCGACACATTGAAGCGGTTCGCCACGAGAGTAGCATCCGATCGAATAAAGTTGCTCGCTCAAACAAAGATTTAGAGCAGATTCCGAGAGCCAAAGCGAACGGAATCTGCGCCAACCGGGTCGATGGGGAATGAAAAGGGTGACCCGTTGGCGCACAGAACCAGTCCCGGTAGTCATGAATATGATCAGGTGCTTATTGGCTGAACGCGTTCCCCACCTGATGCGCCGTATGCACAATGGCACCGCCCGTGGCGTTGGCCCCGTTGCTAAAACCCTGGCCGATGTCATTGAAACCGCTGCCAATATGGCCTTGGCCAAGATTATTGCCGGCTGCGTTGAAATCTCCTTGTGCACGGTTGCCATTGGCATTGCAAGCGGCAAGAGCCAACGGCAGGGCAAACAGGCACAGGCGGGGCAGTCTCATATAAACGGTTCCTTTCGCCCTTATTTTCGCCCGTCCAAGGAAAAATTTCAATGTTCTGGTGTCAGTTCAAATTCGTGCGCGAACAGTTGACAGGATTTTATCCGTACCACCTCGCCAGTGGCATCGACTGGCCGATCGATACGTTAGGGCCGCGATGCCGCCCCGAGGATCGTGAGTGAAAGATAGCTAACGGTCGAAGTAGCCAAGCCCGCGAATGGCCCGGTTGGGATCGACT
>NZ_DASXFO010000079.1:0-23238 GCF_036489515.1 Acidocella sp.
ATCACGCCATGCTGGGCGACCATCTCCGCATGCGGCGCCCCCAAGGCGCGCAACGCCTCAGCCCGGGCGCGCTCGGCGAAGGCGAGATAGTTCGCGTGATACACGATGCCGCCGGCGTCGGTGTCCTGGTAATACACGCGCAGTTCGTAGTGATGGATCAAAAATCGTCACCCAGCAAATCGAGTTGCGGGCTGTTCGGCGGCGGCGGCTTCAGCCCCAAATGGCGCCAGCCTGGGTCACCCAGCATGCGCCCCCGGCTGGTGCGGACCAGAAAACCTTCCTGAATCAGATATGGTTCCACCACATCCTCCAGCGTGTCCCGCGCCTCGGCCAACGCCGCCGCCAGCGTTTCGACCCCCACCGGCCCGCCATTATGGTGTTCGGCAAGGCGACGCAGATAGCGGATGTCCATCGCATCCAGGCCAAGGTGGTCGACGTCGAGCCGGCTGAGCGCCGCGTCCGCCACATCGCGGTCGATTTTTTGCACCCCGGCCACCGCGGCGAAATCGCGGATGCGCCGCGTCAGCCTTCCGGCGATGCGCGGCGTGCCGCGCGCCCGGCGGGCGATTTCCACCGCCCCTTCCGGCGTCAGGTTCATCTCAAGCTTATCGGCCATACGGACGACGATGCGGGCGAGCTCCTCGGTGGTGTAAAAAATTAGGCGTAGCGGGATGCCGAAACGGTCACGCAAAGGGGTGGCGAGCAGACCCGCGCGCGTGGTGGCCCCGACCAGGGTGAACGGCGGCAGGTCGATGCGCACGGTGCGCGCCCCCGGCCCCTCGCCGATAATCAGGTCGAGCTGGAAATCCTCCATCGCCGGGTAGAGGATCTCCTCGATCGCCGGCTGCAGGCGGTGGATCTCGTCGATGAACAGCACGTCGCGCGGCTGCAGATTGGTGAGAATCGCCGCGAGGTCGCCCGATTTCTGGATCACCGGGCCGGAGGTGGCGCGAAAGCCGACGCCGAGCTCGCGCGAGACGATCTGCGCCAGCGTGGTCTTGCCCAGCCCCGGCGGGCCGTGCAGCAGCACATGGTCCAGCGCCTCGCCGCGGGCTTTCGCCGCTTCGATGAAAATGCGCAGATTCTCGCGGCTCGCCTGCTGCCCGGTGAAGTCTTCCAGACTTTGCGGGCGCAGGGAGGTTTCGGCGAAATCGTCAGGGGCGCGCTCGCCGGAGAGGATGCGGTCGTCAGTCATGCCCTAAGCCTATAGAAAGGAAGTGGCCGCTTTTTAAAAAAAGCGGCGCAAAAATTTTTGCTATGCTGGGCCATGGGCATTGTCGGCTGCAACGCCCATGGCCCAAATTAACAAAGTTTTTTTGCTTCTTTTTGTTCACAAAAAGAAGTCCTACCCTTTGCTTCACTTCGCCAACGCCTTCAGCCCAGCGCGGATCAGCACGTCAAGCGTGGCCTCCGCCCCGTGTTCGTCGGAGGCCCGGCCGAGTGCGGCTTCGGCCTCGGCGCGGCGGTAGCCGAGATTGGTGAGGGCTGAGAGCGCATCGGCCATCGGCCCCTGCACCACCGGCGCACCGGGAATCCGGGTCCCACCGCCGGGCATGACACCAGCTTTTTCGCGCAGTTCGGTGAGGATGCGGATGGCGAGTTTCGGTCCCACGCCCGGCGCGCGGGTGAGTGCTGCCTTGTCCTGCGACGCGATGGCCGCGATCAGATGGTCCGGCGAAAGGGCCGAGAGCAGGCCGAGCGCCACTTTCGCGCCCACCCCCTGCACGGTGGTCAGCAAACGGAACCACTCACGCTCCGACGCGGTCGCAAACCCGTAGAGGGAGATCGCATCCTCGCGCACCTGGGTCTCGATCAGCATGGTGGCGATGCCGGGCGGGTTCGGCAGCTCGCTTAAGGTCCGGCTGGAGCAGAACACCACATAGCCGACGCCGGACACGTCGATCAGGCACTTGCCGTCCTCGATCCCGTCCACCACCCCGCGCAGGCGCCCGATCATGCGCCTGCCGTCCAGGCGGCGCGGCTGGCTCGGTGATGGGCGTGACAGATGGCGATGGCGAGCGCGTCGGCCGCATCCGCGCGCTTCAGCACGGCGCCGGGCAGCAGGCGGCGGACCATCAGCCCGACCTGGTCCTTATCCGCCCCGCCGGTGCCGACCACCGCGAGCTTCACGGTTTTCGCCCCGTATTCGAACACGGGAATGCCGTGCCGCGCCGGGGCCAGCAGCGCCACGCCGCGCGCATAGCCAAGCTTCAGCGTCGCCGTGGCGTTGCGGTTCACATAGGTCTCTTCCACCGCCGCCTCATCCGGCGCGTAGCGGACCAGGATCTCCGCCAGCGCGTCGTCCAGATGTTTCAGCCGCAGCGGCACGTCGGAAATGTCGGCGGTCGAAATCACCCCGTCGGCGATATGGCGCAGCCGGTTGCCAGAGGACTCCAGAATGCCCCAGCCGGTGAAGCGCAAGCCGGGATCGATGCCGAGCAGCCGCACGGCGCCGGGCGCCGGCGGCGCCGGCCGGGCGCCTGTCTCGATCGCGACCCCCGCCCCACTCGCGCCCCCCGCCCCACCAGCCGACATCAGGTGGAGAGCTTCTGCATGACGTCTTCGGAAATCTCGAAATTCGCATAGACGTTCTGGACGTCGTCATCGTCCTCCAGCACGTCCAACAGCTTAAGCACCGAAGCCGCCTTATCCTCATCCAGCGCCGTGGTCATGTTCGGGCGCCACTCGATGCGCGCCTCCGCCGGCTGGCCGAATTTTTGCTCGAGCGCGTCACGCACGGCGAAGAAGCCCTCGATGCCGACGACCACCTCATGCCACTCGGCGTCGCTCGCCACGTCATCGGCCCCGGCCTCGATCGCCGCTTCCAGCATCGCATCGGCATCCGCCGCGGACGCAGGGTAGCGAACGACACCCAAGCGGTTGAACATGAAGGAAACCGAGTTGGTTTCGCCCAGCGCTCCGCCATATTTGTTGAAGGCGGCGCGAATCACCGAAGCGGTGCGGTTGCGGTTGTCGGTCAGCGCCTCGACGATCACGGCGACCCCCGCCGGGCCGTAGCCCTCGTAGCGCACCGCCTCGTAATTCTCGCCGCCGGCGGCACCCGTCGCCTTCTTGATCGCGCGCTCGATCGTGTCGCGCGTCATGTTCGCCTTCAGCGCCGCCGCGATCGCCGCACGCAGGCGCGGATTGGCCGCAGGGTCCGGCAGGCCCTCACGGGCGGAAACCGTGATTTCACGGATGATTTTCGCAAAAATGCGCGCGCGCTTCGCGTCCTGCGCACCCTTGCGGTGCATGATGTTCTTGAATTGTGAATGTCCGGCCATTGCGGACATTTAGCAGCCTCCGCGGCGCGCCGGAAGGCAGCAGGGTTCCAAGGGGCTCTGCCCCTTGGAACCCTGCTGGGGCCGGGAGGCCCCAGACCCCATGAATTTTGGGCTTGGCAAAATGCGTGGCGGGCGATTGACAGGGCGACCCGACACCCTTATCGGGTCGCTCACCGGGCGCGTAGCTCAGCGGTAGAGCATTCGCTTCACACGCGAAGGGTCACAGGTTCAATCCCTGTCGCGCCCACCAATCATTTCAAAGAGTTATGGGTTAAATTAAGATCGATCCCCTGATTCTAAAAGAGGTTAAAACCAGGGGTTAATTTGCCCCCTGGTCCTCATTCGTCACCGCCTACCTAACGTGGGGGCGGGCATTCCCCGCTGGCTCGGGTAGAAAGCCCCCAAAAACTCCCACTGCCAATGCATTACAGCCCTCATCCATGATGACCATGCTTCCACAACGTCATCGCCAGCGGTTTGCGCGGGGCGCTGATGTTCCCTCTTCCAAGCGTCCAGATTGACGATTACGGCTTCCATGATCCTGCCTCCGATGTTCACCTACAAAAGAGCGTAGAGCGCGACACGGGCTGCAATAGGTCAAAATCACGTCGCCAATATGGCCGGGACAGATAAGCTAAGGCACACCGCGCCCGGACCGGGAACGGAATTGGTCGATATCGGCCGTCCGTGCTTTGGGGCACATGTTCACGGCAGCATATGCGTATCGCCGGGGGCTTGCGGAGGAAGCTTGATGGCCAGCGCCTTGAATTCGCCACTCGTAGCGTATGATCCGGCGTGGGCTACACCTTTTGGAACAATAATCAGATCGCCCGCATGGATGTGATGCACTTCGTTTCCGAGCCAGAACGTGCCGCTTCCGGAAATGATGTACTGGATTTCGTTAGACCCGAGATGCATGTGTTTTGGAACATTACCGGACTGAACGGCGACTGTCCCATATGGGGTGTTCACCAAAAGCTTGGAACGCAAAGTGCCCATATTCGGAACTTGCGGGCCGATTTGGGCATCGGTCATTGCAGTGAGATCGATAATTTGTGGTGTGAGAGAGGGAGGCGCGGACTGCGCGAAAGCCACCGTATTCAAGTGAGCAGCGCCGAACCCGGCGGCAAAAGCGAACGAAGCGAAACCCAGAAGCATAAAACGGCGCATATTGTTTCCTCCTGTTGATTTTTTACGAGGGTAGAGCCGGCTTTCTACCTGCGGTGAACGCGTTGGAAGCAGCTGGTCTGATCGGCGGCGTGGCGGGCATCTCGTAGAGGCCGGCTTGGTGGCCGCGCTCCCCGACGAGCGTCAGGAGCGTGTCGATCGTCGGTGTGGCGACACCGACAAGCCGGCCGAGTTCCGGCACGACCCGGACCAGCGCGTCGATCTCGAGCGACCGGCCGCGCTCCAAATCCTGCAGCATCGACATCTTGTGGCCGATAATCGCACCCGCCGCGGCCATGCGGCGCTCGATCATCTCGGCCGGGATCGCGATGCCATGGGCCTCGGCCACCGCCCTCGCCTCCTGCATCATGGCCACGCAAAGCGCCCGGAGCCCCGGTTCAGACGCCATCCGGTCGAGCGTCGCGCCGGTGAGCAGGCTGATAGGGCTGAAGCACACATTTCCCCAGAGTTTGAGCCAGATGTTCCAACGAATGGCGGCGCGGACCGGCGCCTCAAGACCCGCTTGCACGAGCGCCTCGGCGATCGCGGTGACGCGCGCGGAGTTGCTGCCATCCGGCTCGCCCAGCGTAAACCGGGTGAGTTCGTGATGCTCGATGATGCCCGGCGCCACGACCTCGCAGGCCGGATCGACGACGCAGCCGATGGCGCGCTCCGGGCCGAGCAGCATCCACTGGCGCGCGCCCGGATCCACGGTCGGCAAGAGACTTCCATCGAAGGCACCGCCGGCCTTGTAGAAATACCACCAGGGAATGCCGTTCATCGCCGTGACGATCGGCGTATCCCGCCGGAGAAGCGGCAGCATCGAGGCCGCACTCGCCGCGGCCTGATGCGCCTTCAGGGCACAAATCACGACATCCTGCGGACCGAATTCCGCCGGGTCGTCGCTCACCGGAAAACGCACAATCCGCTCCGCTCCCGCCTCGCGCAGAAGCAGGCCATCACGCTGCATGGCCTGCAGATGCGCGCCGCGCGCGATGGCGCACACCTCGTTTCCGGCCAGGGCCAGCTTGGCTGCCAGATAACCACCGATGGCGCCGGCGCCGAAGATGCAGATTTTCATCCGCCCTGCCCCTGCCCTTACCTGATCAGGCCCGCGCCGCGCGCCCAGTTATATTTGGCGCCCAGGACCGCGACCGGGATTTCCGTCGAATAGGCATAAGACGGGATCCCGTGTTCGTAGAGGAACTCGGCCGCCTCCTCGACCTCGACGTCGCCGGCGAGCGAGGCGACGATGGGTTTCTCGATGCCCTTGGCGCGGAATTCCTCGACCACCTGAACGACGAGATTGGCAAACACCATCGGCGGCGTGATGATGGTGTGCCAGTAGCCGAGGATGAGCGCGTGGATCCGTGGGTCCTCGAGACCGAGGCGGATGGTGTTCTGATAGGTCGAGGGCGGTTCGCCGCCGGTGATGTCGACCGGGTTGCCCGCGGCGCCAAAGGGCGGGATGAATTTGCGGAAGGCCGTGTCGAGATCTTCCGGCATCGCCATCAGCTTCAGGCCGTAATCGACGCAGGCGTCGGAGAGCAGAACGCCGGAGCCGCCGGCGCCGGTGATGATGACGACGTTCTCGCCCGCAGGCGTGGGCAGCTTGGGGATGCCCCGGGCGAAATCGAGCATCTCGCGCAGGCTGCGCGCACGGATCACACCTACCTGCTTGAAGACGTCCTCGTAGATGCGATCATTGCCGGCCAGCGCGCCGGTATGCGAACTGGCCGCCTTGGCGCCGGCCGCCGTGCGGCCCGCTTTGAGCACGACCACCGGCTTCTTCTTGGTCACCCGCCGGGCCACATCCGCGAACGACCGCCCATCCTTGAGATCTTCCAGATGCTGGGCGACGATATGGGTTTCGTCGTCGGCCTCGAAGAAGGTGAGCAGATCGTCCTCGTCGAGATCTGACTTGTTGCCGAGGCCCACGATGGCGGAAACGCCCATCTTGGCGGACCGGCTGAAGCCGATGATCGCCATGCCGATGCCCCCGGATTGCGAGGACAGTGCCGCATGGCCGCGAACGTCATAGGGGGTGCAGAACGTCGCGCAGAGTTTCGCGGGCAGGTAGTAGAACCCGTATATGTTCGGTCCCATCAGGCGGATGTTGTATTTTCGGCCGATCTCCTGGAGCTCCCGCTGACCTTCCTCGTTGCCGGTCTCGGCGAAGCCGGAAGGGATCAGCACGGCCCCCGCGATGCCCTTCTCGCCGCATTCCTTCAGGGCACCCGCGACGAACTTGGCGGGAATCGCGAACACCGCGACATCGATCTCGCTTGGCACATCCTTCACGGATTTATAGGCCTTGTAGCCCATGATCTCGGCGGCCTGCGGGTGGATCGGATAGATTTCGCCCGGATAGCCGCCGTTGATGATATTCTTCATGACCGAGTTGCCGATCTTGCCGTTCTCCGCGGAGGCGCCGATCACGGCGACCGCGCGTGGCCGCATGATGCGATTCATCGCCGCGAGAATCTCGGCCTGGCCGGGGCGCGGACGCACCTCTTTGGGCGCAAAATCCAGGACGATGCGCACATCCGCGGCGATGGCCCCGTTGGCCATGGCGAAGACGGGGTTGAGATCGAGCTCGGCGATCTCGGGGAAGTCGTCTACGAGGCGGGAGACCCGCGCGATCATGTCGGCAAGTGCCGCGCGATCGGCGGGCTCTCCCCCTCGCACGCCGCGCAGCATTTCCGCCGCCTGAATGCCGTCGATCATGCCGAGCGCTTCATCCTTATCGATCGGCGCGAGCCGGAAGGTGATATCCTTCAGAACCTCGACGAGGATGCCGCCCATGCCGAACGCGACGAGCTTGCCGAAGCTGTCATCGGTGACGGCACCGATGATGACCTCCTGGCCGCTGGTGAGCATCTGCTGGACCTGCACGCCGGCGATCTCGGCGTTCGCATTATAGGCCTTGGCATTCGCCAGAATCGTGTCGTAGCCGGCACGGACCTCGTCGACGGATTTCAGCCCGACCAGCACGCCACCGGCTTCCGTTTTATGCAGGATGTCCCTTGAGACGATCTTCAGGACCACCGGGAAGCCCATGTCGGCGGCCCGTGCCGCGGCCTCGTCGGCGGATGTCGCCAGGGCCTCCCGGGGCACCGTGATGCCGTATGCATCGCAGATCGCTTTCGCTTCGGGCGCGGTCAGCGACGTGCGGCGATCCTGTTTCGCCTGGTCGAGAATGCGGCGGACCGTATCGGGTGCTGCATGCTTGGGCACTTCCAGCTCGAGCGCGCTGCTGTTCATTGTCGTTCCTCCTTGAGCGGCTTGTTATTTTGCTTGTTCTGCGCCGGCTGCCACCGGCGCTACCATCTGCTACTTCGCGGCGATCACCGCCGGCTGACCGAGCGCTCCGGAATCGAAAACTTCCAAGAGCATGCGCTCGTCGAGCTTCAAAACGTTGCGCAATATATCTTCATTATGCTCGCCGAGCAGCGGTGAGCGCGTCACTTCGGTGATGCTGTCCGAAAGCTTGATCGGATTGCCGACCGAGAGATAGCGGCCGCGCACGGGATGATCGACTTCTACGACGGTGCCGGTACGGCGCAGCGCCTCATCCTCGGCGATCTCACGCATCGACAGGATCGGCCCGCACGGAATGTCGTGCTCGTTGAGGGTCTCCATGGCCTCGAATTTGGTCTTGGTCATCGTCCATTCCTCGATGGCGGCGAAGATGGCCTTGAGGTGCGGCAACCTGACATCCGGCGTCGCGTAGTTCGGATCGGTGATCCATTCGGGCTTGCCGATGACCTGGCAGATCGCCCCCCAGACCGGCGCCTGGGTGATGAAATAAATATAGGCGTTGGGGTCGGTCTCCCAGCCTTTGCATTTGAGAATCCAGCCCGGCTGGCCCCCGCCCGAGGCATTGCCGGCACGCGGCACCGCCTCGCCGAAGGTGCCGTGCGGGTATTGCGGATATTCCTTGAGCGGGCCGTGCGAGAGGCGCTGCTGATCGCGCAGCTTGACCCGGCAGAGATTGAGCACGCCGTCCTGCATCGCGGCCAGAACTTTCTGGCCGCGCCCGGTCTGGTTGCGTTGATAGAGCGCGGTCACGATGCCGAGTGCCAGATGCAGCCCGGTGCCGCTATCGCCGATCTGCGCCCCGGTCACCAAAGGCGGCCCGTCATCGAACCCCGTGGTCGAGGCGGCACCTCCCGCGCATTGCGCGATGTTCTCATAGACCTTGCAATCCTCAAAGGGCCCCGGCCCGAATCCCTTGATCGAGGCGAGGATGATGCGCGGGTTGAGCTCCTGGATGCGCTCCCAGGTCAGACCCATGCGGTCGAGGACGCCCGGCGCGAAATTCTCGACCATCACGTCGCAGATTTTGACGAGGTCCTCGAGAATGCGCCGGCCGACCGGATTTTTCGTATCCAGGGTGATCGAGCGCTTATTGTGGTTGAGCATGGTGAAATACAGGCTGTCGGCGTTGGGCACGTCGCGCAGCTGGCCGCGCGTGATGTCGCCGACACCGGGACGCTCGATCTTGATCACATCGGCGCCGAACCAGGCCAGCAACTGCGTGCAGGTCGGCCCGGATTGGACATGCGTGAAATCCAGGATCCTGACGCCATCGAGAGCTTTGCTCATTGTTTCCTCCTGTCAGGCGGCGCGAAGTCTGTCGCTCGCTGCCGCCGCTTTCGTATTTTTGCTAGAGAGAGAAGAAAGTGGCCGCTTTTAAAAAAGCGGCGCAAAAATTTTTGTTATGCTGGGCAATGGGCGTTGTCGGCGACAAAGCCCATGGCCCAGACTCACAAAGTTTTTTTGCTACTTTTTGTTCACAAAAAGTAGCCTTCCTCCCTTACTTGTACATCGTCTGCGCTTTGGTGCCGGGCGCGTATTCACGTGGATCGACCCAGATATTGACCACCGCACACCTGCCGTCGCGCTGCACGGCCTCGCGGGCGCGTTGCAGCGCCGGGGCGATTTCCGCGGCGTCGTGGACTTCCTCGCCATGACCGCCGAGCATTTTCGCGAAGCTGCCGAACGGCACGTCGCCGAGCAGATTGCCGACATTGCCGCGCTGCGCGCCATATTTGGCAAGCTGGCCGTAGCGGATCTGGTTCATCGCCGAGTTGTTGCCGATCACCGCGATATAAGGCGCGCCGAAGCGGTTGGCGGTCTCCATGTCGAAGGCGGTCATGCCGAAGGAGCCGTCGCCGTAATAGCAGAGCACCTCCTTCCCGGGATGCGCGAGCTTGGCGGCGAGCGCGAAGCCCGTGCCGACCCCGAGGCTGCCGAGCGCGCCTGGATCCATCCACTGCCCCGGCCGGCGCGGGCGCACCGCCTGCGCCGAGATCGTCACGACGTCACCACCGTCGCCGATATAGATCGTATCATCGGCGAGAAATTCATTGATCTCCCAGGCGACGCGATAAGGGTGGATCGGCGATTGTGTGGAGCGGAACAACGGCATCAGTTTCTCGGTGGCCGCCTCTTCGGCCTGACGCAGCTCCACCATCCAGGCGCGGTGCGTGGCACGCGCGCCACTGCTGATCCGGCCCGAGGCGGCCGCGCTCAGCGCCGCAAAGATCGCCCCCGGATCACCGACCAGGCCGAGATCGATGTCACGGTTCTTGCCGACGGTGCGGTAATCCATATCGATCTGCACGATCTTGGCGTCGCGGCCGAGCCGCTTGCCGTAGCCCATGCGGAAATCGAACGGCGTCCCGACGATGATGATCAGGTCGGCGCGATCGAACCCCTCGCGGCGGGTGCGGTCGAAATGATGCGGATCGCCGGGCGGCAGCAGGCCGCGCGCAGCACCATTGAAATAGGCCGGAATCTCCAGCCCACGCACGAACGCGATCGCCGCCTCGTGACCACGGCAGGTCCAGACCTGGGAGCCGATCAGAATCACCGGGCGCTCAGCTGCGATCACCATATCGGCGAGTGTCTCGATGTCGCGCGGGTCGCCGAGCGATTTGGTCGAAGCCCGGTAATGACCGGGCTTGGGGATCACCGCCTGGCGTAGCTCGATCTCACGGTCGAGGACATCGCGCGGGATCTCCAGATAAGCCGGCCCGGGCGCGCCTGCAAAACATTCCCGTGCAGCCATCGCGATCATGTCGGCGACCCGTTCGGTCGAGCGGACACCGGCGGAGAATTTGGTGATGGGCCGCATCAGATCGACATGCGGCAGGTCCTGGAGCGAGCCCATCATGTGCTGGGTCAGCGCGCCCTGGCCGCCAATATGCAGCACCGGGCTTTCCGAGCGGAACGCGGTCGCGATGCCGGTGACGGCATTGGTGCAGCCCGGGCCCGCCGTGGTCACCACGCAGCCGAGCTTGCCGGTCTGACGCGCATAGCCGTCGGCGGCATGCGCCGCGACCTGTTCATGGCGGACGTCGATGATGCGGATGCCCTCGTCGACGCAGCCGTCATAGATGTCGATGATATGACCTCCGCACAAGGTGAAGATCGTGTCGACGCCTTCATTCTTCAAAGCGCGCGCGACCAGATGGCCGCCCGATACGACATTGGGATCGCGGCTCTTGGCAGCGAGGGTATCCTCCGCCGTGGAAGGTTTCCCCGCGGACCGCTGCGCCGTCGCTGGTTGTGTCATATCAGCTGTGTTTGTGGACATGGCTCGTTTCCTGTTATTTTTATTGTCAGCAAGTTATTGTTTTATCACGCCGGCAGCCGCCCCTGCCCTTTCGGGCAGGCACGCTTCCGCTTGGCTCAGGCATAGTTGCGCTTCCTCGGCTCGGCGCTGCGGAACTGGTCCAGGAAGTCGCCGTATGTCCTGATATGCTCGGCCAGGCCGAGCGTATGCTCGCGGATCCGCCGCGCCGCGAGATCCGGATCGCGATTTTCGAGCGCGCTCAGGATGTTCATGTGATCGACGAGCGAACGCTGCGCGCGGTCGCCTTGGCGCATGGTGACGGAACGGATCGCCCGCATATGGATGAACAGGCCGTCGACGATCTCCAACATCAGGGCGCAACCGCTCATCCGAATGATGGTGCGGTGAAAGAACATGTTGGACTGCGCATATTCATCGACGAACACCGCCGGATTCTTATGCTTGAACTCGGCGATGTCACGCAGTTCGGCGAGCGCCTGCGCACTCGCCCGGGCGCAGGCGAGACGCGCGGCCATGCTCTCGAGCGCCGCCCAGACCGTGATCATCTCGATGATTTCGCTCTTATTTTTGCGGACGATATAGATGCCGCGCCGGGGCACCGAACGGACGAAGCCCTCCTGCTCGAGCAGGCTCAGCGCTTCGCGGATCGGCGTCCGGCTGACGCCGAGATCGCGGGAGAGCTGGCGCTCGTCGAGGCGGATCTCCTCGGGATGATCGTAGATGTTCATCTCGGTGATTGCGTGCTTGATCGCATCGCAAGCGAGCCGGCGCAGCCCCATGCCGGCGGCGAGCGGCTCAACCTTGAGCGTGGGCAACGTTGCGAGTTTTTCCATCGGCGTCCTTCCCAGTTGCGGCGCATCCCGTGAACCCGGTCGCGCAGAACCCGCGGACCGCGGCAAGACATCGATGGCGTGATGTATAACAGGCACAAAATCGACGGGCAAAACCACCGCTGCGGCTGAATCGCGCCCGCTCCGAAGCTGGCGGGCGCCCATCTCAGCCGGCCCGCTGGACGGGTGAAGCGGCATCAGCGGGGCTGAAAAATAGAATGTCGGAGACATCGATCACACCGATCGCCTGCTCACGATCCATGACCACGACGTGATGCGCCGCCCGTTCGCGCATCCGTGCGATCAGGGCCGGCAATCCCTCGTCGATGTCACAAAAAACCAAGCCGCCATCCATCAGATCCGCCACCTTCATGGAAAGTGCGGCCGGTCCGTGATCGGTTATGGCATCGAAGACCGCGCGCCGCGTCAGCAGGCCCAGCACCACCTCACCTTCGGTCGCGCAACGGTCGTTGACCAGCACCGCGTCGACACGTTCCTTGCGCATCAATGCCATGGCCGCTTGCAGACTGTGCGTCATCGGCACAGTGACGACGCGGGCGGGGCGGGCGTGCAGAATCGCTGTGAGGCTCATCGCGTTCCTCCGATGTCATGCGGCCGATTAATGTTCAGAGCCGATCCGTATTCAGGCCAGATTCAAAATCGGCCCCGAGATCATTGCAACTTCGTATAATATATAAAGTATACCAGATTGCAACTTAAATTCCGTTTAGAGCCGCGCTTCGCGTGCCGGCATGGGCCCTGGAACCAAGCGTTCCAGGGCCCATGCGTCATTCCGCGGGGTGCGCCTTGAGCTCTGCCGCGGCTTCCTCGGCGTGGTAGCGTGTTTCCGCCGGGCGGAGCACCAGCAGCACCAGCGCCACCGCGATCAGATTGACCACTGTGGTCAGGTAGAGAACGCTGTTCCAGTTATGCGTACTCGCCACCACCAGGCTCGCCAAGGGCACCAGGAAGCCGGCCGCACCTTTCGCCGTGTACAGGCATGACAGGTTGGTCGTGGCGTATTTCGGACCGAACAGATCCGTGCACATCGCCGGGAAAAGGCTGAAGATCTCGCCCCAGCAAAGGAAGATCATGCCGGCGATCAGGATGAATCCCCACGGGTTGGCACCGGCCTGGGCCATCAGGAAATAGGCGCCGGCACCGAGCGCGAACGCGATCGCCATGGTGTTGGAGTGGCCGATATGGTCCGAGACCCAGCCGAAGAACGGCCTGGCAACGCCGTTCATCACGTTGGCGAAGATCAGCCCGACCGACAGGGTCGAAGCCCCGGCGATCACCGCGACGTTGGCGACGTTGTAGGATCTGGCGATCGCGGCGAGATTTGCCGTCGCCATCAGCCCACCCGCCGCCATCAGCAGGAACAGCAGATACATCACCCAGAACACAGGCTTGATGAGCATCTCCCTGGTGCTGTGGTTGTGCACCGATTGCCGCACCTTGACTTGGCTGACCACCGGCGCCTCGCCTTGCCGCGGCGCGCGGATGAACTGCGCAACGATCAACACGATGCCGCCCTGGATCAGCCCGAACCAGAAGAGCGCCGAGGCATAACCGGCCGAGGCCATCACCAGGCGGATCGGAATGATGGTCAGCGCCGTGCCGGCGCCAAACCCGGCGGCGGTCAACCCGACCGCCAGCCCCCTGCGATCTCTGAACCATTTCGCGGCATTGCCCACCGCCGTGGTATAGACGGCGCCGGCGCCTATCCCCGCCAGCGCAGCGCCCAGATAGAGCAGGCTGAGCGTTCCGGCATAGGCCTCGATCATCCAGCCGATGGCCACCAGAACGCCACCGCCTCCCATCACCACGCGGGGCCCCCAATCGGGGCCCAGCGTATCGGCGATCCAGCCGTCGATGGGCGTCGGCCAGGTTTCCAGGGCGATGAACAAGGCGAAGGCGACCTGGATATCGGCGATCGACCAGCCATGGGCATTGTGCAGCGGCAGCACGAATAACGTCCAGCCATATTGCAGGTTGGCGATCATGACCATGCACACAATTCCCATGATCAGATAGCGCCAGCGCAAGCCACTCGCCGGGGCCGCGCCGCCAGGCCGCCCCCCATTTTCATACGATTTCGCAGCGATGATATTATTGTTGTTTTGCATCGTTTCCCCCGTTAGGCATCCCGCGATATTTCGCTTGGAGCTGCCCCGGAGCGTCGGGCAGCGAAGTTGTAGAGCAACGTCCGGTCGAATGGACTCATTCGATCGGATAAACTTGTTAGCTGAAACAAAAACCTAGAGCAGGCACCGTGAGAATAAGCGAACGGAATCGGCCTTCGCCCTCAGGATCGCGCCATCTTCAAGGTTCTATGCATGCCAATCGTCGCATCCGCTGGAGCCTTGAAAACCGAAATCCTCGGCAGGGCTTTTATGTCTCAGCATCGTCGTCTTGTGTAAAGTATACCAGAATATTTCATATTGTCTATTGTTTAAATCGATACCAAACTGACCTATTCCAAAATCATACCGACATACCTTGAAGTCTGTGCAGAACGTGAAGTTATGAGCGGGCGCCGATGCATATTTTGCGGCCAGGAAAACGCCCACCTCTCGTCGGCGTGGGCAGCCTGTTCTGGTTCGAGGTCCCTCTGGCGCTGGGCAACATCACGGCGCCCCATGAGACCGAGCAGCGCGTGATCGTTGCCAGTTCGCCGCGGCGTGTCTTGCTGGTTCACGATGTGGAACTGAACCGGGTGCTCATCGCCGATATGCTGCGCGCGTATGGTCACGTGGTTGCGGTCGCCGAGAATGGCCAGGAGGCGGTCGTTTTGGCCGCACGGGAGGCATTCGACGTGGTACTGATGGACGTGCAGATGCCGGTGATGGACGGGGTGGAGGCGACCTGCCAGATCCGGCGGCTGCCGCAGCCGGCCGGAGCCGTGCCTGTTCTCGCCTTGAGCGCCAGTGTCATTCCGGAGGAGCGCGATCGCTGTCTGACGGCGGGTCTGAGCGGTACACTCACCAAGCCGGTCGACTGGCCGCAATTGTTTGCGGCCCTGGCTAAATATGGCCCTACAGGAGACAGTGCTGTGCCCGACAAAGCAACAGAAAAATCCGGAACCAACCCGCCCGTGCAAGAGCATGTCCCTGCCATGGTGGCGGCGATACCTTCCACTGATTCCCCTCTCGACGATGCTGTCTTTGACAGACTCCAGAACTTCCACGGCGGAAGCGGTGACCTGGCCGCCAGACTGGCCGAGATTTTCATGCGTGATACCGCAAGGCGCCTGGAAGAGCTGCAGGATGCGGTGCGGCGTGCCGACGCGCCTGCCGTCGCCCAGATCGCCCATGCGATCAAAGGCAGCGCCGCCAATCTCGGGGCGCGGATCATGCTACAGATCTGTGTGTCCCTCGAGGCCAGCGCCAAGGCGGGGGATCTTGGTTCAGCGCCGGAGCGCGTCAACGCGTTGCAGCACGAGTTCACACGGGTCAGCGACGCTCTCGCGATGAAGCTGACGATGCCTTAAGCAATAAGAAAGCAGCCGCTTTTTGAAAAAAGCGGCGCAAAAACTTTTGGTTATGCTGGGCTATGGGCGTTGTCAGCGCCAACGCCCATAGCCCAGCATATTCCTGGGGTCTGGGGCCTTTCGGCCCCAGCGGGTGCAGGGCAGAGCCCTGCCCTTAAGCCGCCTTCGCCATACCGCGCAGCACGTACTGCAGGATGCCGCCGTGGCGGTAGTAGTTCACCTCATCGGCGGTATCGACGCGGCAGAGCAGGTCCACCGTGTCGGTAGTGCCATTCGCGCGCTTGATCACCAGCTTGATGTCCATGCGCGGCGCGAGGCTTTCCAGGCCGAGAATGTCGATCAACTCGTCGCCCTTCAAGCCGAGGGTCTTGCGGTCCATGCCTTCCTTGAAGGTGAGCGGGAGCACGCCCATGCCGACCAGGTTGGAACGGTGGATGCGCTCGAAGCTCTCGGTGATGACCGCCTTCACGCCCAGCAGGTAGGTGCCCTTGGCCGCCCAGTCACGCGAGGAGCCGGTGCCGTATTCCTTGCCGCCGAACACCACCAGCGGCACGCCTTCCTTTTTGTAGCGCATCGCCGCGTCGTAGATCGGCAGCACATCGCCGGAAGGCATGTGCTTGGTCATGCCGCCTTCGACACCAGCCAGCATCTCGTTCTTGATGCGGATGTTGGCGAAGGTGCCGCGCACCATCACGTCGTCATTGCCGCGGCGGGCGCCGTAGGAGTTGAAGTCCTTCTGCAGCACCTGGTGCTGGCTGAGGAATTCGCCCGCCGGGCCCGACTTCTTGATGTTGCCGGCCGGGGAGATGTGGTCGGTGGTGATGGAGTCGCCCAGCAGCGCCAGGACGCGAGCCCCGGTGATGTCGGTGACCGGCTTCGGCTCCATGGTGATGCCTTCGAAATAAGGCGGGTTCTTCACGTAGGTGGAGCCGGCGGGCCAGCGATAGGTGTCAGTCCCGCCGGTGACCTGGATCGCCTGCCACTGCTTCGGACCCTTGAACACGTCGCCGTAGCGCTCGAGGAACATCTCGCGGGTGACCACGGAGCTGACGATGTCGCTGATCTCCTTGTTGGTCGGCCAGATATCCTTGAGATAGACGGGCTTGCCGTCCTTCGAGGTGCCGAGCACCGCGGTGGTGATGTCCTCGCGCATGTTGCCGAGCAGCGAGTAGGCGACCACCAGCGGCGGGCTGGCGAGGTAGTTGGCGCGCACGTTCGGATGCACGCGGCCTTCGAAGTTACGGTTGCCCGAAAGCACCGAGACCGCGACCAGCTTGTTGGTCTCGATCGCCTCGGCGATGGCGTCCTCCAGCGGGCCCGAATTGCCGATGCAGGTGGTGCAGCCATAGCCGACCGTCTGGAAGCCGAGTGCGTCGAGATCCGTCGAAAGGTTGGACTTGTTGAGGTATTCGGTGACGACCTGCGAGCCGGGGGCCAGCGAGGTCTTCACCCACGGCTTCGGCGTCAGGCCGAGGGCGTGGGCCTTGCGGGCGACCAGGCCGGCGGCGACCAGCACGTAGGGGTTGGAGGTGTTGGTGCAGGAGGTGATGGCGGCAATGACGACGTCGCCATGGCCGATCTGGTAATCCTTGCCCTCCACCTTGGCCTTGGTGCCGGCATCGCCGACCGGCACGCCCAGGCCCTTGGTCAGCTCGCCATTGAAGGCGCCGGCGGCATCCTTGAGCAGCACGCGGTCCTGCGGGCGCTTCGGCCCGGCGAGCGAGGGCTGCACGGTGGAGAGGTCGAGCTCCAGCGTATCGGTGAAGACCGGGTCGGTAGCAGTACGCCACAGGCCCTGCGCCTTGGCATAGGCCTCGACCAGCTTGATGCGCGCCTCGTCACGGCCGGACAGGCGCAGATAGTCGAGCGTGACCTCGTCCACGGGGAAGAAGCCGCAGGTGGCGCCGTATTCCGGGGCCATGTTGGCGATGGTGGCGCGGTCAGCGAGCGCCATGTCGGCGAGGCCGGAGCCATAGAATTCGACGAACTTGCCGACGACCTTCTTGGCGCGCAGCATCTCCGTGACGGTGAGCACGAGATCGGTGGCGGTGGCGCCCTCCGGCAGCTTGCCGGTGAGCTTGAAGCCGATCACGTCAGGGATGAGCATGGCGATCGGCTGGCCGAGCATGGCGGCCTCGGCCTCGATGCCGCCCACACCCCAGCCCAGCACGCCCAGGCCGTTCACCATCGTGGTGTGGCTGTCGGTGCCGTACAGCGTGTCGGGGTACACATAGGTGGCCTTGCCATTCTCGGAGGTCCAGGCGACCTGCGCCAGATATTCCAGGTTCACCTGGTGGCAGATGCCGGTATCGGGCGGCACGACGCGGAAATTGTTGAAGGCTTCCTGGCCCCAGCGCAGGAACCGATAGCGCTCGCCGTTACGGTCGAACTCCATCTCGATGTTCTTTTCGAGCGCGTTCGAGGAGCCGAAATAGTCGACCATGACCGAGTGGTCGATGACCAGGTCGACCGGCACCAGCGGGTTCACCTTCTCAGGCTTGCCGCCCAGATGCACGATGCCGTCGCGCATCGCCGCGAGGTCGACCACACCGGGGACGCCGGTGAAATCCTGCATGAGGATGCGAGCGGGCGTGAACGGCACTTCCTTGGTGGAGGAGGCCTTTTCCAGCCAGCCGGCGATGGCCTTGGCGTCGTCCACCTTGTAGCTGGCGCCGTTTTCGAAGCGCAGCACGTTTTCCAGGAGGACTTTCAGGGTTTTCGGCAGTTTGGAGATGTCGCCCAGGGACTTGGCGGCTTCCTCGAGGGAGTAATACTTGTACTCCTTCCCATCAACGGACAGGGATTTCAGCGTTTTCAGACTATCTTGGCCAACGGCTGTCATGTTGGAACCCTTTCTTATGGACGGCTTGTGATTTGCCTCGGCTTAAACCATAGCCAAAAGGCGCCGTCTATTCAGCAATAGGACATCAGCACCCTGCTTATAGCGTCCAAACTGTCGGTTTTCAGGGGAGAAAGACTGGTCTTTTCAGACATCAGTTTCACCCTTCCCTTAGGGGGAATTCTGATTCTTCGAGGCGCTAACGGGGCCGGCAAGTCCTCGCTGCTGCGCGCCCTGGCCGGGCTCACGCCGCTGGCCGCCGGCACGCTGCGCTGGGGCGCCGATGATGCGCTAGAAGATCTACCCAGCCATGCAAAACGGATAGCCTGGCTGGGCCACCTGGATGCGGTGAAGCCGGCGCTCACCGCCGGCGAGCATGCGCCTGTGCGCGCCCTCGAAGCGGTAGGCCTCGGCGCCTATGGCGACATATCGGCGCGGCTGCTCTCGGCGGGACAAAAACGGCGGCTGGCGATCGCCCGGGTGGTGGCGGCGGAAAAGCCGCTCTGGCTGCTGGACGAGCCCACCACGGGGCTGGATACGCGCTCGGTGGCGCAGTTCTGCGGCTTGTGCGAGTCGCACCGGGCACAGGGCGGGATGATCGTGGCGAGCACGCATACGCCACTCGACCTGCGGGATGCGGCGAGCTTGAACCTGTGAAACGCCTCATCCTGAAAGAGCTGACGCTCTCGCTGCGCCATGCCGCCGATACCGCGGCGGCGCTGCTGTTTTTCGTGATCGCGGGGACGCTGTTCGCCTTCTCCGTGGGGCCGAGCCCGGTTGTGCTGGCGGCGATCGCCGGCGGGGTGGTGTGGGTCTGCGCACTGCTCGCCGCCTTGCTGCCGCTGGACCGGCTGTTCGGCGCGGATTTCGAGGACGGCACGCTGGACCTGCTGCTGCTCTCGGGGCTGCCGGCCGCTGCGGTGGCGCTCGCCAAGGCGGCGGTGCACTGGCTGACCACCGGCCTCCCGCTGCTGCTGATCGCCGGGCCGCTGGCGGTGATGCTGCGGCTGCCCGCCGCGCACATCCCACTACTGCTGCTGACCCTGCTGCCCGGCACGATGCTGCTCTCGCTGCTCGGCACGCTGGCGGCGGCGGTCACATTGGGGGCGCGCCGCGCCGCGGTGCTGATGCCGCTGATCACCCTGCCGCTGATGATCCCGACGCTGATTTTCGGCACCGCGGCGGTGACCTCACCGCACCCAGCAGCCCCGCTTTATATGTTAGCGGCGATGCTGATCCTGGCGCTGCCGCTGGCGCCGCTGGGCGCCGGAGCAGCGCTGCGCGCGGCGGCGGAGTAAGGAAGCGGCCGCTTTTTAAAAAAAGCGGCGCAAAAACTTTTTTTATGCTGGGCCATGGGTGGTGTCGGCGACAATGCCTCAGGGCCAGCACAGCATACACTCTGGACTCGCGCACCAACGTTGCTTATAGCGCAAAGTGTAGCTTAAGCTACGTTTTGTGCTAACGCCTACGCCTGCGGAATATTGATGAACGATGCGCCTTCCTTTGCTCCTCGGTATCCCCGTGCTTGCCGGCTCCCAGCTCCTGGCCGTACCCTCCGCAAAAGCCCTGAATGCACCGGCGGAAATCCCGATCGCCGACAATACGCTGCAAATTTCCGGCGGGATCGACGGTTATGTCTATGGCCAGACCGGCACCGCGCCCAAAGGTGAGCCCGGCGCCAGCGCGGTGGGCGACAGCCCTTATGGCGCAAACCTCACCAACGCGCTGATCGCGTTGCAAAAATCCTCCGGCCTGTTCCAGTTCACTCTGGAGGTCGGGCCCGTGGACGGGCTGCCGGTGCTCGGCACCGTGCCACCGAAAGCCAGCCTGAAGGTCTATCGCGCCAGCCCGCTTTATCTGGGCTACGTGACGATCGCGCCGCCAGGTTCGCCGTTCACAATCTCCATCGGGCAGATCAATTCCCTCGAAGGCTACGAAGGCGGCATCGACTGGCAGAACGCAAATATTTTCGCATCCTCCATGTGGGCTATTTCCAACCAGAACAGCATGGGCATCTCAGGCACCTACACACATGGCCCGGTTTCAGTCAGTGTCGCTTATGGCGATGGCGCGGACACGCGCGTTTTCGATTTCCTCCAAGCCGCGGCCACCTATAATGCCAGCAGCAACAATGCGCTTACGCTCTTTTACGGCGGCAGTGTGGGGCGCACCGGGCCGAACGCGATCACCTATCTGCAAACGCCCGTCAGCGCTGCGCCATATCTGGTCAACTCACAGATGTTTGGCGCCTATTACAGTTTTTCGCGCGGCAAGCTCAGCCTCGTGCCGGAAATTCAATATGTTTACGCGCCGACCGATCACCGGGTGATGATCGACAAATACACCAGCAATTTCAGCGCCGCCTTGTTCAGCGATTATCAGTTCGGAAGTTCGAATTACTCGCTCGGCGGCCTGGCATCGTATTTCGACAGCGTCGGCGGGCAGGCCAACTGGTACATCGCCCCGCGCGCCGAGGGCTTCGCCCTGGAACTGACACCGACCTGGCAGCGCAAAAATCTCTTCGCCCGGCTGTCCGTGGGCTATGTGCACCTGTTCAACACCGGCGCACCCGCCTTCGGCAGCGACGGCTCCAGCCGCAATGCGCTGCAAAGCGCGCTCGAGGCCGGCGTACTGTTTTAAGCGGAAGGAAGACTACTTTTTGTGAACAAAAAGTAGCAAAAAAACTTTATTATGCTGGGCTATGGGCGCTGTCGGCGACAACGCCCATAGCCCAGCGAGCAAAAATTTTTGCGCCGCTTTTTTAAAAGCGGCTGCTTACTTTCTTCTAAATATGAAAGCTCTCGCCGCAACCGCAGCGGCCCTTCTCGTTTGGATTCTCGAAGGTGAAGCCCGAGGTCAGCTTATCCGTCTTGAAGTCCATGGTCGTGCCGATCAGGAACAATGTCGCCTTGCGGTCAACCAGGACGGTCAGGTCGTGGTTTTTCACCACCTCATCCTGCGGGCCGGCTTCTTCCACCCAGTTCATCTCGTAGGACATACCGGAGCAGCCCTTGGTGGAGACGGAAATGCGCAGCAATTTTCCGGCTTCGCCGCCGGCATAAAGGCTGCGCAGGCGCGTGGCCGCGGCCTCCGTCAGCTGCATCAGCGGCGGCAATTCGCGGCGGGGTTTGGCGGTCGTCATGGTCGTGCTCATCTCAGCGGTCCTGAAACATGTTCAACTCGAGGCGCGCCTCTTCGCTCATACGGGTCGGGTCCCATGGCGGATCCCAGACCGTATCCACGGTGATCGTGCCGACACCGCGCAGCAAGGCGATGGCGGAACGCACCATCTCCGGCAATTCCTGCGCCGAAGGACAGCCCGGCGCCGTGAGGGTCATTTCCACCTTCACGTTGTTGCTTTCGTCGATCTCGATCACGTAGATCAGGCCGAGCTCAAAAATATTCACCGGGATTTCCGGATCGTACACCGTGCAGATGGCGTTGATCACGGCCTCTTCGGAGATTGTCGGCTTGGTTTCACCTTCCGGCGTCCAGGTCGTGGTCGGGACCAGTTTCTGGTCATCCATTTTTTTAGGCCTCCTTCACAGCATCGGCCAAAGCCGACCAGGGCAGCGTCGCGCAGCGGATGCGCGAGCGGTATTCTGACACGCCGGCCAGCGCGTTCAAGTCACCCAAGCTCGGGTCAGGCTTGCCGCTATTGACCATCTCTTCAAAGGCGGCGCGCATCGCGTCGATTTCAACCGGCGTTTTGTTCGCCACGGCATCCGCCATCAGATCCGCGCTGGCCGTCATGATCGCACAACCGTGCGATTCATGCAGCACTTTCGTGCCGTCCCGCTTGAGGAACAGATGGATGCGGTCACCGCACATCGGGTTGTCGCCCTTGGCCTCGGCGTCGAACGCCTCGAATCGCCCGGCGAAGCGTGGCTTGCGCGAGCGGTCCATGATCAAGGTCTGATAGAGTTCCGCGATATCTGTCATCGCCCAAAAATCTGTTTGATGCGGTTGAGGCCGATCGCCAGCGCATCGATCTCCTCGGGCGTCGTATACAGCCCGAACGAGGCGCGCGCGGTGCTGCTGACACCGAGCCGGCCCATCAGCGGTTCGGCGCAATGATGCCCGGCGCGCACGGCGATGCCCTGACGGTCCAGCAAAGTGGCGATGTCATGCGCATGCGCATCCTGCATGACGAAGGAGATCACCCCGCCGCGGTCCTGCGCCTGCCCAAGAATTCTGAGCCCCTCAATGTCAGAGAGTGCGCTCAGCGCGTGATCGGTAAGGACGCGCTCATGTTCGGCGATGGCGTCGAAACCGATCTCCTGCACATAGTCGATGGCCGCGCCCAGGCCGATGGTCTCGATGATCGCCGGCGTGCCGGCCTCGAACCGGGCCGGCGGCTTGGCCCAGCTGGACTTGGCATAGGAGACGCTGGCGATCATGTCGCCGCCGCCGAGGAAAGGCGGCATCGCCTCGAGCAGCTCGGCCTTGCCGTAGAGCACGCCGATGCCGGTGGGACCGAACAGTTTGTGGCCGGAGAAGGCGTAGAAATCCACGTCCAGGTCCTGGACGTCCACGGCCTTGTGGACGATGGCCTGCGCCCCGTCGAGCAACACCGGCACGCCAGCCGCGTGGGCGGCCTCCACGATGGCCTTGGCCGGGTTGATGGTCCCCAGCACGTTGGACATGTGGGTGATGGCCACCATGCGGGTGCGCGGGCCCAGAAGGTCGAAATAGGCCTGAAGGTCCAGGCTCCCGTCTTCCCGCACCGGGACGAAGCGCAGCACCGCCCCCTGGCGCTCGCGCAGGAAATGCCAGGGGACGATGTTGGCGTGGTGCTCCATTTGCGAGACGATGATCTCGTCGCCCGGCCGGATGGATTGGCCCAGCCCTGCGGCCACCAGATTGATCGACTCGGTGGTCCCCTTGGTGAAGACGATCTCGTCTTCGTGGGCGGCGTTCAGGAATTTCTGCACCGTGCGGCGGGCGGCCTCGTAACGGTCGGTCGCCTTGCCCGAGAGATGGTGCACACCGCGATGGACGTTGGCGTATTCGCTGGTCGC
>NZ_DASXFO010000020.1:0-24956 GCF_036489515.1 Acidocella sp.
CAATGAAGGCTGGGCTGCATTCTCACATGCGCGGACTGCAACGCCGGCCGGAAAAGGTGCGTTCCTTCTTTCAGGCGGCTGATGTCCGATATGCCGCATGACGAAGAGCGTGATACCTATTTGGCGGCCGGGTTAGTAATCTGGGTCATGGGCATTGTCGGCGACAACGCCCATGACCCAGAGGCGCAAAAATTTTTGCGCCGCTTTTTTTAAAAGCGGCCGCTTCCCTCTAACTGTTGCGCTTCACCACGAGGCCGGCGCTGGCCTGGCAGGTCGGCATCATCTCGATGCGGTTGATGTTCATGTGCTCAGGCAGTGCCACGATCCAGGATGCGGCCTCGGCGATGTCGTCGGGCAGCAGCGGGTTGGCGCCGGCATAGACGGCGGCCGCTTTTTCCTTGTCGCCGGCGAAGCGCACGGCGCTGAATTCCGAGCCGCCGACCAGGCCGGGCTGGATGTCGGTCACGCGGATGTTCTTGCCCGCTAGGTCGGCGCGCAGGTTGAGCGAGAATTGCTGCACGAAGGCCTTGGTGCCGCCGTACACGTGTCCGCCCGGATACGGGTAGTTGCCGGCGACCGAGCCGAGATTGATGACGGTGCCGCGGTTGCGCTCGACCATGCCGGGCAGGATGGCGCGGGTCATGTGCACCAGGCCGGTGATGTTGGTGGCGATCATCGTGTCCCAGTCCTTCAGGTCCGCGTCCCAAGCGGGCGAGAGGCCGAGGGCGAGGCCGGCATTGTTCACCAGCACGTCGATCTCGCGCCAGTCGGCCGGCAGCGTGTCGAGGAAGCCGGCGACGGCTTTGGCATCGGTCACGTCCAGCGTGGCGATGTGCACTTTGTCGCCCAGCTCCTTCTTGAGCTCGGCCAGGCGCTCCGCGCGGCGGCCGGTGGCGATGACGCGGTGGCCATCCTTGACGAAGCGGCGGGCGAAGGCGGCGCCGAAGCCGGCAGTGGCGCCGGTGACGAGAATCGTTTTCATGGGTCTCTCCAGATGGGTGCGTGTGTCAGTTAAGCTCACGGCCCGGTGATGCAAGACGGGCCTCTCACGATCCAGCGGGCAGCGTGTGAAATCAACCTGCTGGGCTATCGGCGTTGTCGTCGACAACACCCATAGCCCAGTATAGCCAAAAGTTTTTGCGCCGCTTTTTTCAAAAAGCGGCCGCTTTCTTCTTTCTGGCGCGGTTGCCGTGCCGGGCGCACATGGCTACATCCCAAGCATGCGCTGGATCCCCTGCCTCCTTGTTCTCAGTCTGACCGCCTGCTCTTTGCCGGGCGCCCAGACTTTCGCCCCCAAGCCCGCCGGGGCGGATACGGCCTCCATCGCGGCGACGCAGGCCTTTGCCGGCCGTCTTCCGCTGGTGACCATTCTGCCCGGCGCGCAGGATTTCGGAGCACCTCTGCAGGACGCGGTGAAGCAGGCGCTGGCGATCAAGCCCACCGCACAGTTCGAGGTCGAGGCGCAGACCCCGGTGGCTCCAACCCCGGATGAGAGCGCCGCCGCTCTGTCCGGCCTCGCCGCCACGGCCACCGCCGTCGCCCAGGCGATCGTCGCCGATGGCGTGCCGGCTAAAAATGTCAGCTTGACCGCGAGAACCGCTGGTCTGGATGCCGCCATCCTCGTTTACGTCAAATAATGTCTTCGCTCCTGATGCCGCTGATGCGGCGGCTCGACCCTGAGACGGCGCACGATTTTGCGCTGCGCGGTTTGCGCTGGGGCTTCGCGGGTGTTGACCGCACGCCGGATGACCCGATTTTGGCGGTGCAGGCTTTGGGCCGCACCTTGCGCAACCCGGTCGGCCTGGCCGCCGGGTTCGACAAGAACGCCGTGGCGGTGAACGCGCTGGGGCGGCTGGGCTTCGGCTTCGTCGAGGCCGGCACCGTCACGCCCCGCCCGCAATCCGGAAACCCGCGTCCGCGCTTGTTCCGGCTGCCCGAGGACAAAGCGGTGATCAACCGCATGGGCTTCAACAATGGCGGGATCGACGCCTATCTGGCCAACCTGCGCAAGGTGGATCGCACCCAGGTGGCGCTGGGGGCGAATGTCGGCATCAACAAGGAGGGCGCGGACCCGGAGCGGGATTACCCGGCGCTGGTTTCCGCCGTCTCGCCGTTCGCAGATTACGTTACCGTGAATATTTCGTCGCCCAACACGCCGGGGCTGCGCGATCTGCAAGGCGAAGAGCGGCTTTCGGCGATTCTGGGCGCCATCGTCACCGATAAGCCGGTTTTCGTGAAAATCGCCCCCGACCTCGCGCAGGAAGGGCTGGAGGCGGTGATCGGCGTGTGTCTGGCGCGTGGGGTGAGCGGGCTGATCGTCTCCAACACCACCATCGCCCGGCCGGAGACATTGCGGGGCGCGGCCAAAACCGAGACCGGCGGCCTCTCCGGCGCGCCGTTATTTGCGCCGTCCACCGCGATGCTGGCCCAGGCCTACAAGCTCGCGGGGAGCAAATTAACGCTGATCGGCGTGGGCGGGATTTTTTTAGCCGAGGACGCACTGGCGAAAATTCTCGCCGGGGCCAGCCTGGTGCAGGTCTATACCGGCTTCGCCTATCAGGGGCCGCCGATGATTCCGAAACTCAAAGACGGTCTCGCGCAGTTGCTGCGCGCCCGGGGTTTCAAGAGTGTCCAGGACGCGGTGGGGGCGGGTTTATGAGTGGATTTGGCGCATTAAGCGCAAACTATGACGGGTTCATCGTCGATCTCTGGGGCGTCGTGCATGACGGCGTAAGGCCCTATCCCGGCGTGTTGGATTGCCTGGCCAGACTGACGCGCTCGGCCAAGCGCGTGGTGTTCCTCTCCAACGCGCCGCGCCGCGCCGCGAAAATCGGCGAGGCGCTGCACGAGATGGGCATTTCGGAAGAATTTTACGCCGGTATCATGTCGAGCGGCGAGGCGGTGCATGTCGCCTTGCGCGACCGCACCGATGAGTTCGGCGCGCTCGGCGAGACCGTGTTTCATCTCGGGCCGTCGCGCGACCGGGGGATTTTTGACACTCTTCCGCTCCGCGAGGCGACCACGCCGGCGGCGGCCGATTTCATTCTCAACACCGGGCCCGACGACATTCTGGGGCCGCAGGACCCGTCGGTGTACCAGCCGTTCCTTGATGAAGGGCTGCGGACCAACAAACCGATGGTGTGCGCCAATCCGGACCTGGAAGTGATCCGCGACGGGCAGCGCATCATCTGCGCCGGGCTGCTGGCGCAGATGTATGAGTCCGCGGGCGGCAAAGTGATTCAGCGCGGCAAGCCCGATCCAGCGATTTATGCCCCGACCCTGGCGCTGCTGGGCACGGAGCGGCACCGGACCTTGGCGGTCGGCGATTCGCTGCGCACGGACATCGCCGGCGCGAAAGCGGCTGGGATCGATTCGTGCTGGGTGCTCTCGGGCATCCACGCGCTGCACGCCGAGGAGGCGCCGCACGAGGCCGAAATGGCTGGGCTCAAGCCCAGGGCGATTTTGTCCGGGTTCGGCTGGTAGCAAGGAAGTGGGCGTTGTCGCCGACAACGCCCATGACCCAGCATAACAAAGTTTTTTGCTACTTTTTGTTCACAAAAAGTAGTCTTTTTCTTGCCTACGCCTTGGCTAGCTCATCGAAAGCCATCAGCCGCTCAATCAGCGCCGGCATTTCGCGCAGCGGGATCATGTTCGGCCCGTCGGAGGGTGCTGCGTCCGGGTCTGGATGACATTCGATGAACACTGAGGCGCAGCCCACCGCCAAAGCGGCGCGGGCCAGGATCGGGGCGAAGCGCCGGTCGCCGCCGCTGGAGGTTCCCTGGCCGCCCGGCTGCTGCACCGAATGCGTGGCGTCGAACACCACCGGGTAGGAGGTCTCGGCCATGATCGGCAGGGAGCGCATGTCGCTCACCAGCGTGTTGTAGCCGAAGCTGGCGCCGCGCTCGCAGAGCAGGATGTTTTCGTTGCCCGTGCTGGCGATCTTCGCGGCGACATTCTTCATGTCCCACGGCGCCAGGAACTGGCCTTTTTTCACGTTGATGGCGCGGCCGGTCGCGCCGGCGGCGAGGAGCAGATCCGTCTGGCGGCAGAGGAAGGCGGGGATCTGCAACACGTCCACGGCCTCAGCGACGGGGGCGCATTGTGCGGCGTCGTGCACGTCGGTCAGCACGGGCAGGCCGAAGCGCTGCCGCACCTCCGCCAAAATCTCCAGCCCCTGCGCCATGCCGATGCCGCG
The DNA here is from genome assembly GCF_036489515.1 of Acidocella sp. Classification (GTDB taxonomy): domain Bacteria; phylum Pseudomonadota; class Alphaproteobacteria; order Acetobacterales; family Acetobacteraceae; genus Acidocella. The sequence goes on from NZ_DASXFO010000020.1 coordinate 4,196, forward strand.
CGCCGCGTTCGCGGAGGTGCGGTTGGCCTTGTCGTAGCTGGATTTATAGATCACGCCGATGCCGAGCGCCTGGCCCATGTCGGCCAGCGCGCTCGCCACTTCCATGGCGTGCGCGCGCGACTCGATCTGGCAGGGGCCGGCGATCAGGGTGAAGGGCAGGTCGTTGGCGATCGTGAGGCCGCCAACGGTGACGCGCTTCATACCAGCCTCGACTGGCGCACCGCCGCGGCGATGAAGCCCTCGAACAGCGGATGCGGTGCGAACGGCTTGGATTTCAGCTCCGGATGGTACTGCACGCCGATGAACCAGGGATGGTCCGGATATTCGACGATCTCCGGCAGCACGCCGTCCGGCGACAGGCCGGAGAAGCGCAGGCCGGTGGCCTCCAGCTGCTCGCGGTAATGGATGTTCACCTCGTAGCGGTGGCGATGGCGCTCGGAAATCTGCGCCGCACCGTCATAGACCGCGCGGACCAGGGAGCCTTCGACCAGAGCGGCGGGGAAGGCGCCGACGCGCATCGTGCCGCCGAGATCGCCGCCGGCGCGGCGGCGCTCGATGTCGTTGCCGCGCGCCCATTCGGTCAGCAGCCCGACCACGGGAATTTCGCAGGGGCCGAATTCGGTGGAGGAGGCCGTTGGCATGCCGGCCAGGTTCCGCGCCGCCTCGATCACCGCCATCTGCATGCCGAAGCAGATGCCGAAGAACGGCACCTTGCGCTCGCGGGCGAAGCGCACCGCCTCGATCTTGCCCTGGGTGCCGCGCTCGCCGAAGCCGCCCGGCACCAGGATGCCGTGCACGCCGTCGAGCTGCTGCACGGTGTCGGGCTGCTCGAACACTTCCGAGTCCACCCAGTCCAGCCGCACCTTCACCTTGTTGGCGATGCCGCCATGCGCCAGCGCCTCGGCCAGAGATTTATAGCTGTCCAGCAGGTTGGTGTATTTGCCGACCACGGCGATCCGCACCTCGCCTTCCGGCGCCAGCACGGTGTCGACGATGCGGCGCCAGCCGGACAGGTCCGGCGCGCTCTCGAAGGGCAGGTTGAAATGCCGCAGCACTTCGCGGTCCATGCCCGCCTCGTGATAGGAGATGGGCACGGCGTAGATGGTGTTGACGTCCAACGCCGGGACCACGGCCTCGGTGCGCACATTGCAGAAGCTGGCGATCTTGCGCCGTTCATTGTCGGGGATCGGCCGGTCGCAGCGGCAGATCAGCATATGCGGCTGGATGCCGACATTCTGCAGCTCCTTCACCGAATGCTGCGTCGGCTTGGTCTTCAGCTCGCCGGCGGAGGGGATGTAGGGTACCAGCGTGAGGTGCACGAACATCGCGCGCGCCGCAGTCAGCTCGTTGCCGAGCTGGCGGATCGCCTCCAGGAACGGCAGGCTTTCGATATCGCCGACCGTGCCGCCGATTTCCACCAGCACGAAGTCGAACTCCGCGGAGTCGCGCAGCACCACGTCCTTGATGGCGTCGGTGATGTGCGGGATCACCTGCACGGTGGCGCCGAGATAGTCGCCGCGGCGTTCCTTGGCGATCACCTCGGAATAGATCCGTCCGGTGGTCGCGTTGTCGAGCTTGTTGGCGGCGACTCCGGTGAAGCGCTCGTAGTGACCGAGATCAAGATCGGTCTCCGCGCCGTCATCGGTGACGAACACCTCACCATGCTGGTAAGGGCTCATCGTGCCGGGATCGACATTGAGATAGGGGTCCAGCTTGCGCAGCCGGACCGAATAACCACGGGCCTGCAAGAGGGCGCCCAGCGCCGCCGATGCAATGCCTTTACCGAGGGACGAAACCACGCCGCCGGTGATGAATACAAACCGCGTCATGGAATCCGATCATACAGCATGAGTCGTAGAAAAAACGAGAGCGAAGGCGGAATTATTGTCCGCTGTGTCCCGGAACCGGCGGGGCAGGGCTGCTCGGCGCGGGGGCGGCCGGGCCGCCGGTCGGCGCGGACGGCGCCAACGAAGCCGGCGCGCCGGGTGCAGGAGTGCCGGTGGGCGCCGGAAACGCGTCCGCCGGGGTCTGCGGCAACGGGGCCGGGCCGGGCGGAGCGATGGGAGCGGGCTGCGTCGGCCCGTTGAGAATCGACGCTGCACCCGTGTTGGTGCTGTTGTGATAGAGCAGCGCCAGGCCGAGCGAGAGCGCGAAGAACAAGGTGCCCAGGACCGCCGTGGCGCGGGTGAGAAGATTCGCCGTGCCGCGCCCGGTCATGAAGTTGCCCATGCCCTGGCCGCCGCCGAGGCCGAGGCCACCACCCTCGCTGCGCTGAATCAACACCACGCCGATCAGCGCGACGGTGACGAACACATGCAGCACGAGAAGAACTTCAATCATCCGAGACCCTGTATAACTGTCCGCTGGCTTCTAGACGCCCGGCGCGCCGGCAGCAATGGCCAAGAAATCTTCGGCCTTCAGGCTGGCGCCGCCGACCAACGCGCCGCCCACTTCGGGCAAAGCCAGCAGGCTGGCGGCGTTGCCCGGCTTCACCGAGCCGCCATAGAGAATTTTCACAGTTAAGCCGGCCGCACCCAGTTGGGCGACCAAAGCAGCGCGGATGGCGCCGTGCATCGCCGTCACGTCGGCCTCGGTCGGGGTTTTGCCGGTGCCGATGGCCCAGACCGGCTCATAGGCGACCACGCCGGCAAAATCCGACGGCAGGCTGTGGCGCAGCTGGGTGCGCACCACCTCCTCCGCCGCGCCGGCCTCGCGCTCGGTCCCGGTCTCGCCGACGCACACGATCGGCGTCAGCCCCGCCGCCATCGCCGCCAGGGTTTTGCCGCAAATCTCGGCATTGGTTTCGCCATGATTCTCACGCCGCTCGGAATGACCGAGGATGACATAAGAGGCGCCGGCGTCTTTCAGCATGGAAGCGGAAACGTCGCCGGTATGCGCGCCCTGGGCCTGGGCGTGGCAATCCTGCCCGCCGAGCGCGACGCTGCCGCCGAGTGCTGCGGAAAAACGGTCGAGGAGCGGAAAAGGCGGGCAGACCAGCAGGTCGACGTGCCCAGGCGTCTGGCCCAGCGCCGCCGCATAGGCGGCGACGTCCGCCAGCCTGCCGTGCATCTTCCAGTTCCCCGCGATCAGCTGCCGCATGTGTGTGCTCCTAGAATAGTAAAAAGGGTAGGAAGGCCTACTTTTTGTGAACAAAAAGTAGCAAAAAAACTTTATGAATCTGGGTCATGGGCGTTGTCGCCGACAACGCCCATGACCCAGCATAGTAAAAATTTTTGCGGCGCTTTTTTCAAAAAGCGCCCGCTTACTTACGCCTAACGCCAAAGTAGCACGATGATGATTTCGGTGAGGAAGCCGATGGTGAAGGCGATGCCGCCCACCGGCTGGAGGATTTTCGCCATTTCGCGGCGGATAATCTGGCGTGCGAAGCCGGGGCCGCTGCGCGCCGTGATCGCCTGCTGCAGCTGCCGTTCGATGCGCGGCAGAGAGAGGCGCTGAAACCCCCAGATGATGGCGTTGCAGAGGATCAAGGCGAGCAGCAGCGCCAGCAGATGCGCACCGCCGCGCAGGGCGAAGCCGCGCGCCGAGACGCCGATGACGATGCCGGCGACGAGGTAGAGTCCCGCGACCATCCAGGTCGCGACGCGGGTCGCATCGGCATAATCGGTCGGCGATACGCGCATGTTCCGGTCCCTTCTCTCCCGCAATTGCCCGATCCAGGTGGTCTAGCTATAGAGGCGACGATTTGGGGTAAAGAGAGCGCATGCTGGTCTCGGTTCGCAAACTGCTGGAAAACTGGATCGCGCGGGGGTTTTTCGCGCTGCTCGTGCTGGTGTTCGTGTTCTGGGGCATCTCCAACGTGGTGACGATGATCGGCAGCAACACGGCGGTGGCTGAGGTCGCGGGGCATCCGGTGGACATCTCCCTCGTGCAGCAGGCCTATCAGGCGGCCCTCGCCCAGGCGCAGCAATCGGGGCAGGGGCAGCCGGACGAGGCGGCGCGCGAGCAGATGGCTGAGGCCGCGCTGACCAGTGTGTTGCGTGAGCGGGTGCTGGGGCTCGAGGAGAAGCGGCTCGGCGTGGTGGTGCCCGACGCGGTGGTGCGCGAGCAAGTGGACGCGGTCCCCTCTTTCCTGACCAATGGCAAGTTCGACCAGAGCAAGTTCGACCAGGTTCTGGCGCAGAACAACACCACGCCGAATCGATTCGTGAGTGATCTCACCGCGGAGATCGCCGGGCAGCAGCTGGTGATCCCGCTGGTCTCCGGCGCCGTCCCGCCGCAGGAATTGGTGAACCGGATTTTCAGCTTCATCGCCGAGCAGCGCTTCGCGGAGATGGTGCAGATCCCGTTTGCCGCGCAAGCGGCGCCGGCGGCGCCCGCCGAGACGGTGCTGCAGCGCTACTGGCGCAACCATCCGGCACAATTCACGGCGCCGGAATACCGGACGATCAAGCTGGTCGTGCTCTCCCCGGCTTTGCTCGCCGCGCACGAAACCGTGCCGCAGGCGCAGATCGATGCCGACTATGCGCGCGTCGCGGCGGCCAGCCCGAGCGTGAAGCTGCGCAGCGTGCAGGTGATCGTGGTCGGCAATCTCGCCGCCTCGTCGCGGCTCCAGGCGGCCTGGCAAAAGGGCGCGAGCTGGGCGCAGATGCAGGCGATGGCCAAGCGCTTCGGCGCCAACCCGGTGGAGATGGACGGCACGCAGCAAAACCAGATTCCCACGCCGGAGCTCGCCCAGGCGGTGTTCGCAGCGCCGCAAGGTCAGGTGTCCGGTCCGATCGCCGGGCCGGCGGGCATGTTCCTCTTCAAGGTCACGAACATCTCCTCCAGCGGGCCGGATGAGCAGGCGCTGAAGACGCAGATCGCGCAGCAGCTGCAATTGCAGTTGGCGCAGTCCCAGGTGGCGGCGAACGTGAACGGGCTGCAGGACGCGCTGGCGGGCCAGACGCCGCTCGATCAGCTGCCGGCCAATCTCGGCCTGACGGCGGTGGAGGGCACGCTGGACGCCGATGGGAACACCCCGACCGGGGCTAAGGCGCCATTGCCGGGCGACGCGGCGTTGCAGCAGGCGGTGCTGCAGGCGGCCTTCACCGCCAGCCCGCACCAGCCGGCGCAGCTGATCAACGGCCCCGAGGGCAGCTATTTCGCCCTCACCGTCGACTCCGTCACGCCGCCGGCACAGGAGCCTTATGACCAGGTGCGCGCCCAGGCGCTGGCCGACTGGACCAGCGATCAGCTGACGCGCGAAGCGGAGATCAAGGCGGCGGCGCTGTTCCATGCCACAAACAGCGGGCAGAGCCTGGATGCGGCGGCGCAGGCGGCGGGGGATTCGGTGAGCATGTCACCGGCTTTCACCCGCAACGCGCCGGCCACCGGCATGACCACGCAGATGCAGACCGTGCTGTTCTCCCTCAAGCTCGGCCAGGCCACGATGCTGCAGACCCCGACCGGCTTCACCGTCGCGACGCTGGCGAAGATCGTGCATCCGACCCCGGCGCAGGACCAGGCCGATTACAACTCGGCACTGCAATCGATGACGAAGTCGTTGCAAAACGATGTCGGCGGGAGTTTCCTGGCCGGGTTGCAGCTGCGCGACAAGGTGACGATCAACCAGAAACTCTTTTCGCAGATTTATCAGTGAGTGAATGACTTCATGAATGCCGTTGTGCCTGACCGTTTCGACGCCTTCCGTGCCGCTTATGATTCCGGGCGCGGGGCGCTGGTCTGGCGGCACGACATCGCCGATCTGCTCACCCCTGTCGCCGCCTTCCTGAAGGCGGCGCACGGCCAGCCTTTCTCCTTTCTGCTGGAGAGCGTCGAGGGCGGGGTTGTGCGCGGGCGCTATTCCGTCATCGGCATGGCGCCGGACCTGATCTGGCGCTGCGAGCATGGCGAGGCCTTCATCAACCGCAACGCGCTGACCGATCCGGGGGCTTTTGCGCCGGCCGGGGCGGCGCCGCTGGAAAGCCTGCGCGCGCTCATCGAAGAGACACAGCTGGACGTGCCGGACACCTTGCCGCCGATGACCGGCGGGCTGTCGGGCTATCTCGGCTACGACATGGTGCGGCTGATGGAGAAGCTGCCGGCGACCAATCCGGACGTGCTCGGCATTCCTGACGCGATTCTCGTCCGGCCCGGCCTGTTCATCATTTTCGACGGCGTGACCGACGAGATGACCCTGGCCGCCCCCGTCTATCCGCGCGCGGGCGTTTCCGCCGCTCAGGCCTATGCCGACGCACAAGCGCGGCTGAACGAGGTGGCCGCAGCTCTTGAGCGGCCGGTGCCCAAGCTCACCGGCACGATGGAAGGTCCGCTCGAACAAACCTCCAACATGGAGGAACAAGAGTTCCTTGGCATGGTGGAGACGGCGAAAAACTATATTCGCGCCGGGGATGTGTTCCAGGTGGTGCCGAGCCAGCGTTTCGAGGCGCCGTTCCCGCTGCCGCCGTTCGCGCTGTATCGCAGCCTGCGCCACATCAACCCGGCGCCGTTCCTGTTCTATCTGGATTTCGACGGCTTCGTCGCGGTCGGCTCCAGTCCGGAAATCCTGGTGCGGCTGCGCGACGGCAAGGTGACGATCCGCCCGCTCGCCGGCACCCGCCGGCGCGGCGCCGACAAGGCGGAGGACGCGGCGCTGGAGGCGGACCTGCTGGCCGACCCGAAGGAGCGCGCCGAGCATCTGATGCTGCTCGACCTCGGCCGCAACGATGTCGGCCGCGTCGCCGAGATCGGTTCGGTGCGGGTCGCGGAGAGCTTCGCGATCGAGCGCTTCTCGCATGTCATGCACATCTCCTCGACCGTGGAAGGCCAATTGCGCGGTGACTGCGACGCGCTGGACGCGCTGATCGCGGGCTTCCCTGCCGGCACGCTGTCCGGCGCGCCGAAAGTGCGGGCGATGGAGATCATCGAGGAGCTGGAGCCCTCGCGGCGCGGCCTCTATGCCGGCTGCATCGGCTATTTCGCCGCCAACGGCACGATGGATACCTGCATCGGCCTGCGCACCGCTCTGGTGAAGGACGGCACGATGTATGTGCAGGCCGGTGTCGGCGTGGTCGCCGATTCCGACCCGCAGGCCGAATTCGCCGAGAGCGTGCAGAAGGCGCGGGCGCTGTTCCGCGCCGCCGAGGATGCCGTCCGCTATGTCTCGCCGGAGCCGACACGATGATTTTACTGATCGACAACTACGACAGTTTCACCTTCAACCTGGTGCATTTTTTCGGCGATCTCGGCGCGGAATGCGTGGTGCGGCGCAATGACACGCTGAGCCCTGAGGAGGCGCTGGCGCTGCGGCCGGAGGCGATCGTGCTCTCCCCCGGCCCTTGCACGCCCAACGAGGCGGGGATCTGCCTCGACCTCGTCACCGCCGCCGCCGGCAAAGTGCCGCTGCTCGGCGTCTGCCTCGGCCATCAGGCGATCGGCCAGGCGTTCGGCGGCCAGGTGATCCGCGCCCGTGAGCCGATGCACGGCAAGACCAGCCTGGTGCATCACCACAACACCGATATTTTCGCCGGCCTGCCGGACCCGTTCACGGCGACGCGCTATCATTCGCTGATCGTGCCCCGGGCGACGCTCCCCGACACGCTGGTGCCCACCGCCTTCACCGAGGACGGCATCATCATGGGGCTGCGTCATGCGGTTTATCCGGTGTTCGGCGTGCAGTTCCATCCGGAGAGCATCGCCACCAGCCACGGCCATGAGATCCTGAAGAATTTTCTCGATATCGCCCGCGGCCGCAACGCGCCATCCCAGGCGGCATGACCGGCGGACTGAAACCGTTTCTGGCGCGGCTGGCGCGCGGGGAAAGTCTCGACATAGCCGACGCGGAAACGGCGTTCGGCATCGTCATGGATGGTGCGGCGACTCCGGCACAGATCGGCGGCATGCTGATGGCCATGCGCGCCCGTGGCGAGACGGTGGCGGAGCTGACCGGGGCGGTGACGGCGATGCGCCGGCGCATGACCAAGGTGGCGGCGCCGGTCAACGCCATGGATGTCTGCGGCACCGGCGGCGACGGGGCGGCCAGCCTCAACGTCTCCACCGCCGTCACCTTCGTGCTCGCGGCCTGCGGCGTGCCGGTTGCCAAGCACGGCAACCGCGCGCTCTCCTCGCGGGCCGGCGGGGCGGACGTGCTGGCGGCACTCGGCGTGAACATCGAGCCGGACCTGCCGCGTCTGCCGGAAATTCTCCGTGAGGTCGGGTGCGTGTTTTTGTTCGCGCCGCGCCATCATCCGGCCTTGCGCCACGCGGCACAGGCGCGGGTGGAGCTCGGCACCCGCACGATCTTCAATCTGACCGGGCCGATGGCCAATCCCGCCAGCGTCAAGCACCAGCTGATCGGCGTGTACGACCCGGCCTGGGCGCGGCCGGTGGCGCAGACGCTGCGTGAACTGGGCACGGAAACCGCCTGGGTGGTGCACAGCCAGGGGCTGGACGAGCTGACCCTGGCCGGGCCGAGCCAGGTGGCGGTGCTCCGCCCGGGCCATTTCACCGAATTCACGCTCATGCCCGCCGATGCCGGGCTGGCGCCGGTGCCGCTGGCTGAGCTTGCCGGCGGCGATGCGGCGGAAAACGCGGCGGCGCTGCTGGCGCTGCTCGAGGGCGCACGCAATGGTTACCGCGACACGGTGTTGTTTAATGCCGCGGCGGCGTTGATTGTGGCCGGGGCCACGACAAGTCTGGCCGACGGGGTTGCCCTGGCGGCCGGCGCGATCGATCGGGGCGATGCGAAGCAGGTCCTCGACCGGTTGCGCGCCGCCTCACAGGAGTAAAAGGCGGATATGAGTGCTGCGGTGACCGACGACATTCTGGCGAAAATTTGCGCGGATACGCGGGCGGAGACGGCACGGCGCAGGGAAGCGACCAGCCTGGATGCGATCCGCGCGCGCGCCTTGCAGGCGGACCGGCCACGCGGCTTCGCCCGGGCGCTGATGGACGACGCCGCGCGCGGCCGGCCCGGGCTGATCACCGAGATCAAGAAGGCCTCGCCCTCCGGCGGGCTGATCCGCGAGCATTTCGATCCGCCGGCGCTGGCACTTTCATATCAGGCGGGCGGTGCATCCTGCTTGTCGGTGCTGACCGACCGGACATATTTTCAAGGGACGGCTGAGCATCTGCAGGCGGCGCGCGGCGCCGTGTCGCTGCCGGTGCTGCGCAAGGATTTTATTCTGGACCCGTGGCAGGTGTTCGAGAGCCGGGCGATGGGGGCGGATTGCATCCTGCTGATCATGGCGGCGCTCAGCGACGACGAGGCGCGCGAGCTGGAAATTCTGGCGCGCGGCCTGGATATGGACGTGCTGGTGGAAGTGCATGACGAGGACGAGCTGAACCGCGCGCTCGGCCTGCAGACCAAGCTGCTCGGCGTCAACAACCGCAACCTGAAAACGCTGGTGACATCGTTGGAGACGACCGAGCGTCTCTCGCGCCTCTGTCCGCCGGACCGGTTTCTGATCTCGGAATCGGGCGTCAGGACGCATGACGATATTCTCCGCCTGCAAAAGGTCTGTGTGCAGGCGTTTCTGGTCGGCGAGTCGCTGATGCGTCAGCCGGATGTCACCGTGGCGGTGCAAAACCTCCTGGGCTCCCCATGAGCGAACTGACCCATATCGACGAGACCGGTGCAGCGCGCATGGTCGATGTGTCCGCGAAAGCGGAGACGGTGCGCGAGGCCACCGCCAAGGGCCGCGTGGTGATGCGCAAAGAGACTGCTGCGCTGATCAGCACAGGGCAGGCCGCCAAGGGCGACGTTCTGGCCGCGGCCCGGCTCGCCGGCATCATGGCGGCGAAGCGCACTGCCGATCTCATCCCGCTCTGCCATCCGCTGCCGCTTTCCGTCGTCGTGGTGGATTTATCCGTGACCGACGAGAGTGTGGAAATTTCCGCCACGGTGCGCACCACGGGCCGCACCGGGGTGGAAATGGAGGCGCTGACGGCGGTGAGCGTGGCGGCGCTGACGATTTACGACATGGCCAAGGCGGTGGACCGTGGCATGCGCATCGAAGCGGTGCGCGTGGTGCGCAAATCCGGCGGCAAATCCGGGGATTTTACGCAGGAATGATCAGCGTCGACGAAGCCAGGGGGCAGGTACTCGCCGGGCTGCAAGTCACCGGCAGGGAGACCGTGCCGCTGGCCAACGCCTGTGGCCGCGTGCTGGCCGTGCCGGTTACGGCGCGGCTGGCGCAGCCGCCGGCCGATGTGTCGGCCATGGACGGCTATGCGGTGCGGGCCGCCGACGCGGTGCAGGGCGCTCGTCTCAGCGTGATCGGCGAGGCCCCGGCCGGGCATCCGTTCGCCGGCAGCATCGGGCCGGGTCAGGCGGTGCGGCTGTTTACCGGCAGTTTCGTGCCGCCCGGCGCGGACACGGTTCTGCTGCAGGAGGATGCCACCGAAGCCGATGGCACGGTCACGGTGAATGAGAGCTGCGTCGCGGCCAAGCATATTCGCCGCGCCGGCCAGGATTTTACCGCCGGCGCCGAGCTGATTGCGGCCGGACGGCGCCTGACGGCGCGCGATGTCGGCCTGGCGGCGGCGGGCAATCATCCCTGGCTGCAGGTCTACCGCCGGCCGCGCATCGCCATTCTCGCCACCGGCGACGAGATTTCGCTGCCCGGCGAGGCGATCGGGCCGGGCGGCATCGTCAGCTCCAACGCGCACATGCTGGCGGCGTTCGTCACAGCTGCCGGCGGCGAGCCGATGGTGCTGCCGATCGCGGGCGACGACCTCGCCGCCATCTCCGCCGGGGCCGATGCGGCACGTGGAGCGGACCTGCTGGTGACCACCGGAGGGGCGAGTGTGGGCGTGTACGATCTGGTGCAGCCGGGGCTTCAGGCGCGCGGCCTGGCGCTGGATTTCTGGAAAATCGCCATGCGCCCGGGCAAGCCGCTGATGTTCGGCCGGCTGGAAAGCCTGCCGCTGCTGGGCCTGCCAGGCAACCCGGTTTCGGCCTATGTCTGCGCGGTCTTGTTCCTGGGCCCGGCCATCGCGCGCATGAGCGGCCAACCCGGAGGCGCCCCGGAGACAGAGCGGGCGCGGCTGACCGTGGCGATGAAGGCGAACGAACATCGCGAGGATTATGTCCGCGCCACGCTCGAACGTGGCGAACATGGCTGGCTCGCCACACCTTTCTCGGTGCAGGATTCGGGCATGCTGAGCACGCTGGCGCGGGCCGACGCGCTGATCCGCCGGCCGCCGCATCAGGAGGCGCTGGCCGAGGGCGCTGAGGTGGAGATTCTGCGGCTTTAGGGGCGTTGTCGGCGCAAACGCCCATGGCCCAGATTCATAAAGTTTTTTTGCTACTTTTTGTTCACAAAAAGTAGCCTTCTCCGTTGCTTGACGCGGCGGCGAGAACCAAACTAGAACATCGACGCGTTTGCGCTTTGTTCCTGTCAGAATCCCCGCGCCGGAGACATTCATGTTAACAACCAAGCAACACGAATTGCTGGTGTTCATCGACAAGCACCTGCGTCAGACTGGCTGCAGCCCGAGCTTCGAGGAAATGAAGGAAGCGCTGGATCTGCGCTCCAAATCCGGCATTCACCGGCTGATCACGGCGCTCGAGGAGCGCGGGTTTCTGCGTCGCCACAAGCACCGGGCGCGGGCGCTCGAAGTGGTGCGGCTTTCCGACGATCTTAACCCGCCGACACGGGAAATCCCGAAATTCGCGCCGACCATCATCCAGGGCGATTTCACCGGCAAGCTGCCCGGCGTGCGCGCGGCCGTAGCGGCCGGGGCGGTGTCCTTGCCGCTCTATGGCCGCATCGCCGCCGGCCTGCCGATCGAGGCGCTGCAGGACAATGACGAGGAAATCGAGGTGCCGGCGAGCCTGGTCGGCCTGGGCGAGCATTTCGCCCTGCTGGTCGAAGGCGATTCCATGATCGATGCCGGGATTTTCGACGGCGACACCGTGATCATCCGCAAGGGCGAGACTGCCGAAACCGGGCAGATCGTGGTGGCGCTGATCGACCGCACCGAGGTGACGCTGAAGCGGCTGCGCCGGCGTGGCCAATCGATCGCCCTGGAGCCGGCGAATATCCGCTACGAAACGCGGATCTTTCCGCCCGAGCGCGTGGCGATCCAGGGGCGGCTGGTGGCGCTGCTGCGGCACTACTAAGAAGCTGGGCCTGAGGCGTTGTCCCCGACAACGCCCATGACCCAGATTCATAAAGTTTTTTTGCTACTTTTTGTTCACAAAAAGTAGTCTTCCTTACCCTGCCCGCTTGGCCTTGTTCACCCGCCGGCGCTGCTGCTCGGTGGGCTTGCCGCCGAAGGGCCGGGGCGGTTTGTCGACGCCGCCATATGGCTTGCGGGGGGCCTGGGGGCCGGTCGGGCGCGGGGGGCGGGTAAAACCGGCGCCGGGCGGCGAGGAGGGCTCGAGCGCCACTTCGGCGCCGGTCTGCGCGGCGATTGCGGAGGCAAAGCGCTCGGCCGTTTCCGGGGCGATTTCGAATTTCGTCTCGCTGTCGAAAATGCGGATCGCGCCGATATCCTGCTTGGTCACCCCGCCCTGGCGGCAGATCAGCGGGATCAGCCATTTCGGGTCGGCATTGTCCTGGCGGCCGATCGGGGCGCGGAACCAGATGCCGGTGCCGGCCTCGCCGCGATAGGGGGCGGTCGGCTCGCGGGGCGCGGCGCGACGCGGCGCTTCCGGGGGCAGGATGGTGACGGATGCGGGCTCCGGCAGGCGCGCGCGGTACAGGCGGATGAGCGCCGCGGCGATCGCCTCCGGGCTCTGCCGGGCGAGCAGTTCCTGGGCCAAAGCCAATTCGTCGCCGCCGGGCGGGAGCGAGAGCTGCTCGTCGGCGAGCAGGCGCTCCTGGTCGCGGGCGCGGATCTGCTCAGGGGTCGGCGGGTCTTCCCAGGTCGCGGTGATGCTGGCGGAGCCGAGCAGCAATTCCGCGCGGCGGCGTTTCGAGGCCGGGACCAGCAGCAGGCTCAAGCCCTTGCGCCCGGCGCGGCCGGTGCGGCCGGAGCGATGCAGCATGGTTGCCTTGTTGGTCGGCAGCTCGGCATGGATCACGAGGTCGAGCTCGGGCAGATCCAGGCCGCGGGCGGCGACGTCGGTGGCGATGCAGACCTGGGCGCGGCCGTCGCGCAGGGCGCTCAGCGCCGCGTTGCGCTCGTTCTGCGACAGCTCGCCGGAGAGGGCGACGGCGTTGAAACCGCGCGCCAGCAGGCTGGCATGCAGGTGCCGCACGGTGTCGCGCGTGGCGCAGAACACAAGTGCGCGAGCTTCGTGCATGCGGAGCAGATTGACCAGGCCGTTCTCCAGCTCGTGGCCGACCAGGCGGATGGCGCGGTATTCGATGTCGGCGTGCGGCTGGTTGCGGGCCACCGTGTCGATGCGCAGCGCGTTCTGCTGGTAGTTGCGCGCCAGGGCCGCGATCTCGCGGGCGATGGTGGCGGAAAACAGCAGCGTGCGGCGGGTCTCGGGGGCGGCCTTGAGGATGAATTCGAGCTCGTCCTTGAAGCCGAGATCGAGCATCTCGTCGGCCTCGTCGAGGACCACGGCCTCGCATTCGTTGAGCTTGAGATAGCCGCGCTGGAGATGGTCCTGCAGCCTGCCCGGCGTGCCGACCACCATATGGCAGCCGCGCTGCAGCTCGCGCTGCTCGACGCGGATGTTCATGCCGCCGACGCAGGAGACGATGCGCCCGCCGGCGGGTTCGTACAGCCAGGTGAGCTCGGCATGCACCTGCAGCGCCAGTTCGCGGGTGGGGGCGATCACCAGCACCAGAGGCTGGACGGTCGCGGGCAGGCGTTCGGACTCGCCCATCACGGTGGAGGCCAGGGCCAGGCCATAGGCGACGGTTTTGCCGGAGCCGGTCTGCGCGGAGACCAGCAGGTCGCGGTCGGCGGCCTCCGGCTGCAGGACCGCCAATTGCACCGGAGTGGGTTCGTCATAGCCGCGCGCTTCGAGCGCGCGGGCAAGCGCAGCATTGCTGATTGGGAAGGGCATGTTGGCTCCTAGCCCGGTTCAACGTCCCACGGCAACGCCGAAGATCCCTATTTTCCGTTTATCGGCCCTGCAAGGAATCTACATCGCTCCTTATTTTCCGTTTATCGGCCTTGCAAGGAATCCACATCGCTACTTCATGCCCCACAGGCTAGACGTGCCGCTGACGCTTCTGAGGTTTTGATGTTGCCCTTCTTTAAACGGCCCCGCCGGCCCCGCCCGAACGAGGCGCCCAAGGCGGCGCCGCGCCAGACGACGAAATGGCGCCGCCTGCTCGGCTCACGCCGGGTGATCGACACCGTTTTGCTGGGGCTGACCATGGTGACGGCGGCGCGGCTGGTGTCCGCCGCGGTCGCCCATCCGCCGCCGGTGGCCGTACCTGGCGACATCGTGCCGATCGAGCGGGCCGCCAACTGGATGGCCGACGTCAATGTCGTGCACGCGCATAATCTCAGTGGGCCGTTCGCGGCGCCGGGTAGCGTCTGCCAGCTGAATATCAGCCGCATGGCAAAGACCGGCGGCAGTCTCACGGTGTTGGCGGTGCGTGCGGACGGGGTGATGCTGTCCTGGGCCGGCGGCCCGACCGCAGCGCCCGGGAAAGCCTGCGCCGGCGGCCAAACCGGGCTGCTGGTGTCAGATGCGGACTACCGCTCGTTGCTGATGCGCGTCCCGGCGGACCAGTAACGTGTACGGTTTTTGAAAAATTGAAGATTGCGTGGGCACGATTCGCAGGCCTCGCCCGCATTTCGGGATTGAAGGACGAGCAGCGCTGGCCTATGCTTCCCCTATCTGGCGATGGCCGGATGCCTTGAACGATTGCAGAGGACTTTTTTTATAGTGCGACCCCCCAAAAACGACCGCCAGCGGCAGCCCCGTCGCCGCGGTTTCGACGACGATAATTTTTATGGCAACGCCCCGCCCATGCCGTCCTTTTCTGGGTTCGGGTCCGCGTCCTCCGCGCCGGAGGCGAAAGCCACCGTCAAATGGTACAATCCCGAAAAGGGGTTTGGTTTCGTTGAGATGGCGGACGGTTCGGGCGATGTTTTCCTGCACGCGAACTCGCTGCAGAATGCTGGCTTTCAGGCGGTGACGCCTGGTGCCATCCTGCAGGTGCGCGTCGGCCAGGGCCAGAAAGGCCGCCAGGTCGATCAGGTGATTTCGGTGACCGAGGGTGAAGCCCCGCCGCCGTCGCCGCGCGGTGGTTTCGGCGGCGGTTTCGACCGTCCGCGTTCCAACAGCCCGCGTCCGCCGCGCCAGCAGGCGTCCGGCCCGGCCGTGGAAATGGCCGGCACCGTGAAGTGGTACAACGCCACCAAGGGGTTCGGTTTCATCAGCCCGCAGAGCGGCGGCAAGGACGTGTTTGTGCACGCCACCGCGCTCGAGCAGGCCGGTCTGCCGCCGCTGCAGGAAGGTCAAGCCGTGCGCATGAACGTCGTGCAAGGCGCCAAGGGTCCGGAAGTCAGCTCGATCAGCGTCGACTGATTTTGCCGTTCTAGAATGCAGGCGGGCTCGCTGCGGCGGGCCCGTTTTGTTTGGGGCTGTTCTGGGTCATGGGCGCCGCCGCCGACAACGCCCATGGCCCAGCATAAAAAAATTTTTGCGCCGCTTTTTTAAAAAAGCGGCTTCTTTCTTTCCCTAGCGCGCCAGTGAGGTGGACATCACGCGTCTGACGCCGGCTTCGGTCAGGCGCTCCCAGGCGAGGCGGAGCGAATCGTTCAGGTCGATGGCGCGGCAGGCATCCTCGATCACTGTGCTGCGAAACCCGAATTTCTGCGCGTCCTCGGCCGACCAGGCGACGCAAAAATCCGTGGCCAGGCCTGCGAAATAGATTTCCGTGATGCCGCGCGAGGCGAAAAAGCCGTTCAGCCCGGTGCGGGTGATCCGGTCGGCCTCGAGGAACGCTGAATAGCTGTCGACATGGCGCTGCAGGCCTTTGCGCAGGATCATCGCGGCGTGCGGAATGTCGAGGGCGGGATGCAGCGCGGCCCCTGGGCCCGCCATCACGCAATGCGTCGGCCAGAGGGTTTGGGCGCCATAGGGCATCTGCACGGTCTGGAACGGTGCGGCGCCGGGATGGTTGGCGGCGAAGGAGGTGTGGTCGGCCGGGTGCCAATCCTGGGTCAGCACCACCGTGGTGAACTTGCGCGCGATGCGGTTGATCAAGGGGATGACGGCCTCGCCGTCGGGGACGGCCAAGGCGCCGCCTGAACAAAAGTCGTTTTGGACGTCGACGACCAGCAAGGCGGCATTGTTTTGCATGGCTGTTTATATGCGCAAAAACCGAGGGGGGTGCTAGACAGGCAGGCGCACGATGGGGTAAGGCTCCGCCCCTCAGGAACGCGGGAGGGCGGGCAAAGGTGTTGCCCGGTCGCTTGTACCGCGGTCCGTTGGCGGTTGCCAAAGGATAAAGGAGCCAGAAATGGCAAAGAAGATTGTCGGCTATATCAAGCTGCAGATCCCTGCGGGCAAGGCGAATCCTTCGCCGCCGGTGGGTCCAGCACTCGGCCAGCGTGGTCTGAACATCATGCAGTTCGTGAAGGAATTCAACGCCGCGACGCAGGGCATGGAGCCCGGCATGCCGGTGCCGGTGGTGATCACCGCGTTCGGCGACCGTACCTTCAGCTTCATCATGAAGACCCCGCCCAACACCTACTTCCTGAAGAAGGCGGCGGGCATTACCAAGGGCACGACCACCCCGGGCAAGGGGGCGGCGGTCGGCAAGGTGACGGTGGCGCAGCTGCGCGAGATCGCGAAGACGAAGATGATTCATATGAACGCCAACGACGAGGATGCCGCCGTGCGCATGCTCATTGGCTCCGCCCGCTCGATGGGCGTCACCGTGGTGGAGGGCTGATCCGATGGCACATAACAAGCGTCTGACCGCGGCCCGCGGCACTGTGGACCGCAACAAGAATTACGCGCTGACCGAGGCGGTGGCGCTGGCCAAGGCCAATGCCAAGGCCAAGTTCGACGAGACGATCGAGATTTCGCTGAACCTCGGCATTGACCCGCGTCATGCCGACCAGATGGTCCGTGGCCTGATCTCGCTGCCGAACGGCACCGGCAAGACCCTGCGCGTGGGCGTGTTTGCCCGTGGCCCGAAGGCTGATGAGGCTCTGGCTGCCGGCGCCGACGTGGTGGGCGCCGAGGATTTGGCCGAGAAGGTGCAGGCTGGCGAGATCGCGTTCGACCGCTGCATCGCCACCCCGGACATGATGGCCCTGGTCGGCCGTCTGGGTAAGATTTTGGGCCCGCGCGGCCTGATGCCGAATCCCAAGCTCGGCACCGTGACCATGGACGTGAAGGGCGCGGTTTCGGCTGCCAAGTCCGGCCAGGTCGAGTTCCGCGCCGAGAAGGCGGGCATCATCCATGCCGGCATCGGCAAGGCGAGCTTCGAGGCGGCCAAGCTGGTCGAGAACGCGAAGGCGCTGGTCGATGCGGTGCAGAAGGCCAAGCCGACCGGCGCCAAAGGCACGTATCTGCAGAAGGTCGCCGTCAGCTCGACGATGGGCCCGGGCATCCGCGTCGACGTGTCGAGCGTCAACGCCTGATTTTTTCGGGCGCCCGCTGGCCGGGCGCCCGCTTTTCGAAATACGCCACGGGTCAAACCGTGGCGGGCAGGCAGGCGTAAAAACCTGCTGAAACCTGTCCGAGACCGGATGTTCCTTGAGCTTAAGGATTGAAGGGGCGTACCCCGCACACGGTAGACGAGGTGCCAAAGACTTTGCTCATGCAAGGGGTTTGGTGGTTCTGACGATGGACAGGCGAATGATGTTCCGGGGTGGTCCCGGGCATCTTGGGTAACCTGGCGGCGCAGGGAATTTTCCGTGTGTCGCCGCAAGTTGGAGACGGATGTGGATCGCATCGAGAAGCGTGAATTCGTCGCTGAGCTGTCTACGGTGTTCGCCGAGACGTCGATGGTTGTCGTCACCCGCAATGACGGGATGACGGTGGCCGACGTCACGGAGCTGCGCCGGAAGATGCGTGCGGCGGGAGCGAGCTTCAAGGTTGCGAAGAATCGTCTGGCTTTGCTTGCTCTTGATGGCACCCGGTTTGACGGTCTGAAGCCCCTGATGAAGGGCCCGACGGCGATTTCCTGGTCGCAAGACCCGGTCGCGGTCGCCAAGGCAGCCGTCGAGTTCGCCAAAACCAATGACAAGTTTGTTCTGCTCGGTGGTTCGCTGGGCACGCAGGTACTCGACGTATCCGGCGTGAAAGCCCTGGCCGAACTGCCGTCGCTGGACTCGCTGCGCGCCAAGCTGCTGGGGATGCTCAACACCCCGGCGACGCGGATCGCGGGCGTGCTCCAGGCGCCGGCCGGACAACTTGCGCGGGTTTTTGCGGCTTATGCCGATGCCAACAAGAGCAGCGCGGCCTGACGCGCTTCGCCAAGCTTGTCGCAGAACGCAGGGCCGCGCGGTGCGGGCTTGCAGTCGAACCAATCAAAGCCTACTTACATGAAAGACATTTACAATGGCTGATCTAGCTAATCTGGTTGAAGAGCTTTCCAAGCTGACCGTCCTTGAAGCCGCTGAACTCTCCAAGATGTTGGAAGAGAAGTGGGGCGTTTCCGCTGCCGCGCCGGTCGCCGTCGCGGCCGCTCCGGCGGCGGGTGGCGCTGCCGCCGCTCCGGCTGACGAGCAGACCGAGTTCACGGTGATCCTCGCCAGCGGCGGCGACAAGAAGATCAACGTGATTAAGGAAATCCGCACGATCACCGGTCTTGGCCTCAAGGAAGCCAAGGATCTGGTCGAGGGCGCGCCGAAGACGGTCAAGGAAAACGCGACCAAGGACGAGGCTGCCGCGATCAAGAAGACACTGGAAGAGCAGGGCGCGACTGTCGAAATCAAGTAATTTTCTTCCCCGCCGCGGCCTTGCTGGGCGCGGCGTTTATACCGCCTAAAGGGCAGGCGATTACCGCTTGGGTAGTCGCCTGCCGGCTGTTTTTGGTACGACTGAGCTGAAATTTTACGCGAGGGTGATGCGATGAACGCGATCAATGGCGGTCTTGGTAAAGGGTCTTTCACCGGACGGAAGCGCATCCGCAAGAGCTTTGGGCGGATCCCCGAAGTGGCCCCGATGCCAAATCTGATCGACGTGCAGCGCGCGAGCTATGACTCGTTCCTGCAGATGCATGTGAAGCCGGACGCGCGCACCCATTCCGGGCTTCAGGAAGTTTTCAAATCGGTCTTCCCGATCGACGATTTCGCCGGCCGCGGTCGGCTTGAGTTCGTCCATTACGAGCTGGAAGAGCCGAAATACGACGTTGAGGAATGCATCCAGCGCGGCATGACCTATGCCGCCCCGCTGAAGGTGATTCTGCGCCTCATCGTCTGGGATCTGGACGAGGACACCGGCGCCAAGTCGATCCGCGACATCAAGGAGCAGCCCGTTTACATGGGCGATATGCCGCTGATGACCGATAACGGCACCTTCGTGGTGAACGGCACCGAGCGCGTGATCGTGTCGCAGATGCATCGCAGCCGGGGCGTGTTCTTCGACCATGACCGCGGCAAGACCCATTCCTCGGGCAAATATTTGTTCACCGCGCGCGTGATCCCCTATCGCGGCTCCTGGCTCGACTTCGAGTTCGACGCCAAGGATCTCGTTTATGTGCGCATCGACCGCAAGCGCAAGCTGCCGGCGACGACGCTGCTCTACGCGCTCCCCAGCGCCGCCACCCAGGCGCTGCGCGCCGCCCGCGAGGCCAAGGGCGAGACGCTGGAGCTGGGCGAGATCAAGGGCATGGAGCCCGAGGAGATCCTCGGCATGTTCTACGGTCAGGTCGTGTTCTCGGCCAACAAGGGGCAGTGGGCCCGTCCGTTCGAGGCGGAGGCTTTCCGTAACCAGAAGCTGATCGAGGACTTGGTCGACGCCGATACCGGCGAGGTGGTGGCCAAGAACGACGAGAAGCTGACCGCCCGCGTGGTGCGCAAGATCGCCGAGAAGACCAAGCGCGTGCTGGTCGCTCGCGGCGATCTGCTGGGCCGCTTCGTCGCCGTCGACATGTACGACCCGGAGACCGGCGAGATTTACGCCGAGGCCGGCGAGGAGCTGACCGAGCCGAAGCTGGCGCAGCTCGAGGCCAAGGGCATCGACAGGTTGCCGACGCTGGCGGTCGACCAGGCGAACGGTCCGTGGATCCGCAACACCTTGGCGGTGGACAAGAACAGCAACCGCGAGGACGCGCTGATCGACATCTACCGCGTCATGCGCCCTGGCGAGCCGCCGACCTCGGAGACCGCCGAGGCGCTGTTCAGGGGTCTGTTCTTCGACGGCGACCGTTATGATCTGTCGGCCGTCGGGCGGGTGAAAATGAACATGCGTCTGGGCGTGGAGGCCGCTGACACGGTCCGCACCCTGCGCAAGGAAGACATCCTGCGCACCATGAAGATCATGTGCGAGCTGAAGGACGGCCGTGGCGCGATCGACGACATCGACAATCTCGGCAATCGCCGCGTGCGCTCGGTCGGCGAGCTGATGGAAAACCAGTATCGCGTCGGTCTGCTCCGCATGGAGCGCGCTATTCGCGAGCGCATGGGCTCCGTCGATATCGACAGCGTGATGCCGCATGACCTGATCAACGCGAAGCCGGCCGCCGCCGCGGTGCGCGAGTTCTTCGGCTCCTCGCAGCTCAGCCAGTTCATGGACCAGACCAACCCGCTCTCCGAAGTGACGCATAAGCGCCGGCTCTCGGCCCTGGGGCCGGGCGGCCTGACCCGCGAGCGCGCCGGCTTCGAGGTGCGCGACGTGCATCCGACGCATTACGGCCGCATCTGCCCGATCGAGACGCCGGAAGGCCCGAACATCGGTCTGATCAACTCGCTCGCCACCTACGCCAAGGTGAACAAATAC
>NZ_DASXFO010000049.1:0-59600 GCF_036489515.1 Acidocella sp.
GCCATAGAGGTTGAAATTCATGCCGATCTCCCCGGTGCCGCCGAGGGGAATGAAAATGAACCCGCCCGGGGCATCGCCCCGGATCGGACCCGAGGATTTGCCGGTGGATTTTGCCATCAGATAAAAAGCTCCTGGAATAAAAGTGTTCAGTCAGTCTCGATAAACCGCGCACGGTCGCGCGGCAAAGGCGGCGGGGAATTGCGCAGCGAGAGCAGGCGCAGCCCGTCCAAAGTCAGATCGGGGTCGATGGCGGTGAATTGCGTGGTCCCCTCGGCGAAGAGCGGAGCCAGGCCGCCGGTGGCGATGGCTTTCAGGGGCGCGCCGAATTCCCCTTCGATGCGCACCAGCAGCCCCTCGATCAGCCCGACATAGCCCCAATAGATGCCCGAGCGCATGGCTGGGATGGTGGAGCGGCCGATCACCGCCTGCGGCCGGCCGATGCCGATGCGCGGCAGCCGCGCCGCCGCCTGATGCAGCGCCTCGATGGACAAATTGATGCCGGGCGAGATCACCCCGCCAAGATAGGCGCCGGTGCTGTCGACCACGTCGAACGTGGTGGCGGTGCCGAAATCCACCACCACCAGCGGCCCGCCATAATGGTTGTGCGCGGCCAGCGCGTTGAGCAGCCGGTCGGCGCCGACCTCGTCGGGATTGTCGACCTTGATCTCAAAGCCCCAATCCAGCGAGGCCTGGGCCACCAGCGGCTCGGAGTCGAACCATTCGCGGCAGAGCCGCCGCAGATGATACAAAGCCGCCGGTACCACGGTGCCGATCACCGCGCGGTTGACCTGGCCGGGCGTGATGCCGGCGCGGGTCAGCAGCGCCTCCAGCCATACGCCGTATTCATCCGAGGTGCGCTGCGCCGAGGTCGCGAGACGCCAGGCGCCGCGCCATTCCGTGCCGTCATGCACCGCGAAGACGATGTTGGTGTTGCCGGCGTCAATGACCAGTAGCATGGGCTCCCGCTTCCCTAGAGCAATGTGCGTTTAGATGGAATCGACCGTTGCCATCTAAACGCATGAAATTGCTCGCCAAAAATAGGTTAGAGCATGATTGATGCAAAGCAATCATGCTCTAGGCCTGCCCGAGCAGGATGTCGCCCGTGCTGATGGGTTCGATACGATCTTTGTCCTGCAACAGCAATTCGCCGGCGTCGGACAGGCCCGCAAAGGCGCCATGACGTTCACCCCGTGCGCCGCGCACGATGAGCTTCGTGCCCACAGGATGCCCCCAAGCCTGCCATGATTCGCAGATTTTCGCGCCCGGCGCGTCGTGCCATGCCGCGATGCGCGCCAGGATCGCGTCGGCGGCGTCATCGGCACTGAGGCTGCCGCCATGATCCCTCAGCGAGGTGGTGCGGCGCCCCGCGATGTCGGGTGCGGCCGCCAGATTCACGCCGATCCCGACCACCACCCACTCAATTTTTGCACCGTCCGTCGCGGCATCGATGAGGATGCCGGCGAGCTTGGCGCCGTCCAGCAGCACGTCATTCGGCCATTTCAGCATCGGCAGCGTTTTGCTCCACGGCGCCAACGCCTCGACCAAAGCGATGCCGGCGATAAGCGAAAACAGCCCTGCCTCGGCGGCGGGTCGGTCGGGGCGGAGCAAAAACGAAAAGGAAAGATTACCTTCGGGCGCGGTCCATTCCCGCCCGCGGCTGCCGCGGCCGGAAACCTGCCGCCGCGCCTGCACCGCCAGTCCGGCTGCCGCCCCCGCTTTGGCGCGGGCGACGCATTCATCCGAAGTCGAGCCGAGTTCGTCGTAACGTTCGAGCCGCCAGGCGATCACCCCATCAAGGCCCGGGCTGCGGCATCGGCGGCGCTGACCAGCGGGCCGGGGATGAACACGAACAGGCAGGTGACGATGGCGCCGACCGCCATGACGAAGCGCACGCCGCCCGCCATTGGGTCGAATTCCGGCCGCCCGGCGTCAAAATACATCACCTTGATCACGCGCAGATAATAGAACGCGCCGATGACGCTTGTCACCACCCCGACCACGGCGAGCGTGTCGAGACCCGCGTTCACCGCGGCGGAGAAGACATAAAGTTTGCCGAAGAAGCCGGAGAGCGGCGGGATGCCGGCCATCGCCCACATGAAGATCGCCAGCGCCAGGGCAAAGCCCGGCTTCTCGGCGGACAGGCCGGCAAGGTCGGCGATGGTCTCCACCGCCTGGCCACGGCGGCGCATGGCGATGACACAGGCGAAGCTGCCGAAGGACATGACCACATAGATCGCCATGTAGACCAAGGTCGCCTGGATGCCGGCCACCGTGCCGGCGGCGAGGCCCATCAGCGCGTAGCCCATATGGCCGATCGAGGAATAAGCGAGCAGGCGCTTGATGCTGGTCTGGCCGATCGCGGCCAGCGCGCCGAGCGCCATGGAGACGATGCTGAGGATCTCGACCAGCATCTGCCACTGATGCAGCAGCGGCCCGAACGGCCCGATCATCACCGCGAGCAGCAGCGCCATGGTGGCGACTTTCGGGGCGGTGCCGAACAAAGCGGTGACCGGGCTGGGCGAGCCCTCATACACGTCCGGCGTCCACATATGGAACGGTGCGGCGGAAATCTTGAAGGCGAGACCGACCAGCACGAAGACGATGCCGATCACCGTCCCGTAGCCCGCGCCATGCGCCAGGACGCCCGCGAGCGAGGCGAAATTGGTGGTGCCGGCAAAGCCGTAGACCAGCGAAATGCCGTAGACGAGCAGCCCGGAAGCAAGCGCGCCCAGGACGAAATATTTGAGGCCCGCCTCAGTGGAGCGCAGCGAATCCCGCGCCAGCGCCGCGCAGATATACAGCGCCAGCGATTGCAGCTCGAACCCGACATAGAGCGTCATGAGGTCCGCGGCGGAGATCATCACGATCATGCCGAGCACGGAGAACAGCACCAGGATCGGGTATTCGAAGCGGGCGATGCCTTCGCGGCGGTTATAATCGACCGAGAGGATCAGCGCCGCGGCAGCACCCAGCATCACCAGCACGTCGGCATAGCGGGTGAAGGTGTTGGTCTGCAGCAGCCCGCCGAACAACGGCCCATCGGGCGCCGCCAAGGTGAAGCCGGCGGCGAGGACCAGCAGGATCAACGCACCGGCGGTACAGCTGGTGGCACGCTCGCGTTTGGCGAACACGCCGAACATCAGCAGCGCCATGCCGCCGATACCCAGCAGCAAGGCAGGAATAAGGGGGGAGAAAGAGATCATTTGCTCACCATGGCGATGGCCGTGTGCGGCGTGAGGGCCGCGACATGCGCCTGCACCATGGCGGTGACCGGCGCATCGAAGATATGCGTGAAGCTGCTCGGATAGATGCCGAGCCACAGCACCATCACGGCGAGCGGCACCAGCATGGCGTATTCCCCGGCGGTGAGGTCTTTCAGGCTCGCCAGTTCAGGCCGCGTGAACTTGTCGAACAGCACGGCGCGCAGCAACACCAGCATATAAGCGGCGCCCAGAACCATGCCGGCACCGCCCAGCAGCGACACCCAGAAATTCACTTTCATCGCGCCGACGATCACGAGGATTTCACCGATGAAGCCCGAGGTGCCGGGCAAGCCCATATTCGCCAGCGAGAACAGCATCAAAGCCGCGGCATAGACCGGCATGCGCGTGGCGAGCCCGCCCAGCTTCGAGAGCGCCATGGTCTCACCGCGCGCCAGCAAAATCCCGGAGCAGACAAACAAGCCTGCGATAACGATGCCGTGCGAGAGCATCTGAAACAGCGCGCCCTCAATGCCCTCGACCGTGAAGGTGAAAATGCCGATCACGATCACGCCCATATGCGCGACCGAGGAATAGGCGATCATGCGCTTCATATCGGTCTGCGCCAGCGCCACGTAGGAGACATAGATCACCGCGACCACGCCGAGGGTGAACATCAGCGGTTCGGCGGCGGCGGAGGCCTGGGGGAGCATCGGCACGGCGAAGCGCAGAAAGCCGTAGGCGCCCATTTTCGACAGCACGGCCGCGAGCATGATGGTGCCCGGCAGCGGCGCCTCGCCATAGGCGTCCGGCAGCCAGGTATGCAGCGGCCACACCGCCGCCTTCACACCGAACGAGGCGAGGAAGGCGATGAACAGCCACATCTGGATGTGCGGCGGGATCGGCGTGTGCAGCAAGGTCACGATGTCGGTGGTGCCGGCGTTGCGCCACATCCAGACCAGCGCCAGCAGCATGAACAGCGAGCCGGCGAGCGTGAAGATGAAGAATTTCACCGCCGCGAAAATGCGCTTTTCGCCGCCCCAGACGCCGATGATGAGATACATCGGCAGCAGCACAGCCTCGAAGAAGATGTAGAACACGACGAAATCGAGCGCCGCGAACATGCCCACGGTCATCGTTTCCAGGAGCAGGAAGGCGATCATGAACTCGCGCACCCGGCGCGTGATCGACCAGGCGGAGAGGATCGCGATCGGCGTGATGAACACCGTGAGCAGGATCAGGGACAGGCTGATGCCGTCCACCCCCATGCGGTACTGCACGTCGATCCCGGAGAGCCAGGGCACGGTCTCCACGAACTGGAATCCTGCCACAGCGGGGTTGAATGCGCTCCAGAGATAAATGCCCAGCGCCAGCACCACGAGGCTGGTCCAGAGCGCGGCGTAGCGGGCGTTGCGCGCCACCGCCGCCTCGTCGCCGCGCAAGGTGACGAGGTAGAACACGCCGACCAGCGGCAGGAAGGTGATCAGCGAAAGGATCGGGAAACCGGCCTGGTTCATGTTAGCGGACCCACAGGAAGAGGCTGAGGAAGACGAGCAGGCCGATCAGCATGATGAAAGCGTAGAGGGCGATCGACCCGGTCTGCAGTTTCACGGTCTGTGTCGAGGCATCGGCAGTGAGCGTGGCGAGGCCTGTGGGCACACCGTCGATCACCTGCTCGTCGCCGAAGCGCCATGCGAATTTCGCGAGCCGCAAGCTCGGGCGAACCAGGAGCGCATCGTAGATTTCGTCGAAATACCATTTGTTCAGGACGAACAAATAGAGCGGCCTGAAGGCTTGCGAGAGCCGCCCCGGCAGCGAGGGGACCAGAATATACATGATGGCGGCGACGGCGAGACCGATGATCGCGGCGGTCAGCGGCGCCAGCGCCGCCCAGGCCGGGATCTGATCGATCGACTGCATGATCGTGCCCGGCACGGCGATGCTGCCGCCCCAGAAGGCGCTGAAGCCACCGCCGATAAAGGCGTTGCGGAACAGGAAGCCGCTGCTCACCGCGCCGATGGCGAGCAGCACCAGCGGCCCGAGAATCACCAGCGGGCTCTCATGCACATGCTCCTGCACATGTTTGGGCGCGCGCGACGTGCCGTGGAAGGTGAGCAGCACCAGCCGCGCCGTGTAGAACGCGGTGAGCCCGGCCGTGACGGTGCCGAGGACCCAGCCATACATGCCGACCGCGCTGTGCGAGGCAAACGCCGCGCCGAGAATCGCGTCCTTGGAATAATAGCCGGAGAAGGGCGGAATACCGGAGAGCGCCAGGCCACCGATCAGCAACGTCACCCAGGTGACCGGCAGCTTGCGCCAGAGGCCGCCCATCAGCCGCACATCCTGCTCGTCGGACATCGCATGGATGACCGAGCCCGCGGCCAGGAACAGCAGCGCCTTGAAGAAAGCGTGATTGATGAGGTGGAACATCGCCACCGGATAGGCGCCGAGCCCGGCGGCCAGGAACATGTAGCCGAGCTGCGAGCAGGTGGAATAGGCGATGATGCGCTTGATGTCGTTCTGCACGCAACCGACCGTGCCGGCGAAGAAGGCCGTGGTGGCGCCGATCACGGTGATCACCTCCATGGCCACCGGAGCGTGGTTGATCAGCGGCGACATGCGCACGATCATGAACACGCCCGCCGCGACCATGGTGGCGGCATGGATGAGGGCGGAAATCGGCGTCGGGCCTTCCATCGCGTCGGCCAGCCAGGTGTGCAGAAGGAACTGCGCCGACTTGCCCATCGCGCCGATGAACAGCAGGATCGAAATCACCTCCAGCGCCGGGAACTGGGTGCCGAACAGCGCGTAGCGGTTGCCGGCATGCGCCGTGACGGCGGCAAAAATGCCGTCGAAGGAGATGGTGTTGAAGACGAGATAGGCGAGCGCAATGCCGACCGCGAAGAACAGGTCCCCGATGCGGTTGACGATCATCGCCTTGATCGCCGCCGCGTTCGCGGCCGGCCGGTCATACCAGTAGTTGATGAGCAGGTAGGAGACGAGGCCCACACCCTCCCAGCCGAAGAACAGCTGCACCAGGTTGTTGGATGTCACCAGCATCAGCATCGCGAAGGTGAACAGCGAGATATACGCGAAAAAGCGCGGCGCGGTCTTGTCGTGCTCCATGTAGCCGACGCTGTAGATATGGATCACCAGCGAGACGGAGCTGACCATCGCCACCATCACCAGCGTCAGCATGTCCTGGCGCAAGGTCCAGCCCGGATTGAAGCCGCCGACCGCAATCCAGTCGGCGACATGCAGGGGCGCCGCCGGCACACCGACATGAAGCAGCGTCACGAAGGACGTCACCCCGGCGATGGCGGAGATGATCATGAACAGGATGCTGGCGCCGATCGCCAGCTGCCTGCCAAGGAACGGGCGGCCGACGCCCGCGAGCACGGAACCGAAAAGCGGTGCCAGAACGGCGATCAGCGTTAACATATCAGCCCTTCATCAACGTCACGTCCTCGACCTCGATCGAGCCGCGGTTGCGGAAATAGATGACCAGAATGGCGAGCCCGATCGCCGCCTCAGCGGCGGCGACGGTGAGCACGAACATGGTGAAGACCTGCCCGACCATGTCGTGCAGCGCGCCGGAGAAGGCGACGAAATTAATGTTCGCGGCGAGCAGGATCAGCTCGATCGACATCATGATGATGATGATGTTCTTGCGGTTCATGAAGATGCCGAAAATGCCGATCACCAGCAGCAGCCCGGCAACGATCAGATAGTGTGAAAGCGGCACGGTCATCACAGCGCATCCTCCTCATGACGCGGCATTTGCGCGCCCGCCCCGACCTTGGCCGGCACCATCACCAGCGTATCGGCCGGCACGCGGGCGTGCTGCACGTCGAGATCCTGGGTCTTGGCGCGGCGGCGCTCGCGATGCGTCAGCACGATCGCGCCGATCATCGCCACCAGCAGGATCACGCCCGCGAGCTGGAACAAAGGCAGATATTTCGTATAGATCAGCTCACCCAGCGCCTGGGTATTCGTCACACCCGCCGGCGTCGGGAACAGCCGCGCGCCGGCGGCACCGGGCGCGATGCTCCAGCCCGAAAGCACCAGCACGAGCTCGATGAAGAGAACCACGGCGACCAGGCCACCGACCGGCGCGTAACGCTGGAAACCCTCGCGCATCTTGGCGAAGTTCACGTCCAGCATCATCACGACAAACATGAACAGGACCGCGACCGCGCCGACATAGACGATGACCAGGAGCATCGCCAGGAACTCGGCGCCGCTCAGCAGGAACAACACCGCGGCGTTGATGAAGGCGAGGATCAGGAACAGCACCGAATGCACCGGGTTGCGGTTGCTGACCACCATCACCGCCGAAGCCAGCAGGATGAAGGAGGCGACATAAAAGACGAGATTGGGGATCATGGCTGGGATCTCACCGATAGGGCGCGTCAAGTTCCAGCCGCTTCGCCAGCTCCGGCTCCCACCGGTCGCCGTTGGCCAGCAGCTTGGCCTTGTCGTAGAGCAGTTCTTCGCGCGTCTCGGTGGCGAATTCGAAATTCGGCCCCTCGACGATGGCATCCACCGGGCAGGCTTCCTCGCACAGGCCGCAATAGATGCATTTCACCATATCGATGTCGTAGCGCGTGGTGCGGCGCGAGCCGTCCTCGCGCGGTTCGGCCTCGATGGTGATCGCCTGCGCCGGGCACACCGCCTCGCAGAGCTTGCAGGCGATGCAGCGTTCCTCGCCGTTCGGGTAGCGGCGCAGCGCGTGCTCACCCTTGAAGCGCGGGCTGATCGGGTTCTTCTCGAACGGATAGTTGATCGTGGCCTTGGGCTTGAAGAAATATTTCAGCGTGAGGCCGAGGCCGGCGACGATCTCGCTCAGCAACAGTCCACGGGCCATACGGTCGAGCCGGATCATGGTGTTGACCTATCAAGCATGGGGCAGCAGCCCGAAGATTTCCAGGAAGCCGGCGGTGATCACCAGCCAGGCGAGAGAGAGGGGCAGGAACACTTTCCAGCCCAGCGACATCAGCTGGTCGTAGCGCAGGCGCGGCAAGGTGGCCCGCACCCACACGAACACGAACAGGCAGATGAGGATTTTCACGAGGAACCAGATCACGCCCGGCACCAGGGTGAAGGGCACGAACGGCAGCGGCGAGAGCCAGCCACCGAGGAACAGCAGCGTGGTCATGGCGCTGACGAGGATCATGTTCGCGTATTCGCCGAGGAAGAACAGCGCGAACGTCATGGCGCTGTATTCCACGAAGAAGCCGGCGACGATTTCCGTCTCGCCTTCGGCCAGGTCGAACGGCGCGCGGTTGGTCTCGGCGATGCCGGAGATGAAGAAGATGATGAACATCGGGAAGAGCGGGATCGCGTACCAGAGGTGACGCTGCGCCAGCACGATGTCGTTCAAATTCAGGCTGCCGGCGCAGATCAGCACGGTGACGATGACGAAGCCCATGGAGACTTCGTAGGACACCATCTGTGCGGCGCTGCGCAGCGCGCCGAGGAAGGCGTATTTCGAGTTGCTGGCCCAGCCGGCGATGATGATGCCGTACACGCCGAGCGAGGAGATCGCGAAGAGGTAGAGGATGCCGACATTGATGTTGGCGACTGCCCAGCCATTATTGACCGGGATCACCGCCCAGGCGGTGACCGCCAGGCCGAAGGTGATCATCGGCGCCAAGGTGAACAGCACACGGTCCGCCCCGGCGGGGAAGATCGTCTCCTTGAACATCATTTTCAGCGCGTCGGCGAAAGGCTGCCACAGGCCGAACGGGCCGGTCACGTTGGGGCCCTTGCGCAACTGGATCGCGCCCATCACCTTGCGCTCGAAATAGGTGAGATAGGCGACCCCGACCAACAGCGGCACGACCACCGCCAGCGTCTTCAGCACCGTGAGAATGAGGAAGCCAAGGTCGGTATGAAAAAAGAACGCGTTCATTCCGCGGCCTCCAGCGCCGGATAATGCGCGGCGACGCAGGCCGCCATGGTCGGGCTGGCGCGGCTGATCGGGTCGGTCTGGTAGTAGTTCGCCAGCACCGGCACCAACGCCTCGCGGCCCACAGCGGAAACCTCACCTTCGGGTGCCGCCGGGTCCGTGCCCGCCAGGCGCCGCACCTCGCCGATGCGGGCAAACAGCTGATAGGTTTCCGCCAGATGCGCGCGCAATTCCGGCAGCGTGTCATAGGGCAGCGCATGGCCGAGATAGGCGCTGAGCGCGCGGATGATGCGCCAGTCCTCGCGCGCATCGCCGGGTGGCTTGAGCGCCAGCTGCGCCTGCTGCACGCGGCCCTCGGTGTTCACATAGGTGCCGTCTTTTTCCGTATAGGCCGCACCCGGCAGGATCAGATCCGCGCGCGCCGCCCCGGCATCGCCGGTATGGCCTTGATAGATCACGAAGGTGTCCGGTCCGATCGCCTTGGTGTCGAGTTCATCGGCGCCGAGCAGCCACAGAATGTCGGTCCCGCCACCCAGCATTTGCGCCGTGCTCTTGCCGCCGGCGCCGGGCAGGAACCCGATATCCAGTGCACCGACCCGTGCTGCCGCATGGTGCAGCACGTTGAAACCGTGCCAGTCCGGGGTGAGCATGTTGAACTGTGCCGCGAGCTTCCAGGCGGCAGCATGGATCGCCGCGCCATCCGGCCGCGCCAGCGCCCCTGCCCCGAGGATCACCATCGGGTTTTTGGCGGTCTTCAGCACTTCGGCAAACGCGTGCGAACCATCGAGGAGGGCCGAAATCGCCTCCGGCCCGGCGCCGAGATGGTCGAACCCGTAGGTCAGCTCATGGCTCTGGCCGATCAGCGCGACTTTCAGCCCGCCGGTCAGCCAGCGCTTGCGGATGCGCGCGTTCAGCACCGGCGCCTCGTGGCGCGGGTTGCTGCCGATGATCAGCAGCGCGTCCGCCTCCTCGATCCCGGCGATCGTGGTGTTGAACAGATAGAACGGCCGCCGGGAAGCGTCGAACACCGCTCCATCCTGCCGGCAATCCAGATTCTTCGAGCCGAGTGCTGTGAAGAATTCCTTCAGCGCGAGCATGCTCTCGACATCGCAGAGATCGCCGGCGATGGCGCCGATGCGCTCCGGCGCCGTGCCCTTGACCTTGGCAGCGACGGCAGCGAACGCCTCTTCCCAGCTCACCGCGCGCAATTTGCCGTTCTCGCGCAGCCACGGCCGGTCGAGGCGGCGGCGCTTCAGGCCGTCGATGGAAAAACGCGACTTGTCGCCCAGCCATTCCTCGTTCACGTCGTCATTCAGGCGCGGCAGAATGCGCAACACCTCAGCCCCGCGCGCATCGATGCGGATGTTCGCGCCGACCGCGTCGAGCACGTCGATGCTGTCGGTCTTGCGCAGCTCCCAGGGCCGCGCGGTGTAGGCATAAGGCTTCGAAGTGAGCGCGCCGACCGGGCAAAGATCGATGATATTGCCCGAAAGTTCCGAACTCAGCGCCTTCTCGATATAGGTGCCGACCTGCATGCTCTCGCCGCGCGCGGTGGCGCCCAGCTCGGCCACGCCGGCCACTTCGGTGGTGAAGCGGATGCAGCGCGTGCAATGGATGCAGCGCGTCATCGTGGTTTTGACGAGCGGCCCCCAATCCCCCTGCCCGACAGCGCGCTTGGCCTCGTCATAGCGCGAATAATCGCGGCCATAGCTCACCGCCTCGTCCTGCAGGTCGCATTCGCCGCCCTGGTCGCAGATCGGGCAATCCAGCGGATGATTGATGAGCAGGAACTCCATCACGCCGCGACGCGCCTTGCGCACGTTCTCGGTGTCGGTGTGGATCACCATGCCCTCCGCCACCGGCTGGCCGCACGAGGCCACCGGCTTGGGCATTTTCTCGACCTCGACCAGGCACATGCGGCAGTTGCCGGCGATCGACAGGCGCTCATGATAACAGAAGCGGGGGATCTCCTTGCCCGCCGCTTCCGCCGCCTGCAGAACGGTCGACCCGTTCGCGACCTCAACCTCGATGCCGTCGACGATGACTTTTGCCATGTTCTTACTCCGCCGCCTGCGCCACAACCGGACGCGGCGCGTCGATGGCACGCGCCTCGACCAGCGGCCTGAACGCCCGCATCAAACCCTGGATCGGCCAGGCCGCGGCATCGCCGAAGGCGCAGATCGTGTGACCCGCCACCTGCGACGTCACCTGCTCCATGAGCGCGATGTCGGCCATGCTGGCCTTGCCCTGCACGATCCGGTCCATCATGCGCATCATCCAGCCGGTGCCCTCGCGGCACGGCGTGCACTGACCGCAGCTTTCATGCTTGAAGAATTTCGAAAGACGCCAGATCGCCTTCACCACGTCGGCCGACTTGTCCATGACGATGATGGCGCCGGAACCCAGGCCGCTTTTCACCGCCGAGAGGGAATCGAAATCCATCAGCTGGGTGTCGCACATCGCCTTGTTCAGGATCGGCATCGACGCGCCGCCGGGGATCACCGCCTGCAGATTGTCCCAGCCGCCGCGCACGCCGCCGGCATGTTTCTCGATCAGGTCTTTCAGCGGAATGCCGAGTTCCTCCTCGACATTGCAGGGCCGGTTCACATGGCCGGAAATGCAGAATAGCTTGGTGCCGGCATTCTTCGGCCGGCCGAGTGCTGAAAACCACGCGGCGCCGCGGCGCATGATGGTCCCCACGCCGGCGATGGTCTCGACATTGTTCACCGTGGTCGGGCAGCCATAGAGGCCCATGGCGGCGGGGAAAGGCGGCTTCATGCGCGGCATGCCCTTCTTGCCTTCCAGGCTCTCCAGCAGCGCCGATTCCTCGCCGCAAATATACGCGCCGGCGCCGCGATGCAGGACGATGTCGAAATCCCAGCCCGAGCCCGACGCGTTCGGGCCGATCAGCCCGGCCGCGCGCGCCTCGTCGATCGCCGCCTGCAGGCGCACGGCTTCGTTGTAGTATTCGCCGCGGATATAGATGAAGGCGGTATGCGCGCCCATCGCGAAGGCGGCGATCAGGCAGCCTTCGACCAGCTTGTGCGGCTCATTGCGGATGATGTCGCGGTCCTTGCAGGTGCCGGGCTCGCTCTCGTCGGCATTCACCACGAGATAAGACGGCCGCCCGTCGCTCTGCTTGGGCATGAACGACCATTTCATGCCGGTCGGGAAGCCCGCGCCGCCACGGCCGCGCATGCCCGACGCCTTCATCTCCTCGACGATCGCGTCCCGCCCTCGCGCGAGAATATCGGCGGTGCCGTCCCAATCACCGCGCGCGCGCGCGCCGGGCAGCTTCCAATCGTGCAGCCCGTAGAGATTTTGATAGATCCTGTCAGCGTCGTTCAGCATCTGGGTTACTCCGCCGGACTGCCGTCTTGCAGCAACGTGGTCTGGTTGGACACCGGCGCCGAGGCGTGCCGGCCGATCGCCGAGCCCGCCGGCGGCAAAGGCTCGCCGGCCTTCAGCTGCAAAAGCAGCGCCTCGGTCTTCTCGGCATCGAGATCCTCGTAATAGTCGTCGTTGATCTGCAGGATCGGCGCGTTCACGCAGGCGCCGAGGCATTCCACCTCGGTCATGGTGAACAACCCGTCCTCGCTGGTCTGGCCGAAATCCTTGACGCCACCAGCCTTCTTGCAGGCCGCCACGATCTCATCCGAGCCGCGCAGCCAGCACGGCGTGGTGGTGCAGACCTGCAGATGATATTTGGCCACCGGCTTGGTGTTGTACATCAGGTAGAAGGTCGCGACCTCGTAGACGCGCACCGGCGCCATGCCGAGGCGTTTGGCCACCACATCCATGGCGATGCGCGGCACCCAGGCGGAGCCGGTCTGCCGGCCCATCTGGCGCTGCACGATGTCGAGCAGCGGCATCACCGCACTCGCCTGCTTGCCCGCCGGATAGCGCGCGATCATTTGAACGACGGCCGCCTCGGCGATCTCGTCAAAGACAAATTCCGTTGGCTCTGCCATATTCACCGGTCAATCTCACCAAAGACGATGTCGAGGGAGCCGAGAATGCCGACCATGTCAGCCAGCATATGCCCCTTGGAAAGCTTCTCCGTCGCCTGCAGATGCGCAAAGCCGGTCGCGCGGATCTTGCAACGATACGGACGATTGCTGCCGTCGGCGACCAGATACACGCCGAACTCGCCCTTCGGCGCCTCCACCACCGTGTAGGTGGCGCCGGCCGGCACGTGATAGCCCTCGGTATAGAGTTTGAAGTGATGGATCAGCGCTTCCATCGAGTGTTTCATCTGCGCGCGGGTCGGCGGCGTGATCTTGTGATCCTGCAGCTTGATCGGGCCCGGTTTCATTTTCGCCAGCGCCTGCTTGATGATTTTCACACTCTCGCGCATCTCGGCGATGCGTACGAGATAGCGGTCGTAAGTGTCGCCATGACGGCCGATCGGCACGTCGAATTCGACCTCGGCATATTTGTCATAAGGCTGCGCGCGGCGCAGATCCCAAGCCACACCAGAACCGCGCAGGCTCGGCCCGGAAAAACCCCAGGCCAGCGCATCCTCGGCGGAAATCACGCCGATATCCACCGTGCGCTGCTTCCAGATGCGATTGCCGGTGAGCAGCGCTTCCACGTCGTCGATGAACTTCGGAAAGCTCTCGGCCCAATCGGCGATCTTCTGCTCCAGCCCGGCCGGCAGATCTTTCGCCACGCCACCGGGGCGGAAATAATTGGAATGGAAACGCGCGCCGGACGCCGCCTCATGAAATTCCAGCAGCTTCTCGCGCTCTTCATAGCCCCACAGGCCGGGTGTCAGCGCGCCGCAGTCGAGCGCGAAATGCCCGACGCTGAGCAGATGGTTCAGCACGCGCGTGATTTCCGCGAACAGCACGCGGATCCATTGCGCGCGATCCGGCGCCTGGATGCCGAGCAGCTTTTCCGTGGCCAGCGCGAAGGCATGTTCGCAGGCCATCGGCGAGACATAATCCAGACGGTCGAAATACGGCACCGCCTGCATGTAGCTCTTGTACTCGATCAGCTTCTCGGTGCCGCGATGCAGCAGGCCAATATGCGGATCGGCGCGCTCGATGACCTCGCCATCCATCTCCAGGATCAGCCGCAGCACGCCATGCGCGGCGGGATGCTGCGGGCCGAAATTGATCGTGTGGTTGTCGACCTCGATCGTCTTGGTGGTCGGCGCCAGCTCGCTCATTTACGCTCTCCCCGCGCTTTCTCATCGCCGGGCAGCGTGGTCATGCCTTCCCACGGCGAGAGGAAATCGAAATTGCGGAATTCCTGCGTCAGCTTCACCTTGTCGTAGACCACCGCCTTGCGCTCGGCGTCGTAATGCACCTCGACATAGCCGGTGAGCGGAAAATCCTTGCGCAAAGGATGCCCCTCGAAGCCGTAATCGCTGAGGATGCGGCGGTGATCCGCCAGCCCCTCGAAGGCGATGCCGAACAGGTCCCACACCTCGCGCTCCCACCAGGTGGCGCACGGCCAGATCGCGGACACCGAGACGACCGGTGTCGCCTCATCGGTCTGCACGATCACGCGCAGGCGCTCGTTGCGGGTGACGGAGAGCAGATTGTAGACGACATCGAACCGTGCGGCGCGCTGCGGCCAGTCGACACCGCAAATATCCATCATTTGCTGGAAACCGAATTTGTCGCGCAGCTCCTGCAGCAGCGCATAGGCCCGGTCGCGCTCGACCAGCACGACCAGTTCGCCGATCTCGCGATATGCCTTAATGGCGCCCGGAAGGGCTGCCATGGTGTCGCGCATGATATCCACGATCTCTTCAGCCACGGAGAATCGTCCCTGTCCGGCGGATTTTCTTTTGCAGCTGCATGATGCCGTAGACCAGCGCCTCGGCGGTCGGCGGGCAGCCCGGCACGTAGATGTCGACCGGCACGATCCGGTCGCAGCCGCGCACCACGGAATAGGAATAGTGATAATACCCGCCGCCATTGGCGCAGCTGCCCATGGAGATCACCCAGCGCGGCTCCGGCATCTGATCGTAGACCCGGCGCAGCGCCGGCGCCATCTTGTTGGTCAGCGTGCCGGCGACGATCATCACGTCGCTCTGCCTGGGGCTGGCGCGCGGGATGACGCCGAACCGGTCGAGGTCATAGCGCGGCATGTAAGCGTGGATCATTTCCACCGCGCAACAGGCGAGACCAAACGTCATCGGCCAGAGGCTGCCGGTGCGCGCCCAGTTCACCAATTTATCCATGTTGGCGACGACGAAGCCCTTGCCGGCGATCTCGCCGGTGATGCCCTTGATCACAGCGTCCTGGGCGGACCCCTGGGGCAGGTGCTCGCGGTTCCAGGCGAGCGCGGTGTCCGGCACGTTCATGCGGCTACTCCCAATCCAGCGCGCCCTTGTTCCACTCATAGATGAAGCCGACGGTCAGGACCGCGAGAAAGCCAAGCATGGAGAAAAAACCAAGCAGGCCGATGCGCGCCAGGCTGACCGCCCAGGGGAACAGAAACGCGACTTCGACATCGAAAACAATGAAGAGAATGGCAACCAGATAAAAGCGTACATCGAACCGCCGACGCGCATCGCCAAACGCCTCGAACCCGCATTCATAGGCCGTGAGCTTGGCCGCATAAGGCTTCTGATGTGCCGCAAAAACCGAACCGAAAACCATCGCCAGACCAATCAGGGCCGCGAGCGCGGCAAACACGATGATCGGGAAATACTGCGAAAGTACCGGCTGCACGGCACGTCTCCCCACGGCTGGATGACAAATTCGTAAGCGCCATGTCGCACCGCAGCAGCCCGAGGTCAATAGTTATCAATCGCTTGATCGACATAGCTGATGGAACAGATTGTATGCGCTGGAATACTTGCACCGGGATCGCGCGACCGCATTATAACACAGCGGCACACGCGCAGACCATCGCAAAGGCTCTCGCCCTGCGATCCAAACGAAACAAATTTTCAAAGGAATTTTCTACCACACTGGCGCGAGTGACGGGGCTCGAACCCGCGACCTCCGGCGTGACAGGCCGGCGCTCTAACCAACTGAGCTACACCCGCGTGGCAGTGGGCGCGGTGTAATGCGTGACGCGCCGAGCGTCAAGCGTCTAAAGCCTGAAATCTATCCGCGCTGCTCAGCAATGAGAAAGGCAAAAGGAAAGGCTTCTTTTTGTGAACAAAAAGAAGCAAAAAAACTTTATTAATCTGGGTCATGGGCGTTGTCGCTGACACTGCCCATGGCCCAGCATCGCCAAAAGTTTTTGCGCCGCTTTAGCTCGAAAAGCGGCTACTTACTTCGCCAAAAAAAACCGCCGCAAGAGATTTGCGACGGCAGCAACGTCAACGAGACAAAATCGTATAGGCGGTGACGGGTTTGAACCGCCGACCCTCTCGGTGTAAACGAGACGCTCTACCGCTGAGCTAACCGCCCACAGGGAAAACGGACGGCTCGCGCCGTCCGAATCGCAAAGTCTTTAGTTCACTGCGTCCTTCAGTGTCTTGCCGGGCTTGAAGCGGACCGAGGTGGAAGCCGGAATGTCGATCTCGGCACCGGTGCGCGGGTTGCGGCCCTTGGAGGCCTCGCGCTCGGAGGTCGCGAACGTGCCGAAGCCGACGAGGCGAACCTCAAGCTTCTGCTTCAGGGATTTTTCAATCGCCCCGAACACGGCGTCCACGACTTCAGCAGCCTTCGCCTTGGAGATATCGGTTTCTTCAGCGACGGCGGCAATCAAGTCCATTTTATTCACGGGTAAACTCCCTGTTATGTGCATACAAAAGCGCCCACCCAGGTCCATCTTTGACCTAGGTGAGCCATGGTGAATAGCGAGCCCAGTTGATAGCCAATCTGGGCCGCGACCGTCAAACCGCTAGTTTAATGCGGCAAAACGGCAGCACGCGCATCGCCTGGGGCGGCCGCGAGATCGTCCGCGGCATCCTCCCAGTCGATCGGTTCCGGCTTCCTGACCAACGCCCGTCCGATGACGTCGTCGACATGCGAGACCGGGATAATGACCAAGCCCTTTTTCACATTGTCAGGGATTTCAATGAGATCTTTCTCATTGTCCTGGGGGATGATCACGGTCTTGATCCCCGCTCGCAGGGCCGCCAGCAATTTCTCCTTTAAGCCGCCGATCGGCAGCACCCGGCCGCGCAGCGTGATCTCGCCGGTCATGGCGATGTCACGGCGAATCGGGATGCCGGTGATCGCGCTGACAATCGAAGTCGCCATGGCGATGCCGGCCGACGGACCATCCTTCGGAGTCGCACCTTCCGGCACGTGGATGTGAATGTCGCGCTTGTCGAAGAAGGGCGGCTTGATGCCGAACTGCACCGCGCGCGAGCGGATATAGGAATACGCGGCCTGCACGCTCTCCTGCATCACGTCGCCGAGCTTGCCGGTTTGCTTGACGTTGCCCTTGCCGGGCAGCAGCACGCTCTCGATGGTGAGGATTTCGCCCCCCACTTCGGTCCAGGCCAGGCCGGTGACGACACCGACCATGTCCTCGGACTCGGTCTCGCCGTAGCGGAATTTCGACACACCGGCGAACTTCTCGAGATTTTTCTTGGTGATCGTCACCTTCTTGACCTTGGAGGTGACGATCTCCTTGACCGCCTTACGCGCCAGGTTGGCGAGCTCGCGCTCGAGGTTGCGCACCCCCGCCTCACGGGTATGCGTGCGGATCAGTTCGAGCAGCGCCTCGTCGGAAATCGACCACTCTTCCTTCTTCAGCCCGTGCGCTTCGCCTTGCTTGGCGATCAGGTGGCGCTTGGAAATCTCCATCTTCTCATCCTCGGTGTAGCCGGGAATGCGGATGATCTCCATGCGGTCGAGCAGCGGCTGCGGCATGTGCAGGCTGTTGGCGGTGGTCACGAACATCACGTCGGACAGGTCGTAATCGACCTCCAGGTAATGATCGGCGAAGGTCGCGTTCTGCTCCGGATCCAGCACCTCGAGCAGCGCGGAGGACGGATCGCCGCGCCAGTCGGCGCCGAGCTTGTCGATCTCGTCGAGCAGGAAGAGCGGATTGGAGGTCTTGGCCTTCTTCATGCCCTGGATGACCTTGCCGGGCATCGAGCCGATATAGGTGCGGCGATGGCCGCGCACTTCGGCTTCGTCGCGCACGCCGCCCAGCGACATGCGCACGAAATTGCGCCCCGTCGCCCTGGCGATCGACTTGCCGAGCGAGGTCTTGCCGACGCCCGGCGGGCCGACCAGGCAGAGAATCGCCCCGCGCAGTTTCGGGCTGCGCGCCTGCACCGCCAGATATTCGACGATGCGCTCCTTGATCTTGTCGAGCCCGAAATGGTCTGCGTTGAGAATGCGCTCGGCCTCGAGCACGTCGTTCTTGATCTTGCTGCGCTTCTTCCAGGGGATCCCGAGGATCCAGTCGAGATAGTTGCGCACCACCGTCGCTTCCGCGCTCATCGGGCTCATGCTGCGCAGCTTCTTCAGCTCCGCCACGGCCTTTTCGCGGGCTTCCTTGCTCAGCTTGGTCGCCTTGATCTTGGCTTCCAGCTCGGCGGTCTCGTCCTTGCCGTCCTCGCCTTCGCCGAGCTCCTTCTGGATCGCCTTCAGCTGCTCGTTCAGATAGTACTCGCGCTGCGTCTTCTCCATCTGCCGCTTCACGCGGTTGCGGATCTTCTTCTCGACCTGCAGCACGCCGATTTCGGATTCCATGTGGTTGAACACGCGCTCGAGCCGTTCGGCCGTGCTGTCCAGCTCCAGCAGTTCCTGCTTGTCGGCGATCTTTAAGCCCAGATGGCTGGCGACCGTGTCGGCCAGCTTCGAGGGCGATTCGATCTGATTGACCGAGACCAGCACTTCCGGCGCGATCTTCTTGTTCAGCTTGATGTACTGCTCGAACTGCGCGACCACGGTGCGGCCCAGCGCCTCGACCTCCTTGCCCTCATCGGCATGGTCCTCGATCGGCGTGGCGAGCACCTCGAAATACTGCTCGGTCTCCTTGAACTCGTCGATGCGCGCGCGCTTGATGCCCTCGACCAGCACTTTCACGGTGCCGTCGGGCAGTTTGAGCAGCTGCAGGATCGTCGACAGGGTGCCGATCCGGTAGATGTCCTCGGCGGCGGGATCGTCCTGTGCGGCGTTCTTCTGCGCGACGAGCAGGATCTGCTTATCCTCCTTCATCACGCTTTCCAGCGCCCGCACCGACTTCTCGCGCCCAACGAACAGCGGCACGATCATATGCGGGAACACGACGATATCGCGCAGGGGCAGAACCGCCAGCGTCTCGGGGGCGGAGGCAGTTTTGGTAACGTCAGCCATAGTGAATTCCTTGTCCTTGCAAAGGCTGCCCTGAAAGGCACAACCTCAGGTGCCGGGGCTCCCGGCCACACTCGACATATCGGCTCCCCATCGCGGGGCTGCAAGCCCCGCGACCCAGTCCCGCGCGCAACGTCTGCCTCAGGAGGCCGTCTCCACGCGTTTTTCGGAGTAGAGGAAGAGCGGCTCGGCCCGTCCTTCCGCCACTTCGCCGCTGATCACCACCTCGTCCACCCCATCCAGCCCGGGCAGGTCGAACATGGTGGTGAGCAGGATGCTCTCCATGATGGAGCGCAGGCCACGCGCGCCGGTCTTGCGCTTGATGGCGCGGCTGGCGACCACTTTCAGCGCGTCCTCAGTGAAGGTGAGTTTCACGCCTTCCATCTCGAACAGCCGCCCATATTGCTTGACCAGCGCGTTCTTCGGCTTGGTGAG
This sequence comes from Acidocella sp., assembly GCF_036489515.1. GTDB lineage: Bacteria > Pseudomonadota > Alphaproteobacteria > Acetobacterales > Acetobacteraceae > Acidocella. The sequence continues at coordinate 19,776 of NZ_DASXFO010000049.1, forward strand.
AATCTCGATCAGCACGGTCTCGTCGAGGTCATCCAGCGTGGCGACCACCGGCAGGCGGCCGATGAATTCCGGGATCAGGCCGAATTTCAGCAGGTCCTCGGGCTCCACTTCGCGCAGGATGAGGCCGGTGCGGCGCTCGTCCTGGCTGCGCACATCGGCCCCGAAGCCGATGCCCGAGCCCTTGCCGCGCTGCGAGATGATCTTTTCCAGGCCGGCGAAGGCGCCGCCGCAAATGAACAGGATGTTGGTCGTATCGACCTGCAGGAACTCCTGTTGGGGATGCTTGCGCCCGCCCTGCGGCGGCACAGAGGCGACGGTGCCTTCCATGATCTTCAGCAGCGCCTGCTGCACGCCCTCACCGCTCACGTCACGGGTGATCGAGGGGTTGTCCGACTTGCGGCTGATCTTGTCGACCTCGTCGATATAGACGATGCCGCGCTGCGCCCGCTCCACATTATAGTCGGCGGCCTGCAACAGCTTGAGGATGATGTTCTCGACATCCTCGCCGACATAGCCCGCCTCGGTCAGCGTGGTCGCATCGGCCATGGTGAACGGCACGTCGAGGATGCGCGCCAGCGTCTGCGCCAACAGCGTCTTGCCCGAGCCGGTCGGGCCGACCAGCATGATGTTGGACTTCGCGATCTCGATGTCGTTGTTCTTGGTGGCGTGCGACAACCGCTTATAGTGGTTGTGCACCGCCACGCTCAGCACCTTCTTCGCGTGGCTCTGGCCGATCACGTAATCGTCCAGCACCTTGCAGATCTCGCGCGGCGTCGGCACGCCGTCGCGCGACTTCACGAGGTGCGTCTTGTGCTCCTCGCGGATGATGTCCATGCAAAGCTCGACACATTCATCGCAGATGAACACGGTCGGGCCGGCGATCAGCTTACGGACCTCATGCTGCGATTTCCCGCAGAAGGAACAATACAGCGTGTTCTTGGTGTCGCTCGATTTGCTGCTCATAAGCACTCCACAGCCCGAAATAAGTAAAAAGACTAGACCCCCGTCCGCGAGGGCACAAGCACCGATCTCAGGCCTAAAAAAGACCTTCTAAATCAAAAACTTGATACCCCTTGCGGCCCTCCCGAGGGGGGCCGCCGGCGCGCCAGGGTCAAAAAACTGTCAAAAACCGGCCATGTCGAGAGAACATGGCCGGCGTTTTCAGGAGGCGGCCGCGCTCGGCCTTATTTCGCCGTGGCCTTCTCGTCAGTGCCCGATTCGGGCACGATCGGCTGGCTCTTCACGACATCGTCAACGATGCCGAACTCCTTGGCTTCCTCGGCGGACAGGTAGGAGTCGCGCTCCAGCTTGGCCTCGATCGCCTCCAGCGGCTGGCCGGTGTGATCGACATAGATCTGGTTCAGGCGCCGGCGCAGGTTCAGGATCTCGCGCGCCTGGATCTCGATGTCCGTGGCCTGGCCCTGAGCGCCGCCGGAGGGCTGGTGCACCATCACGCGGGCGTTCGGCAGCGCGAAGCGCTTGCCCTTCTGCCCGGCGCAGAGCAGCAGGCTGCCCATCGACGCCGCCTGGCCGATGCACACGGTGCTGACCGGCGAGCGGATGTACTGCATCGTGTCATAGATCGCGAGGCCGGAGGAGACCACGCCGCCGGGGCTGTTGATGTAGAAGGAGATCTCCTTGTTCGGGTTCTCGCTTTCCAGAAACAGCAGCTGCGCGCAGATCAGCGAGCTGACCTGGTCATAAACCTGACCGGTGAGGAAAATGATCCGCTCCTTGAGGAGGCGGGAATAGATGTCGTAGGAGCGCTCGCCGCGCGCGGTCTGCTCCACCACCATCGGCACGAGGTTGTTGTTGAAAACCTCGACAGGATCCCGATCGAACATTTTTGTAATCCTTGTAAAATATAACCGCCTGCCCCGGCATCGCCGCACGCCTGATTGCAGGCCGCACGGCGAACGGAACAAGACGTCATGGACCCAAATTAGTGGATCGGGCGCGTTCGTCTAGTGCAGGAAAGAAAGCAGCCGTTTTTTGAAAAAAGCGGCGCAAAAACTTTTATTTATGCTGGGCCATGGGCGTTGTCGGCGACAAAGCCCATGGCCCAGATTCATAAAGTTTTTTTGCTACTTTTTGTTCACAAAAAGTAGTCTTCTTTCCTTTATTTCCTTAAACTTCCGGATCAGCGGCCAGCTCTTCCGGGGTCACGCTGGTCTCGTTCAGCGTCACCTGGCTGAGCACGTAGTCCACCACCTTGTCCTCGAAGATCGGGCCACGGAAGCGTTCCATCTCGCGCGGGTTCTTGCGGAAGAACTCCACCACCTGCATCGCCTGCTCGCGGTAGCGCATCGCCTCGGCGAACATCGCGCGCTGCAGGTCCTGGTCACCGACGGTGACGTTGTTGACGCGGCCGAGCTCGGCCACCAGCAGCCCCAGACGCACGCGGCGGTCGGCGATGGCGCGGTATTCCGCCTTCAGCGTCTCCTCGTCCTTCGCCGCATCCTCGGGATCGGCCCGGCCGGCTTCTTTCTCGGCCTCAACCTGGCGCCAGATTTCCGCGAACTCGGCATCGACCAGCGAGACCGGCGCCGGGAACGCCGCCCGCTCGGCGAGCACGTCCAGCAGGCCGCGCTTCAGCTTCATGCGGGTCATACCCTCATATTCGCGGCTGATCTGCTCGGACACCTTGGCGCGCAGGTCGGCTTCGGATTCCAGGCCCATCGCCTTGGCGAATTCGTCATCCACCGCCGGCACTTCGGCCACGGCCAAAGCCTTCACGGTGACCTCGAATTCCGCCGCCTTGCCGGCCAATTCCTTGGCGCCGTACTCTTCGGGGAAGGTCACGTTGATGGTGTGGGTCTCGCCCGGGGCCATGCCCACCATCTGCTCGGAGAAACCGGGGATGAACCCCTGGCCGGCAACGATCACGTTGACGTCCGACGCGGTGCCGCCCTGGAACGGCACGCCATCGACGCGGCCGATGAAATCAACGGTCAGCTGCTCGCCGGAAGCGGCCGGACGGGCCTCTTCCACCGGCTTGAAGCTCTGGCGCTGCTCGGCCAGGCGCTTGATCGAGTCGTTGACCGCCTCGTCGGAAATCGTGGCCACCGGCTTGGTCAGGCTGATGTCGGCGAGCTCCGGCAGGGTGATCTCCGGCAGCAGCTCCAGCTCCATGGTGAATTCGAGGTCCGAATTCTGCCCGGGCTTGGTCACTTCCAGCTTCGGCTGCATCGCCGGACGCAGGTTGCGCTCCTGCAGCAGGCGGTCGGTCGCCTCGTTCACCGCGCCCTCCACGATCTCCGCGGCCACCGCGTCGCCGTAGCGCTTGCGCACCATCGACATCGGCACCTTGCCGGGGCGGAAGCCAGGCATCTGCATGGTGCGGCCAAGTTCGGCCAAACGCTGCTCACGCTTGGCTGCAAGCTCGGGTTCGGGAACCACGACCGTGAAGCCGCGCTTCAAGCCGTCGGAGAGCGTTTCGGTAACCTGCATCGACGATAAATTCCTCAATTATCAACCACAACAACATCAACCTGGTGCGGGCGGAGGGACTTGAACCCCCATGACTTTCGCCACCAGAACCTAAATCTGGCGTGTCTACCAGTTTCACCACGCCCGCTTCGCGCCAGCTCAAGCCGCGCCCTCTAGCGCGACTCTGCGTCTTTCACAAGCGCGGGCCTCGTTTATCGGGGCGAATCACTATATCTGCCGGGTCATGAGCAAAAACACAGACCAAGCGGCGGCGCGCCGCCGCCGGCATCGGTTGATCCTCCTGGCGGTGGTCATCATCCTGGCGCTGCCGGTGCTTGGCGCCGCGGTGCTGATCGCCAGCTTCAACCCCAACCGTTACGCGCCGCAGATCATCGCCGCGGTGGCGCGGGCGACCGGGCGGCAGCTCACCATCGGCGGGCCGATCAGGCTGCGCCTGTCGCTTTCGCCGCTCATCGAGGCGCGCAGCCTCAGCCTCGCCAACCCGCCGGGCTTCCCCGACGCCAATCTCGTCACGCTGGACCGCGTGGACGCACAGCTGGCGCTGCTGCCGCTGCTGCTCTCGCATCGCCTCGACATTCTGCACCTGCATCTGGTCGGACCCAACATCGTCCTGGAGCGCAACGCAGCCGGCACGCCTGACTGGATTCTTGGTCCAGCCACCCCAGCCACCACCCCCACCTCAAGCGTAACGCCCGCCCCGGGCGCCGCACCGGCGGCGCAGGCGCAAAAATACACGGTCGCGCTGCAGGAGGTAGACATCAGCAACGGCCAGCTGACCATCAAAAACAAGGTCGGCGCGCCGGTTATCATCTCCCTGCCCAGCTTCACCGGCACGGCCACCGCGCTCGACGCCCCGCTGCGCCTCAAGGCCAGCGCGGAAATCGACGCCACCCCCTTCACCCTCGCCGGCACGGTCGGCCCGGTCGCTCGACTGTTCGGCACCGGCACCGGCCCCTGGCCGGTCGATCTCACTTTCACCCTCTCCGATGCCACCGCACATGTCAGCGGCACCATCGCACATCCGCTCAACCTCAAAGGCTATGACGCCACGGTCAGCGCCGACATCCCGGCGCTGAACAACCTCACCGGCAGCCTGCCGCCCGCCTGGATCGGCGGTCTGGCGCTGCCGCCGGTGCAAAATCTGACCGCCTCGGCCCGCATCGTCGACCAGAACTCCCTTGTCCCCGCGATCGACCATCTGGTCCTCAAAGCCGGCGTCGCCGATCTTTCGGTCCTCCGCCCGGGGTTGATGCTGAACAGTCTGGACATCGAGATGGCCTCGCTCGACCAGCCTTTGTCGCTGAACGCCGCCGCCACGCTGGATGGCACCGCGCTGACGCTGACCGGCCGTTTCGGCCCGCCCCAGGCGCTGCTGCCCACCGCCTGGCTGCCCGCCAGCATGCCGCCGCAGACGAATTACCCGGTCACCGCCAAGGCGGCCTTCGGCAATGCCTCCCTCACGGTCAACGGCGCCATCGCCACGCCGGAAACCCTCGCCGGCGCCGCTCTGGCGCTGAACGCGACCATCCCCGACCTCGCGGCGCTGAGCCCGCTCACCGGCAGCCCGCTGCCCGCCTGGAAGAACATCTCCGCCCAGACGACGCTGGTCGATCCCGGCGGCCAGGGCTTACGCAACGCCATCGGCCTGCAAGGGCTGGCGGTGACCATCGACAATGCCGCGTTCGGCGGCGATGCCAGCCTGTTTCTCGCCAAACCGGCAAATCTGAAGGCGGCGCTGACCGCCTCGCAGGTGAATCTCGACGCGCTGCTGGCGGCCATGCCGCACACAGGAGCGACCGCCGCCCCTGTTCCATCCCCCGCCGCCCCTCAACCCAATGCCGGCGCACAGTCCCCGGCGGTGTCCGGAGCAAAGATCCCGGTCTTGTGGCTGCACGAAGGCAATGCCGACCTCCAGCTCTCGGCCAACACGCTGGTCTGGAACCACACAACCTATTCGGCACTGCAGGCCCATGCAGTGCTGAACAACGGCGTGCTGACCCTCGCCCCGGTCACCGGCCAGTTGCCCGGCGGCAGCGTGACCGCCAGCGCCGTGATCGACGCCTCCCACGATCCCGCCACCGAAAGCCTGAAACTCAACGCGCCGGCCATGGCCGTGGCGCCGTTGCTGAAAACCTTCAACCTACCTAACGACGCGCAGGGCACGGTCCAGGTGCAGCTCAACGCCAGCGCAAGCGGCGATTCCCTGAAGCCGATCACCGCCAGCCTGAACGGCCAGTTCGGCCTCGCCATGGTCAACGGCATGGTCGACGGCACGGTGCTCAACCAGATGTTCGGTTCCGTGCTGAACACGGTCAACCTGCCCACCAGCATGGTCGGTTCGCAGGGCCCGGTGGCGGTGCGCTGCATGGCCGCCCGGCTGGACGCCACCAACGGCATCGGCACCTTCCGCGCGCTGGCCCTGGATTCCAGCCGGCTGCGGATGCAAGGCAGCGGTACGGTGAATTTCAGCAATGACGCGCTCAACCTCACTTTGCGCCCGCAGGTCCGCATCAGCGGCACCAACCTCGCCGTGCCGGTGCATGTCGGCGGCACGATTGCGGCCCCCACCACCTCGCTCGCGCCGGGTCGGTCCGGGCCACAATCCCTGCTCGGCGAACTCGCCGGCGATCTCGGCCTCGGCGGCGCGCAATCTGCCGCCGACATCTGCCCGGCGGCGCTGAGCCTGGCGCGCATGGGCCAGCCCGGCCCGGCCCCCGGCGCGATGACCAGCGCCCCGACCAGCCCGGCGGCGCTACCCGCCGGCCCGACCAACCTCCTGAAGTCAATTTTCGGCAAATGAAACGCTTCTGGTCCACCACCCGCGTCACCGCGCAGGACGGCGCGTTCGCCGTGCTGCTCGACGCGCGCCCGCTCAAACTGCCCGGCGGCGGCGCCCTGTCGGTCCCCTTCGAGCCCCTCGCCGAAGCCATCGCCGCCGAATGGGCCGCAGCGCCGGAGAGTTTCACGCCGGATGACCTGCCGCTCACCCGCCTCGCCACCACGGCCCAGGACCGCGTGCGCCCACACCGCGCCGCCATCATCGGCCAGCTCGCCGCCTATGGGCTGAACGACCTGCTCTGCTACCGCGCCGGCGACGGCGCCCTGCGCGCCACGGAAGACGCCGCCTGGACCCCCTGGACCGGGTGGGCCGAGCAGCGTTTTGGCATCACGCTCGCCGTCGCCGCCGGCATCATGCCGGTCGAACAAAACCCGGCCGTGCAAGACGCTTTCACGGGAGCTCTGGAAGGCATGAGCGAATACGCCTTGGCCGGGCTCGGCGTGATCGTCCCGGCTCTGGGCAGCCTGATCCTCGGCCTCGCCATCGAAGCGGGGTCTCTGGCCCCGGCCGAAGCCTGCCGCCTGGCCGCCCTCGAAGAGCTCACCCAGGAGCAACGCTGGGGCACCGACACGGAGGCCGAAACCCGCCGCCATAAACGCGCGGAAGACGTTGCGGAGAGCGCCCGTTTCATGGTCCTGTGCGGAGCATGAAAGCAACCCATATCCTCATCACCGGGCGGGTCCAGGGTGTCGGCTATCGCGACTGGCTGCTAACGGAAGCCCAGCAGCTCGGCCTGGACGGCTGGGTCCGCAATGTCGGGCACGACACCGTGGAGGCGCTGCTCGCCGGCGATACCGAGGCGGTAGAGGAATGCCTGCGCGCCTGCCGCCGCGGCCCACCAATGGCAGCGGTGGAGAGCATCACCGACACCCACGCCGAACCGCCCGGCGAGCAGGGCTTTTTCAAGCGCGCCTCGCTGCGCACCCCGCCCTAGAGTGATACCCAGGCAAGCGCAGGAAAGACTTCTTTTTGTGAACAAAAAGAAGCAAAAAAACTTTTTTATGCCGGGCTATGGGCGTTATCCCCGACAACGCCCATAGCCCAGCATAGAGGAGGTTTTTGCGCCGCTTTTTTCAAAAAGCGGCCGCTTTCCTCTATCTGAGATAGCCGGGATGCCCATCGCAGGAGTCGCGTACAGAATGAGCCGGAATAGTGAATTGATGGCACGGCGCGAGGCGGCAGTGGCCCGCGGCGTCAACAATGCCCATCCGATCTTCATCGCCCACGCCGAAAACGCCGAACTCTGGGACGCCGACGGCAAGCGCTATGTCGATTTCGCCGGGGGCGTCGCGGTGCTGAATACCGGCCACCGCCACCCGAAAGTCATGGCCGCCGTCGCGGAACAGCTTACCCATTTTACGCATACCAGCTTCCAGGTTACGCCCTATGAGAGCTACGTCGCTCTGGCCGAGCGGCTGAATGCGATCGCCCCGGTCGAGGGCCCGGCGAAAACCGTCTTCTTCACCACCGGCGCCGAGGCGGTGGAAAACGCCGTCAAAATCGCCCGCGCCGCCACCGGGCGCTCCGGCGTCATCACCTTCTCCGGCGGCTATCACGGCCGCACCATGCTGACCATGGCGATGACCGGCAAGGTGCTGCCCTATAAACGGAAATTCGGGCCGCTGCCGGCCGAGATCTTTCACGTGCCGTTCCCGCACGCGCCGTTCGGCGTCACCGTCGAAGACAGCTTCCGGGCCATCGAGATGCTGTTCCGCGCCGACATCGAGCCCTCGCGCGTCGCCGCCATCGTGCTGGAACCGGTGCAAGGCGAAGGCGGCTTCATTCAAGCCCCCACGGAACTGCTCCAGGGCCTGCGCGCGCTCTGTGACCTGCACGTCATCCTGCTGGTCGTCGACGAGGTGCAGACCGGCTTCGGCCGCACCGGCAAGATGTTCGGCGTCGAGCATTCCGGCGTGAAGCCCGACATGATCACCATCTCCAAATCGCTGGCCGGCGGCTTCCCGCTCTCCGCCGTGGTCGGCCGCGCCGCGGTGATCGATGCGGCAGAGCCGGGCGGGCTCGGCGGCACCTTTTCCGGCTCGCCGATCGCCTGCGCCGCCGCCCTGGCGGTGCTGGACGTAATCGCGGAGGAGAAACTCATCGACCGCGCCAACGTCATCGGCGCTGCCATGAAAACCCGGCTGGAAGCCATCGCCCGCCGCAACGATACCGTGCCGATCGCCGGCATCCGCGGCCCCGGCGCGATGGTCGGCTTCGACATCGTGAAAACCCGCGGCAGCGACGAGCCGGACCCCGAGACCACAAAAAAAGTGCTGACAGCAGCCCGCGAGCAGGGACTGGTCCTGCTCTCTTGCGGCATGTTCGCCAACACCATCCGCCTGCTGGTGCCGCTGACCGTGTCCGATGCCGTGCTGGCGGATGGCCTGACGATCCTGGAAAGCGCTCTGGCGGCTTGAGATAAAAGAAAGCAGCCGCTTTTTGAAAAAAGCGGCGCAAAAACTTCTTCGACTCTGGGCCATGGGCGTTGTCGGCGACAACGCCCATGGCCCAGATTAACAAAGTTTTTTGCTTCTTTTTGTTCACAAAAAGAAGCCTTCCCCTTCGCTTCCTTAAAAAAACACCAAACTCATCAGCCCATAGATCGGCACCAGGACGAGAATCATAATCCCGGCGAAGGCGAAGAAGCCCGGCATCCGCACGCCGCGCCGGGCGGCGATTTCGCGGATCATCAGGTTCGGCGCGTTGCCGAGATAGGTGACCGGCCCGAAGAACACCGATCCGGCGGCGATCGCCGTGAGCAGCCGCGCCGGCCCCTGGGTGAGCGCCGCCGCATGGCCGCCCGCCGCCTGGAAGAAGATGAGATAGGTGGGGGCGGCGTCCAGCACCGCCGAGGCGATACCTGAAGCCCAGAACCACGCGAGCGGCAGCGGCGGGATCTGCGCCGCCTGCAGCAGGGTGAAAGCCGGGCCGATCGTCGCGAAAATGGCGAAGAACAGGATGATGATCTCACGCATCGCCTGCCAGGCGAAGCGGTTCTGGCTGCGGATCGAATTCGGCGTAAAGAGTTCGGAAACCAGGATGCAGCCGGCCTCGACCAGCATCACCGCCAGATGCTCACCCGGGATGGTCGCCCACAGCACGGTCACGTTGCCGGGATGCCAGATCCCCTCCAGCGGAATCACCGCGATCAGCAGCAGCAGGAGAAGGATATTGAGCAAGCCGCGGACGCGCAGCCTCTCCGGGCGCCGGCGCGGCTCCCGGCGCGCCAGCCAGGCATCGAGCCCGAAGGTGAGCGCCAGCACCGGCACCGCCAGCAGCAGCAGCGGCAACAGCAGATGGGTGAACGGCCAGAAGAACGGCACCCCGCGCAAGTACCCCACCAGCAGCGGCGGATCGCCGAGCGGGCTGAGCGCGCCCCCGCAATTTCCCACCAGGATGATGAAGGCGAAGACCAGATGCCGCTTCTCGTAGCGGTAGCCATTGGCGGCCAGCAGCGGATGGATCAGCAGCAGCGCGGCGCCGATCGTCCCCATCACCGAAGCCAGGACCGTGCCGGCGATCAGGAGCAGCAGATTCCCCACCGGCCGCCCCAGCGCGCCGCCGCGGATCGAAATGCCGCCACCCAGCGCATAGAGCGCCAGGAGCAGAACGATGAAGGGCAGGAACTCCGCCAACGTCACCTGCCACAGCGCCAGCGCCGCCGCCCGCCCCCCGCGTTCGAAGGTTTGCAGCAGAAACCCCAGCACCACCCATAAGCCGATAATCGAGGCCATGCGGCGATGCCAGAAACGCGGCAGCAGGCCGGGCAGGATGGCAAAGCTGACGAGAACGCCGGCGAAGGGAATGATCTGCGTGAGTTGCCCCATCAGCACAACGCCGATACGTTACGGCCCAGCATAAGGGAGCCCGTTCTTCATGGACATGTCAGGTGAACGACTGATCGATGCCCCGCGCGCAAAAGTCTGGGAAGCGCTGAACGATCCGGAAATTCTGAAGGCCTGCATCCCCGGTTGCGAGACGATCGAAAAACTGTCCGAGACAGAGATGAAAGCCACGGCGGCCGTTAAACTCGGGCCAATCGCGGCGCGTTTCGCGGGCAAGGTACTTCTCTCCGATCTCGATCCGCCGAACGGATACACTATTTCCGGCGAGGGCCAAGGTGGTGTCGCCGGATTTGCGAAAGGCGGCGCCACGGTCGCGCTGCTGGACGCGGCGGGCGCAACCAGGCTCACCTATGCGGTGAAGGCGCAAGTCGGCGGCAAGATGGCCCAGCTCGGCGCCCGGCTGATCGACTCCACCGCCAAGCAATACGCGGAAACCTTCTTCACCAAATTCTCCGCCCTCGTCGCCCCACCCCCCGTCGCAGCCGCACCCGCGGCGCCGGCCTACCATCTGGTGCATGAGGACCACGACCACGACGCCAGCAACCCGCATTATTTCGGCCTGCCGCTGGGCGTGATCATCGCCGCCGCCGTCGCCATCGTCGCCATCGGGCTCACTTTGGCGAAGTTCCTGCATTAACATGCGCCCTGGACCGGCTATTTCAGGTCAAGGAAAGTGGCCGCTTTTTAAAAAAAGCGGCGCAAAAACTTTTGTTATGCTGGGCCATGGGTATCGTCGGCGACAAAGCCCATGGCCCAGCATAACAAAGTTTTTTTGCTACTTTTTGTTCACAAAAAGTAGCCTTCCCCTTCGCTTGCCTGGGCTTTCATGACCCCCACCACCATCGCCGAGACCGCCTCGCTGCTGGCCGCGCAGGGCTATATTGCCGACCGGCAGCTCGCCACCACGGTGCATCTGGCGCTCGCCATGCAGCGTCCGCTTTTTCTCGAGGGCGAGCCCGGCACCGGCAAGACCGAGATCGCCAAGGTTCTGGCCGCCGGGCTCGGCCGGCGTCTGGTGCGGCTGCAATGCTATGACGGGCTGGACCTCGCCGCTTCCGCCTATGAATGGGATCATGCCAGCCAACTGATGGCGATCCGCCTGGGCGAGGCCGCCGGTGCCGGGGAACATCTGGCCGCCAGCATCTACAGCAGCGAATTCCTGCTCCGCCGCCCGCTGCTCTCCGCCATCGATCCGGACCTGCCGCCGGCGGTGCTGTTGATCGACGAGCTGGACCGCGCCGATGAGCCGTTCGAGGCGTTCCTGCTCGAGCTGCTGGGCGACTTCCAGCTCAGCATCCCGCAATTCGGCGTGGTGCGGGCGCAGGAGAGACCGGTGGTGGTGCTGACCTCCAACCGCACCCGCGAGGTGCACGACGCGATCCGCCGCCGCTGCCTGTATCACTGGGTGGACTACCCCGACGCGGCGCGGGAGGCGGCGATTCTCCGCAACAAGGCCCCCGGCGTGGACGCACAACTCTCCGCCGAGGTGGTCGCCTTCGTGCAGCGCGTCCGCGGCGCGGACATGTTCAAGCCCCCCGGGGTCGCCGAAACCATCGACTGGGCGCTGGCCCTGGCGGCTTTGGACCAGCGCGAGCTGGGGGAACAAATGGTGGAAGACACGCTCGGCGTGCTGCTCAAATACCAGGACGACATTGCCGCCCTGCAGGCCGCGGGACTCGCCGCGCGGGTGGCCCAGGCGAAGAGCGAGGCCCGCATCGCGCCATGATGCTCGCGCAGAATGTCCTGCATTTTGCGCGCCTGCTGCGACGGATCGGCCTACGCGTCGGCGCCTCCGAAAGCCTGGCTGCCGTCCAGGCCCTGACCCTCATCGATATTTCCGACCGCGACAGCGTGCATGACGCCCTGCGCGCGGTGATGATTCGCACCCGCGAAGACCTGCCGCTCTTCGACCAGGCCTTTGCGCTGTTCTGGCGCGCCCCACAGGATTCTGCGCCCGCCGCCCCGGCCACTCTGGAAAAAATGGCACCCGGCGAGCGCCGTCTGGCCGAGGCGATGGCACAGGCAGGACGATCGGACGCCGTGCAAGTGCGGGAGGCGGACCAGAAAGATGCGGCCGGCACCGCCAACGCCCGCGAGCGGCTGGACCGCATGGATTTCGAGGCGATGGGGGCGGCAGACATCACCGCCGCGAAAGCCGCGATCAAAACGCTCCGGCTGCCGCTGGATGAGCGGCGCACCCGCCGCTGGCGCCCCGCCCCCGGCAGCCGCGTCGATCTCCCCGCCACCATCCGCGCATCTTTGCGCACCGGCGGCGAGATCATGGCGCTGGAGACGCGCCGGCGCCGCACGCGCCCGCCGCCGCTGGTCGTGCTCTGCGACATTTCCGGTTCCATGAGCCGCTACGCGCAGATCCTGCTGCACTTCCTGCACAGCGTCGCCAACGACCGCGACCGCGTGAGCATTTTCCTGTTCGGCACGCGGCTCTCCAACGTCACGCGCCCACTCAAGCACCGTGACCCGGAGCTTGCCTTCCAGATGGTGTCCGCTTTGGTGCCGGACTGGTCCGGCGGCACGCGCATCGGCGCTGTGTTGCAGGATTTCAACCGCCTTTGGGCACGGCGCGTGCTCGGTGGGGGCGCGGTGGTGCTGCTGGTGACCGACGGGCTGGACCGCAGCGGCGGCGCCGGCTTAAGCGAGGCGATGGCCCGGCTGCACCGCTCCTGCCGCCGGCTGATCTGGCTCAACCCGCTGTTGCGCTGGGACGGGTTTTCGCCGAAAGCGCTCGGCATACGCGCAATCCTGCCGTATGTTGATGAATTCCGTCCGGTGCATAACTTAGAGAGCCTCAAAGAGCTGATTGCCTGCCTCTCGGCCCCGGCCGGGGCGCGCAACGCGGCGTACAACGCATGGAAGGAACGGCTATGACCGACTCCGAGAGTGTTCTGAAAACGGCCGCCAGTTGGGCCCGCGCGGGCGAGAGTGTCGCGCTCGCCACGGTGACCACGACCTGGGGCAGCTCCCCCCGCCCCGCCGGCAGCCGCCTGGCGGTGACCAGATCCGGCAAGATGGCCGGTTCGGTCAGCGGCGGCTGCATCGAAGGCGCGGTGGCCGACGCTGCTCTGGCGACCCTGCAATCCGGCCAGCCCGCTTTGCTCGCGTTCGGCGTGACCGACGAGCGCGCCTGGGAAGTCGGCCTCGCCTGCGGGGGCAAAGTTGAAGTGTTCGTGGAGCCGCTCTCGTGAAACTCGCCACCATCGACGCGCTGGCCGAAGCCGCCGCCGCCCGCCGCCCGCTCGCCTTCGCCAAGCGCCTGAGCGATGCCGCGGAATTTCTGCTCCCCGATGCGTCTGCGCCCGCCGCCCTGAACGAAGCCGGGACCAAGGTTTTGGCCTCGGACAAATCCGCCACAGTCGCGATCGGCACCGAGAACTGGTTCATCGAGCCGCGCAACCCGCCGCCCCGGCTGATCCTGGTCGGCGCCGTGCACATCGCCCAGAGCTTGGTGCCGCTCGCCGTCATGACCGGTTTTGCGGTCGTGCTGGTCGACCCGCGCCGCGCCTTCGGCAACCAGGAGCGTTTTCCCGGCGCGGACATCAATAATGACTGGCCGGATGAGGCGATTCGGGCGCTGCGCCCGGACCTGCGCACCGCCATCGTCACCCTCACCCATGACCCGAAGCTGGACGACCCGGCGCTGGATGCGGCGCTGCGCTCGGAGGCCTTTTATATCGGCTCGCTCGGCTCGCGAAAAACCCATGCCGCCCGGCTGGAGCGGCTGGCAGCCCTCGGCCATGACGCGGCGACGCTGGCCCGCATCCACGGCCCGGTGGGCCTGAACATCGGCGCGATCAGCGCGCCGGAGATCGCGCTGTCGGTGATTGCGGAACTCGTCGCGGTGCGGCGCCAGGGCGGGCTCGCCCCGCGGACCACGTGATTTTCGGGCGCGTCGCGCTGGACCAGGCACGCGGCGGAATTCTCGCGCACAACACCAAAACTGCCAACCGCGTGCTGCGCAAAGGCGCACTGCTCGACGACGCCGCCATCGCACTACTGCGACAGGCCGGCGTCGCAGAGGTGACCGTCGCCCGGCTGGAGCCCGGCGACGTGCCGGAGGGCGAGGCCGCCAGCCATCTCAGCGACCTGCTGCTCGGCCCCTTCCTGCGCCGCTCGGCGGATGTTCATGGCCGGGTCAACCTGATCGCGACCACGTCCGGCCTGCTGCGGCTCGATGTCGAAGCGCTCCACGAATTCAACCGCATCGACGAATCCGTGACCCTGGCGACGCTGCCGGACCGCGCCGTCGTGGCGCCAGGCGACCTCGTCGCCACACTAAAAATCATCCCTTTCGCCGTCACCGCCGCCACCATCGCAGCCGCGAAAGACGTGATCGCCCATGGGGCACTATCCATCGCCCCGTTCCGGCCGCTTCACATGGGGCTGGTCCTCACCACGTTGCCGCAGCTCAAGGAGGCGGCGCTCACGCAGACGATCGAGGCGACGAGCACCCGCATCACCGCGCGTGGCGGTTTTTTGCTCCCCCCGCGGCAAACCCCGCATGAACCCGCGCCCCTGACCGAGGCCATCACCGCGCTGCTGGCCGCCGACGCCGAGCTCATCCTCATTTCCGGCGCCTCGGCGGTGACCGACCGGCAGGACATCGCCCCCGCCGCCATCGTCGCGGCGGGCGGACAGATCACGCATTTCGGCATGCCGGTCGATCCCGGCAACCTGATCTGCTTCGGCAGGATCGGCGACCGCCCGGTGATCATCCTGCCCGGCTGCGCCCGCAGCCCGGCGCTGAATGGCATCGACTGGGTACTGGACCGGATTTTCGCGGGCGAAATTTTGGGCCCACGCGAGATCGCGAGCATGGGCGTCGGGGGGCTGTTGAAGGAGATCGAGTCTCGTCCGGATCCGCGCGCGGCCAAAAACGGCGCCAGCGTCGCCGCCCTGGTGCTGGCGGCCGGACGCTCGACCCGGATGGGACACAACAAGCTGCTGACGCGCTTGAGGGACGGGCGGACGATGATCGAGCACACGGTCGACCACGTGCTCGCCGCCGCGGCGCGTCCCGTGCTGGTCGTTACCGGGCATGACGGCGCCGCAATCCGCGCGGCGCTGGCGGGCAAGCCGGTGCGCTTCGTGGCGGCGCCGGACTACGCGCTGGGCCTCGCCAGCAGCCTGCATGCCGGCATAGCAGCCCTCCCACCCGAGAGCGGCGCGGCGCTGATCTGCCTCGGCGACATGCCGCTGGTCGAGCCCGGCGTGCTGAACCAGCTCGTGGCCGCCTTTGCGCCGCAGGAAGGCAGAGAGATCGTGCTGCCGAGCGTCAACGGCCAGCGCGGCAACCCGGTCCTGTGGGGGCGGCGCTTCTTCGACGAGCTGCTGGCCCTGACCGGCGATGCCGGAGCACGGCAAATCCTGCACCGACACATGGAATTCGTGGCCGAGGTACCGGTTCAGTCCGACACGGTGCTGCGCGATTTCGACACGCCGGAGGACCTGAAGAAAGGCTACTTTTTGTGAACAAAAAGTAGCAAAAAAACTTTATTACTCTGGGTCATGGGCGTTGTCGCCGACAACGCCCATGACCCAGCATCACAAAAATTTTTGCGCCGCTTTTTTTAAAAAGCGGCTGCTTCCTTGCTTTTCTTGTCCACGTGAGCGACGAACCGCGCCCCCAGCGCCACCAACTCATCGGCGACCTCTTGTCCCAACGCGGCGGAGGCCTCTGGCCACGCCGCGGTCACCGCCGCGCGCGGCACCGCGTCGAATTCCGCCGGCGCGTCGATGTCCACGCCCTCGAAATCCAGGGTGCCGAAATTGCTCACCTTCAGCCCCAGCATGGTCTGCGGCGGGGGCGCCGCATCGTCCGCGTGCACGGTCTCGCCCCTTAAGGCCATAGTGAGCGAGAGCAGCGGCTCCGCGCCATGGCCGAAACGCGCCACGGAAACACGCTTTTCCATCAGTTTCCGGGCGATCTTCCACAGATAGAAAGACGGGATCACCAGCCCCCGTTCACGGCGGAGTTGCAGGGTCACCTCATGGATCACCGGCACGTTGCCGCCATGGCCGTTGAGGATCACGATCCGCTCCAGACCGTGACGCAGCAGCCCCTCCAGTAGGTCGGCCAGCGCGGCGCGGAAGGCGGCGGGGGACAGCGCCAGCCCGCCCGGGCTGCAGCCGAAATAATCCGCCACGCCGAACGGCAGGCAGGGCGCCACGAAACTTCTGCTCCCCTGCGCCGTGGCAGCCGCGGCGATGCGGCCTGCCAGCAGATCGGCTAACCGATAGTCACCCATCGGCAAATGTGGGCCATGATCTTCCTGGCTGCCGAGGGGGAGCAGAATCACCGGCTTGGACGCCGCGGCTTGCGCGAAATCGAGCGCTGTCATATCGCCAAGATGGGGGGATTGTCCGGGTACATTCATGGGACCATTCTGCCGGTTTCGCGGGACAAGCGCAAAGTCCGACCATCGATTTGCAACCGAAAACAAGAGGTTTCATGACACTCGCTGACCTTGGCAGTAAAATCGTTCCGGTCATCCTGTCCGGCGGCTCGGGAACACGGCTCTGGCCGGTCTCGCGCAAGAGCTTTCCCAAGCAGTTCTGGCCCCTGATCTCCGAACAGTCGCTGCTGGCCGAGACGGCGCTGCGCGCCCATACGCCCGCCTTCACCGCGCCGATCGTCGTGGCGAACCAGGAGCACCGCTTCGTGGTCGCTGAGCAGTTGCGCAATGCCGGCGTCAAGGGCGCGCAGATCCTGCTCGAACCCACGGGCCGCAACAGCGCCCCGGCGATCACCGCCGCCTGCCTGCTGGCGGCCGAGACCAATCCGGACGCGGTGCTGTGGATCATGGCCGCCGACGCTTCGATCAATGACCAGGCGGCGTTGCAGACCGCGCTGAAATCCGCCGCCGCCGCCGCCCGCGCCGGCTATTTCGTGACCTTCGGCATGCAGCCGACCACGCCGGAAACCGGCTATGGCTATATCACCGAGGGCGCCCCGATCGACCGCCTGCCGGGCGTGTTCTCGGTGCATCAATTCATCGAGAAGCCGGACGCCGCCCATGCCGAAGCACTGCTGAAAGAGGGCAACAACCTCTGGAACTCCGGCATGTTCATGTTCCAGGCCGGAATGCTGCTCGCCGAGATGGAAAAACTGGCGCCGGATGTGCTGAGCGCGGTGCAGGCGGCGATGAACACCCGCACCACCGACCTCGACTTCCTGCGACTCGGCGCCGCCGCGTTCGAGGCTGCCCCGGATATCAGCATCGACTACGCGATCGCGGAAAAAACCGACAAGGCAGTGGTGGTGCCGGCCTCCCTCGGCTGGTCGGATGTCGGCTCGTGGACGGCGCTGGCCGACATCGCGCCCAAGGACGACGCCGGCAACTCCGCCCTCGGCGACGTGCTGCTGGAAGGTGCGACGAACAGCTATGTGCGCAGCGACGGGGCGATGACCGCCCTGCTCGGCGTGCGCGACCTGGTAGTCGTCACCACCAAGGACGCGGTGCTGGTGGCGCACAAAAACGAATCGCAGAACGTCAAAAAAGTCGTGGACCGGCTGAAGAAGATGAAGCGCCCGGAGGCGGACACGCATAACCGCACCTACCGCCCCTGGGGATTCTACGAGAGCCTGATCCAGGGCGACCGCTTCCAGGTCAAGCGGATCGTCGTCTGGCCGGGCCAGAAACTCTCGCTGCAGAAACACTTCCACCGCGCCGAACACTGGGTCGTGGTGGCCGGCTGCGCCGCCGTCACCTGCGACGCCGAGGTGCGCATGGTGCACGAGAACGAGAGCATCTATCTGCCGCTCGGCTGCGTCCATCGCATGGAAAATCCCGGGAAAATCCCGCTCACCGTGATCGAGGTGCAGTCCGGTCCGTATCTGGGCGAGGATGACATCGTCCGCATCGAGGATACGTACGGCCGAAACTAGAATCCGGGCCATGGGCATTGTCGCCGACAACGCCCATGGCCCAGCATAAAAAAGTTTTTTTGCTACTTTTTGTTCACAAAAAGTAGTGCTTTTCCTTACTTGGCGGCTTCATCCGGCGTCTGCAATTTCAGCGACAGCGCGTGCAGTCCGCTCTTGAACTCCGGGTCCAGCGCCTCGTGCACGGCGCGCGACCGGGCGAGGCGGGACTGTCCTTGCAGCGCCGTCGCGACCATCCGCACCTGATAATGCGTCTCGCCGGCGGGCAGACCGTTGCGGCCGGCATGGTTGGCATGCTTGGCGCTCTCATCGACGATCTCGAGCAGCGTCGGCTTGAAGGCGGTTTCGAGGATTTCTTGAATCCGCGCATATCGGTTTTTCATCATCGGCAGCATCCCAGGTCCAGGTCAGTGTTGCTTATTCGGGTCAAGCGCGCACATTAGGGACATGATTGCCTCGTCACGCAAGCCGCGCGCTTTCGCGCCCGACCCGAATGCCCCGGGCCGGTTCTGCGACATGCCGAACTGCCCCAACCAGGGCGAGTTCCGCGCGCCCAAATCGCGTTCGACGCTGCGCGAGTTCCACTGGTTCTGCCTGGACCATGTGCGCGCCTACAATGCCTCCTGGGATTTCTACAAGGACATGTCCCCGGAAGAGATCGAGGCCAATCTGCGCGCCGATTCGTCCTGGCAGCGCCCGACCTGGCCGCTGGGCCGGCTCGGCGGCCATTCGCGCATGGACGAGGCGCTGGAGGCCGAGCTGCACGCCTTCGCCTTCGGCCCGCGTCCGAAAGCCCCCTCGCAGGCCAGCGCCCCGCCGGAATTGCGCGAGGCGCTTAGCACCCTGGCGCTGGACTGGCCGGTGACGCTGGACGACGTGAAGACCCGCTACAAGGAGCTCGCCAAGCGCCATCACCCCGACGCCAATCATGGCGACAAGCGTTCCGAGGAACGTTTAAAGGTCATCAACCTTGCCTATGCGACGCTTCGTGGCAAACTGGCCTCGAACCTTGCGCGTACCGCCGAGACCGTGGCGGATTAAGTCTGGTTGAACCGCCGCCCGAAGCCGCTCATTCTAAGAAGCAACAGGATTGAAGATTCGATGAACAACGTCGCCGCACTCGCTGAAACCCGGAACACGCCGACCTCGGCGGTGAACCTGCCCGACATCAAGGTGGAGGCGGGCGAGGTGTTCGGCATCGACATCGACATGGAGGTCCCGGCCTTCTCGATCCGCACCGAACATGTGCCGGAGATCGACCCGGCCTATCAGTTCGACCGCGAGACCACGCTGGCGATCCTCGCCGGCTTCGGCTTCAACCGCCGCGTCATGGTGCAGGGCTATCACGGCACCGGCAAGTCCACGCATATCGAGCAGGTCGCGGCGCGGCTCAACTGGCCCTGCATCCGCGTCAACCTGGACAGCCATATCAGCCGCATCGACCTCGTCGGCAAGGACGCGATCGTGCTGAAGGACGGCAAGCAGGTCACCGAATTCCGCGAGGGCATCCTCCCCTGGGCCCTGCAGCACCCCTGCGCCCTGGTGTTCGACGAATACGATGCCGGCCGCCCGGACGTGATGTTCGTGATCCAGCGCGTGCTGGAGGTCGAGGGTAAATTGACGCTGCTCGACCAGAACCGCGTGATCCGCCCGCATCCCGCCTTCCGGCTCTTCGCCACCGCCAACACGGTGGGGCTGGGCGACACCACCGGCCTGTATCATGGCACGCAGCAGATCAATCAGGGCCAGATGGACCGCTGGAACATCGTCGCCACCCTCAATTACCTGCCGCACGCGCAGGAGGTGGCGATCGTCATGGCCAAGCTCGGCATCCCCGCCTCCGACAAGGAAGCCAAGAAGCGCACCGAGAGCATGGTGGCCCTGGCCGACCTGACCCGCGCCGGCTTCATCGCCGGGGACATCTCCACCGTCATGTCGCCGCGGACCGTCATCACCTGGGCGGAAAACACCCGCATCATGGGCGATATCGGCTTCGCCTTCCGCCTGACCTTCCTTAACAAATGCGACGAGGCCGAGCGCAACACGGTGGCGGAGTACTACCAGCGCTGCTTCGACGAGGAGATCGCGACCGGCCTGCGCGCCGCAGGGTGACGCGACATGGCCGCTAACGACCAGGGCAAGGCTGAAGATTTCAAGCGCGCCACCGCGAGCGCGCTGCGCGCCATCGCCCAGACCGACGACGTGCAGGTCGCCTACCAGCCCGGCCCGTCGGGCCTGGCCGGCAAGCGGGCCCGCCTGCCGCCCCCGACCCGGGCGCTGCCCGCCACGGAGATGGCCAAGCTGCGCGGCATGGCCGATGCGCTGGCGCTGCGCCTGCGCCACCATGACGACGCGCTCCACACCGCCCGCGCCCCGGCCTCGCGCGAGGCCAAGGAGGCTTACGACGCCCTGGAACAGGCGCGGGTAGAGATCGTCGGCGCCGCCCACATGGCAGGCGTCTCGGCCAATCTGCGCGGCAAGCTGAACGAGGAATGCGAGAGCGAGGGGCTGAGCCGCATGACGCGGCGCGACCAGCTGCCCCTGCCCGCCGCCCTTTCGCTGCTGGCGCGCGACCGCATGGACCCGCAAGCGGTGCCGGACGCGGCGCAGCATATCCTCTCGCTCTGGCGCGATACGCTGGGCCCGGAGGCCGAGACGGCGCTGGCCGAGCTCGCCGCTGCGCGCGGTGACCAGTCCCGCTACACCAAGGCCTCCCGCAAGCTGCTGGCGGCGTTGGACATGGCCGAAGCCGACGCCCAGGAAGACAGCGAAGGCGACGACAACGAGGACGGCGGCGAGGACACCTCGCAGCAGGACAATTCGCAAGACGGCGAGGGCCAGACCGAAAGTGCGGAGCAGGCCATGCTCGCCGCCCAGCCGGAGACGTCCGAGGCTGAAGGGGCGGCGCAGGAGACCGAAGCCGAGGGCGACGCCGACGATGTTTCCGACGAGGCCGACGAGGCCCCGGCCGGGCCGCAGCAGCGCCGCGCCGCACCTCAGGATGACGGGCGCACCGCCTACCGCGCCTTCACTCGCACTTTTGACGAGGAAATCGACGCCGAGGAACTCTGCGACCCGGAGGAGCTGAGCCGGCTGCGCCAGCAGCTCGACCAGCAGCTCCAGCATCTGCACGCCGTGGTCTCGAAACTCGCCAACCGTCTGCAGCGCCGCCTGCTGGCACAGCAGACCCGCGCCTGGGAGTTCGACCTGGAAGAAGGCATGCTGGATGCCGCCCGGCTGTCGCGCATCATCGTCGATCCGCTGCTCGCCCTCACCTATAAGCGCGAGCGCGACATGGAGTTCCGCGACACGGTGGTGACACTGCTGATCGACAATTCCGGCTCCATGCGCGGCCGCCCCATCACCGTGGCGGCGATGTGCGGCGACATCCTGGCCCGCACGCTGGAGCGCTGCTCGGTCAAGGTCGAGGTGCTGGGCTTCACCACCCGCGCCTGGAAAGGCGGGCAGAGCCGCGAGCAATGGGTGGCCGCCGGCAAGCCGCCCAGCCCCGGCCGGCTCAACGACCTGCGCCACATCATCTACAAGGCCGCCGACACCCCCTGGCGGCGGGCGCGGAAAAATCTCGGGCTGATGCTGCGCGAGGGGCTGCTCAAGGAGAACATCGACGGCGAGGCACTGCTCTGGGCCTATCGCCGCCTGCTGGCGCGCCCCGAGCACCGGCGCATCCTGATGGTGATCAGCGACGGCGCGCCGGTGGATGATTCCACCCTCTCGGTCAACACCGGCAGCTACCTGGAACGGCATCTGCGCGACGTGATCCACGAGATCGAGTCGCGCGATCTGGTGGAGCTGATCGCCATCGGCATCGGCCAC
Organism: Acidocella sp.; assembly: GCF_036489515.1. Lineage (GTDB taxonomy): Bacteria > Pseudomonadota > Alphaproteobacteria > Acetobacterales > Acetobacteraceae > Acidocella. The sequence continues at coordinate 41,644 of NZ_DASXFO010000049.1, forward strand.
GACGTGACGCGCTATTACCGCCGCGCCGTGACCATCGTCGATGCCGAGGAGCTGGGCGGGACGATGATGCGCAAGCTGACGGAACTTTTCGACGAGGACGAGGCCGCGGCCTGGTCACGCCTCGCCGGGCAGCGCGCGGCTTTGGTGGTTTGAAGTAAGCAGCCGCTTTTTAAAAAAAGCGGCGCAAAATTTTTGTTATGCTGGGCCGTGGGCGTTGTCGGGGACAACGCCTACCGCTCCGCCAGCACGCTCGGGCAGGAGGCCGCGACCCGCCGGATCGCGAGACCTGGCGGCAGGACGGCACGGTGCAGCAGTTCGGCCAGCCCTTCCGCCACCGCAATCGAGTGCAGATACTGGCAAGGCCGGGCCAGGTGGTCCTCGCCGTTGAAGAAATCCGCGGCGGGATAGAGGCTGCGGTTGGGCAGGACCAGAAAAGCCCCGCCATGCGCGGTGTAAATGCCGGCAACGGCCCGGACCAGAATATCGTTCAGCGCCAGGGTAGAAAAATCCGTCGGCAGCCCGCCGATCACGATCACCCCGCGCGCCGTCTCCGCCGCGACGAAACGGGCAATGAGCGCCGCACCATAACCCTGCGCGATCTCCTGCGCGCCCGGCACAACGCGGGGCGGATGGCGCAGCAGGCCCGGCATGGCGCCGGCCGGGTCGTTGTCGATCCGGTCGCCCTCTTCATTATATTCCCGCGCCATCAGGGCTGCTGGCGAGACGTCGTGCCGCGCCAGCGCCATTTCCGCGAGCGAATCCAACGCGTCGGCCAGCGTGCAGCAAAACAGCGCGCCCAAAATCCGGTCCGGCGGCAACCGGGCCAGCAAGGCCCGGTCATGGCGCAGGAGCAAAAAACCATCCTGCGCGGCGTCGTACTGGGCGCGCGACGCTGTGTACTGCGCAAGCTCCATGGGCAAATAGACAACGTCACCGCGGCGCAAAAACGGCGTATCGCGGACCAGGAGTTCGTCCAGCTCGATGCCGACGGTGATGCCGCCATTCTCACACGGCATCGCCAGCATCGCGCCGATGACCACGCAGGAATGCGAATACGGCCCGTTGGAACCCGCCAGCACTAGAATTTTGGGCGATTTCAGGGTGGCGAGGCGCGCGGTCTTTTGCAGCAGTTCCGTGCGCATGAGGCCGAGCGAGAGCGGCCGGTCGAGCCAGAACGCGAAGGCCATGACGTAGAGGACGACCGAGAGCGCGCAACAGGCGAGAAAGCTGCCGCTTTTTAAAAAAAGCGGCGCAAAAATTTTTGTTATGCTGGGCCATGGGCGGTGTCGGGGACAACGACCATGGCCCAGCATAACAAAGTTTTTTTGCTTCTTTTTGTTCACAAAAAGAAGGCTTCCTAAAACTGGAAATACAGAAACGGCACCGTCGCGGGGGCGAAGAACAGCGCCTGCAGGCAGAAGCCGAACCCCGCCACCAGCGCCACGCTCCGCCCGCGCCGGCCCAGCGCGGGAACCTCCGGCACCCGCAGTGCCACAAACCAGGCGAGCGCCAGCAGCAGGCAGGCCTGCGGCAGGCTGACCGTGCGCGCATCGCCCAGCCAGGGCAGCACCGGCACGGCCTGCACGAATGTGCCCAAGCCCGGCACAAGCCCGACATAAAAGCCCGGCAGCGCGAGACCATGCGCCCCGCACAGCCCGGCATAAAAATCCATCGCCGCACCCAGTCCCGGCGCGCGGAACGGCACCCAGGCCAGCAGCACGCACAGCAGCGTCACCCCCCAGGCGAGCGGGGTGGGCAGCCGCCAGCCGAGCCTGCGCCAAAAACCATGGACCACCAGAAACACCCCGTGCAGCCCGCCCCAGAACAGGAACCGCCAGGCCGCGCCATGCCACAGCCCGCCCAGCAGCATGGTGATCATGAGATTGGCCACCCGCCGCCCCTCGCCCCGGCGGTTGCCGCCGAGCGGGATGTAGAGATAGTCGCGCAGGAAGCTGCTCAACGTGATGTTCCAGCGTCGCCAGAAATCGCTTACGCTCGTGGCCGTATAAGGCCGGTCGAAATTTTGCGGGAAGGAGATGCCGAACAGCCGCGCGAGGCCGACCGCCATGTCGCAATAGCCTGAAAAATCGAAATAAATCTGTGCGCCGTAGGCCAGCAAAGCGACCCAGGCCTCGATGAAGGTGATCGGGTCGAGCCTGCCGGCGGCGGCAAAGCCGGGTGCTGCGAAGTGCTGCAGCCCGTCCGCCAGCACCAGTTTTTTTATCAACCCCAGGAGAAACAGTTCCGCCCCCTCGGCCAGCCGCGCGGCCACATCCCGGCGCGGCGCCAAGGCGGCGAACTGCGGCAGGATGTGGGCGGGCCGCACGATCGGCCCGGAAATCAGATGCGGGAAGAAGGCAATGAAGCAGGCGTAATCGAGCAAGCCGGGCAGCGGAATCACGCCGCGCGAAAGATCGACCAGAAACATCACCTGCTGAAAGGTGAAAAAACTGATCCCGAGCGGCGCCAGAAAACCTCCGAAGGGCGCGGGCAGACCCAGCGTCACGACCAGGAACCCAGCATATTTGAAAACCCCGAGAAGCAGAAGATTGCCGGCCAGCCCCGCCACCAGCCAGCCCCGCCCGGCGCCACAAGCCAACCGCCGCGCAACGCTGAAATTGGCGCCGATCGAGCCCAGCAGCACCAGCAAAAACAAGGGATTCCCCGAGGCGTAAAAAACCAGGCTTCCGCCCAGGAGCCAAAACTTCGCCGCCCGCCCGGACCGCCCGACGGCGAAAAACCCGCTTAAGGTCAGCGGCAGGAACGCCAGCATGAACAGCTTGCTGTTGAACAGCACGGGCGCCAGGGCCCCCTTCAGGTTGCAATACGGCCATTTAGTACGATACCGAAACGGATGCAATTGGACCTGAGACGTAGCAATGCTATAGCGCCGCGCCAAAGAGATTGGGTCACATGAACGAAACACCGCTCACCCACCCTGCCCTTCTGCCCGCCGGCCTGCGCGACGTGCTGCCGCCGGAGGCAGAACTGGAAGCCCGTTCCGTCGGAGCGATCATGGATTGCTTCGCCGCGCACGGCTATCAGCGCGTCGCAGCACCGCTGATCGAGTTCGAGGACAGCCTGTTTGCCGGCTCCGGCGCCGCCACCGCCGAGCAGACCTTTCGGCTCATGGACCCGGACAGCCAGCGCATGATGGGCCTGCGCGCCGACATCACGCCGCAGATCGCGCGCCTGGCCACCACCCGCCTGGCCACGGCGCCGCGGCCGCTGCGCCTCACTTATTCGGGCCAATGCCTGCGCGTGCGCGGCAGCCATCTGCAGCCGGAACGGCAGATTTCCCAGGCCGGCATCGAGCTGATCGGTCCCGACACCGCCGAGGCCGATGCGGAGATCATCCTCACCGCCGTGGCGGCCCTCGCGGAGATCGGCATTTTTGGCATCAGCGTCGACCTCACCGCGCCGCGCCTCGTCACGCATCTGCTGGAAAGTGTGGCGGAACACGACCGCCGGCTCCTCGCCCGCGCGCTGGACCGCAAGGACGCGGCGGCGGTCACCGATGTCGGAAGCCCGCTCACCCGGCAACTGCTGGACCTGCTGGACGCCACAGGGACAGCTGAACGCGCGATCCCCGCACTTCTGGCGATCGACCTGCCGGAGGAACCGAAAAAACAGGCGCGGCGGATCGCCGAAACCGTGGCGGTGCTGCGCCAGCGCCAGCCGGACCTGCAGATCACCGTCGATCCCGTGGAGTTTCGCAGCTACCAGTACCATACCGGGCTGTGCGTGACGCTGTTCGCCCTCGGCGAGCAGGCCGAGCTCGGCCGCGGCGGACGGTATCTGTGCGGGGACACCGAGCCCGCGACCGGCATCACGCTGTATCCGGATACGATTGTCCGCGTCGCCCCGCCGCAGCCGCTGCGCCCCCGTTTGTACCTGCCGTACGGCACGCCGGCGGCGACCGGCGCGCAATACCGGGCGCAAAACTACGCCACCGTGGCGGGGCTGGCACCGCATCCGTCGCCCAAGGACGAGGCGGCGCGGCTGGGCTGCTCCCACGTGTTTCAGGACGGGGCAATCTCCCCCCTAAATCAAGGACCAGAAGAATGACCAACGTTACCATCATCGGCGCGCAATGGGGCGACGAGGGCAAAGGCAAGGTGGTGGACTGGCTCGCCAGCCGGGCCGACATCGTGGTGCGCTTCCAGGGCGGGCATAATGCCGGCCACACGCTGGTCGTCGGCAGCCAGACCTACAAATTGTCCCTGCTGCCCTCCGGCGTGGTGCGCGGCAAGCTCGGCGTGATCGGCAATGGCGTGGTCATCGACCCCTCCGCCTTGCTCGCCGAGATCGAGCGCGTCGGCGCCCAGGGCCTGCCGGTCACGCCGGCCTCCTTGCGCATCGCCGACAACGCGCCGCTGATCCTGCCGCTCCACGTGGCACTCGATTCCGCGCGCGAGGCAGCCCGGGGGAGCCGCAAAATCGGCACCACCGGACGCGGCATCGGCCCGGCCTATGAGGACAAGGTGGCGCGCCGCGCCATCCGCGTCTGCGACCTGGCTGAGCCGGAGACGCTCTCGGCCAAGCTCGACGAGCTGCTGCTGCACCACAACACCCTGCTGGCCGGGCTCGGCGCGCCGACCTTCGACAAGGCCGACCTGCTGAAAAGCCTGCTCGAGCTGGCGCCGAAAATCCTGCCTTTCGCCGAACCGGTCTGGGAGCGCCTGGCGGCAGCGCGGCTGGCCGGGTCGCGTATCCTGTTCGAGGGCGCGCAAGCGGTGATGCTGGACGTCGATCACGGCACCTACCCGTTCGTCACCTCCTCCAACACCGTGGCCGGCACCGCCGCCTCGGGCAGCGGCATGGGGCCGGATGCGGTAGGCCGCGTGCTCGGCATCGCCAAAGCCTATACCACCCGCGTCGGTTCCGGCCCGTTCCCGACCGAGCTGCACGACGACACCGGCACCCTGCTCGGCGAACGCGGCCGTGAATTCGGCACCGTCACCGGGCGCAAGCGCCGCTGCGGCTGGTTCGACGCCGCACTGGTGCGCCAGGCGGTGAAGGTCGGCGGCGTCAACGGCCTGGCGCTGACCAAGCTCGACGTGCTGGACGGCTTCAAGACGCTGAAGATCGGCACCGGCTACATGATCGACGGCAAGGCTTATAAGCACCTGCCCGCCGGCATGGCGGCACAGGCGGCAGCCACACCGATCTACGAAGAGCTGGATGGCTGGGACAGCTCCACCCGCGGCGCCCGCTCCTGGGCGGAACTGCCGGCGGCAGCGATCAAATATGTGAAGCGGATCGAGGAACTGGTGGAAGCGCCGGTGACCCTGCTCTCCACCAGCCCGGAACGCGACGACACCATCCTCGTCCAGGACCCGTTCGCGAACTGAGCGGTAGAAAGTAAGCGGCCGCTTTTTAAAAAAAGCGGCGCAAAAATTTTGCTCCGCTGGGCCACGGGCGTTGTCAGCGACAACGCCCGTGGCCCAGGTTAGCAAAGTTTTTTTGCTACTTTTTGTTCACAAAAAGTAGCCTTCCCTTCCTTAGACCATGGCCTGCACGGCGCGTTTGGCCATCACGCCTACCAGATGCGCCCGATAGGCGGCGCTGCCGTGGATGTCGGCGTTCATCAGGTCCTCGTCGGTGGGGACGCCGTCCAGCGCGGCGGGCGTGAAGGATTTGTCCAGCGCCTGCTCCATCGCCGTGTGGCGGAACACGCCGTTTTGTCCCGCCCCCGTCACCCCGACCCGCGCGCCTGCGGTGGTCTTGGCGACGAACACGCCGACCATGGCGTAGCGCGAAGCCGGGTTGGCGAATTTGGCGTAAGCGGCCCGCTCGGGGGGAACAAAAGTCACTGCGGTGATGATTTCGCCAGGCTCCAGCGCCGTGGTGAACAGGCCCTGGAAGAAGTCCGCCGCCGGGATGTCGCGTGTGTTGGTCCGGATCACCGCATCCAGCGCCAGCGCGGCGGCCGGATAGCAGGCGGAAGGGTCGTTATTGGCGAGCGAGCCGCCGATGGTGCCGCAATAACGCACCTGCCGGTCGCCGATATTGCCGGCGAGTTCGGCCAGCGCCGGAAACGCCTGTTTCACTTCCGGCGAGGCGGCGACCTCGGCATGGGTCGTCATCGCGCCGATCTCGATGCTGTTCCCCACGCGCTTGATGCCGGCGAGGTTCAGCCCCGCCAGATCGACCACCACGGACGGCTTGTTCAGCCGCTGCTTCAGCACCGGCACGAAGGTCTGGCCGCCGGCCAGGGCCTTGGCCTCCATGTCCCCGGCCAGGATTTTCGCGCCCTCGGCGAGGGTTGCGGGTTTGCTGTATGCGAAATTATACATCCGTCCCTCCCTATTCCGCCGCGTGCGATACGCTCTGGCCATGCATCAGCGGCCAGGCGGCGGCGATGGCTTTGACGATATTGTGGTAGCCGGTGCAGCGGCAGAGATTGCCGTCCAGCCCGTGCCGGATCTGCGCCTCGGTGAGGCCCTCGGGATGGCTCTGCACCAGATCGATCGCGCTCATCACCATGCCGGGGGTGCAAAAGCCGCATTGCAGCGCGTGGTGCTCGCGGAACATCTCCTGCATGGGATGCAGCGTGCCGTCCGCCGCGGCCAGACCCTCGATGGTGGTGACATGGCCGCCATCGGCCTGCACCGCCAGCATCGCGCAGGATTTCACGGATTTGCCATCGATGCTGATCACGCAGGCGCCGCACTGGCTGGTGTCGCAGCCGATATGCGTGCCGGTCAGGCCGAGCGGACCACGGAGAAATTCGACGAGCAGCGTCCTCGCCTCGACCTCTGCCGTTACCGGTTGGTTGTTCACGGTCAAGGAAATCTGGGGCATTTTTCGGCTCCATTCATTTCGTATGACATATGTGAGCGTCCCCGGGCCGAAGCGTCAAGCCGAGAGAGGAAAGCAGCCGCTTTTCGAGCCAAGCGGCGCAAAAACTTTTGTTATGCTGGGCCGAGGGGCTCAAGGTTCCGGCGGTGCGTAGCACCGTTGGAATAGCCCCGGAGGGCATGGGCGTTGGCGCCGACAACGCCCTTCGCTCCCTTGCCGGCGCCGCCAGCCTCGGCTAGGCGCGGAGCAGAAATGTCCCGAAACTCCTTCGCCCGACAGGTCCTGTCGCTCCTCGATGCCGGCGTGGTGCTGCTGGCGCGCACCGGGCTCAGCCAGGATTTCATCCGCTTCGGCGCGGTCGGCGCGCTCGGCTTCTGCTGGGACACCGCGACCGTCTACGCCACGAGAAACCATTTCGGCTTGTATGTCGCCGGCACGCTGGGCTTTTTTGTCGCCGCCACGGTGAACTGGGCGATCAACCGCTGGTGGACGTTCCGGCACCACACGCATGGCGCCGCGCATGTGCAATGGCTGAAATTCCTCGCCACCAATCTCGTCGGCTTCATTTTCAACCGCGGCACATTCTTCGCGCTGGTCGCCATCAGCCCGCTATGCCGCGCGCAACCGGTGCTGGCGATCGTCGCCGGGACCGCTTCCGGGCTGGTGTTCAATTATTTTCTTTCAAAAAAATTAGTTTTTCGTTAACTCTACCTCAGATTTACGATGCGATGTCGTAACAACTTGAGGGCGACAGGATGGCTGGGCTGCAGGCCGCCGGGCTGGGACTAAAACAGAAGCCTTACCAACCGGCGGAGCAGAAACTGCCGCACGGCGCGCGCGCCGCCGCCGCGGATTTCTGTGCGGTCATGGTGATCCCGCTTTACGGCAGCCTGCTGCGGCAGAGCTCCGAGAATCTGCCCCGCAACCTGGTTTTCTGGACCTTTCTGGCCCTGATCACGGTGGCGCTGATCGCCTCGCATGGCGGCTACGCCATGCGCCTGCGCACCGCCCACCAGGCGACGGGCCTCGCGATCAACTGCTTTCTCGCCACCAGTGCGGCGATGCTGCTGCTCGCTCTGTCACTCGGCCATCCGCATATCCTGACACGGTGCTGGACCGTGGCGGACCTGATCCTGACCCCCGCCGCACTCGGCCTGGCACGCAGCGCGCTCGCCACACGCGCGACCGATCCCGCCTTTGGCCCGGCGGGCCGGACGCTGATCGTCTGCCAAGATGCATGCCCCGCCGGGCTGCTTCAGGCCCTCGCAAGCCAGGGCATCTCGGCGAAAAACCCGGAATTCGTGCTGCTCGCGCGGCGTCCCGGTCGGGACGACATCCCCCACCGTCTGCGCGCGCTGGCGCACAGGAAAATCCAGGACATCGTGTTCCTGTACCATCCGGGACTGGAGCGCCTCACCTCCACGCCCGAACTGCTGAGCGAATTCCTCACCTTTCCGGCGCGGATCTGGATCGGCTTCGACATCGCCGGGAGTTTTTCCGAATTTTTGCCGAGCGCGCGGGACACCTACCGCATCGTGCCGGTGGCGGGCGATTTCGTGTCCTCGCTCAACCTGACGAAACGGGTGTTCGACGTCCTGGCCGCCTCACTCCTGGTCCTCGCCCTCTCGCCGCTGGTGCTGTTCGCCGCGGTGCTGGTCAAGGCCAGCGGCGACGGGCCGGTGATCTTCCGGCAGGCCCGCATCGGCGCACAGGGGCGGGTCTTCACCGTGCTGAAATTCCGCACCATGGTTTTTACGCCCGGCGCGCCCTTCACCCAGGCCAGGCACGACGATGCGCGGGTGACGCGGATCGGGCGTTTTCTTCGGCGCTTCTCGCTGGACGAGTTGCTGCAGCTCATCAACGTCATCAAAGGCGAGATGTCGCTGGTCGGGCCGCGCCCGCACGCACCCGAAACCGCCGTGGAAGGGGTGCAGTTCGAGGATGCGGTACGGCTGTACCGGCTGCGCCACCGGGTCAAGCCGGGCATGACCGGGCTGGCGCAGATCCGCGGCCAGCGCGGCGCCACACCGCATGTGACGACCCTGGAACAGCGCCTGGCCAGCGACCTCGAATATATCCACTCCTGGTCGCTCTGGCTGGACGTTCTAATCCTGCTCCGCACCGTTCCGGCGATTTTGCGGCCGCAAAATGCCTTGTGAGGCGCCGCTTCTGATTGCCGGCACAAAACCCGGCTTTGGCGCCTATGACGCAGATATCGTGATCCTGTGCCTGGAACGGCCGGAGGAAACGCGGGCGGCAATCCGCTCGGCGCTGGCGCAGCGCGGCGGGGTTTTTCACGTCAGCGTGTTGGACCAGAATTCTGGTCCGGACACGACCCGGGCCTTGACCACGGAATTCGCCAACACGCCGCATTTTTCCCTGTATCGGGCGGCGCAAAATCTCGGGGTCGGCGGGGGCCGGAATTTCCTGGCCGGATGCGGTCATGGCCGGATCATCGTCGGGCTGGACAATGACGCGGTGTTCCGCGACCCGTGGATTGTCGCCGGCGCGGTAGAAGCCTTTAACCGCCGGCCGGACCTTGGGGCGCTCGGCTTCAATATTCTGGCCGCCGACGGGTCTGCGCCGGACCTGTCGAGCTGGGGCTATCCGCAGCGATTGCGGCCGAAATTTCGCGAAAAATTCGACGCCACCACCTTCGTCGGCGCCGGCCACGCGATCCGCCGCGCCACCTGGCAGGCGGTCGGCGGCTATGACCCCAGCCTGTTCTTCACCTGGGAGGAATATGATTTCTGCCTCGCCGCGATCGCCCGGCGTTGGCGGATCGCCTATGACGGCTCGCTGGCGGTGCGGCATCGCCCCGCCCCCGCCGCCCGCCTCGGCGGAGACGCGCGCATGACCTGGCACGTCCGCAACCGGCTGGTGATCAGCCGCAAATGGGGTGCGTCCTGGCCTGCCCTGGCCCCACGAATTTTATCCTATGCCCTCCGGGGCGCCATAACCGGGCGCTTGCCCGCCACAATCCAAGGCATCGCCGCCGCATGGCGCGCCGAAATCCCGCCGCCCGGAAAAATGCCGAAAGCGATGCGGGCCTATATCCGCACGCACGAAAGCCGGCATCGCGGCTCCTGGCTCGACCGGCTATGGCTGGAAGTCTTCAAGAGGAAGGAAGGCTACTTTTTGTGAACAAAAAGTAGTTTTTTTGCGCCGCTTTTTTTAAAAAGCGGCCGCTTACTTTCTTTAACCTTGGGCCAGTGGGTGATGCGCCTGCACCAGAAGCTGCAGCCGCTCCGCCAGCACATGGGTATAGATCTGCGTGGTGGCGATGTCGGCATGGCCGAGCAGTTTCTGCAGGCTGCGCAGATCCGCGCCATGCGCCAGCAGGTGTGACGCGAAAGCGTGCCGCAGCACGTGCGGCGAGAGCCGCGCCGGATCAAGGCCGGCTTTGAGCGCCGCCGCCTTGAGCAGCAAGGCGAAACCCTGCCGCGTCATCGGCTGCTTGGGGTCGCGCCCGGCGAACAGATAGCGCGGTTTTTTGTTCCCATAGCCGGCGCGCAGGGCCAAGGCCGCGTCCTTGGCGGCGTCCGACAGCGGCACGATGCGCTCGCGCCCGCCTTTGCCCTTGATCAGCAGCATCGCCGCGTCGGTGGCCAGCGCCGCTGCCGGCAGGCTGATCAGCTCGGTCACGCGCAGCCCGGTGGCATAGAGGATTTCCAGCCCGGCGAGGGTTTTCAAACCCGGAACGCCCTCGATCGCCCGCGCGGCGACAAACAGCTGGTCCACTTCCGCCTCGCTGAGATTCTTGGGCAAGGATTGCGGCAGGCGCGGCGTGGCCAGTTCCTGCGCCGGGTTGTCGGCGCGCATGCCCTCACGGAGCAAGAACAGGAAAAATTGCCGTAAGCTGGAAAGCCGCCGCGCGGCGGTGCGTGCACTGAGGCCGTCGGCATGCAGCGCTTCCAGATAAGCCCCGATCTCAGCGGCACTGGCTTGTGACGCCGGCCCCCTCAAAAACGCGGAAAAACCCTCAAGATCCGCCTGATAGGCCGCCAGCGTGTTGCGCGCCGCCCCGCGCTCCGCGGCGAGCATTTCCAGGAAGGCTTCGGTCGGGCCATCTATCGTCATGTCAATCTTGTGATAAGCCTTGGGGAACATGCAAGACAACAGTGAACAACTCCCCAAGGCCGAACGCAGCATCGTGCTGGTGGGCCTGATGGGTGCGGGCAAGACGGCGATCGGCAAACGGCTGGCCGAACAGCTCGGCCTGCCGTTCTTTGACGCCGACCACGAAATCGAGAAAGCCGCGGGCACGACCATCGCGGAGATTTTTGCCCAGCACGGCGAGGCGCATTTCCGCGCCGGGGAAAAGCGCGTGATCCAGCGCCTGCTGGCGGAAGGGCGCATCGTGCTGGCCACCGGCGGCGGCGCCTTCATGGACCCGCAAACCCGCGCCGCGATCCGCGCACGGGGGCTCTCGGTCTGGCTGCGCTGTGCGCTGCCGATCCTGCTCGCCCGCACCCAGGGCCGCACCCACCGGCCGCTGCTCAATTCCGGCAACCCGGCGGAGACCCTGGCGCGGCTTTCCGCGCTGCGCAGCCCGGTCTATGCCCAGGCCGACATCATCGTCGACGGTTCAGAGGACCCAGCCCACGTGACCACCAGCAACGTCATCGCCGCCATCGCCGCCTATACCGCGCCGCTGCGCGTGCCGGTGGTGCTCTCCCAGAGCCGTTACGAGGTGGTGATCGGCGCCGATCTGCTCCCCCGCGCCGGGGCGCTGATGGCGCCGGTGATGCCGCAGCCGCGCTGCGTGATCATCACCGACGAGACGGTCGCAACCCTGCATCTGGCGACGCTCGAGGCCAGCCTCGACGAAGTCGGCATCGCCCATGCCGCGATCACCGTGCCGCCCGGCGAGACATCCAAGAGCTTCGCGACGTGGCAGCACGTGGTGGACCAGTTGCTGGAGCAGAAAGTGGACCGCTCCACCAGCGTCATTGCGCTCGGCGGGGGCGTGATCGGCGACCTGGCGGGCTTCGCCGCGGCGTCCACCTTGCGCGGGCTGCCCTTCATCCAGATCCCGACCACCTTGCTCGCCCAGGTGGATTCCAGCGTCGGCGGCAAGACCGGCATCAACGCGAAGCAGGGCAAGAACCTGATCGGCGCCTTCCACCAGCCGATCATGGTGCTGGCCGATACCGCAATCCTCGCCACCCTGCCGGCGCGCGAGCTTGCCGCCGGCTATGCGGAGATTTTCAAGGCCGGGCTGATCGCCGATGCCGGCCTGCACGCCTGGTGCGAGGCCAACGGCAAGGCCATGCTGGCGGGCGATGCTGCGCTCCTGGCCGAGGCGGTGCGGCGCGCGGTCACGTTCAAGGCGGAAGTGGTCGGCGACGACGAGCGCGAGACCAAGCCGAATGACGGCCGCGCGCTGCTGAACCTGGGCCACACCTTCGCCCATGCGCTGGAAGCGGAAACCGGCTACGGCAAGGGGCTGTTGCATGGCGAGGCGGTGGCGACCGGGCTGGTGCTGGCCGCGCACCTCTCCGCCGCACTGGGCCTGTGCCCGCAGGAGGATTCCCCGCGCATCGCCGCACATCTGGCCGAACTCGGCCTGCCGGTGCGTATCAGCGGATGGGAGGCGGACAAGCTCATCGCCCACATGGCGCGCGACAAGAAGATGCGCGGCGGCAAGCTGACCTTCGTGCTCAGCCGTGGCATCGGCCGGGCTTTCACCAGCAGCGACGTGCCGCCCGAGGCGGTGCGCGCCACGCTGCTTGCCAACGGCGCGGTCTGAAAAAGAAAGAAGCCGCTTTTTGAAAAAAGCGGCGCAAAAACTTTTGTTATGCTGGGCCATGGGCGGTATCAGCGACAACGCCCATGGCCCAGCGTTAGCAAAGTTTTTTTGCTACTTTTTGTTCACAAAAAGTAGGCCTTTCTTACTTAAGACTGATCGTCGGGCGAGAGCACCATGCAGCCGGTCGGGCCAGAGGAGAGCCGGTCGCAGGCGCTCACCGCCGCCTCGTGTGCCAGGCCCGCCACCCGCGCCCGGTAATATCTGTGGCCGCGGACATCGACCGACACGACCAGAGGCCGGCCGTTGAGCAGCATCTGCACGGCGGAGAGCTCGGCGATGCCGAGTGCGGCCTTGGCATCGCCCGGATTGTTATAGGCCCCGACCTGGATCGCCCAGCCGCTCGACACCGGAGCAAAATCACGCGACGGCGGCGCCGGCCTCGGCTCGACCGACGGCGGCGTGTCGGCCATGGCCGCCGGGATCAACGTAAAATGATGCTGTGGCGCAGGCGCCTGCGGAGGTGGCGGTGGCGGCTGAGGGGCCGGCACATAGATGGCGGACACAGGCGTGCTGGACGCCAGCGCGGCCATCTGCACCGGGGGAGCCGGCGCGCTTGACACCGGGGCCGGCACCGCGGCCTGGGCGACGGGCGCAGTCTGCGGCAGGCCCGTCACCGGCGCGGGCGGCATCGCAGCCTGTGGCAGCGCAGGGCCGCTCGCGGGCGAGGTGTTCGTCGCCACCTCCTCATCCGCAGTGTTTCCCCCCGGATAATCGCCCTGAATGCGCGGCGCGATCATGGCCAGATAGGTCTGCGTCTCCTGCGGCAGCGGGACGTGGTCGTTCACATATTCGTTCAGCCGCCCCGGCCCGGCATTATACGCGGCCAGGAAGCCCGGCGAGCCATAGATCACGTACATCTGGTGGATATAGGCGGTGCCGGCCATGATGTTGTCGTACGGGTTGAACGGGTCGGAGCCGAGGCCGAACTGCGCCGCCATCTCGCGATAGGTTTCCGGCTCCAGCTGCATCAGTCCCATGGCGCCGGCGGCGGACACCGTGAGATGGCCATCCATATATTCGTTGCCGCCGGATTCCACGCGCATCACATTGCGGATCCAGGAGCCCGGCACATCGAAACGCTGCGACGCGGCACTAATATACGGCCCCCAGGGATCGCCGGGCGGTCCCGGCGGCCGATAGCTCTCCGGCGTGGCGTGATTCACGTAATAACCCGCGGAGGGGCCCAGCGCCGGATTGCGGCCGCCGCTCGAACAGGCGGCCAGCAGCGCCAGGCTGGCGCAGCCGGCCGCCAGACGCGCCATCCGCGCGGTACCAGCCGGCACCGGCCAGGCGGCCAGTCGATGCGCGGCCTGGGGGCGAACGGCCACACAGCCGCTTGATGTCGTCGTCACGGGAGAGCCTCCAACTAGAACACCATTGCTTGGTAGAGTTTTGTAGGGTTTAGCTCAATAATGGCTTAAACAAGGCGCTCTAACCCCCTAAACGAGAACAGAACTCGCAGCAAGATAAACCTGCCGGGACGAGGCTCCTATCCGCCCCCGAGCGACGATGATAAGAGCGTGCCATGGGTGAAATGAACTGGTTGAAATTTGTTCCGCGCCGAACATGCCGGGTGCTGCCGTTCGTCTGGCTGGCGCCGCTGCTCGCCGCCTGCGCCGGGAACATGACGCAGCCGGCCGCCCAGGCGACATCGCTCACCGGCCAGTTGCGGCTCGGCACCGTGATTTCGGTGCGGCCGGCGGTTTTCGATGGCACCGACGCCGTCGTACAAAAAATTCTCGTGACCTTGAATGTCTCCGCGCCAACGGAGCAGGAAGCGGTGGAGCTGGTGATCCGCCGGCAGGACAATTCCGTGGTGTCCATCGTGCAGCCGGCGGGTCCCGGGCAGCCGGACTTCGTCTCGGGTGAACATGTGGCGATCGTCGAGGCCGCCAATACGGTGGTGCGGCCTCAATAGGGCGGGAAGTGAAGGGGAAGGCTACTTTTTGTGAACAAAAAGTAGCAAAAAAACTTTATTAATCTGGACCATGGGCGTTGGCGCCTACAACGCCCATGGTCCAGATTAACAAAAGTTTTTGCGCCGCTTTTTTCAAAAAGCGGCCACTTTCCTCTCTCCGAAAAGCGGCGCCGCGGTTGCTGCGACCTACCCATTCCGCTATCGCCGCTTTATGAACATGATCGCACCGGGGCACCCCAAAGCCAACACGGAGGTTCCGCATCTCATGCAGGCCACAGGAGGACGGATTTCGATCGCCGCCGCGCACGGCTGGGGGCGGCGTATGGCCCTCGCCGGGGCCGATCTGCGCGAGACCATGGGGCTGTGGCGGCTGGTGCTGGCGCTCAGCTTCATGGACATCAAGCTGCGCTATCGCGGCTCGCTGCTCGGCCCGTTCTGGCTCACCCTCTCCACCGCGGTGATGATCGGCGCCATGGGCATCCTCTATGCCACCTTGTTCCACCAGAATGTCGCCGCCTACCTGCCGTTCCTGTCATTCTCGCTGATTTTCTGGAGTTTTCTGAGCACGCTAACGGCCGAAGGAGGCACCGCTTTCACCGCCGCCGAAGGCATGATTCGCTCCCAGCGCATGCCGTTCTCACTGCATGCGGCGCGGGTGGTGATGCGCAACCTGTTCGTGTTGGCGCATAACCTCGTCGTCATCGTCGCGGTGTTCGCGATCTTCCGCGTCGTGCCGAGCGAAGCGGTGATCAGCGTGATCCCGGGGCTGCTGCTCTGGCTGATCGACGGCATGGCCGCATGCCTGCTGCTCGGCGTGGTGGGGGCGCGCTTCCGCGACATCCCGCCGATCGTCGCCAGCGTCCTGCAGATTGCCTTCTATGTCACGCCGGTGCTGTGGAGCCCGACCATGCTCATGCACCGGCATATCGGCCTGGTGCTGGTGCAAGGGAACCCGTTCTATGCCATGCTGGAGATCCTGCGCGGACCGCTGCTCGGCAACGCATTCGAGCCTATGGCCTGGGCCGTGGCGCTCGGCTATTCGGCGCTGCTCGTACTGCTCGCCGCCCTGGTCTTCATCCGCGCCCGCTCGCGCATCGCATACTGGATCTGAGCCATGGCGAGCCTGGAATTCAACCATGTTTCGGTCTCCTTTCCGCTGTATCACGGCGAAAGCCGCAGCCTGAAAAAGACCGTGTTCTCCGTCGCCTCCGGCCGGCTGGGCGAGGACAAGAAGCACCGCCTGGTCGTGCAGGCGCTGCGCGACGTCTCGTTCTCCCTGCAGAGCGGCGACCGGCTCGGCTTCGTTGGCTCCAACGGCGCCGGCAAGACCACCCTGCTACGCACCATGGCCGGCATCTATGAGCCGGTCGCCGGGAATATCGAGATCGAGGGCGCGATCACGGCGCTGCTCGACCCCAGCCAGGGCATGAATATGGACCTGACCGGGCGCGAGAACATCCGCCTGCGCGGCCTCTATAGCGGGCTGAACAAGGCACAGATTCTGCGCCTTGAAGAGGATGTCGCCACCTTCGCCGAGCTCGACCAGTTCCTCGAACTGCCGGTGCGCACCTACAGCTCCGGCATGGTCGTCCGCCTGGGCTTCGCGCTCGCCACCGCCATCCGGCCGCAGATCCTGCTGATGGATGAATGGATCCTCGCCGGCGACGCCTCGTTCCTGGACAAGGCGCGGCACCGGCTGGAGGGCATGGTCGAGGGGGCGGAAATCCTCGTGCTGTCCTCGCACAGCGCGGAAATCATCATGCGGTGGTGCAACCGCGTGATCTGGATGGACGGCGGACAAATTAAGCTTGCCGGGCCTCCCGAGGAGGTCCTGGCCGCCTATCTGACGCCCGACCAATTCGCTCAGGTCCAGGCGGTCACGCGCGTGACCGCCTAAAGCAACAGGAAGGCTACTTTTCGTGAACAAAAAGTAGCAAAAAAACTTTTTTAATCTGGGTCATGGGCGTTGTCGCCGACATCGCCTCAGGCCCAGCGGAGCAGAAGTTTTTGCGCCGCTTTCCTCCCTCCGCGAGGCCAGAAGCGGGCATGGCTGATGTATTCTAACGCCGTCAAATAAGGAGCGTTTCACATGCAACATCGTAAACTCGGCAAAAACGCCGCCGGTGAGAGCCTGAGCGTCTCCGCGCTCGGCCTTGGCTGCATGGGCATGTCGGAATTTTATGCCGGCCGCGACGACGCGGAATCGATCGCCACCATCCAAGCCGCGATCGACAAGGGTGTGACCCATTTCGACACCGCCGACATGTACGGCGTCGGCAAGAACGAAGAACTGCTCGGCCAGGCGATCCGCGGCCGGCGCGACGGGCTGATCATCGCCACCAAGTTCGGCAACGTGCGCTCGGCCGAAGGCGGGTTCCTCGGCATCAACGGCAAGCCTGACTATGTGAAGGCGGCGGCGGAAGCCTCGCTGAAGCGGCTGAACATCGAGGTCATCGATCTCTATTACCAGCACCGCGTCGACCCGAACGTGCCCATCGAGGACACGGTGGGCGCCATGGCGGAGCTGGTGAAGGCCGGCAAGGTGCGGCATCTCGGCCTCTCGGAGGCTTCCGCCGCCACCATCCGCCGCGCCCACAAAGTGTTCCCGATCACCGCATTGCAGACCGAATACTCGCTCTGGACCCGGGACATCGAGGCGGACATCCTGCCCACGCTGCGCGAGCTCGGCATCGGCCTGGTGCCCTATTCCCCGCTCGGGCGCGGCTTCCTGACCGGCGCGTTCAAATCCGCCGCCGACATTCCGGCCGGCGATTTCCGCAAGAACGGCCCGCGCTTTTCGGACGAGAATTTCGCGAAAAATCTGTCCCTGGTGAAAACGGTCGAGGCGATCGCGGCGGCAAAGAAAATCACCGCGGCGCAGGTGGCGCTGGCCTGGGTGCTGGCGCAGGGCGCGGATGTCGCGCCGATCCCAGGCACCAAGCGCCGCGCCTATCTGGAGCAAAATCTCGGCGCGCTGGACGTCACGCTGACAGGCGATGAGCTGGCGACGCTGAACAAAACGTTTGCGCCGGATGCCGTGCTCGGCAGCCGCTACCCGGAAGCGGCCATGGCCGCGCTGAACCGGTAAGGGGAGCAAAAATGGGAGCGGTGGCGTATGTGAACGGGCGCTACTGCGCGCTCGGATATGATAACGGGCGCGGCCGCGCCCTGGGGCAAGCTGCGGTCAATGTAGAGGATCGCGGCTTTCAGTTCGGCGACGGCATCTACGAAGTCGTGTATGTGCGGGACGGGCGGCTGATCGACGCCCCACTGCACATGGCACGGCTGCAGCGCAGCCTGCGCGAGATCGATATTCTGCTCCCCCTCTCCTCTGCGGCGCTTGAAGTCGTGATGCGCGAGGTGTTGCGGCGCAACCGGATCAGCACCGGGCTTGTCTATCTCCAGATCAGCCGCGGCGTGGCG
>NZ_DASXFO010000050.1:0-25223 GCF_036489515.1 Acidocella sp.
CGCCACGCCGCGGCTGATCTGGAGATAGACAAGCCCGGTGCTGATCCGGTTGCGCCGCAACACCTCGCGCATCACGACTTCAAGCGCCGCAGAGGAGAGGGGGAGCAGAATATCGATCTCGCGCAGGCTGCGCTGCAGCCGCGCCATGTGCAGTGGGGCGTCGATCAGCCGCCCGTCCTGCACATACACGACCTCGTAGATGCCGTCGCCGAACTGAAAGCCGCGATCCGCGGCTGGCCTCGCGGAGGGAGGAAAGCGGCCGCTTTTCGAGCCAAGCGGCGCAAAAACTTCTGCTCCGCTGGGCCTGAGGCTGTGTCGGCGACAAAGCCCCATGACCCAGCTTAAAAAAGTTTTTTGTTTCTTTTTGTTCACAAAAAGAAACCTTCCTTTTTGCTTGCCTGGCTCGCTTCGCGAGGAAGCGCACGTCCCTTAACCTCAGTTCATGATTTTGGTGGGCACGCGTAAGGCACTTAAACGACTTTCTTCGACGAATTGATCAACAAATGCTGGACAGCGGATGCCTGGAAATTCAAGATAAATACGCTTGAGAAAGTGCCGGGGCTAAACACCGTCCGCAGCGCCAGGGTCAGTCAAACCCATGATGGGACGGATAGACATGCCGAAATTCTGTAAGTTGCTTTAGCGGAAGAGAAATTTTGTGTGGATGTTTTTGAACAAATTAAAACAGTTCAGGGAAATAGCACTGCTTTGAGAGGGGCAGCGCGAACGATCGTGCTCTTGTCAAACTCGCGTCAACCAGAATTTGGACATGATTTATGCGTTACTGATCCGGATCGTATCGATCTTAGACCAATCGCGTAGCGTGGCATATACCACCCTTTGATTTTGCGGAAGGTGTTACCAAAACATGGAAAGCGAGATAAATTTTTCGGCAAAGTATCAAAATTCAGACGTGCTGCATGTGCGCCAGCTGTCGCGGGACGCGGGACGTGTCGTTTTTGTTTCAGGCAACTTCAATGTCGTTCATCCCGGGCATTTAAGGCTGCTGAAGTTCGCGGCCGACGTCGGTGACTTTCTTGTTGTCGGTATCACGCCGGATGGCAGCCCGAATGTCACCGTCCCCGCGCTGATGCGACTCGAAGCCCTGCAGGCGATCTCGATCGTGGATTGTGCTGTGCTGCTTGCAGAGCCAGCCGAGTCGTTCATTGCGCACCTGCAGCCACAGATTGTCGTCAAAGGCAGGGAACACGAGAGCCAATACAACCCGGAACACGCCGTGCTTGCGGCCTATGGCGGGAAGTTGCTCTTCAGTTCAGGCGAAGTGAAGTTCTCCTCACTCGACCTCCTGCATCACGAATACGCCTATTCGAATCACAATACCGCGATCAAAGCGTTTGATTACCTGCAGCGGCACGAATTCGATTTTGGCGATCTGCGCCGGGTCTTGCATCAGCTCCAGGGGCTGCGGACTTTGGTGATTGGCGATCTTATCCTTGACGAATACATCTCATGCGATCCGCTGGGAATGTCTCAGGAAGATCCGACGATCGTGGTCACCCCGATTGAGAGCAAGACCTTTGTCGGCGGGGCCGGGATCGTCGCCGGGCACGCCAATGGACTCGGCGGGAGCGTGCGCTTCGTCACCCTCGCCGGCGACGACGAACGTGCGGACTTCGCGCGCGAGAAACTGGCGGCGCAGGGTGTGGAAGTACTGGCCTTTACCGATGACACGCGGCCGACACCGCTCAAGCAGCGCTATCGGACGATGGGGAAGACGCTGCTGCGGGTTAATCATCTGCGGCAACACGCGGTGGCTCCAGCGCTCGCCGCACAAATGATGGCGGCGGTCGAAGCGATGCTGGATACCACCGATCTGGTGCTGTTTGCCGATTTCAACTACGGCTGTCTGCCGCAGACGGTCGTCGACGGGATTACCGCCGAGGCCAAGCGACGCGGCGTCATGATCGCGGCCGACAGCCAGGCATCCTCGCAGATGTCCGATATTTCACGTTACCGCGGTGCGCGCCTGCTCACCCCGACCGAGCGCGAGGCCAGGATGGCATTGCATGACTCCGATTCCGGATTGGTCGTGGTCGCCGAGAAGCTGCAGCAGAAAACCGGTGCCGAGAACGTGGTCGTGACCCTGGGATCAGAGGGGCTGCTGTTGCATGCCCATGAGGGCGCCAAGTTCCGGACCGACCAGCTGCCGGCTCTGAACACGTCCCCCCGCGATGTCGCGGGCGCCGGGGACAGTCTTTTTGCCAGCACGGCGATGGCGTTGTGCACGGGCGCCGATATCTGGCGCAGCACCTATCTCGGATCGCTGGCCGCTGCGTGCCAGGTCTCGCGGGTCGGTAACACGCCGCTCACGCCGCAGGATATGTTAGCCGAAATCGACGGCCAGCGCGACGCTCCGACGGCCTGATGCGCGCCCTCCTTCTGGCGGCTGGCCAAGGCACAAGATTGCGGCCCGTGACCTGGTCGGTGCCCAAATGTCTGGTGCCCATCGGCGGCAGGGCGTTGCTTGATTACTGGTTCGAGCTGTTGTTCCGGGGGGGCGTGGAGCGCGCACTGGTCAACACCTCCTATCTCGCGGCGCAGGTGCGCGGCCATGTGACGGCGTGCCCTTGGCGGGAGCAGGTCGACCTGGTCCACGAGGAGGCGCTGCTTGGAACCGGCGGCACCGTACTCGCCAACGCTGATTATTTTGATAACAGCACGTTTTTGGTGATCCACGCCGACAATCTGACGGATTGCAGCATTTTGGACTTGCTGGCAGCCCATAGCAACCGCCCGCAAGGCTGCGCCATGACCATGCTCGCTTTCCGCGCCGACCAGCCTCAGCTTTGCGGCATCCTGGAACTTGATCGTCACGGTGTCGTACAAAAATTTCATGAGAAACAGGAGAGTCCGCCGGGTAATTTGGCCAATGGCGCGGTGTATGTGTTTGAGCCCGAAATCATCGACTTCATCGCCAGCTTTGAGCGCCCCGTGGTGGATCTTTCAACCGAAGTCATCCCGGCGTTTCTGGGGCGGATTTTTGCCGTCGAACATAAAGGGTACCATCGTGACATCGGCAATCTGGCGAGTCTTGAGCAGGCACGAAGGGACATGGAAAGGGGGCAGCTGCGATTCGGGGGAGCGATGGAACCTGTAGAGGGAAGGGAAGACTAATTTTTGTGAACAAAAAGTAGTCTTCTGCTCCTTCGGGCCATGGGCTACTTTCTAAGACGTTCTCCTATAGATATAACTTATACGTAACTTTTTATGTAACGATGTCCGGTTGATTGTTGCGGCGGTTACACATACAAGGATTGCGTCCTCCCCTTCTAAGCTCGGCGAAGAGTGTCGAGATCCGTTTGAAGCCCGCAGTTGTTCTACCCCTTCGGCATCAATTTTGGATTATGGAATGAAAATTCTCGTCACTGGCGGTTGCGGCTACAAAGGTAGTGTATTGGTTCCCAAGCTGATTGCCCGTGGGCACGATGTCACGGTTTTCGATATACAATGGTTCGGCAATTTCTTGCCCGAACACCCGAACCTGACAGTGGTGCAGGGCGACGTGCGTGACATCGCAGCGGTGCCGCTCGACGGCGTCGATGCGATCATCCACTTGTCCAGCGTCGCGAATGATCCCTGCGGGGACCTCGATCCCAAGCTCACCTGGGAGATCAGTTGTCTCGCGACCATGCAGCTTGCCGACCAGGCGCGGCGGCGCGGCATCAAGCGTTTCATCTACGCGTCATCAGGGAGCGTTTACGGAGTCAAGGAAGAGTCCGAGGTCACCGAAGACCTCATTTTGCTGCCGATTTCCGAATACAACAAAACCAAGATGTGCGCTGAGCGGATCCTGCTGTCATACAGTGACGACATGGTGGTGCAGATCGTCCGCCCGGCGACCGTGTGCGGATTTTCGCCGCGTATGCGCTTTGATGTTTCGGTCAACATGCTGACGATGCAGGCGCTGACAAACGGCGTCATCACGGTGTTCGGCGGCGATCAGGTGCGTCCCAACATCCATATACAAGACATTGCCGATCTCTATGTCTTCCTGCTCGACCATCCGGAACATGCCGGCATCTATAATGCGGGCTTCGAAAATCTCAGCATTTTGGAGATCGCACGGATGGTGGCCGAGCATGTCGATGCGCGCATCATCGTGACCCCTTCCAACGATCCGCGCTCTTATCGCGTGAACTCGGACAGATTGCTGGCGACCGGATTTCGCCCGAAGCATACGGTCGAGGATGCCATCAAGGAACTCGTGGGCCTGTACCGTCAGGGGGCGCTCCAGGACCGCGAGCAGTTCCACAATCTGAAATGGATGCAGCGGAGCCATGCGGCATGAGCCGGACGCCGCCGGACGTTCATTTCGCGGCCTATTTAAGCCGCTTGACGGAAGCGATGATGGCGTTCGACTGGGCGCCGCTCTCGCGCCTCGCGGAGGAACTTCTGGACTGCTGGCGCAGCGGCCGGCAGGTGTTCTTCGCCGGTAACGGCGGCAGCTGCGGTAACGCGGTCCATCTTGCCAACGATTTCGTTTATGCCATGTCCAAGCAGCCCGGTTCCGGATTGCGGGCGCATGCCCTGCCGGCCAACCCGGCGGTTCTGACATGTCTGGCGAATGATGAGGGCTATGAGCAGATCTTCTCGCTGCAGCTCGGCGTGCTGGCGCGGCCGGGAGATGTTCTGATCGTCTTCTCCGGGAGCGGCAATTCGCCTAACATCCTGAAAGCCCTGGAAGAGGCACGGCGTATCGGCATGCGCAGCTACGCGGTGCTGGGATATTCCGGCGGCCAGGCGAAGGAGCTGGCGGATATCGTGCTGCATCTGCGTATCGATGACATGCAGATCGCGGAGGATTCGCAGCTTATTTTCGGGCACATGATCATGCAATGGTTGTCGACGCAACGCGACCAACTTTCCGCAATCTGAACGCAGCAGGCGAACGCAGTGGCAGCTCCCAAAAAATTTCTGGTGCTCGGGTCGAATTCATTTTCCGGTGCGACGTTTGTCGATTATCTCGCGGCGCAAGGCCATGAGGTTCTCGCCACCAGCCGCTCCGCGGAACCGGATCTGGCGCTGCTGCCCTACCGTTGGCACGCCCGCAAAAGCGAAATGCGGTTCGAGCGCATCGATTTGAACCACAACCTTGATCGCCTGGATGAGCTGTTGCGGCAGGAGCGCCCGACCCATGTCGTCAACTTCGCCGCGCAGAGCATGGTCGGAGAAAGCTGGGTCAATCCCGACCACTGGATGATGACCAATGTCGTCTCCACCGTGCGCCTGCACGAGCGCCTGCGGCGGTGCGATTTCCTCGAACGCTACGTTCATGTGACGACGCCGGAGGTCTATGGCTCCACCGAGGGTTGGGTGCGGGAGGATCAAACCTTCAATCCGTCCACGCCCTATGCGGTCTCGCGGGCCGCGGCCGACATGTCGCTGCAAGCGTATTTCCAGACCTACGATTTCCCGGTCGTGTTCACGCGCGCGGCCAATGTGTACGGGCCCGGCCAGCAACTCTATCGCATCGTGCCGCGCACCGTCCTGGCTGCCATCGGCGGGCAGAGGCTGCGGCTCGACGGCGGCGGCAAATCGGTGCGGGTCTTCATCCATATGCGCGACGTCGCCGATGCAACGCTGCGCGTCGCGACCCTGGGGAAACCCGGTTCCTGCTACCATATCTCGGGCTACGAACTGGTCTCGATCCGGGAACTCGTCGAACTCATTCTGGCGCGCCTTGGCCGGCGCTTCGAGGATTGCGTCGAGATCGGGCCCGATCGGCCCGGCAAGGACAGCGCCTACACGCTCGATTCCTTCAAGATACGCAGCGAGCTTGGATGGCGTGACCGTATCTCTCTTGCCGAAGGGGTGGACGACGTGATTGCCTGGACGGAACGCTTCAAGGACGCGCTGCCCTCACTACCAACTCGTTATGAGCACAAGCCATGATCGCTGAGACCACCCTGTCTGCCCCTGACGTCGCGGGCCTCAAGCAGATCGCGGCCAGGCTGCGCGGGCGTGTGATCATGATGTCGCACAAGGCCGGCAGCGCCCATCTCGCCTCCTGCCTCTCCTGCTGCGACATTCTCGCCGCCGCCTACTGGGATGTCTGCCGCATCGACCCGGCGCACCCCGACGATCCGTTGCGCGACCGCTTCATTCTGTCGAAGGGGCATGCGGCGTCGGCCTTGTATGCGACGCTCGCCTATCGCGGGTTTTTCCCCGAGGCGCTGCTCGATACATATTGCACGGATGGCGCTCTGCTCGCCGAGCATCCGCCGGCACGGTTGCTGGCGGGGGTTGAGGCGGCCACCGGTTCGCTTGGCCACGGCCTGCCGATCGGGGTCGGGATGGCGCTGGCCGGGCGGATTCGTGGCGAGCGGTTCCGGGTCTATGCGCTGCTCTCCGATGGCGAGAACAACGAAGGTTCAGTCTGGGAGGCGGCGATGTTCGCTGCGGCGCAAAAACTGGATAACGTCTGCGTGATTGTTGATTACAACAAATGGCAGGCCACGGCGCGCTCCAACGAAACCTTGCAGCTCGCACCCTTGCGGGAGAAATGGGAGTCGTTCGGCTGGGATGCTCAGGAAATAGACGGGCACGATGTCGGCGCGCTGGCCGCCCGGATGCGCGCCGTGCCCAACGGCTCCGGCCGGCCGGTCGCCCTGATCGCGCATACGGTGAAAGGCAAAGGCGTTTCTTTCATGGAAGACGATAACAACTGGCACTACCGGGCACCGACCGCCGAAGAAGTCGCGCAAGCCTACACGGAGCTGGGACTCGCATGAGGAATGCTTTCGCTGATGAACTGACCCGTCTCGGCGCCACTGACCCGCGGCTTGTGCTGTTGTCCGGTGATATCGGCAACCGGCTGTTCGACAAGTTCCGCGCGGCGCACCCGGACCGCTTTTATAATTGCGGTGTCGCCGAGCAGAACATGACCGGTGTCGCCGCCGGCATGGCGCTCTCCGGTCTGCGGCCGGTGACGTATACCATCACCCCGTTTGTGACGACCCGCTGTCTGGAGCAGATCCGTACGGATGTCTGCTACCATGATGTGCCGGTCATCATCGTCGCGGTGGGGGCTGGCCTCTCCTATGCCGGGCTGGGGCCGACGCACCACGCCTGCGAGGATGTCGCCTTCCTCCGCGCTTTGCCCAACATGGTCGTCCTCTGCCCTGGCGACGCCTGGGAGGTGCGTGCGGCGATGCGGGCGGCATTGGCCCAGGACCGGCCCGTCTACATCCGCATGGGCAAGCGCGGCGAGCCGAAGGTCCATGCCGACGTGCCGGCTGACTTCGCCATCGGCCGCGCTTTGGTGGTCGCAGAGGGGCAGGATGTCTGCCTGCTCTCGACCGGCAACATGCTGCCCGAAGTGCTGAGCGCCGCCGCCATCCTGCGCGAAAATGGCATCAGCGCGCAGGTGGTGAGCTTCCACACCGTCAAGCCGCTGGATACGGATTTCCTGCGCCACGCCTTTGCCCGCTTCGGCCTGGTGGCCTCCATCGAGGAGCACTCCCTGATCGGCGGCCTGGGTGCGGCGATCAGTGAATGGGCCATGGATCACGCCGTGGTTCCCCGGCGTTTCCTGCGTTTCGGTACGCCGGACGCGTTCTTCAAACAGGCGGGCGAACAGGAATACGCGCGCGAGCAGCTCGGCCTCGACGCCAGGCATATCGCGGGACGTGTCCTCAAAGCGCTCGGCTGACTTGCAAACAGGATAAATCCCCCGATGCGTACAGAAGCCGCCATTCTCGTGCAGACCGGCCAGCCTTTGGTTCTGGCCGAGCTTGAAATTCCCCAGCTGAAACCCGGCCAGGTGCTGGTGGAGCTGGCCTATTCCGGCGCCTGTGGCACGCAAGTCGCCGAATGGCGCGGCCGCAAGGGGGAGGATCGCTGGGTGCCCCATTGCCTCGGCCATGAGGGGACCGGCACGGTTCGTGACATCGGGCTCGGGGTCGCCAAGGTGAAGGTTGGTGAACGCGTGGTCCTGTCATGGATCAAGGGCAGCGGGATCGAGGCCGGCGGGGCTCAGTATCGCTGGGACGATAAACTCGTGAATGCCGGTGGCGTGACCACTTTCCAGCGCCATGCGGTCGTCAGTGAGAACCGCTTGACCCTGCTCCCGCCTGGCATCGGGATGGATGTCGCGATCCTTCTGGGCTGCGCGGCGCCGACCGGCATGGGGGCGGTCTTCAATGTGGCCGAGGTCAAGGCCGGCGAGACGGTGGCGGTGTTCGGCACCGGCGGGATTGGCTTGAGCGCCTGCATGGGTGCTGCGTTTTCGGGCGCCATGCCGATCATCGCCGTCGATCCCAGTGCCGAACGCCGCGCCCTCGCTCTGCGCTACGGCGCCACGGCGGCGATCGACCCGCTCGCCGGCGATCCCGCTGCCGCCATTCGCGCGCTCGTGCCGGGCGGTGTGGATGTCGCCGTCGAAGCCACGGGCCTGCCGGAGGTCATGGCGCAGGCCCTTGGGGTGACCCGTGCGCAAGGCGGACGCGCCGTGGTGATCGGCAATGCCAGGCACGGCGCGACCCTCACGGTCGATCCCGGCCAGTTCAACCAGGGCAAGAGCCTGCTCGGAACCTGGGGCGGTGACAGTGTGCCGGACCGTGACTATGCGCGTTTCGCCCGTCTGTTGACCGCGCTGCATTTCGACCCGAGCGGCCTTTTGTCGGCGCCCTATAAGCTGGCCGAGACCAATCAGGCGCTGGAGGATCTGGAGGCCGGGCGGGTCGGCCGCCCGTTGATCGATATGACGGCGTGATCAGGCGGACCATGCGGATCGGGATCGATTTCGACAACACCATCGCCTGCTATGATGGCGCCTTCCATGCGGCGGCGCTCGTGCGTGGCTTGATCCCGCCCGAACTGGCGCGCGACAAGACCAGCGTCCGCGAACATCTGCGCGCGCGCGGCCAAGACAGCGATTTCACCCTGCTGCAGGGCTATGTTTACGGCCCCGGCATGGCGCATGCCGCACCTTTCCCGGGCCTTGTGGAATGCCTGCTTGCCTTGCGCGCCGCCGGGCATAGCCTCGTGATGGTCAGCCATCGGACGCGTGAGCCCTTTGCCGGCCCGGCTTATGATTTGCACGAAGCCGCGCGCAGCTTCCTGGCCCGCCATGGCCTGCTGAACGGGGAGGCCAGCCCCTTGCGCGAGGCGGATGTCTGGCTGGAGCTGACCAAGCAGGCGAAAATCGCGCGCATCGCCGCTCTGGAGTGCGACGTGTTCATCGATGACCTGCCGGAAATACTCGCCATGCCAGATTTCCCGCCCGTAACGCAGCGCATCCTGTTCGACCCTGAGGGGCACTACCCGGACGGGGTGTGGAAAGACCACCGGTTTGCGAGCTATGCGTCGTGGTCCGCGATTGGCGCGGCGCTGCTGGACAGCGCAGCCTAGAGCATGATGACTTCAAGAAAGCAGCCGCTTTTTGAAAAAAGCGGCGCAAAAACTTTTGGCTGTGCTGGGCCATGGGCGTTGTCGCCGACACAGCCCATGGCCCAGCATAACAAAGTTTTTTTGCTTCTTTTTGTTCACAAAAAGAAGTCTTCCCCTACGCTTGCTCGATGACGACCGATCCCCACGCCGCGGCCGTTTCTGTCATCGCAACAGCCGGACTGCCGCCGCCGGTGGCGCTGTCCAGGCTCACGGGCGGGCGCAATAATCGCACGTTCCTGGTCACCACTGAGGGGAAGCAGCTGGTGCTGAAGCTGTATCACACCGATCCGGGTGATCAGCGCGACCGCTTGGGCGCGGAATTTGCCTTCCTGACCTATGCCTGGGAACGAGGCATTCGTAACATTCCTCGTCCGATCGCCTGTGATCGTGAACTCCGGGCCGGGTTGTACGGCTATCTGCCCGGACGCCGATTGGCGGTGGCCGAGCTCGGCCCGCTTCATCTCGACGCGGCGCTTGATTTCGTGCTGGCGCTCAATGCATCGCCCCGACAGGCGGAGGTTTTGGCGCCGGCCTCCGAAGCCTGTTTCAGCCTGGAGGAGCACGAGGCGACGGTGGCAAGGCGGGTCGCCCGGCTCGGCCGGCTTGCCTCCGACGTGCCGCACCGAGACGCCGCCGAAAATTTTGTCCGCGCCAAGCTGGAGCCGGCCTGGGCCGCGGTCCGCAAGCAACTGGCGGCACGCGCCGCGCAACTCGGTCTCACCCCGGAGACCCGTCTGGCCCCGGACGAACTCTGCGTCTCGCCATCGGATTTCGGTTTCCACAACGCCCTGGTCTGCGACACGGCGGTGGGGTTTCTTGATTTTGAATATGCCGGCCGCGACGATCCGGCGAAACTCGCCTGCGATTTCTTCTGCCAACCGGAAATACCGGTGCCGGTGCCGGTTTCGACCTTCGACGCCTTCGTCAAGCGTCTGGTCGCGGGCCTTCATTTGGCGCCGTGGCATGAGGCGCGCTGCGCCATGCTGCTCGACGCCTATCGGGTGAAATGGGCCTGCATCATCCTGAATGAATTTTTGCCCGAAGGCGCGGCGCGGCGCGCCTTCGCGGAGGGGACCAAAACGGCGGCGCACTATGAAGGGCAACTGGAGCGTGCCGCCGCGATGCTGAAGCCGATTGCAGATAAGGGAGACTGAACGGTGGCATACCGTGAATTCGTGAGCCTGATCCACAAATCGACGAAACGGGACTACCTGGCGCGGGTGACCGAGCGCGACAAGGCCGAGGTTGCCGAACTCGCGATCAAGTTCGGTTACGACTACTGGGACGGCAGCCGGCAGACCGGCTATGGCGGCTATCGCTATGACGGGCGCTGGCGGAAGGTGGCGGACGCCATGGCCGCCGCCTACGGCCTGAAGCCGGGCATGCGGGTGCTGGATGTCGGCGCCGGCAAAGGCTTTCTGATGCATGATCTGATGGAGGCAGTGCCGGGGCTCGAAGTGCAGGGCATCGACATCTCCGCCTACGCGATCGAGCATGCGATGGAAACGGTCAAGGATCGGATCGTCCAGGGAACGGCGGCGAAGCTGCCCTGGCCGGACCAGCATTTCGACCTGGTGGTGTCGATCACGACTCTGCACAATTTGTACCTGGCGGATCTCTGGGCCGCGCTGGGCGAGATGGAGCGGGTCGCCCGCGGCGGCAAGTATCTTTGCGTCGAAGGATACCGAAACGAATCCGAGAAGGTGAATCTCATGTACTGGCAGCTGACATGCCGCGCCTTCCATACCCCGGAAGAATGGGAGTTCCTGTTCAAAAAGACCGGATATTCCGGAGACCACGAGTTCATTTTCTTCGAATGACAGGAAAAGGAGGACTTCTTTTTGTGAACAAAAAGAAGCAAAAAAACTTTTATAATGCTGGGCTATGGGCGCTGTCGTCGACACAGCCCATGGCCCAGCATAAACAAAAGTTTTTGCGCCGCTTTTTTCAAAAAGCGGCCGCTTACTTGCCTCATCATGGTTGAACTGATGCACAACCGTCCTCCTCCCGCTGCGGCGAAGCTTTTGTTGCCGGTCTGGGGCCGTCGCTATATTCAGCAATTTATCGACCTGTCGCTGCCGACCCTGCTGGCACCGGGCAACATTCCGGCCGTTGCCGCCCGGATTCCGTGTGAGCTGGAGTTTCTGACCAGCCGTGACGACGCGGAATTCCTGTTATCCTCCCCCGATCTGGCTCGTCTCAGAAGCGTCTGCACAGTCAGCATCCGCCTCATTGACGATTTGATCGTTCGAAATCTGCATACGGTGACCATAACGCTTGCCTATGCCCGCGCGATTCGCGCCGCGGGCCAGAGCGCCGTGGACACCTGCTTCTTCATGCTGGTTTCGGATTATGTGATGGCGGACGGCTCGCTGGATCATGTTCTGTCGCTGATGATCGGCGGGGTCAGCGCGGTCCAGGCCGGCAACTTCCGGGTGGTTGATGACGACCTGCATCTGCCGTCACCCGTCGATGGCGTGCTGACGCTACGGCCGCGCGACCTGATGACGAGCGCGCTCACGCGGCTCCACCCCAAGACACTCGCGAACATGCCGGACAATCCGCAAAGTTATAACCTCGATTGCAACTGCCTGTTCTGGCGGGTCGGCCCCGATGCGCTGATCGGGCGGTTCTTTCTGTTGCACCCGATCTGTGTGCGGCCTGAGCACACCGACTTTGTGATAGGCAGTTCGGTCGACTACTCATTCGTTCCGGAAATGTGTTCCGTCGAGAACATCGTCACGGTGACGGATTCCGACCATTATCTGGTCGTGGAGTTGCAACCGTTGGCGCATGAGGCCGCGAGCATCAGGACAGGAAAGGACCGGCCGTCGGACCTGGCAAAGCGGCTTTCCCAATGGACGACGGCACATCATCGTCGCAATGTGGCCAGCACGATCGTCTATCACATGGGTGAGATACCTGCGGCACTGCAGGAAACCACCGCATCCGCCGAGAGCTTTGTCGCCGAGGTGCAACGCCATCTCTCAAATCGTCCGCAGCCACATCGGGCCCACCAGTATTGGTGCGGTGCGGTTGCTGCCTTCAAAATTTTATCAGGGGCGTATCCGCCCGACCTGACGGCGCAGGATCTTCGGCTAGGCTTTTATAGAGCCGGCTGGCGCGGCCAGCGGAATCGCTGGCGGCAGGTCGTGCGCGTCACGCTGCTGGAACCTGCTCTCAAAAGCGTCGTAAGTCCTCGCTGGCCGGATTTTCAGGCGCTCACCAGGAAGATGTCCGGGACGCCCGACGGCGCGCGCGCCGGGGTACCCGCATCCTTCAAGCGCCAATGGGGCACGCATATCACGCCGCCGGATAAGACATGCGCGGCGGCGCTCGCTCCATCATTGGCTGAGCCCCCAAGCGGCGATGACGGTCTTGTGTACGTTCCCTATGAGCAGGTCGATGTGTTGGGCCCGTTGATCGAGGGTAAAGCGTGGCAATCGCCACCTTGTGGCCGTGTGCTGATCCTCATGGTGAACGAGCGGTTTCCGAACGCCACCGCTGATTTCACGCAACAATGCCTGGATCTAACGCGCGCGTTGGAGCGCGTTACAAGCAGTGCCGTCACCATAAACGTCGTCCCTGCCTCGGAGCTCAGGATATTCGGCGCACGTGGCCTGCGGCGCGCCGCCGGGTTGATACGCACGCGACACCCGCTCGCCTTGATGCAAGCATTGGTGCTGATGACGGTGTGTATACCGAGCGTGGTGATCGCCAATTATTTTGCGGTGCTTCGGACCGGGCCAGGCTTTCGCGGCCGGATGATATCGAGCATGCTCGTGACGATGCAGGAAACGGACGGGTAAGTAGCCGCTTTTCGAGCCAAAGCGGCGCAAAAATTTCTTTTAATC
This sequence comes from Acidocella sp., assembly GCF_036489515.1. Taxonomy (GTDB): domain Bacteria; phylum Pseudomonadota; class Alphaproteobacteria; order Acetobacterales; family Acetobacteraceae; genus Acidocella. The sequence continues at coordinate 13,266 of NZ_DASXFO010000050.1, forward strand.
TGGGCCATAGGCATCGTCGGCGACAACGCCCCTGGCCCAGATTAATAAAGTTTTTTTGCTACTTTTTGTTCACAAAAAGTGGCCTTCCCTTCTCTTAACCGACTTCCCGCCGCTGGCAGCCGACCGCGAGGAGATAATGCGCCATCGGGTAGAAGCCCGTATGGACCACTTCGTCGCTCATGGAGAACACGAATACGGTATGAAAGTACCGTTGCATGAACGCCTTGAGGTCACCGCCTGATTTGCAGTTGACATGCCCGGCTTTGCTCTGCGGCGAGGCGTGCGACTGCGATTCCAGCGAGGGCATGCCGAAAATCGCCACGCCGTCGAAACTTAAGGAGGCGATGGCGTTGCGGACAAACAGGTCCTCGGTTTCCGGGGTGATGTGTTCCAGCACGTCGAGCGCATAAACGCCGTCGAAGCTGCCCGGCACGGGCCCGTTCAAAAGATCGTGCACGAAGCTGGTCAAAGGCCAGTTTGGGTTATGGCGGGCGGCGACGTCAGCGATGAAGAGCGGATCGAAATCCACCGCCGTCACTTGCCCCACCGCCTGTTGCACGATGCGTGTGCCGAATGCATCGGCGCAGCCGACTTCCAAAACATGGCGCCGGCCCGCCAGCATTTTCGACACGAATTTATAGCGTGCCAAGGTGAACAAGGTACGCTTCGGATCCTCGTTCCAGGATTCGTTGACCATCAGCCCGAGACGGCTGATGCCGTGTTTCTCGCGCGCACGAATGACAACGTCGTATTGCGGCTCTACGGTCTGATCGGATTCTGGCATGTTCACCTTACAGAAGACGGAAAAGACGAAGGCAGGCATATCACATAGCGGATTCGCAAGAATGGTGCAAAGCGCCCGCGCCTTTGGCGCGTCTATCCCGGCACGCGGTCAGCCGGACTGCGTCTCGATCGGACGATGACGGTGCCCAATAGGCGCGGCAATGACATCGGACGCAGGCACAGGGTCAGCCAGCCGAGTGCTGCAATTTTCCGAAGCGGGCGCGGCCAGGCCGCGATCGTATGCAGCACCCAGGAGGTCGCCTTGCCTTGCTGCGCGAGGCCGGCGATCAGCGCCGGATCGAAGCTGGAAGCGGAGACCGCCAGGCGCGCGGACGCGAAACGCATCCGGCGCACGAAGATGTCGCCATAGCCGGCGGGAAAGATGCGCCCCTCGGCGGCCTCGATGCGCTGCTGGCCCTGTTGGATCATCCGTGACAAAACCGTAACGTCGGTGGATGAGCTGCGCGAGAAGCTATCGTCCTGGATATTCCAGGTGCCCAAAACTTTCGGAACGAACGCGAATCCATGTTCGAGCGCTGCAGCGCGCGCGAAGAAACTGTCGCAAAGCGATCCCAGGGTCGGATCGAATCCGCCTGCGCGGAGCAGCAGATCGCGACGGTAGATCGTCACCACCGAGAGCACCCAGTGATCAAGCCGCGCCAATAATTGCGCCGCGGCCGCCGGCGGGACGTAACCAGGACGGTATTGCGGCAGGATGATGGGGCGGTACCCCAGAAACGTGCCGGACTCGCTGATCAGCCGGGCTTCGGCGCAGGCGAGCGCTGCTGCAGGATGCGCTTCCAGCGCGGCGAGCACGGTGCTGATGAAATCCGGATCGATCGCGTCATCGGAAGCGCCGCAATAGATCGCCTCTCCCGCGGCTTCCTTGATGCCTCGATTCAGGGTGAGGACGGTGCCGAGTTGCTGTGCGTTCTCAAGCAGACGCAGTTGCGGCAGTTTCGCCATGAAGTTCTTGACGACGTCACGGCTGGTGTCCGTTGAGTTGTCGTCGACGACGATAATCTCGTCCGCTTGCCGTGTCTGACGGCATAACGCGTCGAGCGCCCGCGGCAACAGCATTGCGTGGTTACGATTTGGCAGGATCACCGACAAACGCAATGCTTTCACTTGGCCCCCTGGCGCGTTGCTCCGGATCGACCGAACTGTTCCAGAGCCACCGCAGCGCAGATCTCGTCCATGCGGCGGAAAGGCCACGTAATGCTAGCCTGCAGCTTGTCGGTCACAAGTGACGTGTCGAGGGGCCGGCGCTCATGGAAAGGCAGCTCGTGCAAACGGCAGGGAATCAATTCCGCATGCACGCGCGGGTCGACGGTGTGGATATGATCGGCCAGCGAACGCGCCAGTTCCATACGGCTGAAGCGCTCGGCGCCGGCGACGTGAAACAGGCCTGAGGCCCTTTTTTCCAGCAAGCATAGCAAGGCGCTGGCGACATCATCGACGTCGGCGGGCGAAAAACGTTGATCGATGGCGCAACGAAGCGGCTTGCCGGCACGGATGTCGGCGACCATGGGGCCCAGGACACTATGGGTGCCAATCGTGCGTCCCACCACCCGCGAGAGCCGCGCAATGAGGGCGCGCTCACCGAGCTTTGCCACTCGCTGTTCGACCGTCCGCTTCTGGCGTCCATACGCGGTGCAGGGCTCCGGTTCGTCCGTCTCCCGATACAGACCGGAAACGCCATCGAAAACATAATCGGTGGACGCGAAGACGGGGACGATACCGGCCTCTGCCACGGCGTCTATGACCCGCAGCATACTGTCTATGTTGATGGCGGCCGTTCCGACCGGATCCGTGGCGCAGCGTTCGACGTCGATGGCGCCGTACAACAGGACGGCATGGGTGAAATGCCCGTGTTTGCCGTTGAGCAGATGATGGATCGACGACTGGCTCGCATCAAACACGACGCCGCCCGGGAATGGATTGCGGTGATAAGTTCCCAATGCGCGTTGCGGGCCAAGACGGGAGAGGATCTGCCGACCGAGAAAGCCTGACCCGCCAACGACAAGGACTCGGGTCTTCCCGCTCTCCGGTTCATATGCATTTTCAGTCAAGAATCCCTCCCATAAGCAGGTGATCGACCTGATCGTCTGCGATAATTTCGCTGCTGTCTAGAGCGTGATTGCCATTCTCTAGACGAGCTCTTCGAAGAGAAGAAAGTAGCCGCCTTTTCAATCAAAAGCGGCGCAAAACCTTTTGGCGGTTCTGGGCCGGTGGCAGTCGCCGTGCTGGGGAAAGCGCACAGGCGTCATCGCCAGCGGAGGTAGAAAACATTGCGTTAAATCGTTGCTGTTTTTCTATGAAATAAGACTGTAATGTCTTACAAAATCGTCAGGAAAATTCATGCGGAGAGTCCTTGATAAACGGCGCGCAGACCGCGAACATCGCGACGACGCCGTGCCCTTCTGAAGAATCGCGTTGTATCGGTTCGAAAGCGAGGCAAGAAAGGGCCCGTTGGTAGGTGAATGGGGTCCTGGAGGGCGCCCCGGTTACAAAGCGTTGCCGTCGGGAAACTGATGTGGTAGCGTAAATCATCTAAACAGGGAGTGTAAAGATCATGTTTGGATTGCATTCAAAATGACATTTGTGCCTGGTGTTTGGAACGACATCGTTCTGCAAGAGGCGCCATCGCTGCGCGATGTTGGCCCTTTTCCAGCGCAGGATGTTTTTTTTGGTGCCCCGCGGTCTGAAGCCGCGTTCGGTGGCGCCCGCGGGTTGGCCCAGGGGCCTGCATTCAAGGCCGAGGAGCGCCAACGTATCGAGGAGCTGATTAAGGCTCAACTGGTTGAAAATGCTTGGGAGTTCTCGTCGAGCGCGGCTTCGGCCATCGCCGACGTTGGGCTTGGCGACTACCATAAGGTCGTCGACAGCCAAGACCATGGCAAGCTCCTGTCGAAACTGGGGCGGGTCTTATCAAAGCAGGCTGTGGACGAGATCAAGCAAATGTCGTTTTTCGACTACGCCCGGGACGCCTTCGGGCCGTACTACCTGTCGGACGAGGAAGATCTTGGCCATGAGCAGATCTGCTTCCGAGTCGCGCGTCCCAACAAGCGGGAGGATGTGGGATCTTTGCACCGCGATGTCTGGTTTTGGGATCATTTTGGATTTCCTGTGCCAGATGGCGTGAGCCGGGTGAAGGCTTGGGTCCCCGTTTGCGGCGAGTCCAACGAAGCCGGGCTGCTGCTGGCCCCCGGATCGCACCGCCAGCCTGGCGGCTTCAGGACAGAGACGATTAACGGAAAACTAACCTTCAGCCCCGAAATAGACCCGCAGACCGTGGACCTGCAGCGTTTTCGGGGCAGCCCCGGCGATCCCATCATGTTCAACTATGGCGTGTTGCATGTCGGCTCTCTAACGCGTGGGGAAATCTCGCGCGTCAGCTTTGAAATTACCTTCATGTTTCGTTCAGAGTACGCGTAAGGTGGTCGCGTGTGGTGCATGTCGGGGGACGCAATTCGCGCCCTTCTTCCAAGCGCGTGAGTGGACCCAGTCCGGTCGCTATCTGGCCTCGGCGCAGAGCGCGATCTCCGCGGAGCCGATCAAGCTCCTCACGGAATACTGCCGGCAATGTGGTCTGATCCGTCAGGTTCCCGGCGCCGAGGTGCGGCTGGATTATACCGGCATTTCGCGCGACACGGCGAAGCAGTTGCCGGATTACGCACACCGTGTCATCGCCAGCATGGCTGAACTCGGAGTCGGCGCCGATGATCTGGTGGTGGAGATCGGTGCCAATGACGGCACCTTCCTGCGGGCGATGCGAGAGGCGGGTTACAAGAACCTGATTGGCGTCGAGCCTTCGAAAGATCTGGCGGTGCGCGCGGCGGGGTCTGGCTTTACCATCATGAACGAGTATTTCGGTCGCTCTTTGGCTTCCCGTATGGTGTCGCAATATGGGGCGCCGCGCGCCATCATTTGCCGCCACACCTTGGAGCATGTTCCCGACATTCAAGACATGACGGAGGGCATGGCAGCGCTTCTGGCGCCCCAGGGCGTTGCGTTTATCGAGGTGCCGGATACGGACTGGGTTATCTCCGAGCTTTTTGCGCATGAGATATGGGACGAACATGTCACATATTTCCGCTCCGGCTCGCTCGTAACATTGCTGCAAAACTCAGGCCTTGTGCCGCTGCGCATGGAACGCGCGAGGTTCCGCGACACCCGTAATCTATTGGCCTGGTCGGTGCGCGCTCCCGCCTCTGCGGACACGCCGCCCGCTTTGCTCGACGACATCACCACTGCGGCCGATCTCGCGGATTTCCAGGCGCGCTGGGACAGGTTTGCCGCAAATCTGCGTGCGGCGGTAGCAGCGGCCCCGCGACCACTTGTCGCTGTAGGTGCCGCGCATATTCAACTGAATTTTCTGAATTACACCGGCCTGGACGGCGATGTTGACATGCTGGTCGATGACGATCCGGTGAAGGCGGGCCATTACGCACCGCTCGCTTTTGCGGTGCCGATCCGCACGACGACGCAGGTGCTCGAGACGGTTCGTGCAGGGACAGTGCTGCGCACCGCTTTTCCCTATCCGGGTTGGGAAGATCGGATTTGTTCGGCGCTGGCGCCCTACGGCGTGGACTCCATCAAACCCTACAATTTCAAATAGGGAGTTCTGCGCTGTGAACCTGAAGAGCGTGCTGCGGCGCCTCGGCTTGTTAAGATTCGCCCGTTTTATCGTTTATAAACAGCTGATCGTCGCAACCACGTTGATCCGTCTCGGATGGCTGAAATATTCGTCGCTGCCGGAGACGCATATCGCGAATATGGGAAACGCAGCGTTGGCCCGCGGGCGTCACGCTTTGGCGATGGAGGCGTATCTTGCGGCGCTCAATAAGACGCCGGAGGATGTGCTCCTGCGGCTGCAAATCGGGGTCACCGCGTTTCTTGCCGGCCACTACCATGAATGCGAAAAATGGTTCGCCGCTTTGGAGGAGTTTAAGCATTTCGATTTGGCCCGCTGGGGGCTTAAGGAATCGGGGTTTCGCGTGCTCGATCGTACGTGGCTTCTGGCGATCGGGCATGTCGCGTTTATAGATACGTACATCAAGGCGGCACATCTTGGCTGGTTTCCCAAAAAGACGGCGCTGCTGGCTTATAATCCGCTAACGCCGCCGTCGGGTTGGCCGATGTTTCGGTATTTCGGTGAGCATGTGCAAATCGTCGCCAGCAGCTCACCCGACGCGGCGGTGGACGAGCTCGTGCACGGCGAGGATTACAAGAGACTGGACCAGAGCACGCGCGACTACATTCGGGCGAACTTGTCCCAACCGTTCTGGTTCGGCCCGGATGAAACCGGGCGGACCCGCTGGTTCGCGCCGTTCGGCGCGGCGGTCGAGGCCGCGTGGAAAGCCGAGGGGCGCCCCGCTCTGCATACGCCGACGGCCGACGATCGGCGGTTGTTTCGGCGGGCGATGCAGGCGGTCTATGGATTACCGATGGATGCCTGGTTCGTGGTGCTGCATGTCCGGGAGCCCGGCTATCACGCCTCCTGGCATAAGCACCATCCGGGCACCCGCAATGCCGATATCGGTACCTACCGGAAGGTGATCGATTTTGTTCTTGGCCAGGGCGGATGGGTGGTTCGCGGCGGCGATCCGACGATGGCGAAGATCCCGCCGCAGGAGCGGGTGATCGATTACGCGACCAGTGTCCATCGGTCGCCCGAAATGGATATCCTGCTCTGCGCGGAGTGCCAGTATTTTATCGGAACGAACTCCGGCTTCAGTGTGGTGCCGCCGATCTTCGGCAAGCGTTGCGCCCTGACCAATTGGAGTCCGATCGGCATCCCGAACTGGTATCTGGATGACATCTATCTTCCGAAGCTGGTGCGCCGTCGCAGTGACGGGAGGTACTTGAGCTTTGCCGAAATGTTCAGCGGCGCCGCGGGTTGGAGCCAATTCCAAAGCGCCTACGACAAAGCGGACCTCGTGATTGAGGACAATGAGCCTGATGATCTGCTGGCGACGGTGGAGGAGTTGCATGGCGAGGTCTTGGGCAACGCGCCCGCGGTGACCGCCGAAGATGCCGCCAGGCTGCGGCGCTTCAATGAAATAGCCGTGGCGAATGGCGGGTATGTCGGCAGCCGCGCCAGCTATCGGTTCCTGGCAAAGTATGCGCACCTGCTTGATTAGCTGATGCTTGGCAAGGATAGAAAGGCTACTTTTTGTGAACAAAAAGTAGTTTTTTGCTCCTTCGGGCTATGGGCTGTATCGGCGACAACGCCCATGGCCCAGCATAAAAAAAGTTTTTGCGCCGCTTTTTTTAAAAAGCGGCCACTTTCTTTCTTCCTAAAGCGGCTTATGCGCGCGGTCGAGCAGGCGGCTGAACAGGCCGGGTTTCTTCTCGACTTTCGGCGCGGCCTTCTTGGCGGCTTCCGCCTCGGCCTTGGCTTTGTCCTTCATCCACTCCTCGAAGCTTTTGCCGGCTTTGCGGGCGCGCTCCTGCTCATAGGCGAGCTGGCCCTTGGTGAGTTTCTTGTCGGTCGTGGTGGTCATGAAGGTCTCCGGATTTCGGCCGAAACCTCGCAGAACAAAGCGAAAAACTCAAGCGCTTCCGCGCCGCCGCAGCAGCATCCGGGCGAGCAACCCAAGCAAAGCATAGATCACGACGCCGCTGACCCCGAGCAGCACCAGGGCCGCGAACATGCGCGGGATTTCCAGCCGGTAGCTCGCCTCGATGATGCTGTAGGCAAGACCCGAGGCGAAGCCGCCCGAGCCGGCCACGAATTCCGCCACCACCGCGCCCACCAGCGCCAGGGTCCCGGAGATGCGCAAGCCCACCAGAAAAGCCGGCAAGGCCGAGGGCAGGCGGAGCAGCAGCAAAATCTGCCATCGGGAGGCGCCGTTCAGCCGGAACAGGTCGAGCAGTTCCGGCGGCGTGGCCGCCAGCCCTGCGGCGGTGTTGGAGAGGATGGGAAAGAACGCGACGATGGTGGCGCAGACCACCAAGGCGATGAAGGGTTGGTTGACCCAGATGATGATCAGTGGCGCGATCGCCACCACCGGCGTCACCTGCAGGATCACCGCCCAGGGCTGGACGGCGGCGCGGAACAGCGGGCTCGCCGCCATCGCCACCGCCAGCGTCACGCCGATGGCGGTCGCGGCGGCCAGAGCGGTGAGGGTCACGGTGAGGGTGGAGAGCAAAGCAGGGTCGAGCACCCGGTAGTCGCCGAAATAGGCCGCCCCGATGGCGAGCGGCCCCGGCAACACGTAAGGCGGCACACGCAACGCCCAGACCGCCCCCTGCCAGAGCGCCAGGGCGATGAGCCCGAACAGGAACGGCGCGGCGCGCTCGAGAGAAGCAAGCGGCCGCTTTTTAAAAAAAGCGGCGCAAAAATTTTTGCGATGCCGGGCCTGGGGCGTTGTCGGCGACAACGCCCCAGGCCCGGCATTCATAAAGTTTTTTTGCTTCTTTTTGTTCACAAAAAGAAGTCTCCTTTTTGCTTGCTTCGGTTCATGCCGGCATCACCCGTCGGAATGTTTCCGTAATGTCGGCGACCAGCGCCGCATATTCGGGGCTGCCGCGGCGCGCCGCCCCGTCGGGCAGGGGCGTGGAAAAATCGGCGGCGATGCGCCCCGGCCGCGGTGACATCACCAGAATGCGGCTGGCGAGGAAGGCTGCCTCGTAGATCGAATGCGTCACAAAGACGATGGTCTTGCCGCTGCGCCGCCAGAGGCCGCGCAGATCCTCCTGCAAGCGGTGCCGGGTGAACTCGTCCAGCGCCGCGAAAGGCTCGTCCATCAGCAGCAGCAGCGGGTCGGAGATCAGCGCGCGGGCGATGGAGACGCGCATGCGCATGCCGCCCGACAAAGCTTGCGGCATGGTGTGGGCGAAGTCGGCCAAGCCTACCTGTTCGAGCATCGTGGCAATGCGCGGCGCCGCTTCCGCCCGGCTCACCCCGCGCAGGCGGAGGGGCAAAAACACATTGCTCGCGGCATCGGCCCAGGGCAGCAATGTGGCGTCCTGGAACACATAGCCGATATCGCCGGGCCCCGGCTGCCGTCCGCTCTCCCAGCTGATGCTCCCGTCGCTGGGGCGCTCCAGCCCGGCCAGCAGCCGCAGCAGGGTCGACTTGCCGCAGCCGGACGGGCCGAGCAGGGCGACGAATTCCCCGGCGCCGATCTCGGCGGTGATTGCGTCGAGCGCGCGCAGCCCGTCCGGAAAGGTCTTGCCGACGGCATGGAGGGTGAACATTACTTGTTCAGGCCGACGCCGTGATCGATGAATTGCAGCGTGTAGCCGGCCTGATAGTTCATCGATGGATCGTACATGCCGGTGGCGACCATCTGCGTGAAGAAGGATTTCCAGCGCGCATCGGTCATGGCGTAGATGCCGAGCGTTTTGGTGTCGCCGGAATCGACGATGCCGCGCTCTTTCAGCTGGTCGTAGCCGTATTGCATCAGCGCCGGCGTCATGTCCGGATTGGCCTGCGCGATGGCGGCGAAGGCCGGCGCGGGGTTGCCGTAGAGATAGTCGTACCACCCTTGCGTCGAGGCATCGATGAAACGCTGCACCAGGCCGGGATCGGTCTTTACCAATTTCTCCGAGGTGGCGATCAGGCTGGCATAGCCGTTGAACCCGGAATCGGAGAGCATCATCACCACCGGCCATTGCCCGGTCTGCTCGTGGACCAGAAAAGGCTCGTCGGTCACATAGGCTTCCTGGATGTCCCGCTGGTTGGTGAAATACGGTGCCAGGCTGTAGCCGTAGGGGCGCAGCTGCGCGTCGGAATAGCCGTATTTGGCTTTCAGATAGTTCCACCAGCTGGCGCGGGTATCGGCGGAAACCGCGATCGGCTTGCCCCGGAGGGCGGCGAAGCTGTCATTGCCCGCTCCGGGATGCGCGATCAGCGCGTCCGGGTCTTTCTGGAACCCGGCGGCGATCGCGACGAAGGGGATGTGCTCCTGCACGAAATTCAGCGCCAGGAAGGAGTTGGAGGTGATGTCGAAGGTCAGCCGCCCGCCGATCAGGCGCTGCGCGTTGTTCACCTCCGGCCCGCCCGGCACGATGGTCACGTCCAGCCCGTATTTCTGGTAGATGCCCTCGGCCAGCGCCTCGTAATAACCGCCATATTCGGGCTCGGCGATCCAATCCAGGCCGAAGGTGATCTTGTCCGCGGCATGGGCCGCAGGTGTTGTGCCAAGGAGCGCGAACAGCGAGGCAGCGACGAGGGCCGGACGGGCCATGCGGACATCCTTCAGGGGTTGAGCAAGTCACCGGTCTTGAGCAGAGTGAGACCAAGCCTGCCGTGGTGACGGCAGGCTTGCATAAGGTCAGGGATTAGCATGGGTGAGGCGCGGATCAAGGCAGGCGTGTGGGTTTCCGCCGCGCTGCGGATGGGCGCGGTGGACGGCAAGCCGGGCCTGGTGGTGCGCAAGGGCGACCCCGACGCGGGCGGCGTGCTGGTGATCCTGCACGGGCGCACCGGCAATGTCGTGCTCTCGCAGTTCCGCGACGCAGAGGGCGAGCTCGCCTGGATGCGCGGCACTGGGCCGGCGCCGGTGAGCGACGCGGCGACCGATGCGTATGTGAATAAACAGGTCTCCTACGATTCCGACCTCTGGGTGATCGAGTTCGACGCCGCGGATTATCTGCCGCCTTTCGAGGGGAAAATCGTTTAAAAAAAGCGGCGCAAAAATTTTTGTTTATGCTGGGCTGTGGGCGTTGTCGGCGACACAGCCCATGGCCGGCTTGCTAAGCCGGCAGGCTGGCCTCGAAGCGCAGGATGGCATCGGCGACGTCGCGCCAGTGTGGTTCCAGCATCAGCATATGCGACATGGCGTCAAACATCACGGGCTGGGTGCGATAGGCCCGCGCGGTCAGCGCCACCGCCTCGGGCGGCACCAGCCGGTCGCGTCCGGCCCCGATCACCTGGATTGGGGTGCCGATGGTCTCGGGATGCGCGATGTTGCGGGTCAGCATCGAAGCGGCGACCCGCGAGCTCTCGGGCTGCACGTTCTCCAGATACGCATCCATCGATTTATCTTCCGGCCCGCGCGAAAACATTTTTTGCCGCAACATATTGCGATTGAATTCCGCCCCCTGTCGTGCCGCGCGGAACACATTCAGCGGCTGGGCGATCAGGGATTTGATCAGGCCCCCCGGCATCGGCCGGGGCGGGGCGCTGGCCAGCAGGACGGCGCCACGCAGGGAGGCCTGCGTCAGATAGGTCTGCAGCACGAAGCCGCCCATCGAATGGCCGACCACCACCGGCCGCTCGACCGTCGCCACCACGCCACGCAGATCCTCCACGTAATCGTCGATGGAAAAACCGTTGAGCAGCTCGCGGCCCTCGCTGCCGCCATGGCCGCGCAGGCTGAAGGCGATCACGTCGAACCCGTTGGCCGCGAAATAGGGGCGGAAAAACGGCTTGAAATACCAGTTCCAGCACCAAGCGCCGTGCAGGAGCACGAAGCTCCCGCGCCGTTCGCCCAGCGCCGGGGCGATGTCGATTTCCAGCCTCACGCTTCCTGCATATGGCGCGTGTAGCATTGGAACAGGGACGTTGTGACCGGGCCGGGGACGCCGTCGCCGACTGGCGCGCCGTCCAGCCGGATGATCGGCTTGACGAAGGAGGTGGCGCTGGTGACGAAGATTTCTCTGGCGCGCCGCAGCTCGGCCAGGGTGAAGGAGGCTTCCGAGACCGCAATGTTGGTCGTGCGCAGCTCCTCGAGCAAAGCGGCGCGGGTGCAGCCCGGCAGGATTTCGTGGCCGAGCTTACGCGTCAGAAGCGCGCCGTTGCCGTCCACCATCCAGACCGAGGAGGACGCGCCCTCGGTGATGGTTTGCGCGGCATCGTAGAGGATCGCCTCATAGGCGCCGGCCTGGCGGGCCTTCTGCTTGGCCAGGACGTTGGGCAGCAGGTTGGTGGATTTGATGTCGCAGCGCGCCCAGCGCTCGTCCGGCAGGGTGATTGCGCTGCCCGCCCAGGCGGCGGCGTCGCGCGGCGGGGCAGGGCGGTGCCGCGCGGTGACGATCAGGCTGGGGCGCACCGGTGTGGCGGGAAACGCATGGTCGCGTCGCGCCACGCCGCGGCTGATCTGGAGATAGACAAGCCCGGTGCTGATCCGGTTGCGCCGCAACACCTCGCGCATCACGACTTCAAGCGCCGCAGAGGAGAGGGGGAGCAGAATATCGATCTCGCGCAGGCTGCGCTGCAGC
>NZ_DASXFO010000059.1:0-26580 GCF_036489515.1 Acidocella sp.
CCCGTCCCGGCGATGGCCGTGGCGGAAACGGCGTGACTGGACCGGGTGTAGAAACCGGCGAAACCGTGCGTGGTGGCCAGGAGAAAATGGCTGTGCGACCAGGAGGCGGAAGCCCCCTCGGAATTGGTGATGCCGGGCACGGCGAGCGCCGCCTCTTCCGCCGCCGCGGCGCGGGCGATCAGGATTTCTGCTCCCGGTTCATCGGGGTCGTCGAGGTCCAGAAGCGCGGCGTCCATCGGCGCCGGAGCTTCGGGGATTTCCGCGTAGACATCTTCCGGCACGACGCGGGCCATCGCCACGGCCTGCTCGGCGAGGCGGGTGAAGGCGGCGGAATCGATGGCGCTGGCCGAGACCGAGGCGCTGCGTTGGCCGACGAACACGCGCAGGCCGAGCTCGCGGGATTCGGCGCGCTCGGTCTCCTCGATCTTGCCGAGGCGGCGCTGCACCGAGACGGACGTCCCGGTGCTCATCACCGTCTCCGCGACATCCGCCCCCGCCGCCCGGGCGGCTTTGAGAAGGGCGGCAGCCTGGTCGAGCAGCGCGCTCACGCGGCCAGCCGATCGATGATGGCGGAGAGTTTCGGCACCTGCCCGATCGGGCCGATGGTGGCGATGGTCGGGCGCTGGCGGAAGATCTTTGCCGCCGCGGCGTGGATGTCCGCCTCGGTCACCGCTTCGATCTTCGCCACGGTCTCGGCGGCCGGGATGACGCGGCCAAAAATCTGCCATTGGCGGGCCAGCTGCTCGCAACGGCTGCCGGTGGATTCCAGCGACATCAGCAGCCCGGCCTTGAGCTGCGCCTTGGCGCGGCGCAATTCCACGCCCGTGACCTGGTGCTGCACCTTGCCGAGTTCCTCCAGCGTCACCGGCATCAGCTCCGCCGCCTCGGACTCGCCGGTCCCGGCATAAATGCCGAACAACCCGCCATCCTGCGCCGGGGCGGTGAAGCTGTAGATGGAATAGACGAGGCCGCGCTTTTCGCGGATTTCCTGGAACAGCCGCGAGGACATGCCGCCGCCGAGCAAGGTCGAGAGCAGCATCACCGGGTAATAGTCCGGCTCGCCGTAGCCCGGTGCGTCAAACCCGAGGACCAGATGCGCCTGGTCAAGATCCCGGTCCTCACGATACTCACCGCCGGTATAGTCCGCCGGCATCGGTTCATGACGCACGGCCTTGGGCAGATCGGCGAAATGCTGGCCGACCAGCTCCACCACCTGTTGGTGGCGCAGATTGCCGGAGGCGGCGATGACCATGTTCTCGGGCGTGTAATGCGCGCTCATGAAGCCGGGCAGCGCCTCGCGCTTCATGTTGCGGATGATCGTCTCGGTGCCCAGCACCGGGCGGCCCATCGGCTGACTCGGATAGGCTGCGGACTGGAAATGGTCGAAGATGATGTCGTCCGGCGTGTCGTTGGCCTGGCCGATCTCCTGGAGGATCACGCCGCGCTCGCGCTCCAGCTCCTCCGGCTCGAAGGTGGAGTGGCAAAGGATGTCGCCGATGATGTCGACGCCGAGGCCGAGATCTTCCTTCAGCATTTTCACGTAATAGGCGGTCTGCTCGCGGGAGGTGTAGGCGTTGATATGGCCGCCGACATCCTCCACCGCCTCGGCGATGTCCACCGCGGTACGGGTGGCCGTGCCCTTGAACGCCATATGCTCGAGAAAATGCGCCACCCCATTCTCGGCGGCCGTCTCGTGCCTTGTGCCGGCGCCGATATAGGCGCCGAAGGAGACGGTCTCCACCCGGTCCATCCGCTCGGTCAGAACGGTCAGGCCGGAGGGCAGCGTGGTGATCTCGACTTGTTCACTCATTACTCATCTGTTCCTGTTCGCAAAATTGCGCACCAGCGTCTCGATCGCCGCGAGGTCGTTGGGAGCACGCTCATACTGTTCCTTCCTGTCATATAGGTCGGAAAGGTGCGGCGGTAGTGCCGGGCGGAAACCGACCGCCTGTTCGATGGCGTCGGGGAACTTCGCCGGGTGGGCGGTGGCGGCCACGATGACTGGCAGGCCGACCGGTTTTTGCTCCCGCGCGGCGGCCAGGGCGATCGCGGTGTGCGGGTCGGCCAGATAGTTTGCCTCGCGCCAGCTGCGGGCGATTTCGGCCAGCGTGCCCGCATCGTCCAGCCGGAAACCCGAAAATTCACGGCGGATCGCCTGCCATTTCGGCTCCGGCACCGCCATGCGGCCAGTGGCGCGGAACGCGGCCATGGTGGCGGCGGTGGCGGCGGCGTCGCGGTCCAACAATTCAAACAGCAGGCGCTCGAAATTGGAGCTGACCTGGATGTCCATAGAGGGCGAGAGGCTCGGCTCGACGCCGCGCACGCTCATGTCGTTGGCCGTCAGGAAGCGGTGCAAAATATCGTTACGATTGCTGGCGACAATGAATTTGCCCACCGGCACGCCCATCTGCTTGGCCGCCCAGGCGGCCAGGACATTGCCGAAATTCCCCGTAGGCACGGCGATCGCCACCTCGCGGTCGGGGGCGCCGAGGGCCAAAGCGGAGGCGACGTAATAGGGGATCTGTGCCGCGATGCGCGCGAAATTGATGGAGTTGACCGCCGAAAGATTCATCTCCTGGCGGAACGCACCGTCGGCGAACATCGCCTTCACCAGATCCTGGCAGTCGTCGAAATTGCCCTGCACCGCGACGTTCAGCACGTTGGGGGCGGTGACCGTGGTCATCTGCCGGCGCTGTACCTCGCTGGTGCGGCCCTCGGGGTGGAGAATGGTGATGTCGACGCGCTCACGCCCGGCCATCGCCTCAATCGCCGCGGAGCCGGTATCGCCGGAGGTGGCACCGACGATGCAGACGCGCTCGTCGCGCTGCGCCAGCACATGGTCGAACAGATGCCCGGCGAGCTGCAGGGCCAGATCCTTAAAGGCGAGCGTCGGGCCGTGAAACAGTTCCAGGGCGAAGGTCGCGCTGTCGAGCTGCACCAGCGGCACCGTGGCGGGGTGCGAGAAGCCGGCATAGGCGCGGCGGCACATCGCCTGCAGGTCCTTAAACGCAATGCAGTCGCCGACGAAGGGGGCGATCACTTTCGCGGCAAGTTCCGCATAGGGCAGGCCGCGCAAGGCGCGCAGCTCGGCGGCGGAGAAACGCGGCCAGCTCTCTGGCATGTACAACCCGCCGTCAGACCCCAGCCCGGCCAGCAGCACGCCCGAGAAATTTTTCTGGTCCGCCTGGCCTCTCGTAGAAATGTAACGCATTTATCGTCCCTTCGTTCCGCCCGGCCTATACTATCGGACCAAAGCGGGCAGCAATGCATCCAGCCGCTTGCGGCCCTCCGCGGTGGCGATGAGGGCGGTGTCGGTGCAGGTCAAATACCCCTCCTCAATGCAAGCGGTGAGAATCTTTGGATCAACCGCGTCCGGCAATGCCATGCCGGTGCGGACCAAAAAATCGGCCTGAGAAACGCCGGTGGCGAGGCGCAGCCCCATCAGCAGCGCCTCGCGGGCGCGATCCGCCGGGGCAATCGTCTCCTCAACTGTGGCGCCGGTGCCGTCACGTTCGACCAGATCGGCCCAGGCTTCCGGAGCGCGGTGGCGCGAGGTGGCGATGAGATTCCCGCCTAAAGTGAGCCGGCCATGCGCGCCGGGGCCGATGCCGGCATAATCCTGATAACGCCAATAAGCGAGGTTGTGCCGGCTCTCCCCGCCCGGCTTGGCGTAGTTGGAGATTTCGTAAGCCTCGAGACCGAAACGCGCCGCCTCCTCCGCCGTGGCGTCATACATAGCCGCCGCCGCATCCTCCTCGGGCAGCGCGAATTCACCCCGCCCAAAAAGGGTCGCGAACTTCGTGCCCGGCTCGATGGTGAGCTGGTAGAGCGACAGATGATCGGCGGCGAGCGAGAGCGCCCGGCGGAGTTCCCCCCGCCATGCCGCCTCCTCCTGCCCCGGCCGCGCATAAATCAGGTCGAAGGAGAGGCGCGGGAAAATGCCTTGCGCGAGCTCGATGGCGGCAATCGCCTGATCCGCCGAATGCTCGCGGCCGAGAAAGGCCAGTGCGGCGGGGTCGAAACTCTGCACACCGATGGACACGCGGTTGACCCCCGCCGCCCGGTACCCGGCAAAGCGCCCGGCCTCGATGCTGGTGGGGTTGGCCTCCAGCGTGATCTCGATATTTTCGTCCGGCGCAAAAAAGCCGGTCGCATCGGCGATCAGGGCCGCGACGTTGTCGGGGTCAAGCAGGCTCGGCGTTCCACCGCCGAAGAAAATCGAGGTCAGGCGCCGTGGCCCGATCCGCGCCGCTTCGTAAGCCAGCTCGCGGCGCAGGGCCGCAACCATACGCGCCTGAGGGATGCGCTCGCGGACATGCGAGTTGAAATCACAATACGGGCATTTGGCGAGACAAAACGGCCAGTGAATGTAGAGGGCCAGGGGATCCATCCGCCGCTCATAAAGCAAGTAGCCGCTTTTTGAAAAAAGCGGCGCAAAAACTTCTGTTATGCTGGGCCGTGGGCTGCGTCGAGGCCAACGCCCATGACCCAGCATAATAAAGTTTTTTTGCTACTTTTTGTTCACAAAAAGTAGCCTTCCCTTCGCTTGGCACGGCGCGGTGGCACGCCTATCCCAAGACCATGAACGCCATCATCGTCGAGCATCTCGTCAAACGCTATGCCCACACGCTGGCGGTGGACGACATTTCTTTCACCCTGCCGCGCGGCGGGATTCTTGGCCTGCTTGGCGGCAACGGGGCGGGCAAGACCACGACCATTTCGATGCTGCTCGGCCTGTTGGTGCCGACCTCCGGCACCGTCACCATGCTCGGTCACGACATGGCGCGCGACCGTTTTGCAGCGCTGGAGCGGATGAATTTTTCGTCACCCTACATCGCTTTGCCGGGGCGGCTGAGTGTTGCGGAAAATCTGCGGGTCTATGGGCATCTGTACAATGTGCCGCAGCTCGAGCGGCGCATCGGCGAGCTCGTGGAGCAGTTCAACCTGGGCAAGTTTTTGCACCGCCCCGCCGGCCAGCTTTCCGCCGGACAAAAAACCCGCGTGGCGCTGGCCAAAGCACTGATCAACAAACCTGAATTACTGCTCCTGGACGAGCCGACCGCCAGCCTCGACCCCGATACCGGCGACTATGTGCGCACCGTGTTGGAGGATTACCGCCATGAGACCAATGCGGCGATTCTGCTCGCCTCGCACAACATGGCCGAGGTCGAACGGCTGTGCGACACCGTGCTGATGATGAAAGCCGGGAAAATTGTCGATCGTGGCCGGCCCGACGAGTTGATCACCCGCTACGGGCGGGAGGATCTGGAACAGGTGTTTCTCGACATCGCGCGCAACCGGGAGATCGCCGCATGAAAGCCTCGCTGCGCCGCATCTGGGGCATGATCTACCGACATGTGGCGATCTATCGCGGCTCCTGGCCGCGCATGGCGGAGATCGCTTATTGGCCGACCCTGAACATGCTGATCTGGGGTTTTACCGCCCGCTATTTCATGCATGCGCAGCCCGGCGCCGGGGCGGCGGCCGGGGCGCTGATCGCCGGCGTGCTGCTCTGGGAAATCACGCTACGCGGCCAGCTCGGCGTGACCTTCACCTTTCTTGAGGAGATCTGGTCGCGCAATCTCGGGCATATTTTCGTCAGCCCCTTGCGGCCGGTGGAGATGGTGGCTTCGCTGCTGGTGGTGTCCCTGATCCGGACACTGATCGGCCTGCTTCCTGCCACAATCATCGCCCACCTCATGTACCGGTACAACATTCTGCTGTTAGGTCCTGTTCTATTTCTATTTTTCGTCAATTTGATGTTCATGGGCTGGTGGATCGCGCTCGGCATCGTCGCGCTGCTGTTCCGCTACGGCGCGGGCGCCGAGGCCTTAGCCTGGACCATCGCCTTCGGCATCACGCCGCTGGCCTGCGTGTTCTATCCGGTCACGGCGCTGCCGGTCTGGCTGCAGCCGGTGGCGCTGGCGCTGCCGGCGGCGCATATTTTCTCAGGGATGCGGTCGGCCTTGTTCCAGCACGGCGCGGACTGGCAGAATCTGGCCCAGGCGGTCGCCCTCAACATCGTCTGGATGCTGGCGGCGATCGCGGTCTTTGGCGGGGAATTCCGCCGCGCCCGCATCCGCGGCGCGCTCATATCCATCGGGGAGTAGGTCTTTGCTGCATCGCTTCTGGCTGATTCGTCACGCTCTGGTCCATGCCGACTCCCTCAGCCGCCTCTACGGGACGGACGACGTGCCGGTCTGCGATGTGACCATGGCGGCGGACGCGCCACGCTACGCGGCGCTGGCCGCCCGCCTGCCCCGCCCGGCGCGGCTGGTCTGCACGCCGCTCAAGCGCACGCAAGTGACCGCCGCGGCCTTGATGCGCGCCGGCTACCCGGCGCAGACACCGCTCCTCGACGCCGCCTTCGTGGAGCAGAATTTTGGCGCGCTGCAAGGCACGCCGATCGCGCATTTCGACATGCGCCCGGCCGGGCGGCATCCGTTCTGGCCGATCCATGCCGAGGAGATGCCGCCCGGCGGCGAGTGTTTCGACGACATGGTGCGCCGCGTTGGTGCCGGGCTGGAACGGCTGCGGGATAATGCGGAGGGGCGCGATACGATCATCGTCAGCCATGGCGGGGCGATCCGCGCCGCGGTGGCGCATACGCTCGGCCTCTCCGCGCACCAGGCTTTGTGCCTGTCGGTCGAGAACATCTCCCTGACCAGGATCGAGCACCATAAGAGCGGCTGGCGGGTGATGTCGGTAAATGAACATTTCGCCACGCAAGCTTGCGAAGCGAGTGCCGCGCCCTCAACTGCGAGGGCGCATAATGATATGAAGCAGACTCAAGGAGCCACGTCATGAAACGCCTGCTGCTCGCCGCCACGGCGGCCGCCACCCTCGCCACGCCGCTCGCGGCCCTCGCCGATCCGCCGCAGCATCTGGTGGACAGCGCGACGCTCACCGTCGAGAGCATGATGGACGGCAGCGAAGGCCATGAGGCGGCGCAGTTTCTGCGCCACGCCAAGGCCGTGCTGGTATGCCCGAATATTTTCCGCGCCGGCTTCATGTTCGGCGGCGAAGGCGGTGGTTGCGTCATGGTCGCGCGCGGCAACAATGGCGGCTGGTCCGACCCGGCCTTCTTCGGCATGGGCGGCGGCAGTTTCGGGCTGCAGATCGGTCTCCAGAGTGCGCAGGTGATGATGATGGTGATGACCGATAACGGGCTGAACGCGCTGCTGAACAGCCAGTTCAAGTTCGGCGCCGATGCCGGGCTGACGGTGGCGACGCTGGGCGCCGGCGTGAACGGCTCGATGTCCACCGGCCTCACCGCCGACATCATCAGCTTCTCGAAGAGCGAAGGCCTGTATGGCGGCATCTCCCTCGCCGGCTCGATTCTCTCCAACGATAGCAAGACCGAACAGGCCTATTACGGCGCGCCGCTCGATGCGCGGCAAATCGTCGTCGACATGCAGGGTTCGAACCCCGGCGCCAACCCGCTGCGCGAGATGCTGACCCGCTACGGCGGGTAAGCGTTCCGCCCGCCAGGCTGCCAACGGCGCCGGCTTCCGGGGCCGTTTTTTTTGCCTCGTAACATGCGCTAACCATATGTTGTTTATGTATTAAATACATAGTGTCCGAGCGAAGTAAGTAACCACAAAAGACAAAATGTAATAAAGTGCAACAAGGCGGCACTCAAACTGTCACGACATTTTCTTAAAATTCTTTTGTTTGGTTGATGAATTGATAAGTTTAACTGATGGCCCGTAACGCCTCCGCAGGCCGCCGCGCGACGCCGGGTTGATTGCCAAGCCACTGGGCGCGTGCGCAGTTTCCCGGCCAGGTCGGATCACCGGACCTGATTAGTGACGAGGTTAAGAATGTCCCAATTTTCCAGGCGTAAGATTTTGGCGGCCGGCGCCGCGGGCGGCGCGTTGACCGCGACGGCAGCGGCGCATGCCGCGGGCGTGTTCGGCAATCCCGACCTGCCACCGGAAGGCCAACTGAATTCCAACGCGCGCGCGTTCGCCGATCCCGGTCCGCAGAACCCGGCGATGGAAGCCCAGATTCCGTCGTTCCAGGATCCCCCGCCCACCGATGTCAACGGCATGGCGCAGTTCTGGTCGTCCTTTAGCCTCTCGCCGAAGCGCGTGCAGGCGGGCGGTTGGGCGCGCCAGGTGAACACCGAGATGTTCCCGATCTCCGTCGACATCGCCGGCGTGAACATGCGCCTCGGGCCGGGAGGCATTCGCGAACTGCACTGGCACCAGCAGGCGGAATGGGCGGTCATGACCTATGGCCATTGCCGCGTGACGGCGGTGGACCAGAACGGCCATGCTTTCGTCGATGATCTGACGGCCGGCGATCTCTGGTACTTCCCGGCCGGCGTGCCGCACTCGCTGCAGGGCATCGGGCCGGATGGCTGCGAATTCGTCATTTGCTTCGACAATGGCGCTTCCTCTGAAAACAACACGCTGCTGGTGAGCGACTGGCTCGCGCATACGCCGCCGGAAGTGCTGGCGAAGAACTTTGGCGTGCCGGAATCGGCCTTCGCCAACATTCCGCTGCAGCAGCGCTGGATTTTCCAGGGCAAGGAGCCGGGCCCGCTCGCCAATGACGTGCGCGAGATCATGCCGGGCGCCGGCCCGGTGCCGAACCCGTTCACCTTCCGCCTGTCGTCGATGACGCCGAACAAGCTGACCAAGAGCGGCATGGTGCAGATTGCCGACAGCACCAACTTCAAGGCCTCGACCACGATCGCGGTGGCGATGGTGACGGTGAAGCCGGGCGGGCTGCGCGAAATGCATTGGCACCCGAACGCCGACGAATGGCAGTACTACATCAAGGGCAACGCCCGGATGACGGTGTTCAATGTCGGGCCGGAAGCCATGACCGCCGACTTCAAGCCTGGCGATATCGGCTACGTGAAGAAGAACTTCGGCCATTATGTCGAGAACACCGGCACCGATGATCTCGTCTTCCTGGAGATCTTCAAGACCAACCAGTACCAGGAAGTCTCGCTCATGGACTGGCTGGCGCATACGCCGTCGGCGATGGTGCAGCAGACGCTGAACCTCTCGCCCGAGACCATCGCCAAGTTCTCGCGCACGGTGCAGGACGTCGTTCCGGGCTAAAACCAAAAAACGTCCAAGAAGGAAAGGGCCTTGCGGCATGCCGCAAGGCCCTTTTTACATAGAAGGAAGTGGCCGCTTTTTAAAAAAAGCGGCGCAAAAATTTTTATTACGCCGGGCCATGGGCGTTGTCGCCGCCAACGCCCATGGCCCAAATGAATAAAGTTTTTTTGCTACTTTTTGTTCACAAAAAGTAGCCTTCTCTTTTCCTTCCTAGTACGTCACGACCGAGCGGATGCTCTCGCCCTTGCGCATCAACTCAAACCCTTCGTTAATTTGCTCGAACGGCATCACATGGGTGATCAGGTCATCGATGTTGATCTTGCCGTCCATGTACCAGTCGACGATTTTCGGCACATCGGTGCGGCCGCGCGCGCCGCCGAAGGCGGTGCCGCGCCAGTTGCGGCCGGTGACGAGCTGGAACGGGCGGGTGGAAATTTCCTGGCCCGCGCCGGCGACGCCGATGATGATCGACGTGCCCCAGCCGCGATGCGTGCATTCCAGGGCCTGGCGCATGACGTTCACATTGCCGATACACTCGAAGGAATAATCCGCGCCGCCATCTGTGAGATTGACGAGGTAGGGCACCAGGTCCTGGCCGATCTCGGACGGGTTGACGAAATGCGTCATGCCGAATTTTTCCGCCATCTCCTTGCGGCCGTTGTTCAGGTCCACGCCGATGATCATGTTGGCGCCGGCGATGCGGGCGCCCTGGATCACGTTGAGGCCGATGCCGCCGAGGCCGAACACCACGACATTTTCGCCTGGCTTCACCTTGGCGGTGTTGAACACCGCGCCGATGCCGGTGGTCACACCGCAGCCGATGTAGCAGATCTTCTCGAACGGCGCGTCCTCACGCACCTTCGCCAGCGCGATCTCCGGCAGCACGGTGAAATTCGCGAAGGTCGAGCAGCCCATGTAATGCATCACCGGCGCGCCGTCGCAGGAGAAGCGCGAGGTGCCGTCCGGCATCACGCCCTTGCCCTGGGTGGCGCGGATCGCGGTGCAAAGGTTGGTCTTCTGCGACAGGCAGGATTTGCAGTTGCGGCATTCCGGCGTGTAGAGCGGAATCACGTGGTCGCCTTTTTTCAAGGACGTCACGCCCGGCCCGACCTCGACGACGATGCCCGCCCCCTCATGGCCGAGGATCGCCGGGAACAGCCCTTCCGGGTCCGCGCCCGAGAGCGTGTACTCGTCGGTATGACAGATGCCGGTGGCCTTCACCTCCACCATGACCTCGCCCCATTTCGGGCCTTCGATATCCACCGTCTCCAGCGACAGCACCTTGCCAGGTGCCCGCGCAACCGCCGCCCGCGTTTTCATGACTCACATCCTTTGAAAGAAGCTGCCGGGTAACCTTGTGCGAAGAGCAGAGACGTCAAGTCCGTGTGCTCGATCCGATTTTGCACCTGCTCGGCCACCACCGGCTTGGCGTAATAGGCGATGCCTAGCCCGGCCTCGCGCAGCATCGCGAGGTCGTTGGCGCCGTCGCCCACTGCCAGCGTCGCGGCGAGCTTGACGCTCCGTTTCTCCGCGAGCTCCTTCAGCGTGGCGAGCTTGGCGTCGCGGTCGAGAATCGGTTCCCCCACCTCCCCGGTCAGCTGCGAGCCGTTATCCAGCAGCACGTTGGCGCGATGCAGGTCGAAGCCAAGCTCGGCTGCGACTCGGGCGGTGAAGAAGGTGAAGCCGCCGGAGACCAGGGCCGTGGTCGCGCCGAACTGCTTCATGGTGGCGATCAGGGTCTTCGCGCCGGGGCAATACTCTATGCTGTTCCAAGTGCGTTCCAGCGCGTTCAGATCCAGCCCCTTCAGCATGGCGACCCGCTCGCGCAACGCTGCGGCGAAATCGATCTCCCCGTTCATCGAGCGCTGGGTGATGGCGGCGATCTCATCCTTCAGCCCGGCATAGGCGGCGAGCTCGTCGAGCGTCTCGGCCTTGACGATGGTGCTGTCCATGTCCGCCACCAGCACCGCCTTGCGCCGGCCGCGGAATTTGGTGATGAACACGTCCACTGCCTTATGGGTCAGGACATATTTGAGCGCCGCCGGCTCCAAGGGCTTGGCGGTGGTGAATTCCACGGCCTGGCCGGGGCTCAGCCAGTTGAGATGCATGCCGGCGCAGGCATCGCGGGCACGCTCGGCTTCGGCCTTGGTGAGAGGCCCGGCTTGCGGATTGGCAACCAGAATGACGATTGAGGACATGGGCGCGACTGGTAGGACAGAGCACGGGGCGAGGGCAAGCGAACGGCTGGCGGTGATCATCGCCGGGCCGACCGCCAGCGGCAAATCGGCCTTGGCGCTGGCGCTGGCGCAACGCCTGGGCGGCACGGTGATCAATGCCGACGCCATGCAATGCTACCGTGAGCTGCGCATCGTCACCGCCCGCCCCTCGGCAGAGGATGAGGCTCTGGTCCCGCACCGCCTCTATGGGGTGCGCGCAGTGGCCGAGCCGGCCAATGCCGCCTGGTGGCGGCAGGCGGCGCTGGCTGAGATGGAGGCCTGCGCTTTGCCGATTCTGTGCGGCGGCACGGGCATGTATTTTTCCGCGCTGGTGAAGGGAATCGCCGCCGTGCCGGAGGTGCCGGAAGCGGCGCGGGCCGAGGCCAGGCGGATGCTGGCCGAGCAGGGTGCGGCTTGGGTCCATGCAAGGCTCGACCCGGAAACGGCGGCGCGGTTGAAACCTGGCGACAGCCAGCGCGTCTCCCGCGCCTACGAGGTTCTGCTCGGCACCGGGCGCGGCCTGGCGCGCTGGCAAGCGGAGACGACCCAGCCCCTCACCGGCTGGCGGACCCGGATGATTCTCCTGGACCCGCCGCGCGAGGTGTTGCGCACGGCGATCGCAGAAAGATTCACGGCGATGCTGGAGGCCGGGGCGGTGGATGAGGTGCGGGCGCTGCTGGCGCAAAACCTCGCCCTGGACCTGCCCTTGCTGCGCGCGCACGGCGTGCCGGAGATCGCCGCTTTGCTGCGCGGGGAGCTGTCACAGGAGGAAGCGGCGGCGCGCGCCATCCTCGCGACGCATCAGTACACCAAGCGGCAAATGACCTGGTTCAAGCACCAGAAACTGACCGACAGCGCTGCCATGCAAATATTACACTCCAGAATCGGCGATTCTGCGCAATTTTCGGAAAGAAATTTGGCTGATTTTGATAATTTTTTAAATATCCACAGTTGACCAGCCCGACCAGACTCGGTAGCGGTGCGGGATCATGTATGTGAGCATCGCGAGATAGTCATGGACGGCAAGACCACCACCACGGAACTGATGAAGTCAGGCGCAGAGGCCCTGCTACGGGCCCTTAAGGCGCAAGGCGTCGAGGTTATTTTCGGCTATCCGGGCGGCGCCGTCCTGCCGATTTATGATGCGATTTTCCAGCAGAACGAAATCCGCCACATCCTCGTGCGGCACGAGCAGGCGGCGGTGCACGCCGCCGAGGGCTATGCCCGCAGCACCGGCAAGGTGGGCGTGGTGCTCGTCACCTCCGGCCCGGGGGCGACCAACGCCGTGACCGGGCTGGTGGACGCGCTGATGGACAGCATTCCGCTGGTCTGCCTGACCGGCCAGGTGCCGACGCATCTGATCGGCAATGACGCCTTCCAGGAGGCCGACACCACCGGCATCACCCGCCAGGCGACCAAGCATAACTACCTGGTGAAGCGCTCAGGCGATCTCTCCCGCGTGGTGCATGAGGCCTTCCACGTGGCCCGGACCGGCCGCCCCGGCCCGGTGCTGATCGACCTGCCGAAGGACATTCTCATCAACCCGGCGCCATATAGCGAGCCGAGCCAGGCCCCGCATCGCAGCTATCGGCCGAGCACGGCGCCTGATCCGCAGCGCATCGCCGAGGCGGTGGCTCTGCTCAAGCGCGCTACGCGGCCGGTGGTGTATTCCGGCGGCGGCGTCATCAATGCCGGCGGGCAAGCCTCCGAACTGCTCCGGGAACTGGTGCGGCTCACCGGCTTTCCGATCACATCCACACTGATGGGGCTCGGCGCCTATCCGGCCAGCGACAAGCAGTTCCTGGGCATGCTGGGGATGCACGGCACCTACGAGGCCAACCTCGCGATGCATGACTGCGACGTGATGCTGAACATCGGCGCGCGGTTCGATGACCGGGTGACCGGGCGGCTCAACGCGTTCAGCCCGAACTCCAAGAAGATCCACGCCGATATCGACCCGTCCAGCATCAACAAGTCGGTGGCGGTGGACGTGCCGATCGTCGGCGACGCGACCGAGATTCTGCGCGCGCTGATCGCCGCCTGGAAGGCCGATTCGCACAAGCAGGACCGCGCCGCGCTGGCGCAATGGTGGGCGCAGATCGACGGGTGGCGGGCAAAAGAATCGCTGCGCTACACGCAGACCCTTGAGAAAGGCGGCATCATCAAGCCGCAATACGCGATCGAGCAGCTCTACAAGGCGACGCGCGGGCGCGACACCTACATCACCACCGAAGTCGGCCAGCACCAGATGTGGGCGGCGCAGCACTTCAAGTTCGAACAGCCGAACCACTGGATGACCTCGGGCGGGCTCGGCACCATGGGTTACGGCCTGCCGGCGGCGATGGGCACGCAGGTGGCGCATCCCGACGCGCTGGTGATCGACATCGCCGGCGAGGCCAGCATCCTGATGAACATCCAGGAGATGGGCACGCTGGCGCAATACCGCCTGCCGGTGAAAATCTTCATCCTCAACAACCGCTACATGGGCATGGTGCGCCAGTGGCAGGAGCTGCTGCATGGCAGCCGCTATTCCGAGAGCTATTCGGAGGCCCTGCCCGACTTCGTGAAGCTCGCTGACAGTTTCCACGCCGTCGGCCTGCGCGCCTCCAGCGTCGATGACCTGGACCGGGTGATCGCGGAAATGCTCGCGGTGGACCGCCCGGTGATCGCGGATATCTGCGTCGACGAAAAGGAAAACGTGTTCCCGATGATCCCCTCCGGCGCACCGCATAACGAGATGCTGCTCGGCCCCGAGCACGGCACCAGCGGCAGCGGCCTCTCCGCCAGGAGCGTCACCGATGAAGGCATGGTGCTGGTCTGATGTCTGGTACAGCAATGCGTTCCGCCACCATCTCGGTGCTGGTGGAGAACGAGGCCGGCGTGTTGGCACGGGTGATCGGGCTGTTTTCCGGCCGCGGCTATAATATCGACAGCCTGACGGTGGCGCCGGTCGAGCGCGACCGCAGCAAAAGCCGCATCACCATCGTGACCACGGGCACGGAGATGGTGATCGCGCAGATCAAGGCGCAGCTCGACCGGCTGGTGCCGGTGTACAAGGTGCTGGACCTGACCATGGAAGGGCCGCATCTGGCCCGCGAGCTGGCGCTGATCAAGGTGATCGGCGCCGGCGAGGCGCGGCAGGAAGCCTTGCGCCTGGCCGATGCGTTTCGTGCCCGGGTGATCGACGCCTCCACGGAAAGCTTTATCTTCGAGCTGACCGGGGCGACCGACAAGCTGGACGCGTTCCTGGAACTGATGCGCCCGCTGGGCCTGGCGGAAGTGTCGCGCACCGGTGTGGCGGCGATCGCGCGCGGGACGAAGACCATCAGCTAAAGGAAAGAGAACTACTTTTTGTGAACAAAAAGTAGCAAAAAAACTTTATTAATTTGGGCCATGGGCTTTGTCGGGGACAATGCCCATGGCCCAGATTCGCCAAAAATTTTTGCGCCGCTTTTTTTAAAAAGCGGCCACTTTCTAAGCTGATTTCAAAACCAACAAAAATTTCGCAACATCATTGCGCATAACAGCCATCCCGCATGCATTTTCGCACACAGCACGGCGTGACAGGGGCGCAAAAAAATAATAGGCAACGGGGCAGTTTTCGAACCAAAGCAAGGACAGCAGCATTATGCGCGTTTATTACGATCGGGATGCCGACGTTAACCTCATCAAGGGCAAGAAGGTCGCCATTATCGGCTATGGCAGCCAGGGTCACGCGCATGCGCTGAACCTCAAGGATTCCGGCGTAAAGGAGCTGGCCATCGGCCTGCGTCCCGGTTCCACCGCCATTGCCAAGGCTGAAGGCGCCGGGCTGAAGGTCATGACCCCGACCGACGCCGCCAAGTGGGCCGATGTGGTGATGGTGCTGACCCCGGATGAGGGCCAGTCCGACCTGTACCGCGACCACCTGGCCGCCAATATGCGCCCCGGCGCCGCGCTGGCTTTCGCGCATGGCCTGAACGTGCATTTCAACCTGATCGAGCCGCGCGCCGACATCGACGTGTTCATGGTGGCCCCCAAAGGCCCGGGCCATACCGTGCGCGGAGAATATCTGAAGGGCGGCGGCGTGCCGAGCCTGGTCGCCGTGGCGCAGGACGTCACTGGCAACGCCCTCGAGATCGCCCTCTCCTACGCCTCCGCCAATGGCGGCGGTAAGGGCGGCATCATCGAGACCACCTTCAAGGAAGAGTGCGAGACCGACCTGTTCGGCGAGCAGGCCGTGCTGTGCGGCGGCGTGGTCGAGCTGATCAAGGCTGGCTTCGAGACGCTGGTGGAAGCCGGCTATGCGCCGGAAATGGCGTATTTCGAGTGCCTGCACGAGGTCAAGCTGATCGTCGACCTGATCTATGAAGGCGGCATCGCCAACATGAACTACTCGATCAGCAACACCGCCGAATATGGTGAATACGTGACCGGTCCGCGCATCGTCACGCCGGAAACCAAGGCCGAGATGAAGAAGGTTCTGGAAGACATCCAGATGGGCCGCTTCACCCGCGACTGGATGCTGGAGAACAAGGTCAACCAGACCAACTTCAAGGCGATGCGTCGGGCCATGTCGACCCACCAGATCGAGGAAGTGGGCGCCAAGCTGCGCGGCATGATGCCGTGGATCTCCAAGAACGCGCTGGTCGACAAGGCCAAGAACTAAGCCTCTCTGAGGCTGAACGAGGCTGATTGATCCATCTGATCAAACTTTCTGTCGGGGTGCGCGATATCGCGCACCTCGAAGCACTTCAGGCGGCGCGGCTGGCGGTTGATCCGCTGCTGCGCCACCACACCCGCAACAGCCCGAAACGGGCCGAAGAGCTTTGCGCGGGGGGCTCCATCTACTGGGTGATCGGCGGCGTTGTCCTGGTCCGCCAGAGACTACTCGATATCATCGAAGACCATTGGGATGACGGCACGCGCTGCGCCGGGCTGGTGCTGGACCCGACCTTGGTGCGGGTGCAGGCCCGGGCCATGAAGGCCTTTCAGGGCTGGCGCTATCTCCAGCCGGCTGACGCCCCGGCGGATATCACGGCAAGCGGCGGCACAAGCGGCGACGAAATACCCGACGAGCTGCGCCGGGCGCTGGCCGCCCTCGCCTTAATTTAGCCACGAATTTTGAGAAGCGCCGGGCTCATGCTAGGTGCGCCCGACTTGGGTAAGCGATCAGGCACGGCGCGGCTTTTGGCGCCGGCGGATCTTTAGGAGACGATGCATGGCGGTTCACGCCTTTATTTTTCCGGGACAAGGCAGCCAGGCCGTCGGCATGGGCCGGGATCTGGCCGCGGCCTTTGGCCCCGCGCGCGAGGTCTTCGAGGAAGTCGACGAGATTCTGAAGCATAAGCTCTCCAAGGTCATGTTCGAAGGCCCGCTCGAGGAGCTGACCCTGACGGAGAACGCGCAGCCGGCGCTGATGGCGACCTCGCTGGCGGTGCTGCGGGTGCTGCAGGCGGAAGGTGGCATCACCCTGAAGGACAAGGCAGCGGTGGTGGCCGGGCATTCGCTCGGCGAATACAGCGCCCTGGCCGCGGCGAACGCCTTCTCCGTGGCCGAGACCGCTCTTTTGCTGCGCCTGCGCGGCCAGGCCATGCAGCGCGCCGTGCCCGCCGGCCAGGGCGCCATGGCGGCCCTGCTCGGCGTGGACATGGAGCAGGCGCAGGAGATCTGCGCCGAAGCAGAATTAGGCCCTGAGAGCCGCGAGGTGGTGGGCTGCGCCAACGACAATGGCGGCGGCCAGGTGGTGATTTCCGGCCATAAGGGCGCGATCGAGCGGGCCATCGAGATCGCCAAGGCCAAGGGCGTGAAGCGCGCTTTGCTGCTGCCGGTCTCCGCCCCGTTCCATTGCGCGCTGATGGCGCCGGCGGCGGATGCGATGGCGGAAGCCTTCGCCAACACCCCGCCGCGCGCGCCGATCGTGCCGGTGATGGCCAATGTCAGCGCCGCCAAGGCGACCGACCCGAACGAGATCCGCGACCTGCTGGTGCAACAGGTCACCGCCACGGTGCGCTGGCGCGAGAGCGTGGAGGCGATGATGGCGATGGGCGTCACCAGCTTCGTCGAGCTCGGCACCGGCAAGGTGCTGGCCGGGCTGGTGCGGCGCATCGCCCCGGAGGCGACCACCCATTCCGCCGGCTCGCCGGCGGAAATCGAAGCTTTGTTGAAGGTTCTGTGATGTTTGACCTGACGGGTAAGACGGCGCTGGTCACCGGCGCCTCGGGCGGCATTGGGGCGGCGATCGCGCGCACTTTGCACGCTCAAGGAGCGACGGTGGCGCTCTCGGGCACCAGGCGCGAGGCTCTGGACGCGGTGGCCGCCGAACTCGGTGAGCGCGTGCATGTGCTGCCGGCGGATCTGTCGCAGGCAGAGGCCGCTTCCGAGCTGATCACCGCTGCCGAAGGGGCCATGGGGCGCGTCGACATTCTCGTGAACAATGCCGGGCTGACCAAGGATGGCCTGGCCTTGCGCATGAGCGACGCGGACTGGGAGAAGGTGATCGACGTCGATCTCGCCGCCCCCTTCCGCCTCAGCCGCGCGGCGCTGAAATTCATGCTGCGTCGCCGCGCAGGACGGATCATCAATATCGGCTCGGTGGTCGGCAGCACCGGCAATCCGGGTCAGGCCAACTATGCCGCGGCCAAGGCCGGCCTGATCGGCCTGACCAAGGCGCTGGCCCAGGAAGTGGCCTCGCGCGGCATCACCGTGAACCTGATCGCACCGGGTTTCATCGCCACGGCGATGACCGATGTGCTGAGCGACACGCAGAAGAGCGACCTCGCCACGAAAATTCCGCTCGGCCGGCTCGGCCAGCCTACCGACATCGCCGCCGCGGTGGTGTATCTTGCCGCCGATGAGGCTGGTTGGGTTACCGGCGCCACACTCCATGTAAATGGCGGAATGGCCATGATTTAACGAGTTGGCGCGACGCAATGAACCATGCTAAGCGCCGGCACGTTAAAGATTAACGACACTCTCGCCGGTGGCGCTTCTGCGCGTGCCCCGGTATTCGCCACACCAGATGCATGAAAGTGAAACTAAATGAGCGAAATCGCCGACAAGGTTAAGAAGATCGTTGTCGAGCATCTCGGCGTCGACGAAGGCAAGGTGACTCCGGAAGCCTCCTTCATTGACGACCTGGGCGCCGACTCCCTCGATACCGTCGAACTGGTGATGGCGTTCGAAGAAGCCTTCGGCGTGGAAATCCCCGAGGATGCCGCCGAGAAGATCACCACCGTGAAAGACGCGATCGAGTATATCGAGAAGCAGAAAGCCGAATAATCTGCCGACTTTCTGAAGCCGTCCAAGGAGTTCGCATGCGCCGTGTTGTCGTGACAGGTATGGGAATCGTCAGCCCGCTGGGGGTTGGCGTTGAGCATGTCTGGAAGAGGTTGATCAACGGAGATTCCGGGATCAGCGCCATTGAGTCCTTCGACACCACGGAGCTGACGGCCAAGGTTGCCGGCCAGGTGCCGGCGGGTCCCGCCGCCGAGGGGAAACTTGACCTGTCCGAATGGATCGCGGTCAAGGAAATCAAGAAGATGGATCGCTTCATCCATCACGGCATCGTCGCGGCGACGCAGGCGATGCAGGATTGCGGCTGGGAACCGCAGACCGAGGAAGAGAAATACGCCGCCGGCGTGATGATCGGCTCGGGCATCGGCGGTCTGCAGACCATTTATGACGCCTCGATCACGGTGCATGAGGGCCGCGCCCGCCGCCTCTCGCCGTTCTTCATTCCCTCGGCCCTGATCAACCTGATCTCCGGCCAGGTCTCCATCAAATACGGGCTGAAAGGCCCCAACCATTCCGCCGTCACCGCCTGCGCCACCGGCGTGCATGCGATCGGCGACGCCGCCCGTCTGATCGCCTTCGGCGATGCCGACGTGATGGTCGCCGGCGGCGCCGAAGCCGCGGTGAATCCGCTCGGCATTGCCGGGTTCTGCGCCTCCCGCGCCCTCTCCACCGGCTTCAACGACCGCCCGACCGAGGCCTCGCGCCCCTGGGACAAGGACCGCGACGGGTTTGTCATGGGCGAAGGCGCCGGCGTTGTCGTGCTGGAAGAATACGAGCACGCGAAGAAGCGCGGGGCGAAAATCTATGCCGAAATCGCCGGCTATGGCATGTCCGGCGATGCCCACCACATCACCGCCCCGGCCGAGCACCATGACGGCGCCTTCCGCGCCATGAAGGCGGCGTTCCGGCATGGCGGCCTCACCCCGGCGGACGTGCAATATGTGAACGCGCACGGCACCTCGACCCCGATGGGGGACGATCTCGAGCTTGAGGCCGTGGAAAACTGGTTCGGCGACTCGGCCAAGGGGCTGGCGATGTCCTCCACCAAATCCGCCACCGGGCACCTGCTCGGCGCGGCCGGGGCGATCGAGACGATCTTCTCGATCCTGGCGATTCGCGACGGTGTCGCGCCGCCGACCCTGAACCTGCATGAGCCGAGCCGGGCCAGCGTGATCGACCGCGTGGCGCTGACCGCGCAGGAACGCAAGATCAACGTGGTGCTGTCCAACAGCTTCGGCTTCGGCGGCACCAACGCCTCGATTCTGTTCAAGAAGGCCGTCTGAAGAGGTTGCGCCGCGGCCGCATCGTTCTGCTCCTGGCGGCGCTGGTCGTTGCCGCCAGGCTCGGCCACATGGCCGCCGAAGACTCGTATGATGCGCCCGGTCCACTGTCCCGGGCGCGGGATATGGTCATTCCCGACGGCTCTACCGCCGCGACCGCCGCCGTGCTGCGGGAGCACGGAATCATTCGCCACGGCCTGATCTTCCGCGCCGCCGCCTGGGCCACGCGGCATGACGGGCCGCTCCATGCCGGCGAGTTCGTGTTCCCCGCCCATGCCAGCCTGCGAGAGATTCTCGACATCCTGCGCCATGCCGCCCCCGTGGAACACCAGGTGGCGTTCCCCGAGGGGCTGACCGGCGTGCAGATCGCCGCCATCCTCAATGCCGCGCCGGACGCCACCGGCCATGTCGCCGCACCGCCCGACGGCGCGGTGCTGCCGCAAACTTATGATTTTACGCTGGGCACAAAGCGCGCGGCGATTCTCGCCCGGGCCGAGCAGGCGATGCACCAGGCCCTGCAAACCGCCTGGGTCGGACGGGATCCATCGGTCCCCCTCGCCTCACCGCAGCAGGCGGTGATCCTGGCCTCGATCGTCCAGCAGGAAAGCCCGCTGCCGGCGGAACTGCCGGAAATTGCCGCGGTCTATGAGAACCGGCTGGCGCAAGGGATGCGGCTGCAGGCCGACCCGACCGTGATCTTTGCCGCCACTGAGGGGCAGGCCTCAGGCGGCACCCCGATCAGCCGCGCCGACCTCGCCAACCCCTCGCTTTACAACACCTATATGCATGCCGGCCTGCCGCCGGGCCCGATCGCTTCCCCCGGCATCTCGGCCATTGAGGCGGTGCTGCACCCGGCGATGAGCCAAGCGCTGTTCTTCGTCGCCACCGGCACCGGCGGGCTCGTTCTGGCGGATAATTTTCAGGAACAGCTGCAGCACATTAAACAGTACCGCGCCGTCAGGAAGTGAAAAGAAAACTGGGCCATGGGCGTTGTCGGTGACGACGCCCATGGCCCAGCATAACAGAAGTTTTTGCGCCGCTTTTTTCAAAAAGCGGCCGCTTGACTAGCCCTTGCGGGTGCCGATCGAAGCGAACCTCTTGTTGAACTTCGCGACCTGGCCGCCCGTGTCGACCATGCGCTGCACGCCGGTCCAGGCGGGATGGGACTTCGGATCGATGTCCAGACGCAGGGTCTCGCCTGCCTTGCCCATGCAAGAGCGGGTCTTGAACTCCGTACCATCGGTCATGATGATGTTAATCTCGTGATAGTCCGGATGGATGTCTGGTTTCACCGTATCTGCTCCAAAAGAAAACGGGCCGCCGATCCGACCGGCAGCCAAAAACAGAGGCTGGCTTTACGCGCGGGCGGTGCCGGACGCAAGGGCGGATTTGGCAAAACGTGCGGCCTGATCAAGAGCCGTGCGCGCTTCGGGGAGAAAGGTCTGGGCCACGTGCCAGACATGCGGCAGATTGTCCCAGATGGTGAGCTCGACCGCGACCCCGGCCGCTTCCGCGCGGGCGGCAAGGCGGGTGGAATCGTCGAGCAGGATTTCCGGCGCGCCGACCTGGATGAGCAGCGGCGGCAGGCCGGTGAAATCGCCGTAAAGCGGCGAGACCAGCGGGTTGGTTGGGTCCTGCCCCTGCAGGTACAAAGCGGCGGCGTCCTTCATTCTCGGGCCGTACAGCAGGCTCTCCCGCGCGGCGTTGCGGGTCAGCGAAGCGCCGGTGGCGGCCAGGTCCGTCCACGGGCAGAACAAGGCGGCGCAGGCCGGCATCGGCAGGTTCTGCGCCTTGAGGGCCAAAAGCAGCGACAGAGCCAGGCCCCCACCCGCAGAATCGCCGCCGATGGCAATGCGCCCCGGTGCTTCGGCGAGCAGCGCCCGATAGGCGGCCAGCGCGTCGTGCAGCGCCGCGGGAAACGGGTGTTCCGGCGCCAGCCGGTAGTTGGGTGCGAAAACCCGGAAACCGCGCAGCGCGAAACCCGCGGTGATGGGACGATGCGTGACGGGCGAGCAGGAGAAATAACCCCCGCCATGCAGATAGAGCAGCGTGTCGGCACTGCCCTCGCCGGCCCGCACCCATTCGCCTTCCACCCCGCCCAGCACGCCGGGCGTGAAAGTCGCCCCCGTCGGCGGCGACGGCGGGTTCTTGCCCAGGACCGCGCGCGCCGCCGTCGGGGTCTCGACCCGCGCCAGTCTGCGTTTGACGGTGAAGCGCAGAACCGGGTTGATCACATAGGACTGCCAGCTTGGCATCGCGCCCTCCCAGACGGTTATTTACAAACATTAAGTGGCATCGCCGGGGCCAGCGCCAAAGGCCCGGCGCGTTTGGCCCACGATCATTTTCCCGCTACCTTGGCGTCGCGGCGCCGGTATCAACGCCGACGGGAGAAGACATGAAATTAAAAAAAATATCCCTGGCCGGGGTCGTCCTGACTTGGCTGCCGCTCGCCGCCGCCGCACAGCCGATGACCATGGATCTGACCGCCGGCAACATGCTGGCGCAGACGCATTCGCACGCACTCATCATGGGCGTGACCGGGACGTTCCGGCAACTCTCCGGGAAACTGGACTTCGACCCGGCGGCGAAAACCTGCCACATCGACGTGACCCTGGTGGTGGAAAGCCTGGCACTGCCCAACGCGCTGATCCGTTCGCAGACCATGTCGAAGGCCTTCCTGGACCCGGCGGAGTATCCGACCCAGCATTACGTCGGCGACTGCGCGGCGGGCCGGCTGCAGGGCCAGTTGACCATGCGCGGCCAGACCCATCCGTTCGATATGGCGGTCAGCTATACCAGCGCCAACGGCCAGATCACCGCCATCCATACCGAGGGCGTGCTGAACCGCTACGATTGGGGGCTGAACGGGCTGACGATGACCGTGGGCAAGATGATCCGCGTCACCAACGACATCTCCCTGAACGGCCAGCCGCCGAAGCCCGAAAGCTAGAAGAAAGCAGCCGCTTTTAAAAAAAGCGGCGCAAAAATTTTTGGCTATGCTGGGCCATGGGCGTCGCCGCCGACAACGCCCATGGCCCAGCATAATAAAGTTTTTTTGCTACTTTTTGTTCACAAAAAGTAGCCTTCCTTCTCCTACCAGCGCCCCAACCCGGCGCTAGCGGCGCGGCGGGCGACGTAGAGCGTCCAGCCCAGTTGCACCACGAGCGGGAGCAGCACGACCAGGATTTTCGTGTCCGACTTTGCGACCAGGAAGGCGATCGCGTCGGCGCCGCCGAGCAGGGCAAAGGCCCAGTGCCAGAGCGCCACCGCCCGCGCATCCATGCCGGCCCGGCGGACCACCTGATAGAGGTGCCCGTTATGGGCGCGGGCGATGTTCTCACGCGCCAGGATACGGCGGATCAGGGTGAAGGTGACGTCGTAGAGCACGCCGGAGAGCAGCAACGGCACCAGCAGGAAGGAGAGCGGCGCGCCCTCGAACCGCGCCGCGGCGACGCCGAACAGCGCCAGCATGAAGCCGCAGAACTGGCTGCCGACATCGCCCATGAAGATCTTGCCGCGCGGGAAATTGAACGGCATGAAACCGAGCACGCCGCCGGCCAGCAGCAGCCCTGCGGTATAGACGAAGAAGCCGCCATAGAGCCCGGCGATGACGGCCAGGAACAGGCAGGCGATGACGGTGACGCCGGAGGCCAGGCCGTTCAGCCCGTCGATGAAATTCATCGCATTGGTGACGAACAGCAGGAAGAACATGGTCAGCGGCACGCCGAGCCAGCCGATATCGATGGTGCCGACATAGGGCAGCGCCAGCACATGCACCCACAGCCCGGAGGCGACCGCGACAGCGGCGGCAAGCAGCTGGGTAAAGAGCTTGAGGACGTAGGAGATGTCCAGCAGGTCGTCGATGAGCGAGATGGCCGCCATCAGCACCGCGGCGGCGATCACGCCGATGAAATAACCCTCCGCCAGGCGCGAGACCTCGCCGTAGCGGTAGAGCAGCAGCACGCCGAGCAGGAAGGCGCAGACAATGCCGACGCCGCCGGATTTCGGCGTGGTCTGGGTGTGCGCCTTGCGCGCGTCCGGACGATCCGGCACGCCGACGGCGATCATGATCCGGACGATGATGCCGGAAAAAATGGCGAGGCCGGCCATGAGGGCCAGGTGGCGCGGCAGGGCCAGCAGGCCGAGGGAGGTTACGGAATTCATGTGCGCCGGACCATGGCCGAAACGCACCGAAATTTGAAGAGCGCGAAGGAAGCCTACTTTTTGTGAACAAAAAGTAGCAAAAAAACTTTATTATGCTGGGTCATGGGCGTCGTCGCCGACGACGCCCATGACCCAGCATAACCAAAAGTTTTTGCGCCGCTTTTTTTAAAAAGCGGCAACTTTCTTCTCTCTGACAGGCCCGCCTGAAATCAAGGGGTTGTCTGGGTCCGGCCGCCACGCCAAAACCGGGGCAACCCAGCGTTTGGAGACGGCACATGAAGATTGCGATTATCGGCGGTGGTTATGTCGGTCTGGTATCGGGGGCCTGTTTCGCGGAATTCGGCGTGGCGGTGGCGGTGGTCGAGGCCGACGAGGCCAAGCGCCGTGTGCTGCTGGAGGGCAGAATCCCTATCTATGAGCCCGGCCTGGACCGGCTGGTGGCGGAGAACATGGCGGCTGGGCGGCTGACCTTTCCGGCCACGCTGAGCGAGGGCATCGCCGATGCCGAGGCGGTGTTCATCGCCGTCGGTACCCCGGCCCGGCGCGGCGACGGCCATGCCGACCTCACTTATGTATTCGCCGCCGTCGAGCAGGTGGTGAAGACGCTGGACCATCCCGCGGTCATCGTCACGAAATCGACCGTCCCGGTCGGCACCGGGCGGAAAATCGCCGCCTTGGCGCGCCAATTGCGGCCGGACCTCGGCATCGAGGTCGCGGCCAACCCAGAATTTTTGCGCGAGGGCAGCGCCATCACCGACTTCATGCGGCCCGACCGCGTGGTGGTGGGCACCGACAGCGACCGCGCCCGCGAAGTGCTCCGCAAGCTGTACCGGCCGCTTTATCTGATCGAGGCACCGATTGTCTTCACTGGGCTGGAGACCGCCGAGCTGATCAAATACGCCGCCAACGGGTTCTTGGCGATGAAGATCACCTTCATCAACGAAATGGCGGATCTGTGCGAGAAGGTCGGCGCCGATGTGCACGACGTGGCGCGCGGCATCGGGCTGGATGGCCGCATCGGCCGCAAATTTTTGCACCCGGGCCCAGGGTTCGGGGGATCGTGCTTCCCCAAGGACACGCTGGCGCTCATGCGCATCGCCGAGGAGGCCGGCGCGCCGAGCCGGCTCATCCAGTCGGTGGTGAGCGTGAACGACAACCGCAAAGGCGGCATGGCGGCGCGCGTGGTGAAAGCCTGCGACGGGGATGTGAAGAATAAAAACATCACGGTACTGGGCCTCGCCTTCAAGCCGGAGACCGACGACATGCGCGAGGCGCCCTCCCTGCCGCTGATCGAGGGGCTGGTCTCGCGCGGCGCGAAGGTGACGGCGTTCGACCCAGCCGCGATGGGGGGGGCTAAGCCGATGCTGCCCGCGGGCGTGACCTTTGCCAAAGATGCCACGGAGGCGGTGTCAGGCGCGGATGCCCTGGTGTTGATCACCGAATGGAACGAATTCCGCGCCTTCTCCCCGGTCCGGCTGAAGCAGCTGATGCGCGGCGACGTGATCGTGGACCTGCGCAACGTGTTCGACCCGAAAGCCATGCGCGCCGCCGGATTTGCCTATCAGGGCATAGGTAGGGCAAATGAGAATCATCACGACTCCGAAACGGAGTCCGCGCAGGAAACATAATTTTTGCAGTATATCCAGCCGCCGTACCCGGATTTCGCCAACCCCGAGCTGCTGGAGAAGATACCGCTGGCGGCATCGACGATCCTCGATGTCGGCTGCGCGCAGGGGGCGCTGGGGGCGGGCTATCTGCGCCGCAACCCCCGCGCCCGGGTGCTGGGCATCGAACGCGACGAAGCGGCGGCGCAAACCGCGCGAAGCCGCCTTTCCGAAGTATATTGCGGCGACGTCGAAGCCACGCCGATGCCGTTCGACGTGCCGGACGGCATCGACTGCATCATCTACGGCGACGTGCTGGAACATCTGGTCGACCCGTGGCGGCTGCTGATCGAACACGCGAAATCTCTCGCGCCGCAGGGCACCGTGCTGGTCTGCATGCCGAACATCGAACACTGGTCGCTGGCGGCGCGGCTGCTGTCCGGGCAGCTCGACTACGAAGCGCAGGGGCTGCTGGACCGCGCGCATCTGCGCTGGTTCACGCCGCGCATGATGGCCCAGGCGCTGACGGCGGCGGGGCTGGAGCTGGCCGATCTCGCGCCGCGGCCAACCGAGACCGGGGAAGCACGGCGCTTCGTCGCGGCGCTGACCCCCGGCCTGCGGGCGCTGGGGCTGGACCCTGACGAATATTATCGCCGCGCCGCCCCCTTGCAGTTCATCTGGCGGGCACGGCGCTCCGCCCCGGCGCGGCTGGAGGTGAACGCCACCATGCTGGCGCCGCTGGGCGGGGTGAGCGACGTGCGCGTGACCCTGCCGCTGCGCGCCTTGCGCAGCGACAGCGCCACTTACGGGCTGATCGTGGACGCGGGGGACCTGACGCCGCACCTGGCGGAGGCGCCGCGCATCGCCGTGCTGCACCGGCCGCTGCTGCTGGGGGCGCCCGGCCTCGCCCGGCTGCGCACCCTGCTGCGGCACGGTTACGTGGTGGTCAGCGAGTTCGACGACC
>NZ_DASXFO010000082.1:0-1784 GCF_036489515.1 Acidocella sp.
CACCGTGCGCGGGCTGGACGAGCAGTGGCGGGACGGGCTTTCGCCCTGGGTGCTGAAGCCCGAGGGAGACCTCTGGTATGGCCGCGGCTCGGCCGACAATAAGGGCCAGCACGCGATTAACCTGATGGCGCTGGAGGCGGTGCTCGCACAGCGCCAGGGTCGGCTCGGCTATAACGTGAAAATGTTGCTGGAGATGAGCGAAGAGCGCGGCTCGCTGGGCCTGCGCGAATTCATCGCCGCGCATCGTGAGCTGTTGGCGGCCGATGTGCTGCTGGCCTCCGACGGGCCGCGCGTGGCGCCGGAAACGCCGACCATCGCCACCGGCTCGCGCGGGACCTTTCATTTCGACCTGGTGGTATCGCTGCGCCCGGGGGCGGTGCACTCCGGCCATTGGGGCGGGTTGATTGCCGACCCGGCGCTGATCCTGTCGCAGGCGTTGGCCAGCATCTGCGACCGCAAGGGGCGCATTCTGGTGCGCGACTGGCTGCCGCCGGGCGGCGTGCCGGCGAGCGTGGAGCAGGCATTGCGAGGCTGTGTGGTGGGCGGCGGGAGCGCGATCGAGCCCGACCCCGACTGGGGCGAGCCGGGCCTGACCGCGGCGGAAAAACTCTATGGCTGGAACGGTTTCATCGTTCTGGCCATGACCTCCGGCCGGCCGGAAAACCCCGTGAACGCGGTGGCCGGCGAGGCGCGGGCGCATTGCCAGATCCGCTACGTGGCCGATGTGGCACCGGAAATTTTCGCGCCGGCATTGCGCAAACATCTCGACGCCGCCGGCTTTGCGGAAGTGGCGATCGAGAGAGCGGCGGTGGGACTGGCGGCGAGCCGCACGGACCCGGCCGATCCCTGGGTGCAATTCGCCGCCGCCAGCATGGAAAAAAGCCTCGGGCGCAAGGTCCAGGTGATCCCCAACGCCTCGGGCGGATTGCCGGGCGATATTTTCATAGATCATCTGGGCGTGCCGCTGGTCTGGGTGCCGCACTCCTATAACGGCTGCAAGCAGCACGGGCCGGACGAGCATTTGCTGGCGCCGATCGCCCGTGAAGGTTTCGCGGCTTTCGCCGGGTTGTGGTGGGATCTCGGCGACGGCAACACGCCCGCTTCACGCTGATACGTCCCTGAAAGGAAGGCGCTGTCTGCCATAACGACGCCGCCGGTTTAGCAGCCTGTGATCAGCCCCACGCTGTCGATGAGCGGAAGGCCGAACCCCGGCGGACGCTCGCGAGCGTGCGGCCGACGACCGCGATCGAGAGGATCGAGACGGCGATCAGATAGAACGCCGGAACGATGTTGCTGTAACTGGCGGCGATCGCTTCAGGCGCTGGTTTTCGGTAGTCCGTCGAGCTGTGCGGCCTGACCGTGTTGTAGTGACTGGACGATATGCCGCCAGAGCCACGAATTTTGCTCATTCACACCATCATCAACTAAACGAATCGAACGGCACCTGCATCTCTTCCCCGAGCTTCGTCAGGTCCGCGATCGTATCTTGCGGCAGCTTCAGGCCTTCGGCGCGGTGGCGCTGGTCGTTCCGCGCCTCGATCTCGCCCGGATAGAAGATTTCCTCCGCGCCCTTGGCCAGCTTGGCACCCTTGAGGCCGGCGATCATCGCCTCCATCCTGGCGTTGAAGCCGTCGAGCGGCTGGAACACCTCGACATTGAGGGCGATCAGCAGATGGCCGGCGCCGCTGCGTTTGTCCGGCTGGTAGGGGCCGGCGACGCCGGGGCCGAATTCGCTGGCGCTCAGGACGCCCGACAGCACGTCCATGACGACCGAGATGGCATAG
>NZ_DASXFO010000101.1:0-41296 GCF_036489515.1 Acidocella sp.
CTGGCTGTCCGGAAGCGCGCCCGCGAAGCCGCTGCCGATCTGGCCGAGAGAGGCGAGACCGCCAGCCATTAGACTGCGGGCCGATAGATCGCCGCGATATGGCGGCTGAGCGGCAGGGGAATCTTGGCGATCAGCGCGCTCCACTGCCGTCGCTCTTTGCTATGAGAACTAAACCGCCGCGCCGAGTTTTCGTAGTTGTCATAAAACCACGAAGGATCGCCTTCCTGTTTCCGGTGATGCCCAGACGCCATCAATGCCGGAACGTCGCCCCACAAATGATAGCTTCCGAAATTCCAGCGCGAGCGGCCCACCCAAGGGATGGCGCCGCGCACATTTTCGATGATCATCGGAATGTGATGGCCGGCCGCCTCGCATGCCTCCCGCTGGATGCGAAAGCACGCATTGAACAGCCGATTGAGGCGCTCCAACTCCGCGCCGCTCGCGTCGGCGCGGATTGCGGCCGCTTTCGCCTTCGCGCGCTTCCACGGCATCGCCATGTAGGAATATTCTTGGCATGGCGGCGACGCGACGATCAGCGCCGCGTTCTTGAATTGCGAGCCGTGCAGCGTGAGAACATCTTGGACGACGAGCATGGCCGGATAGCGATGTTTGCCGTAGACATGGTTCTCGATGTCAAAACCCACGACATCGTAACCCTGGGCAAGCAGGCCATCGGTCCAACCACCTAGGCCGCAGCACAGATCAATCGCGAGAGGTCGCACCATCAATAAGCCGCGTAGGAGCCACCGCCCGAGTAGCCGTAGCCGCCGGCATCGGCGCCGGAATATCCGCCGGTCTGGCTATAGGGACTTTGGCTACTGAACAGGCTGTTGAGCGACGACGAGAGCGACGGATTGGAGAGGCCGGTCGCGAGGTTCGAGCCGAGGATTTGGTTCTGGTTGAACGCCTGGTTCTGGCCGGCAAGTGCATTAACCGAGGCCGATTGCCCGAGATTCAAATACGATTGCAAGTCCTGCAACGTCTGCTGCGGCAGGCCAAACACGCCGGTTCCGGCGTTGGTTAGCGAATTGAGGCCCGACAGGCCCGTGTTCGCCTGGCCGGTCGAGGTCGCGTAGGGCGCGCCAAAGCCGGTCGTGTCAGTGCTGAGGCCGCCGGTGCCGAGCGTCGAAGCGCCCGCGAAGTCGAGCCCGGCCGCCTGATTGATCCCGCTCGCGGTCTGGCTCGCCGTCTGCTGCCGGTTGAGTAGGTTGTTCTGCCAGTTGGTATTGAAACTGTCGAGCGCGTCGCTCGCGGCCGAGGCGCCGAAGGGCGTGTTGCCAAGGCCGGACTGCGCATTGATCGCGTTGGCCTGGTCGAGCGCGCCCTGACGCTGCTGATTGTAGAGCGCATTCTGCGGATCGAAGCCCTGGGCCAGCGCCTGATTTGCGTAGGGCAGCATGCTCTGGCCCTGGTTGTAGAGCGCGGTCGCCCCGCCAAGCTGCTGCCCGGCGACCTGCGGCGTCG
The DNA here is from genome assembly GCF_036489515.1 of Acidocella sp. Taxonomy (GTDB): domain Bacteria; phylum Pseudomonadota; class Alphaproteobacteria; order Acetobacterales; family Acetobacteraceae; genus Acidocella. Next base: position 1,465 of record NZ_DASXFO010000101.1, read on the forward strand.
CGCCCGCCGTGTTGGTGGCGCCCATCAGCGCCAGTTGGCCGTAGGGATTGTTGGTGAGGGTCTGCGCCTCGGCCTGATATTGCGGATAGAGCTGCTGCGGCAGCCCTTGGCCGAAATTGTACATCTCGCCGAGGATGTTCTGGTAGTTCTGCGCCTCGCCTGCCTGGTTAGGCGGCACGAAAGTCTGGCCGGTCTGCGGCGATGAGGCCGCGCCACCGCCGAAGATCGAGTTGGCCGCGCCTGCGACTGAGCCGATGGCGCCGACGCCGCCCAGGATTGCCGCGATACCCATCAGCCGACGAACCTTCCGTAACTGGTCTCGAACGGCTTATACCCCAACCACGCGAGCAAGTCACCGAGCGTCCCGCTGGCTGGCGGCGGATAGTCCGGCAACCTCACGCCAAACTCCTCCTCGGCCTCCATCAGCGCCGACGCTGCTTCGAGGCTATCCACCGCGCCCTCCGGCGCCCATAGCGGCAGACCCTGCTTGACCTGATAGATGATCCGCACGGCGCGCGGCGCCAGCATCTCGCGCAGCGCCTTCTCGGCCCACAGGATCAGCCGCAGGCCGGTCACGCCGCGCTCCTCCGGCATGACATAGATGGCGTCGTTCATGGCGTGCGGCGTCGAGCGATAGTGCGCATGGCCCTTCACGGTGACGAAGGAGTTGAAACCGACCAGCTTCTTGCCGCGCCAGGCCACGCAGCAGCGAAAGAGGCCCGAGTTCTCCATGTCCTGATACTGGTCCCAGTCGAGGTCGAGCGGCATCTTCTCGCGCTCGACCGCGACCTCCTGCCACTCCTGGCGGACCAGTTCCTCGATTCCGCTGTCCAGCAGCCGGCCGAGAGATTCCCAGGCTAGCCGGGCGCGGTCAGCCGTCCGCGTCGCCATTGGCCCGCCGCATCTCGAAGATCAGGTGGATGCGCGGCCACGCGCCCCAATTGGCGGCGCTGTGCGGCACCCGGTTGTTGAACCACCACAGGTCGCCGACATTCATATGCACCTGCTCGTTGGCACTGTACATCGTGCAGCCGGGGTTTGTGACGAGCGGAACATGAAACCGCAGGTGCCGGTCGTGGTACGGCCCGTCATCGCAATGCCACGCGACCACGCCTTCCTTCTCCAGGACGGTCAGCATGGCTCGCGACACCGGCGCGGCATTGTCCAGTGCCTTCGACAATAGCGGATCGGCCAGGATCATGCGCCTGGCGCGCTGCAACAGCTTCTGCATCGATCCCCACTTTTCCAGATGGGGCGTGTCATGCACCGGCAGATCGTCGAGCCAATTCTCCAGCGTCGGCTTGGCGTGGGAGCGTAGCGGGATCGAGCGCGATGGCAGGCGCTTGTCGCCGACCTCGCCGCGATATTGCAGGCCGGACCAGGTATGGGGTTGGAGCTTGTAGAGATGGGCCAATACCGCGAAAGTGTCGAGCGGCCCGACGAACTTGAAATTCATGGACGGTATGCCGTCTCTTGCCTATCCCACTCGGCCCGCCGCGTCCGCACCGCCGCCGTGACCCAGGGCATGTCCTCGCGCTCGACTACGATCAGCTTGAGGCAGTCGCCGCAGAGGGCATTACGCGCAGGCAGGCCGCAGCGCAGGCAGCGTTTCACAACTCCATGCCCTCGACGCGCTTGCGGTAGCCCTTCTTGGCCTGACCCGATTCGCTCATGGCGATGGCCTTGGCCTGCTTGGGGTTCTTGACCTTCGGCCCCTTCGTGCTGCCGCTCCGAAGTTTGCCGCGCTTGAACTCGCCCATCACTTCCTTGACGGCGGATTTCTTACCGGATTTGGACCGGGGCTTGCGCATAGGCATCAATGTTCCCCTCGCTCGAACTTGTCAGCACAATCGCGCATGGCGGCCGCCATAGCGGCGGGACCGGAACCCGGCGCCTCGCCCTTAAGCCCATGCTGACGATCTTCTTCCATCCATTTCATGGCGAAGATCGTTTTCCTCTCGTCGCGGAGGAAAATAAACGCGCACTCGTACATGCTCACGCTTCTCTCGGCCCAAGCGTCTTGGGATTACGCGCCACGCTGTCCCGCGTCGATTCGCTGTTGACGCTCGGCGACTTCGGCAAGCCCATCGACTTGTCCACCGCCTTCGGACTTTTCGTCGTCAGGCCCGCATGCAGATCGGCTTTCATCGCACTCTCCTATTCGTTGTCCGGGGACCAGATGCTATGCAGCCACTTATCGGGCGGCACAATCACAGCCGGCGGCACGACAGCCGGGCGTGTCAGCGGCGTGAGATAACGTGTCAGCGGCGTGAGATAAGGCAGCTTTTTCGCCAGCGCCTTCCGCTTCCTCTTGACCGCTTTCTTCTTCGCCATGCCACACCCTCAGTTGAACAATTTGGTGAAGATCGCGCCCAACTTACCACCCAAAGCGCCGCCTGCCAACGAGATGCCGGCGACGATGCCGAGACCGAGGTTCTTGGCCCTGGTCAGGTCGGCGACCTTGCCTTGAAGATCATTCAGCGCCTCTCGGTTCTCGCTGTGCTGCTGCGCGTTTTGTGAGCGCAGCGCATCGAAACTGCCCTCAAGATTGCCGAGCGCGCGGGCAATTTCGTGATCGGTCATTGGCAGTCAAATGCCGTCGCAGGAATAATCGGCGCTCCCACTGAGTGCAGTTGCTGTAATGGTCAAAACCGTCTTGGTATAGGAGTACGCTTCAGCGGCAAGCGAGCTCTGGAATGTGACCCGACAGTGATTAGACGTGGCGAATCCGGAATTGACGAACGTGATCGTACAACTTGACGGCGCCGCGCTTCCGAACGTCACGGTGCCCGCCATGTTGGTGGCGGCGGCGTCGATCGCTGGCGACGTGCCACACGCCGAAACGACTGGCGCCGTGCCGAGATAGCCAACATTCCCGGTCGCCCCGATCTCCATGCGCGCGTTCGCCACCGCGCCGCCGCCCGTTGCGAACAGGATATTGTTGCTGTTGAGCGTCTGAATGACAACGTCGGTGGCGTTACCACCATAGAATGCCCTGCCGGTGTCGATAGGGTTGGCGCTGTAAGTGGTTCCTCCGATGCCCCACGCGGCGGCGGTTCCCGCGTTGTTGAGCATTCGGTCATTGGTGAGCGCCGCAGCATTAGTGTTGGATATCTGAAAGCCGGCATTAGAGGTAGCCGCCGTCAGAACATCAATGATGTAGGCGCAAGACGTGTGCCCGATACAAATCGGGCCGCCGCTGAATACCGCCGCCGCTGTCGCGTTCGAGAAGGTTTGGGTCGCGGTGAAGGTCTGCGCGGTTCCGAGCAGCGCGCCCGTGCCGCCAGCCGAGAATACGACCGCGCCGCCAAGGGTTAGCGTGTTGGCATTATTGTTCGCAACGCCGGTACCACCCTCGGACGGCGTGCAGGGCGCGCTCGGACATGCGCCGCCTCCGCCCCCGCCGCCACCAGGGCCTCCACCCGGCGTCTGGGCCCAGACGGGTCCGATCAGCGCGAGGAGAAGAAGGGCGGCGCTAAGGCTGCGACGCATACTCGAACGTGTCACCGCTTGTCCCCGTGATCCAGACCGGCCCATTGGTCAAGCCTCCGCCCATATTGCCGCAGGTGATCCAGCCGCCGCCGACATTGAAGCTACCCGAGGTCGTTGCCGCCGCCAGCGGGAAGCCGACCGTGGCATTCGTAGCCGGAGCGGCGGGGCCGAAGAATATCGACATGGCATGCGTTCCTGTATCCTGGATGATGCAGTTGGATCGCGCCGTCGCGCTCCCCGCCGCCGGCAAGACCCGCTGCCATACCCCGGTCGATGCAATCGTGCCCTGCGACTCGCTTGCCGTCCGGCCAAAGGCGGGCTCCTGCGCCCCGGCGGCGCGCGCCAGGGAGCAAACGACCCCCAGCGCGGCGAGGAGCCGCAAGATAGTGGTCGAGCGCCGCACGGGCTAGAAGTCCGCGCTGACGGTGATGGTGTTGCCGACGCCGGTGTTGCCGCCGATCATCTGGTGCATGGTGCCGACCGCCGCCGTCTCCGAGACCGAGCATAAGAGGCTGAACGCGGTCTGGGTTGCCGAGGTCGAGGTCAGTGCCAGGGTCGCGCAGGCTTCCGCCGTGCCGTCCGCCACCTTGGTCATGCCGAAGGAGGTGGAGGTCGTCACCACTACGGTCGGCGTGGTGCGCATCACGGTCGAGAGTATCCAGGTGCATAGCGCCGAGGTGCCGGACACGTTCTCGGCACAGGTTGCCGGATACCGTAGCGTGGTCGCGCCATCGGCCCATTGCGTGTAGTAGCCGAGTGCCATGTCGAGTTCGTCGCGATAGGCGCGATACTCGAACGCCGAGGCCGTCGAGCCCTGCTCCAATTGCACGCCGGCGAACTCGAAGCCATCGGTCGCGCCCGCCGTGCCGCCCACGGTCGGCGTCCAGCACAGTGCCACCGCTGCTTCCGTCGCCGTCGCCGGCATCTGGTAGGTCGCGGTGAAGCGCTGATAGGCCGAGGTCAGGGTGAAGGCGGTCGTCTGCGTCGAGGCGATGCCGGTCCAGGCCGGCGTGATCGCGGGCGAGGCGGTGAAGGATTGGAGGCCCTGATCGGCGCCGGTGCCGGTGAACAAATAGGCGTTGAGCGTCGTCGTCTCGGCCAGCATGTTCGCGAGGCCGTAGGCATAGAACGACAGAGTGACGGCGCTCCCTTGGAGCGGCACCACACGGTTCTTGGCGATCTCCTGCATGACGCATTGCGGCTGCGCCAGCGCCCCGGAGGTGCGGTAAAACAGTTCCGCCGCGTTGAACGTCGGCTGCGCCGGCAGGTTGGTCGTGACGACCTGCAAGCTGCCGGCGCCGGAGGTCACGTTGACGTTGCAGCCCCAGCGGTCGGCGGAATAGGCGGTCGAGGGGATGGTGGTGGTGCCGCAGGTCTGCGCGGCGGTCCCGCGCTGTTGGACCTGCATCCCGCCATTATCCAGGATGTTGCGCGGGTTGCTGAAATTCGCCGTGGTCTGTGCCGTGACCAGCGCATTGATCGCGTTGATCAACTGGTTGAGCGTCGCGATGCCCGGAGGTTGGTCGGCGGTTGGGTTAGACCCCGCAGGCCCCGTGAATTGCGGGATGTTGGCCGCGACGGCCAGGGCAACCCAGCCGACGAGGCTCAGCGCCAACGAGGCAACGGCAAATTTCTTCCAGATACGCTTCATGTCATCCCCCTCGGGGTTCAGTCGTTGCGCGCAAGATACCATCGTGACGCGATTTCGGCCACGTCATTGATCGCCCCAAATATGCGCCTCCCAGCTCATCAGGACGCCGGCACCCGGATTGGCCGAGGTGCCGATGGTGAACTGCGTCGAGGTGATGCTGGCGGCGGTGACGAAGAAAGTGCCCATCGTGCCCCAGCCCGAACTCGGCGAGAGCATGATGTCCTGAATGCGCGGCGTGCCGGCGAGGCCATGGGTGATGACGGTGGTGGTTCCGGCGGAGGTCAGGGTCGCTTGGGCGGCCGATTGCGTCACAACGCCGTTATTATGCGTGATCCAATAGGTTTGCCCCGGCGTGCCGGGGAGTGAGCCAACCGAGAGGGCCGCGCTGGTATTTCCGGTGAGATCGTTGTCCGAGATACGGAAAAAATCGTTCGAGTTGGTGAGGACCAATCCGTCATTGGTGTTGGCCGTGAAGCCGGCGCCGGGCCCGAGCGTTGCGCCAGCGATGTAGAAATGCGTGACCGAGGCAGCGACCGTAATGCCGTTAAGATTTTGGGCATAGGTGCCGCCGATGACCTGCACGTCCTTGGCGGTCGTGGTGTTGACCAGCAGCCCGGCGTTGCCGTTATTGGCACCAACGCAATTGACAAAAACCGCTTCGCCAATGGCCCCGGAGCCGAACAGCACAAACCCGTTGCTGCTGCCGCCAGCATTGGTGACGGCCCAGACCTGATCGAACTTGGCGACGCCAATAGAGCCTGTGCTGGTCGGGTTAAGCGCGACGCCGTTGGTGGCGCCCGTGTCGAAATAGCTCTGCGCGACATTGATGGACTGGACGAGATTGCCGCTGGGGACCGCGACATTGAGGCCGGTCGCGGTATCCACGGTACTGACATGCCGTAGCGTAATATCGCCCGCGCCCTGCACCAGGATGCCGTTGGTCGGCTGCGAGCCGGTCGAGGGGCCGGTGATGAACACGCTGTCGAGAATGATGTCGGCGCCGTAGGCTGGCGCCGACTGCGTTGGATTGATGACAATCCCGCTGCCGCCGGCAATCGAGGTCGTGAGATTGGCCGCCGTAAGACGGAATGTCGTTGCTGCGGTGCCGGTGAGGCAGACACCGTTGAACCAACCCGACAGAAAGACATTGTAGATCGTCGTGTAATTGACGGCTTGGCTGTTGATGTAGCAGCCGGCGGAGCGTGTCGCCGTGGTGCCGAAATTGATGTCGTGGATGACGACGGCCTGCACCGTGACATCGAACACGTCGGCGGTGGTGGACGAGGTCTTGATGGTCGAGAAGATGCCGTCGCCGAAGGTCGGGACCTTGATCGTGACTGCGCTGCCGACAATACAGCCCGAAGCAGAGCCGGGGATATAGACCGAGGTATGCGCCGCTGCCGCCGCCGTCTCGGCGGCATTGATCGCCGCCGCATCATTGGTCGAGCCGTCGCACAGCGCCCCGTAAGTCGGGTTCATGATGTTGATCGGCGCCGGACCCCAATCGTTCGACTGCTGGACGTTCGCGGTCGAGCCGTAGAGGTCGCGCGTGCCCATGGACGATGGCGCATTGACCGGCGACGGCACCTGCTGGTTCTGCGCCGCCGCCGTCGCCGGCAGCAACAGCGCGAGGAAGGCCGCGAGAAGGCGAGCGCGGATCATGGCTGGCTTACCCATTGCGTGCCGTTATACATGAGCTTCACCCATCCGAAGGCGATGTTGATAATGACGTTGGCCGCCGCGCCGTTGATGTTCTTGCCGTTGCGGGCAATCGTGATGTTGTGCGTCGCCGCATTTCCGGTCATGTCCTGGATCGTGATCCGGTCCCAGGTGCCGGGCGCGGCCGGCAAGGTCGCCGTGATGGCCGTGCTGGTGGTCGTCACCTCGTAAATGTTGCCCGCCAGCGCGTTGAAATTCGCGGTCTCGACAATCGGCGAGGTGCCGGAGATCGCTGTTACCAAGCCCTTGCCGTTGACCGTAATCGAGAGATTGCCGCCGAAAGTCCCGACATTGGAATTGACCGTCGCCAGCGTCGCCGGCACGACGCCCGGTCCGGTCGCCGTCACGTCGCCGGTCAGGCCCGAGATTGCGCCGCCGTTCTGATTCGACAGGCTTACCCATTCGGTGCCGTTCCAGATCGAGAAGTCGAACGTGTCGAGCGCATACCACGCGCCGGGACCGCCCTGGGCGATGTTCGGCACCGGCGGCCGGTTGGCGAGGAGGCCGATCCCGTAGGCATTGCTGCGCGGCGTCATTCACGTCGTGCCTACCCATTGCGTGCCGTTATAGACCATCTTGATCAGGGCGAACGCGATGTTGATTTTGGGGTTCGCTCCAGAGCCGTTGTATTGCTTGCCGTTGAGCGCCACGGTGATGTTGTTGGTGACGGCATCGCCGTCCGTGTCCTGCACGGTAATCGTGTCCCAGGTGCCGGGCGCGGCCGGCAGGGTCGCCGTGATGGCGCCGATGGAGGTTTTGACCTGATAGATGCCGCCGCCGACCGCGTTGAAATTCGCGGTCTCGATGGTCGGCGTCTCCGCCGTGCCGGTGATGTTGGTCAGCGCGGTCTGTACGTTGGCGCCGGCCTGCACCAGCGTCACCAGCTCGGCGCCAGTGAGCGGCAGAGCCGCCGCCGGCATCTGGGAGATTTTGACATCGCTCATGTCGAATTCTCTAGGAGAATCGCGCCGCTGCCATCCTCCAAGGCGATATGTCCGGCACCGTTCTCCAACTCGATGTAGTTCTTGACGACGACGCCGGGACTGGCGGTGCCGATCAGATAGCCCAAAATCTGGTAGCGCAGATAGAGGTTGCCGACCTCGACATCCTGCGCCGAGGTGCCTTCCGCCGTGACCGTCATCTGCTTGAACACGACGGGCTGATCCCAGGCGATTTGCTGCTGGATCAAATTGCCGCCGGGCTGAGCCAAGATGCCGATCTCGTCGAGCAGATTGCCGTTCTCGTCGGCCGCCGTGACCGTGACGTTATAGGGGCTCTTAATCATCAAGGTCGTCTCGATGATCGCGTTTTCTGACATGACCTGGTTATCGGGCAGGAGCGAGGTCTCGTAGGTCCAGCTCAGCGTCGCGCCGTTCTCGATGTAGTTGGAATCGGACAGCGCCACGGCGGGCGAGGTCCACAACTCGTTCGGCGCCGCGTACGGCACCATGACGAAGCCGCGCGACGGTTCCGGCACGTCCGGCCCCTTCCACGCCGCGATGAGCCGCGCCGGAAAGGTATGCGGCCCCGACCACGCCTTGATCGGCCCGAAGTGGAACCACCATTCCTGTACCGGCGAGCCCGTCGCGGCGGCGTTCTGCACGCTGACTCGGTAGACGCTCTGATTATAGGCCGCCGCCATTCGAGTCTGCGCCACCGCGTTGAGGAACGGATTGCAGATGCCGTCGCCGTTCGCGCCGATGGGATCGCTCAACACGCCAAGGAAATTGATGATGCGAAGCCCGTCCGTCGCGATGAAGGCGAGACCCTGCGGCGTCGCCGCGATGGTGTTGGGCGCGAGGCAGCCGACCCCGACGCCGATATTGTTTCTGGCGAAGTTCCCGGTCGATGGGTCGCCCGTGATCTGGGCGATGTTGGTTTCCTGAAAGACGATGAGCGCTTGGACCATACCGCCCAGCGCGGTCGAGGATAGCGGCAATTGCGCCAGGGCGGTGATCTCCAAGCCGTTCGGAAAGGTGATCGCCTGAAAGAAACTGTCGTCGCTGACCTGGGTGGCGTTATCGGTATCGGAAAACACCAGGGCGCTGCCGACCGCGTAATAGGCGCGGCTGTTGAACTGGTTGACGGCCTGCGGGACGCCGGTCAGCGGGTTGGCGTTGGTGTTGCCGCTCGCCCATTGCGGGGTCGCCGCGGTTCCTCCGTTGATGGTGAGGGCGACACTGTTGGTACTGCCGGTCGTGTTGGCAGAGATCGTGATGGTCGAGCCGCCGGTGAAATCCACCGCCAGCACACCGTTCGCCGTTGCGTTGTTCGATAACGTGACCGTCGAGCCGGCAACATTGGTAACGAGCGTGCCCGCCGGAATCGCCGGTCCGGTCGCCGTCATGCCGATCAGAACGCCGGCGACGCTGGCAACGCCGGTGACGGATGGCGAGCCGCTGGTAAAGGTGCCGGTGGTTTCGAGATCGAATGTCCCCTCGGTTAGCGAAATTACGGTTGCACCGGCCGGAATGTTGGTCCCGGCAATCGTCATGCCGGGCGCGACGCCCGCCGCGACCGGATCGGTGGTCACGCTTTTGAGGACGTTGGTGCCGTCCGTATTGGCTACCAGATCGGTCGAGGTGAAGGCCGATTCATCAAGCCAGCCGAAATAGCCGTTGCTGCTGCCAAGAAAGCCAGGATGAGTAAAAACGATCCGCGCGCCGATGACCGCGATGGTGGGTGGCGTCCAATCGCCGGTGGTGGCTGGGGTCTGCGGCAAATTGTTGGCGGTGATGCCGGTGATGGGCAGGAAAACGTTGGCGTCCAGATCGTAGACGTAAGGCACATCGAGGCCGGCGAGCGTGCCGCTGGTTGCGCCCATGAAACCGTAGGCCAGATTGCCGACAACGAGAAGCGCGGTGCCGGTCGCCGCTCCGCCAATACCAGGGAAGCCGGTGATCTCCGCAGAGGCGGCGCGCGGCACCCAGGCGTTGCGCGTCGTTTGCGATGGGATGAGATTCGTCAAGGCCAGCATCGCGCCCGGAAAGGCGTTGGTCGCGTCCTCCGAGTCGGTCACGCCCTTGGGGCGGAATGTGAGCGGGCGAGCGTTCCGAAGTGGCACGTCAGACCTGGAGCGCCAATTGTGGAGAGGCGGGCGCGATTATCTCCTCGGCAAAACCCTGTTCCGCAAGATCGCGATTTGCCCCCTCTCGCCGCATATAGATCAGGACAGCCTCAAATTCAGTAATCGTCCCATTGCTTTTAAGGTGATTCGCTCGATTTGAGATGATGCGAACGTTTCCCCGAACATACCCAAGTTGAGGCCTCACGCGATCAAGCGACGGCGCGGTCATGTTGCGCCATCCCATTTGACCGCGTCCCCATTCCAGCCGGATGCCAAGCACGGGACAGAATTCCGGTACTGAAATATCCCCGGGAGTAAGGTCGAAGGGCAGCCCTTTGCTGGATGCGCGGTCGCGAGCGTGACGCCATAGGTAGCCAGCCGGGTCAGCACTTTTCCGAGCAAACTCGACAGCAGCGCGCCCCGACTTGCCGAGCCGGTCGCGCTTTTTCCGAGCCCACTCTCTGTTGGTTCGGCGATGCCATTCAGGGTGGGCGAGCCTGTAGTCATTGGCCTTCTGCCGATTGATAACCGGGTTCTTGCTGCTGGGCATCGCGCACTCCTGTCATTGGAATGCCCGCATTATACCATCCAACGAGAAGCATAGGAATACCAGCCAACCAACTACCTTTGTTGACGGCAAAATACTAAATTGCGAGCCGAAGCGGCGACGATCCAGCTTCACCGTCTTGGCGCGAGTCTCAGGATTGTCGATCTGCGGGAGTATGCGTCGCAGGATGCCCTGCGCGCCTTCCGGCCCCTCGCCCAGATACGCCTGCCAGCGCGCATCGTCGGCGATCTTCATCAGTTCGCCCGCAAGCCGCGTGTAGAGGTAGGTCGAGGACGGGAACCACGGCACCCCGGCGTTGGTCTCCGGCGCGGCCACGGCCTGGCTCGACGCGCGGTAGCGGACATAAACCGGGTAGTTGCCCGAGGGCGGCGGATAGACGTACATGCCTGGGTTGGTCTGGCCCAGAACCACCGTGTACCAATAGGGATAGGATTGCAGGCCGGCCTGCTGGACCGTCATGTCGAATTCCATGGGGTCCAGCGCAATCATCGGGTAGGGCACGCCCAAGAGCGTCCAGAACACGTCGCCGAATTCGGCGCGCAGGAAGTCGGTCGGCATGGTGTAGGGGCCGCTGCCAACCTGTACCGGCGAGGTCGCGGGCGGCGTCAGCGCGGTATTGAAATTGAAGGTGGTGAATTTTTCCTGGGCGTCGAAATCGTAGGTCTGCGCCAGTTCCTCAAGGATAGCATTGAACATCTGCCCGGCTTGGGCCGTGAAGCCGGGAACCTTGGCGATCTGGGTAGCAAGCGCGACGATTTGCTGGAAGGTGAGCTGGGCGCTCATCGCTCATGCCGCGTCGCCCAGAACGGCTTTCCTCTTGTCGATCTCGCCCCGAAGCCGCGCGATCTCCTCCTCATAGCGCTTAACCCCGACCTGATCGTGGCTTTTCAGAAACTCCTCGCGCTCCGCCTTAACCTTGGCCTTCTCGTCGGCCACCTTGGCGATCTGACGCTCGACGTTTTCGAGATCGCTCTTGATGTGGCCCTGCGGCCGGAACTGACCGCGCCGCCCGCTGGTGTCGTGTTCGCTCTCGGCCTTCGAGACGATCTCGGAATAGCGCTTGCGCAACTCCTCGATCTCGACATCGCGAGCCGCCTGCTCCTTCTGGTATTTGGCCTCGACCGCCGGCATGTCCTCTTGGAACCGCGCCAACGCCTGCTCGTTCTTCCGCAACTCCTCGCTGAGATCGACGATCTCGTACCGCGCCTTCTGGCGGTCGAAGATGCGGAACACGCGATCCACGATCTCGTGCGCCTCATTCTCCGCCGTCGCCTGCACCAGCATGGTCCGCACCGCCATCTGACGGTCGCCGCCGAAATTGCCGGTCAGCGTAATGTCAATGCCCGGCGTCTCGACCTCGGCCTTGAGCTTGCCCGCCCCATCCATCTCTATCCCACCGCCCCCTCTGCCAAATCGATGCTCGGAATAATAATTTCGATCTGCGGCACCGGAGGCTCGACAATATCGACTGGGTTACGTGGTTTACGGAGAATCTGAGCAATTAGATAGGCAGCCGCCTTTTCGAGGTCCCGGTCATAGTTGCCTGAGCGGGAGACAGCCGCGCGCCATCCGCAGCGTATGCCATCGACCAGCGCTCTTGCCCCAATCGTCAGAAGCAAGTTCTCCGGGTCGCTCTTATCGGCATGATTCAGGATACTGATCTTGAAGTCGGTAATCTCCATCGATCAGGCTCCGGTCGGCGCGTTGCGGACGGCGCCGGAGCGCGCGTTGACCTCGGTGAGGCGCTGGCTTTGGTAAAACTGGATCAGCGGCTCGCCCTTGAGCGAGTGCTCGTGCTGCCAGGTCCGATACATGATGTCGCGGATCGAATCGGCGACGCGGCGTTTCACGGTGACGATCTGGCCCTGCCAGAACCGCCGCCCATCGAGCGACATGCCGGGCAAGCCCTTGCCGTTGGTGGTACCGAAGGAAGCATAGGGCGCGAGATCGATCTGGATCGTCACCATCTCGCCGCCCGGATCGTCGTCGGGCCGCAGGTTTTCCTCCTCCTGCAACCGGCGCGTCTCCTGCTCCTCGACCATCTTGGCCGCGAGCTTCCTCCGCTCGTCGTCGATCTTCTTGCGCGCCTTGGCCTGGGCCGCGCGCACCTCGTCGTTGGTGAGGATCGGATGCAGACGCTCCTCGGCCGCCGCCTCGATCTTGGTCTCCGGCTTCGGCGCGTCGGGCTTTTTCTCGGTCATGTCGTCCTCAACTATGGGTGAAATCGGACACGGTGAGCGTGTCCGCGACATTGGTGCCGGTCGCGGCTTTGGTCAAGGTCAGGCTCAGCCCGTTCGCCGCGATGGTCTCAATGAAGGTCGCCGCCGGAATGTCCGCCGCGCTCGACGCGATCAGCATGCCGGGCCGCCAGCCCAATGACAGGACGTTGATCGACAGATTGTCTATCAAGCTCGAAGTGTGGGTGTTGCCGGTCGCCGTAAGGGTCGCGGGCAACGAGGAGAACGGCACCAGGATCGGGAACCCCTCGGCATTCACCGCCACCCAATCGCCAGGTTGCATTTGCAGGACGCCCCGGTTCGGCACATAGAGCAAGCCGTTCGAGGAGAAGGCGCCGGGCCAGATTTTAGATGCCCCGCCCAGCGTGCCGGCACCGAACGTCTGGGTGCCGTTCCCGCCCGCCGCCGCGAAATCGTCGAGGATCGAGTTGGCGATGGCCGCCACATCCGCCGCCGCCATCCCGCCGCGCTGAAATTGCAGCGCCGTCAGGGTGGTGGTGAGGAGAGTGCCGAGGGTCTTGGTCGCCAAGGGTCAACCCCCGCCGCTCGCGAAGCCCTGGATTTGGCCGATATTGGCGTTGAACGCGGCAGCCATATTGGTTGCGGCCGTGTTGCACGCCGTCACGATGTTCGCCGTCGAGGGAGCATTCCCGCCGGGCACCAGCACCGCGCCGCCCGAACCCCCAAAATCGGTGGTCACTGTCAGCGTCTGCGCATCGTTGACAGACATCGCGCCCGCGCCATCCGGCACCCAGACGACCGAGGCGCGGAACTTAAGTTTGTAGGCCATGGTCAGGTGCTCCTAGCCGAAGGTCGCCGAAAAAGCGCTGGTGCACTCGATACGGGCGGCGAACTGCGCGTTGAGGATGATTGTTCCATAATACGCCTTCCAACCAACGATGCGAAGTTGGTTGAGCGGGTCCGATTTATCGGCATCCTTCAAGTAGGTGAACTTGGCGTTGTCGAGCATGACCTGCCCGTAGGCGCCGCGCCCAAAGAGGAAGTTCGGATAGACCGTGATGCCGGTCGCAGGCGCCGCCGGTGGCGCCTGGGCAACGCCGAGGCCGGTGATGACCGCCGTGGTGCCGGGCTGCAACTGCACTGCCTGGCCTTGCAGCGGGCCGACCGTGGGGCCCGCGGCGCTGAGGCCAAGCTGGCCGGGCGAGGTGGTGGTGCCGACATAGACGTTGTAGGTGAACCCGGGATTGGCCGGCAGCACCACCGAGATCGAACCATTCGGGCCGACCACGTTCATCGAGTTCGAGACCTGATAAATCTGGCTCTCGTACTGGTTCTGCGTGTCGGACGCGGTGACGATGATGTAGTAAGCTCCGGTCGGGAGCGCGCCGGCCGTGCCGGGCGTCCCGTTGATCTGGGCGAATCCGGTGAAGGTCGGCACCATGTTGGAGGAGCACCACCGCGTCCCGCCCCACTCGCCGATCTCATAATTGTAGAGCCGGTTCAAATCGCTGTAGGTGCGCGCCAGCACGACGGTCGAATTCTGCGACCAGTCGGCGACGACGAGGGTGTGGCAGATGCCGGCATAGTGCGGCATGCCGCGCGGATTGGCGGAGGCGCGGGCGCCACCGGATTCGACGGACAGCTTCGTGTCCGTCATCTCGTCGCCCATGAAGCGCGGCGCGCCGATGGTCTGCAAGGCCCCGGAGGTGCGCAAGACGGTCGTGGTGTCGAGCACGTCGCCCGCCAATAGCGCGGCGCGGCTGCCACGGCTGTTGACGTAGTTGACCTGGGTGAGCCCCATCAGGGCATTCATGGTGTTGCGTTCGAGGGTTTCCGAGAGCTGCAATCCGACCAGCTCGATCGCCTTCTTGAACAGCGGGTGCTTCGTCGTCAGCTCGGCGACATCCGTGATCGTCACCTTGTCGCCCCATTGCTGGGCGACGGCACTGACCTGCTGGATGGTCATCGTTTCGCCGATCGGCGGCACGCCTTCCGACAAGGGCGCCTGCGGCAGCGGGATACGATTGTAGCGGGTGGCGGTATAGGTATTGCCCATGCCCTTCGGGAGGGTCAGGGGGTCGCCGAACTGATAGGCGACCAGTTGGCGGCGGGCGAGCGGCAAAGTCTCGTCCGCGATGTAGTTTTGCATGTCGGCGGAGAACTGACCCGCCGTGTTGGTGGCAAAGGCCACGTTCGGAGAGTGGTACTCGCCGTATTCGTCGTGCCGCGATGGTGCGCGGAAACCCTGGAAATCCATCGTCACCCTCCGTTCGCGACGGAGGGCGCTGGTGCGCTACTCCGTCAGATCATGCCGTCCGCGTCGTAAGAGTCGATGCGCTTCTGGAGGTCCGACCTCCCCGCACCGCGCCCTGCCGGCGCCACATCGCTACCCCGGCCACCACGGGCCGGCACCGTCTGCCGCTGGCGCTGCGCATCCGCGCGCCGTGTCTGCTTCCCCTTGGCCCGCGCAGCCCGTTCCAGCGCGCGCTCGCCAAGAATGTATTTCAGCACCACCTCGCGCTTCGGGTTGTTCCCCTGCGTTCGCCACAAGGCCAACGTGGCCTCGACGGTATCGCGCAGTTCTTCCGTAATCGCGCGGCGTTCGCACAGCCGATCAAACGCACCTTGATCGATGGCATCCGCCGTCTGGTACTGCATGCCGCCAAGCTGGCGGTTGAACTGTTCACGCTGCTCTTGCAGCAAAAAATCCGTCCGCTCGTCGGGCGACATGAGGGCGATGCGCTGGCGCCGCTCCTCCGCCTGCCGGGCTTGTTCCGCCGGGTCGGGCATCCGGGGCGCCGCGCGCCGCTGACGCTCCTCGTCGCGCTCGCGTTCCGCCCGCTGGGCCCGCGCCCGCAATTCCCGAATAGTGTCCGAGGCGCTCCGCTTCGCGGGGGCCGGAGGTGACTCGCCGTCGCCTTCCTCGCCTTCCACCGGCTCGGCACCATCCTCGGCACCTTCTCCCGGCTCGGGCGGATCGCCCTCATCGCCTGCATCGTCAGCGGAGTCGATCTCGTCTACATCGTCAACGGGATCGAGTTCGTCCGTTGCGACGCCCGGCTTCGGATCATCGGCCATATCGGTCCTCCAGCACCTTACGGGTGCGATTTCGGGGTTGTTGGCAACTACCGGCTGCCAGTCGTGGCATCACCATTGATAGAAAATTTCTATCGTGTCAAGCGTGTTGCCGCAATTGCCCTATTTCCCTTGCGAGGTGTCAGGGTTTGCCCATGCCCGCAAGCAATGAGATTCGTGGGACTTTCGGGGTAGGGATCGCGGCCTTCGAGCCGGTACGCTAGTCCGCCTTTGGTAATGACACCTCCCGCTCGAAACCTACATTTTCCTCGGCATCGCGGGCGCACCGGCCCGCACCATTTGATCTGGCGCGATACGGCCCGGCGGCTGCTTTCCCTGGCGCGGCGGCGCGACCTGGCCGCCCGGCTTCGGCGTCCCGGCCACACCCGGCCCGGCGCCGCCCGGGACGCCCGGATTTCCCTTCGGCATGTTGGCGATGGCCTTCATCTGCACGGCGCGCAAGTGCATCTGGATATGGGCGTCGCGCTGCGGTCCCTGCGGCAACTCCATATGCGTCTCGATATGCTTCTGATCGTCGTCGAGCGGATGCGTCAGCACGTCGAAGCCCTGGCTCAACAGATCGTTCTCGCGGCGCGGATCGGTCGCGAGCTGATGTTTCAGGTCGGTCAGGATGCGGCCGGCGAGGCGGGGTCCGAAGATGTTGAGCGCCGCGTGCATCAAAAGCGGCGCCATGTGGAGTTGCAGTCCTTCGAGCTTCTCCGGCGGAATGCCGTTCAGGACGTTCATGAAGCTGATCTGCTGCTGAATTTGCTGGGCGTTTCGCTGCGCCTCGATGCCGAACCAGCGCAATTGCCAGCGCCGGTTCATCTGGATCGGCGGCACCTGCTCCATAATAACGTTCATACCCATCTCGCCGAACGAGCGGATGAGAATATCGTCGTCGCGGAACTGATGATCGTACTCGGCGAAGCGTTGCACCAGCGGCGTCAGGATGCCGCCCTCGATCACCGTCACGGCATCGGACGTGTTGAGCAGGTCCACCTGCTGCTCCTGCGCCACCATGGCCTGGTTCTGCTTCGATTTCTGGCCCTGGCTCGGAATCATGGTCGAGGTCACGGCGAGCGACTGATTGATCATCTGCGTCGCCGCCGCGATCTTCTCCAGCGCCTGCTGTGTGGTATCGGGAAATTTCACAAACTCGGTGCTTCTGGGGTTGGCTTCCCATACCGCCGCCAGGTCCAGCACCATCGAGGCATAGCGCGGGTTCTGCTCCGGGTCGGTCATGACGATCGGCAGCATGGCGAAATGGCCCTGGTCCGCCGCCTCGTTGGCCGTGTCGTTGGCCCAAATCTGCATGTCCATGACGCCTGGCGAGATCAGCGACATGCCCTTGAACAGTCCGGCGACTTTCTCGACGGGCGCCGACAGGATAGGCTGACGGTCGCACCAGAACGGATTGAGCTTGCAGCCCAGCACCACATCGTCGCCGCCATAGTAGGCCCGGCACAGGCGCTGCTTGCCGTCCACCTTGAGCCGGGTCCAGACCTCGTAGCCGAGGCAATATTTGCCGCTCTCGCTGGTCTTGATCCCGGCTGTCTCGGCCTGTTTCTTCGCCGTGTTGGCGCTGCCGGGACCATCCTTCCTGGACATCGACTCCAGCACCGTCTCGCCGGCATCCTCGGTGAAATCGCCGTCGTCGATCATGCGGCGTATTTCCGCCTTGGACCAACGCCGTCGTACCGTGACCGAGCCACCGCGCGCCAGCGCGCGCTCCAGACTGTCCACCGTCACCGGCAGGACTAGGAAGTCGTTGTCGGAGATGACCTCGACGGTCGGCCCATCGTCCGGAATCGTCTCCTCGGTAATCTCCTCGACCTCGCCGAAATCGGGCTGTTCGAGGCCATCGACCTCGACCGGCTTTGTTTCACGTGAAACAACATGCCGCTCGGTCTTGCCCCAATCGACATAAATTGTGTACTGGCCCTCGACATCCCCGTTCGCCATCAGCGCCGGCATGATCTCGGTGCGCAGCTTGGTCTCGGTGACGTAGTGCTCCATCAGGGCAATGATGGCGTTGACGTTATCGGCGTCCTCGGCCACGACATCGACATAGCGCCCGATCGGCGGGAACATCTGGTTGATGAAGCGGGTGCGGCGCGCCTTGATGGCGTTACGCACGATGGGCAGGAACAGCTTGGAATTGCCGTTATAGAACTGCCGCGCGCCCAGCACGCAATTGTAGATGTCCCAAAAGTCGAGATTGTCGTCGGCGCGCTGCTGCTGATCGGTGAAGCCCTTATCCACCTCGGCGAACAGCGTGACCAGCTTTTCCCTGATTTTGGGACGGGTCGAGAGTTCGTCGTCGCGGGCGGTGATCTTAGGCATGGATGATGTAGTACGGCGCGCCGACCATCAAGGCGTTGAACATATCCCGCTCCAGCGTCGCGGCGATCTCGTTCGCGACCGGCCATTTCGATGGCGCCAGCATAGGTATCCAGTTCGTCCCGTTGCACGTTATCAGCGCCACCCTCTCCGAGAAGATCGGCATGATGTTGCCGACGCGCACTATGGCGGGGGCCGCGAGAAGCCCGACGACACGACCGATGAAACCACGACGCGAAAGCATCATCTCCTCCGGGGCAGCGAGGATCGGTAGGGCTGCCCATCTGCCACGGTAGCATAATGAAAGTTGGGGCGCTCGTCATCCGGCTCGCCGGTCTTGAGCAGGCCGGCGAAGGATTCGAGGCCCTCCATCAGCACCCGATAGACTCCTTCCTCGGCGAAATCCGCCAGTAGGCCGCCCTTCAAGATCGCTCGGGCGTAGCCTCCGGCGACGGCGTTGAGGGTCCAACGCGCTTCGCTGGACACCAATAAAGCCGGCATCCCCCGGTGTGTCCGGCGCAAATAACTCCGAATTTCGCCCCGTCCCGAACCAGGCTGCACTCCCCGTCGAACCTCCGAAACAAAGCGGCGAGCCGCCTGGGCAAGTCCGACGTTGTTGTATTGCTCGAAGTGTATGGGGCCCGCAACAAGGCTTGGATTTCTTCCTGCAACAAGTTGAGCCTCCTGGACGATGTCTTTCAAAATAGCGCCCGGGTCGCCTTCGCGCACCCAGTCGGCGAAGATGCGGAGCGAGCCGTCGAGGAGCTGGACCAGCACCGCCGTCGTCATCGCCTGCGTGGCGTTCAAGGCCAGCCAGCACGGCCGGCCGGGCGCGGGCGCCAGTTCCTCGGCGACGTTCTGCGTCGTGAAATCCTCGTAAATCGGCGCGCCGGGCCGCATGCGCAGGGCATAGGCCAAGGCGTTCATGGCGTCGATCCGGCCCGAGGGGAAGTTGGCGAACAGGGCGCGGGCTTCCTGGTTCTCGGTCGCGAAAACGATCTCCCGCGCCATGGCGAAGGGCTGGAGGGCGCGGATGAAGTCGATCTTGCCCTTGGGCGCCTTCTCGGCCCGCACCGGCAGCACGACGCCGCGCCGCACCTGCTCCTGCCGGATCGGCTGCATCAGCCACTCGTTGAGCCCGTCCGCCTCGACGCCCTGATAGACCGGGTGAAACACCTCATGCTCGGCGAACAGCGATTCGACGATCTCGTTCGGCATCAAAGGCCGCTGCCACATGTCCCAGACGGTGAGCTTGTTCGCGATCCAGGACCAGGTCGCCGAGCCGGTATGGGCGGCGTTCGGCCCGACCGTGCGCGCCGGGTCTTTCATCGAGTAGACCGCCTGCCAGGTGTGGATCGTAGGCTCGACCCGGACCATCTCCGGCTTGAAGGGTTTCGACTCGGGCGATTCCGAGTGACACATATAGTCGCTCTCGTACTCCGGCCCGCGCCCCACCGCGTACATCTGGCGCCGCTTCAACTCGATCGTTTCGAGGGGATAGCGGTCGGGCCAGGTGGCGCAGCGCTCGCCCTGCGCGCCCCGATATTCCCAAGGGTAGACCTTGACGACGAATTGCGAGTCGGGCCGTTTCAGCACGTTGGCGATGCACTCGGGATGCATGTCATTTGCCAAGACGCGCACCCGCAGGGTCGGCTCGTCGCCGGACGGCAGCAACTCGTTGAAAAACCATTTCTGGATTTTCTCGCGCGTCTCGGCGGAGCGCACGCTGTCCTGGTCCTCGATGTCGTCGGGCAGGATGAAGTCCGGCCGGAAATCCTCGTTCTTGGTGCCCCGGATCGCCTGGCCCCTTCCCATTGCCGTGATGGTGCAGCCGTTGGTCAGTTCGATCTGGTCGTCGCCCCACGGCCGCGAGCGCATGTCGCCGAAGAGTTCGATAAGGCGGGCGTTCTTCTCGAACTGGCGGCGAATCGAGTGAAGGCGTTCCTGGGCCTTGTCCAGCGAGGCACCGACGATGAGGCCGTGCTTGATCTCGCGGTAGATCGCTTTGATACAAACCCCTTCCTCGGCCAGCGTCGATTTGGCGGAGCCACGGAACGCGATCTCGCACAGATTGCGCATGCCGGGCGCTTCCGAGTGAAAATCGTCGATCATTTCGAGGTGGAAGGGCGCGGTCTTGTTGCGGTGTCGGTGGGCGAACAGAACCGCGTGAGCAAGGCGCCGGTCGCGATAGAGTCTGGCGATCGCCTCGTCGCGCAGGTCACTCGTCATCATCCTCAACGGACTCGCCGTCACCCTCGTAATCGTCCAGCTCAAAGCTATAGCAGAATGGCGTCTCGTCCATATCCTCGACCACGTCGGCGTAATCGGGCATCAGCGCCTTGGCGTTCCGGTGTGCTGCTTTTTGATGTGGCGGTGGAAATACTGGCCTTTCGAGGTCGCGGTCGTGGCGCCTAAATACTTCTCGTGCGGCACATTCTCGTAATCGTAGGACGAGCCATCGGCGAAGTGGATGGTCAGCACGCCGGTCTCGTCGTCATGCTCCCACTGGATGGTGTGGGAACTGCCGGGCGTGTCGTGGACGTGCTTGGTCATGTCGGCAGTGGGTTGCCGTACCCGTCCGTCCCCTCGACCGAGGGGAGCCATGGCTCGGCGTCGATGGCGGCCTGGTAGAGCTGTCGCTGGGTGTAGGCGATATGGCCCTGCTCCATCAGGAGGCAGGCGCAAGCGACGCGCACCAGGAAGTCCCGGCTGATCGGCCAGACCTCGTCACCAATCCGGCAACCCGCCACGTCGGCGATCTTGACGGCATAGGCCGCCGTATCGTTGCCGTCCGCCTCCGGCGCATAGTGATGGGCGAACTTGGCGGGCGAGTTGTAGCCCTCTTTCCACGCGTTCCAGATGTCGAGGAAGCCGGCGCGCAGGCCGTGCTCGATGGTGTCGAAGGTGCAGAACGGGCCGTCCTGGCCGGTCTGGCCCAGCCATTTGAACCGGGGGTTGACCTCAATATCGAACGGGTTGTTGTTGCGCTCGCCGCGCGTCGGTTCGCTCACCATGGCAACCATCATCCTTACTGCAAATCGCGGTCGAATCTCTCTGTTTAGTGGAGCAGACGACAGTGCGCATGTTGCAGCACTTTCTTTCGCTCTTGCAGGATGATCTTCCGGCTCCCGATAGCCCTCTCTGGCTTCGAGTGATTGACGGCGGTCTGTCCTAATTGCTCGGACCAGAGCGACCAGCCGCGCGTCGTCGCGTCTTTGGCGCGACGGATGCGGCTTTCTTTTTTGTGGTCTCATGCGGCCTCGGCGGCGTGCCGAGCATGCGCTTTACTGTGTGCTCTCACGTGCCGGTTCCCTGCCGAACGGCTGGTTGATACGGCTCGGCTGCTCCAGAAGACTTTAATCGCCTTTCACGCGACGACGCCTTAGCCATCGCGCGATAGACGCGGCAAAGCATTGCTCGTTCATTCCAGTCATCGCTAGAGCGCCAGCGGTAATAGACGCGCTCGCCCGCAGCCATCATGAGCGGCGAAATAGGCGGATTTCCTACAGGTATGGGGACACTCAAGGCGCGGTACCTCACCCTTCTTTCCGCAAATATATAATTGCCATCGCAAGCGACAGGAGAAGGAGCCACCGCATCAGGTGGTCGCCTGCTGGTCCTTGGGCCCGTACTTGGTCCACAAATCCTGCATCTGCTGTTGCAGTTGCGGATCGGGCGGCGGAGTTACGACACCGCCCGCCGTGGTGGCGACGGAACCCTCATGGGCCTGGTTCAGGACGTTGATTACCTGCTCGATCCCGCCGACCACGGCGGAGGCGGCCGAGATGATGGTCGGCAGGTTGGTCAGGATGAGAAGGAGGATCGCCGGCATGTCAGTTGCTCGCCGGGGCGGCGGGCGCCACGGAGGGGGGCGTGCTCGCGGATGCGCCGTCCTTCAAGAGGCCGCTAGCCGCCGGTGCCGTCGCCGGGTTGGCCGCGGTCTTGATCTGCGCCTCGATCCCGGCCAGCACCGCCAGCACGGTCGGCGCATCGGCTACCGCCGCATTGCAGGCCTTCTGCACGATGGCGAGGTCGGACTGCGCCGTGTTCGAGGCGCCGCCCTTCAAGATGCCGCTGGCCGCCGCCGAGACGGCGGGCACCGCCGCGCACGCCGCCGCGACATCGGCCGCCAGTTGTGGCCCCGCCGCCGTCACGGTCGAGGCCACGCTTTGCAGAACCGAGCAGCCGACAACGAGAAGGACGGGAGCGGCCACGGCGACGGCCACGGCGACGGCCACGGCGCCAGCCAGAACGAGTTCGCGAATCTTCATGCCGACCCCTTTGGGTTAATCGTTGCCGAACTTGCGCGGGACGAAATACACGAGGCAGGTGACGACGATGGTTTGCGCCGCCGCGCATATCTCCGGCGGCAGCGGCGTTCTGACCACCTGATCGATAATGTAGATCAGCACGATCGCCACCGCGCCACCGAGACCGGCGAAGATCGCCTTGTTGGCCCCCTCGTTCGCGCCGACCGGCGGATTGGGATTGGGCGAAGTCATGCGAGGAAACCCCCTTGGTCCGCCGCGAACCGCGCGACCGTGTTCACGCTTGATCGAGCGGAATGAGATCGGAGCCCGTTGACGGCTCCGCCTTCGGGGGAGAAAGGTTGTATTGAGTGTTTCCCATACCGACGCCGAACTCCTGTCCCGGAGGCAAGCGGACGGTTCCGACCGCGGCATTTTCGAGATGTATCGGCTCGGCATCGGCGCCATGCCCAACATCCCAGACATGCTCCAGGATCGCGTGCGCCGCCGCTACCACCTTGTGTTCCGGCTCGGTATGTCCGAACGGCAGATCGCTCTCATACCCGCGCAAGGCCGTAATCACCTTCGTCCGACCCACCGCCATGAATTCCGCCCGGTCCATTACCTGTCTCCTCACAAGGAAGCCCAAGCCTTACAGCAATTTCCATCGAGGCACAAGAGCGGATTCGGCGGCGATGCAAGGGATAGGCGGGCGCGCCGGACCTTTTCATTTCCGGCAAGGATGAGACCGGACCAGTCCTTCCCGCTTATGGACGCCCAGTAGGTTTTGTAGAATAGCTGCGGTTCGGAAGCCAGAAGAAAGTACCGAGGGCGTGTGGCCAGCTTCCAGCGAGGCACAAGAGACGATTTAATGCCGAACGCGCCGAAAAAACGCCGAAAGGCATCGGCGGAAAGCGCCCGACCTATCGGCGGACTGGCTGGCTGGATTACCAGCTTGATTCATCAAGTAGTCGGGAGAGAGTGCACTTCTCAGAAGTAAAAAGATATATCGGCGAGGTTTTGTCTGTGGCGGACCCCAATGCGCCGCCATCGGTTTAGTCCGAAGCCGCTCCTCGAACGCGGCGAGTTCGGGCGGGTATGCGCTTTTGTTTTCCAAACGGCTCCGCAGTTCTGATGAGGTGGGGAAATAGGCCACTAGAATAGTTTGGCACGGAGGTTTATGCAACGAGCCTGCATCTGACGAGGCCGCACCAGACGAAGGCGATCCTAGCCCGCAGTTTGATTTTGCGACGGCACGCCTAAAACGCCGATGGGACATCCCTAGGCTGAGGATGCCCCATCTTAAACTCGGTATGGGGCCTGCAAATCACCCCACATAGCGCTCCCGCCAGGAGCCCAAAACCCTTACGTGCGGTGCTACGGCATACAGGATATCACCGTGTCCCCGAGTCTGGCGATTATCCCCATAACTCACTGGCGGTAAAAAGTCAATTAACCCCTCGGTTTCCGGCGCCGCCCAGTGCCCTAAAGTTTGTCATCCACTCTCAAGGTCTGACCATGAATTTGTAAAGTGGCCCCAGTTCGGAAGCAAGGGGTAAATTCTCCAGCCCCACCCGTCCCTCCCCAGATTTTCCCCGAACAGCACCCCATCACTCTACCTGCCCGCTAGACTACCTCTCGCGTGCGGCTGATAGACTCTATCTATCAACGCTTAATCCGTACCGTGCTCGCCCGACGCGTCAGCGTCGGAGCAAAGCGAGCGCGGTGCTCTTCGGCACCGCTTGGCACCGAGCAGATTGATAGAAACCATCTATCAATCAACCACTTACGCTTAGTCTACTTGTTTGGTGGGTTAACTAGATTCCGGTTACGAAATTAACTGGAAAGTGGTTAATTCTCTACCCGCCTCTACGCGCACGCACGAGGCTTTGCCGGTTGTCACCTACCAAACATCTCCCCTTCTGTAGGTCTCGCAGCCGTCCCTGACGGGCCGTTGCTCGAGCGGTGCCGCTGGTCGCGGCCTTCTCTCCCCCTCCTAAGGTCCCCCCGGGCATGGCTTCGCCGGGGCGGTTCCTGGACTGTAACACCAGCGGCATTTCGGGTTGGCGTCGTGCGAGCAGCCGGGGCAAGCCCCATTAGGCCCTGGTCGCAGCTACCGATCCGGGCCGGTCGTTTCTTTGCCTGCGCTCGGAGTGCGGTCTTGTCTTCCGCCTGGCCGGCTAACTCGGGGCTGTTTGACGTAAGGCTTGGCGACACCGTGACAACCGGCGCCGCGTAACACGGCTACTGCCTCGGCCGCATGGATGCGGGAAGCAAAACCGGCATACCATCCACCGCGCCGCGTCGCGCGGAACTGGAATCGCGCCACCACTTCCTCGGATGGCCGATCGCGAAGAAAAATGATCCAAGGCTTCGGACTGTCGCGCCATGTCACCACATGGATACGCCGGCGAGGTTGGCGTGCGATCTGCTCGTGGCTCCTGTTGGCAGCCGCTTGCCGGCTGGCGCGCTCCCAGTTCAGCCTCGTCATCGGCCTTGCACCACCATGAAAGGTTTGCTATCTGACATCCACGATCTGCCGCGCGCTACGGTTGATCCAGCGGTCGGGCCGGTTGAGAGTTTGCCCTCTCCCGGCCCGATCCATTTCAGGCTAACTCCCGCAGGCCTCGCCGCGCAAGCCCCATAATGCGGCATAAGTACTGTCTCATATCTTGCCATCCTGTCACAATAATAATGCTTGACACCTCTCCGGCATTGGCTCTATCTTGCCATCGTAAGCCGCGCCTCGGGAGATCAGGGGCTGAGAGTAAGATGACCGACCTAATCGCCGAGTATCAGGCCCTCCGCCACACAGAGGAGAGCCTGTACGATCCCGATAATTTCCCCGGCTCCAAAGCGTGGCTGCGCCACGCCGACGCGCGGCGCGCATGCCGGGAATTTGAGGCAGCGCACCCAGAGGTAATCGCGGCGGTAAAGACCGCGCGGCAAGACCCGGCGTACATGGCCGACCCCTCAAGTCTCTATAATCGCATCCTGCGCGGGGAGGACTAACATCATGACCAACCACCCCAACCGCAGCCGCAAAGCCAAAATGACCGCGCCGCAAACCTACCGTGTTGCCGGCGACTGGATGGAGCGCGGCCAAATCCGCGGTCTGGTGCCGCGCCATATCGACATCGCCATCATTGATGGCCGCGCCTACGACGATGAGGGCTTGGCAATGTTGGGACGCGAGGATGCGCGCCTTGCCATCCTGTCTGATGACGAGATGGAGGGATGGGGCCCTGGCGTTACTTTCTCGCCCGATCCCGGCGAGTTGGACCGCGTGCCTGGTCTGCGCGCCGCGCTTACCAACCTTGGGAGATGACCATGCCAAAGTTCCGAGTGAACCTATACCCGGTCTATCTGACGCAGATCGAGGTTGAGGCGCCGACGCCGCGCGACGCGGAGAACTGGGCGCGCGAGCGGTTCGAGGAGCATGCCTACGGCAACCTCATCTTCGCCGACTCGTTCGAGGAGCCGATCGTTGACCTGCTGGATAACGCAGGCGATTGGCTCCCGGACTATCGTGTCCACCACGACCTCGGCGGCTGGTATATCGTTGAGCCGGGCGAAGAGGAGCCGGAAGACGGCGACAGCCTGGGCTTCGACGGCCGTGAGCATTACGCGACCGAGGCCGACGCCTGGGCAGCTATCACCCAGAGTGCTTCCCTCGCCAGCGTGGAGGCCTAACTATGTTCAAGCTGGAATTCGAGACTGACAATCCGGCGTTCGAGGCACAAGGTGCTTATGAAATCGGGACGGTTTTGACCAATGTAAGGGCAGCAATCGTGCGTAGAATCTATGGGGCCGACGGCAATCTTATTGCTGGGAGTGGCACGATCCGCGACAGTAACGGCCGCACAATCGGCGCGCGGGAGTATCGGCCATGAGCTACCGAGTCGTTTACGGCGAGACAATGCCAGCATGGGAACGAATCTTTCCGACGATGCGTGAGGCCCGATCCTTTGCCAAAAAACATAAGAGTTTCGGCGACATCATTTTTAGCGTCAGGAAAGTTGATCCCTATGAAATCTGGCCGCACTCAATAATGGGCGCAATTGAGGCGGAAGAATCGTGAGTTACGTCGCCCACCTCTCGCCCTACACGCTGGCGCTGTCCGATAGCGGCATCTGGATCGTCGCGGCGACGCATGGCGGCCGCTGGGCGCCCTTGATGCAAACGCGCGACCGTGGTGCCGCGCTGGCCGAGTACAAGCGCCTGCGGGACGCGTGGTGCGCCGAGCAGCCCGAGCCGCAACCGTATACCGCAAGGGGGATGACATGATCGCCCGCTTCTTTCTGCCGTTCCTCGCACTGTTCGGCCTGTTTGCCGTGTTCTGGGCATTCTTGGTGGTGACGCCATGGCCACCGCGCCCGATCCCAAGCTCGCCGAGGCGGCGCAAGGCGTTACGGCGGTATTCCCGAATCAGGTTGGCGCGGACGCCGCGAAGGTGATCCGCGCCCTCGCCCCATCCCAACTATCCGCCAAGACTGGCGACTAAAACGGCGTCTCGAACTCCGGCTCGGGCCAGTTCCGCGCTGGCGCAGCTTCCGCCTCCTCGAACACGCCACCACGCCACTTAAGCTCAACCTTGCCGCCCGAGGCGGCGTAGTTGTTCTTGCGCACCCGCAGCACCCGTTCGTTCGGCTTGTCGTCCGCGTTCTTGGCCGGCATGGTCAGGTACATCATAGACCGCACCTCGTTCCGCCAAGCGCGGTTGCCCGCGATGCCGGAGCCCGAGGCGACGCCCTCGTTCGAGGGGTGAAGGGTGAAGATCACCGCGCCCTGTATCTGGATCGCCAGCCGGCGCAGCATCATGCAATAGGCCGACACTTGCTGGTCGTTGATCTCGTTGCCGCCGAAGGTCTTGCGCGCCGTGTCGAGCACCACGATCTGCGCGCCGAAATCCTTCACCTCGGCGACCAGGTTGTGCCATAGCGCCGTGGGCTGCATCCGCCCATCGAAGCGGTTGCCAAAGGAGCAAAGATAGCTGCCCTGATCGACTCGGCTGGTCAGCATCATGTCGTCGCCCAAATCCGCCATCTCGCAGCCATAGTGCCGGTTGATGTCGGCCTGCCGGATTTGCAGCTCGCCGATCGCATCCTCGCAGAACATGCCGAACACGCGGACCTGGCGGGTGGGGAAGCCGAGCCACGGCTTGCCGCGCGCGATGGCGGTCATGAGCTGCTGCACCAGCAGGGACTTACCGTGCCCGCCGTCGCCCGAGAGCATGGTGACAGTGCCGGTGGCGATGAGCTCGTCCACCATCCACTGTCGGCGCGGAACGGGCTGGCCATGCCACAGCGCCGGGGTGAAGGCCCGCAGCTCGCTGGCGGTGTCCGGCGTGACGGAGCGGAGCGCGGCGCGCCCGGCACCAGGTGGGATGATGGTCATGGCCGTGTGTCCATGCCCAGCGTGACGTATCCCGCGTTCCTCTTCATGGCCTCCCAGAAGCGTAGCCGGCAGTCCGGGCAGCGGTAGCGCGCGCCTCCCTTGGGAGTGTTAACGACGAAGTTGCTTGGCTCGCCAATTACGAAGGTGATTAAACACTTACGACACTTCCAACGATCAGGCGGCGGCTCCTCCGACATCTTCGCTTCCTCCCTCGATCACGATTTTCGGAATCCGCATCGGGCGCTCCAAGAGCCGCCGCAGTTCCATCGCGTGCTCCATGTCCGCCGCCGCGATGATGTGAATGTTGAGCAAGAGCTGTTGCCGCTCGGCCGGGTTATGACTCAAGGGGCAGATGCCGACGCCACCCGAGCGCAGCCACGATAGCGGCGTGTCATGCACGCGCACCGGCTCGGGGTCGAGAAACTGCGGCGGATAGGCGCCAAGCCATGTCGCGTTGCCGATTCGGAAGTACCAGTCGGGCGATTCGGGGCGCCAGGCGAGAATGTCCAGCGGATAACCCTCAAATGGCGCGCGTTCCCATTCCGGCGTTTCGGCCTCAAAGATGAATAGACATGGCGTAACGAACAGCCTGGAATGCCCTTCCGTCGCCCACAGGGCCTCGCCAGACGACAAGTCGGCCATGACCACCCCGATCATGCCCCGCTCGATCATCGCTTCCGGGACGCTGTAATGGGCCAGGATCGCGCGGTCGGATGGGGACAGCGCCTTGCGCGCTTCCGCCATCTCGCCGGCTAGATCGAAGTGATGGCTCACAGGGAGGCGTCGGGCCAGATGTTCGCCTTGATCTTGGCCTCGCGTGCGGAGTCTTTGCGGACTACCGTTCCCGCCTCGGTCGGTCGCCCTTGCGCGGCAAGCCGATCCTCGACCCGCGCGCGTCGCAACTCGTCCGTTATTCGGAGCCGGAAGCGTTGCTGCTCGTCCTCCGGTAACTCATGGAATTGCTTGATGATTGAGCGGGCACGCGGTCCATCGTCGCCGTAGGGCGCAATGGGCTGTTGCTCTAATTGAGCGTAAGGGATTTTGCCGCTGGGGTTTGCCAAGACCATGCCGCCCGTCCTCCACGAGTCTCCCGAGAAAAGACGAGGGCGGCGCCAACAGGGAGGATTGTCGGAGCTAGGCCGCTAAACCTTGCCGCCCTCATCATCACAATGTCACGATCAAGCGCGGCAAACAAGCGCTACTGTGTGGGGATGGTAGTTTCCATCGGCTCGACCGTCACCATGCACCCCTCGACGTCGCCCCAATAGAGATGAATCTCATCGGCAAAGCTGTCGTCCACGATCACGCCCATGTGAACCAGGGCATCGGACACGGCCTTGTAAAAATTGTCGAGATCGCCCCGCGAGCGCTGCACCACCAGCTCGGCGCGGTACGGACCCGCGATTGGGGTCCGTACCTGCCCGACGCGCTGTACCATGATCATCTTGTACGCCTCGGCCCGCCAAGCCTTATAGGCCGGCGTCGGGATGCGCAGGCGGCCCTTGGTCAAAAACAGGTTATTGACGCTCGGCGGGCGCGGCAGGCGGAATGTGCTCACTCCGCCTCGGCGGTTTCCTGCTCGACTTCGAAACCATCGTCGGCGGGCGGCATGTCGTACCAATCGAGGCACTGGCGGATCGTCACCTCGCCGCCCGTGACCTCCTCGATGCGTTTCAGGGTTTTGATGTTTGGCAGCCTAGGCTTGTCGCCGTCATGCTGCTGCCGGACCAGCGGGTCGAGCATCAGGTAGAGCGTGCGGTAGTCGAATTTGTGCAGCCGCGCAAAGGAGTAGACCCGCAGGCGCTTGCCGCTCGGCAGGGCCTGGCGTTCGATCCAAGCCAGTAGAGGATGTTTGGGACGCATGCCGAACCATACCGATTAATTTTCCATCCTACAACAATAATTGTTGACAGGGAGGGGGAGGCTATGGTAATTTCCATCATATCACAGGAGCGGCCATGCTGGATCAATGGTGGAGGGCGCAAATGGTGGGTGAGATCGTGCTGGTGACGCCCGGCGGCAAGACCTTCACGGCATTCGGCGAGCCGTTCAGCGCGGGCGAGGTGGTCGGCGGTTTCATCGTCGATCATGTCGAGGGCCGCACATGCTGGCTGCGCCTGCCGCAAACCAAGTTCGAGGAGGACGCCCATGCAGCTTGGCTTAACCGCAGCCGCTCTTGAGGAGCGACGCAAGGGGATCGGGGGCAGCGATGTGCCCAAGATCGTCGCGGGGGAATGGCATGCGCTGTGGTTGGACAAGACCAAGCGCAGCGAGCCGGAGGACCTGTCCCGCGTCCTACCGGTCCAGCTTGGCAGCGCGACCGAGGCGTTCAACCTCTATTGGTTCGAGCTGATGGGCCACGGCAGCGTGTCGTGCCAGGGCGTACCTCGCATCCACGAGCAGCACAAGTTCCTGCGCTGCACGCTGGACGGCCTAGCGGATTTCCCCGGTGCCAAGGCACGCGTGATT
The DNA here is from genome assembly GCF_036489515.1 of Acidocella sp. Lineage (GTDB taxonomy): Bacteria > Pseudomonadota > Alphaproteobacteria > Acetobacterales > Acetobacteraceae > Acidocella. The sequence continues at coordinate 31,691 of NZ_DASXFO010000101.1, forward strand.
CAGTGCAAGCACGTCAGCGGTCGGCAGCCCTTCGAGGAGGTGATTGCGCGGTATGCGCCGCAGGTCTGCCACGAAATGATCGTGTGCGGCCTCTCGCGCGGCGTCCTCTCGGTGCTGATTGGAACCGACCGGTTCGAGGTCGCGGAACTGGAGCTGGACCCGTTCTACGCCTCGGATTATGTCGAGCGCTGCGCCGAGTTCTGGGGCTACGTCGAGCGCGACGAGCCGCCGCCGCAGGGCGCGCCGCTGCCTGTCCCGCCGCCGGTGGAGAAGTTCCGCACGGTCTCGATGGAGGGCAACAACGCCTTCGCCGATGCGGCGGCGCGGTGGCTCGCCAACAAGGGGCCTGCCGCTGCGTTCGACCTCGCGGTGAGGGACATTAAGGCACTGGTCGAGCCGGACGTGGGGATGGCGACAGGGTATGGGCTGGCGGTGAAGCGCGACAAACGCGGCCTGAGCATCAAGGGGCTGGGATGACGACCGGCATTATGTTGGGGGCGCTAATCGGCGTCTTTTCCGTCATAGCTCTGGATATTGGCGCCATCGTCAGATGTCTGCGTCGCATTGCGGAAGCGTTGGAGAGAAAGAATGGCTGAGGTCAAAACCAAAACGGGCGAGACGATTGACATGACCACGGGCGAGATTCTGCCGGGGCATGCGCTGGCGACGTTCAATCCGACCGCCGAGCAGGTCAAGCTGATCAAGGAAACGATCTGCCGTGGCGCCTCGCAGCAGGAACTGGAACTATTCCTCTACCAGTGCAAGCGCACCGGCCTCGACCCGCTGGCCCGCCAAGCTTACGCGGTGAAACGGTGGGACTCGGCGCTGGGTCGCGAGGCTATGACGATCCAGACCGGCATCGACGGCTTCCGTCTCATTGCCGAGCGGTCGGGCAAGTATGCAGGGCAGGTTGGCCCGGACTGGTGTGGCGATGATGGCATGTGGGGCGATGTGTGGTTGGCGAAGGAGCCGCCGGCCGCCGCGCGCGTTGGCGTGCTGCGGGTTGATTTCCGTGAGCCGCTCTATGCCGTTGCCCGGTTCTCGACCTACGCGCAGAAGAAGAAGGACGGCGGCCTGACCTCGTTTTGGTCCAAGATGCCGGACCTGATGATCTCGAAGGTGGCGGAGGCGCTGGCGCTGCGGCGGGCATTCCCGCAGGAACTGTCTGGCCTCTACACCAGCGACGAGATGGACCAAGCCAGTAATGGTGCGGAGGACGCGTCGGCGGCCGCGCGCAATGTGGCGCCCCTCCCTTCGGCAGCGCCCACAGCTCCAGTATCGCCTCCGGCTGGCGCCGCGCCGACTTCTACTTCCGCTGGCGATAAGCACCCACGCTATGCCGAGGCGGCGAAGGCATACGAGACGATCAAAGGCATGCTCGCCATGGCGCCGACGCTGGCCGCGCTCAGCAATACCATCGCGGACCATGGTGAGGAGTTGGCGCTGATCAAGGACGTGAAGGCGGACAGATATGACAAGCTGATGGAGATGGCGACGAAGCGCGAGGCCATGCTGCAAGAGGAAGCGCCCGAGTTCGAGCGGGAGATCGTGCCGTGACTTGGGAGCGTGTCATGCTCATCGGCTGCGTCATCTGCATCATCGCGGCGATGATCAGAATTGCGACCTATCGCAAGGAAATCGACGACCTGAAGTGGCAGAACAATTTCCTGCGGAACGACCGTGGCCGCGATCGATGATTTCCTGGCCGAATACGGAGCGGCGCTCCACGAGCAAGCCAAGCTCGTCGTCGAGGCCGAGCATCAGGAGCATATGCGCAAGGTCGTGCTGGCCGAGGTCGCGGTCGAGATCGGCGGTGCCGTTGCGTCGGCTGAGAACCGCGCTAGGGCCAGCGAGCGCTACCAGCAGCAGCTTGAGGTGATGCGCGCCGCACGCGCCGCTGCCGAGACAGCGCGGGCTAAGGTTACGCACCTTGCGGCGCGGCTTGAAGTGTGGCGCACGAAGTCAGCCGATCAGCGCGAGAAGCTGAAACATCAAGGAGGATACTGATGCGCGAAATTCACGGCATTGCTGACGCAAAGAGAGTGATGATGGTTGGTCAGACAGACGATACCGCTGTGACAGTCAGCGACGGAGCCAACGTCATTTTTCTGTCCATTCCGGCGGAGAAGACGGTCGGCTTAACACCGGAACAGGCCAGATTTATTGCGAAGCAATTGATCGAGGCGGCGTGTCGGAAAGACCCGAAAAATGTCAGATGAGAAGCCGATCACTGGCTATGCCCGCGTGACGACGGCGCGCGGGCTCGTGGTGGACGTGCAGCTTATCTCCCCCTTCCTCATGTGGTGGAAGGAGATGCGCGCGGACGGTGGCATTATCCTGGTGCAAGGCGCGGTGCCGTTTCACGCCATCGACACGATCCAGTTTTCGCAGACGCCGTTTCCGCCGATTCAGCAATCTATCGGCGGCATGGCCCCACAGGGTAGCGCATGATGACCGAGGAAGAAGCGAAAACCAAATGGTGCCCGGATGTGCGCTTGCGCAGCGCCGGCGAATTTCCCGCATACAATCGCGTCCAGGATTTGGGCGCACCCTTTCCGCATGCTCTATTCCCGAATGCCGCATCCTGCATCGGCTCGGCCTGCATGGCATGGCGTGCAACCGACAATGCCAAGCAAAAATCGCTGCCAGATGGTGCATCGCCGCCGGTTTTCGTGGCTGCTGGCTATTGCGGCCGCGCAGGTAAGCCATGATTCTCACTGACCTCATCGGCAAGGACCTGCCGCCCGATCCGTGCGGCACTCAAGGCACGCTCACGGTTTGGTCAGAGCGGGCCAATATGCTCTTTGCCCTCGGCTGCGAGGCGCAAGCATTCACCCTCCTCGCCAGCTTCGCGTCGCCCCTCATGTCGCTGATCGAGACCAAGGAGGGCGGCGCGGCGCTCTCGATCCATGGCGGCAAACATGCCGGTAAGAGCGTGGCGCTGGCGGCCGCGGCGAGCGTGTGGGGTGGTGGACCTATCCAACCGCCACCGTTGTCTCTGGGTCCTGTCATCCTCAACCGCCTTGCTAACCGCGATCCGGTCGGCATCAAGGCTCTGATCGAGGCGTCGGTGACAGCGCCCGACCGACCCATCCTGATTTCCGCCAGCGGCGCGCGGCTTCCGCTCGATCCAGGCGAGTTGTTCGGCATCGATGTCGAGGTCAAGGTGCCCAAGGCGCTGATCGCGCCCAAGGATGGCGACCGCATCGAAGGGCACCTGCTGGCGAACCGGGGCCATGCGGGCAACACCTACCTGCGCTACATAACGCGGCCAGAGAATGCAGCCTGGATCAAACGCCGCCTCGCCGGCGCCATAGCGGGTATCCGGGACGATCTGACGGCCGCTCATGCGAAAGACGACACGATAACCATGGGCGAGCTTTTCCAGATTGAGCGCTGGCGCTACGGTATCCGCCTGATCGCGGCCTGCTGGGTGGCGGGCATCGTGGCCGTGGAGCTTGGGCTGATCGAGGCTGACCCGGAGCGCATCGCACGCTGGGCTATCAAGGAGGGGCTGGAATGAGACCGACAAACACCATAAGACACCACGCCATTCTCAAGATGTACCAGGACGGGGTTGGCGTTAAAGAAATAGGGCGCGTCGCGAATGCCTCAAATGACATGTCCAAAACGTATTCGGTCTTGGTGCCATAGACCAATGACACATGCTCACCTAGAGCACGCGCGACACCATCAAACGCCGCGCGCAAGGAAGCATTACCGACATAAAATCCCCGGAAATCGTTGGTGGTAAAGACATGCGTGTTCGCGCCCACAACCTTGTAGACAAGCGATACCTTGGAAGGAGGATTCTGTCGGACTTTTTCCTTCGCCATGTCCTTCTCCACTGACTTTCGAACTCCTATTGGTTTGGAACGTTCCATAGCCAATCCCCCCGAATTTCCCGTTGGGGGTCGCCCAACAGTTTATTAGTTTAGCGCCTTGAATAAGGCAAAAGAAGGCGCGTAAATACGGCATACCGCGTCGGCAGGTATGGGCTAAGTCTACGCGCCCCCTCCCATCGCCGCGAGAATCTCCCCCATCCGATCCTTCCCGCCGCCCTTGAGCATGGCCGGGTTCACTCGACCGTAGAGCGACAAGAACTGCTGCGCGGTCTGCTGCTGCAACACGATGAGGCGCAGATAGTCCTTGGTCGTGAGCGGATCGAACTTGAGGGCGAGGAACTCCAGCGTGCGCTCGGCCGCCAATTGCGCGCCTCGCCGGAACTGCTCCGGCGAGAGGTCTAGTAGGTCAAGTCCGTCGCGTAACCGTGTCTCTGAATCTCCGGCAACTGGCGGCTCAGGCGCTGACCGATATCGATCCGCCAACTCGGGTTCGCCGGCATCTCGATCCGGTCCAATGCTGCGTAGGCCGCGCGTCGGGCGCCCCTGACGGAATCGCCCAAACCCGTTGCCACCAGGACGTAATCCCCCGCCGTTACCAGGCACGGCGCCGTCACCACCTTGCCCCCCGCGTTCTGCGGCGCTTCCCCCATCATCACCTCCAGCGGCGCCACCCGCTCCAGCAAGGAGGGCGTCAAGCCGTAGATCGGTATCCCCGTCACGTCCTTCTGGAGGGCGTGGCTGTACGGGTAGGGCGGCAGGGTCGCCACCGCTCCGCAGGCGATCTTGTTCAGCAGCAAGTCTTGCGGCCTCGCGTCGCGCCCTTCTGAGAGGCATGCCAGCCATTCGACCATATCTCCTTGGTGCAGCACCCGCTGGATCGAGAGGGTTGGATACCCGAACCGCATAGTGAATTCCAGGGGCCACGGCTGGCCCTTGTCGTCGATGATGCAGTTGACATCGACATAGCCGCAATAGCCGGTCTTTTCCAGCGCGGCCGCAAGCGGCTTCAATACCTTATCGGCCAGCTTGGACTTCTTGACGTAGCGCAGCACGGTGCCCTGCTCGCCGGTCGCTACGCCGAGATCGCCCGCAAACATCTTCTTGAACTCGAAGTTTTCCGCCCAGCCGGCGCTGAACCCGCCAGGGCCGAACCAACCGCCGACCGCCATCTCGCAGCCCGCAACCTTCTCCTGCAAGATGAACGAGCCCTTGTGTCGCTGGTTTTTCTTCCACCGCTCCAGCATGAGCACGAGATCGGCCGGCGACTTCGCGACATAGGACAGCGACTTGTCCGGCTCGTCGCCGCACGGTTTCGAGACGAAGGCCCGATCCTCGCGCTTCACATAGGCGATGGCCGAATCGTAGTCGTTGAACTCGCGGTAGGCCGGGATGGCGATGTCGTGCTTCTGAAAGACCTTCATGCCGAGGGTGCGATTCAACTCCCAATCCGCCGAGTCGCGGGTGGCGCCGACGATGCGGGACTTGGGGTTATCGCGCCGCCACGCATCCGTCTCGCGCAGGAAGTTGGTATTGCTGGTCAGGACGATAAGATCGGCCCAGCGCGTCCAGTCCCGCCAATCTGCCACGCGCTTAACCATCCCCTCGCCGATGCGCTTGTTGCGCTCGGTCGGTCGGACGTACCACCGCACCTCCTGGCCCGATTGCTGCGCGCGCCAGACGAAATCGACCTCGGGGCGGTCGTCGTCAATGACCAAGACCCTCACTGGCGCGCATCCATTTTGTGTTTCAGTTTGACCTTGCGCGAGATCACTTTGCGATCATAGCCGGCGGCGCGCTCCGGCTCGCGGATCGCGTAGGGTGCCTGCCGGATGCCGAAAAACTGCTCTGGCCCGCTGACCTTGCTGTTCTGCATGCCGGTCTGCGGCTTGACCGAGATGGGCGAGAATTGGTCCATCAGGTAGCGGCCATAGTCCTTGATGCCCTGCACCGGCTGGCCCTGGCGCGTATCCGTGATCGCGGCGCCGTTCCATTGCTGATTGTTCATCATGTTGTAGACCGTTGACCACAGAGGGTGAATCTTGTTGATCGCGGTCTGCTCCGGCTGCTTCGCCCACTCGACCGCATCCTTCAAATACCCCGGCATCGAGACGCGCTCGGGTCCGCCCTGTGCATCCTTGCCGCCGGTCTGCGGAAAGAAATAATCTTTGAACTCCTGCGGGCCTTTGCCCGTCTTGATATACTGATAGAGTGCCCCCATCATCGCCGTCATGATTGGCATCGCCACCACGTAGGCCGCGCGGTCGGTCAACTGCTTGCTGCCGCCAGGACTTTCCGCCCGGCCCTTGATAGGGGTCTTAGCAAGATCGGCGGCGCCCCCACCAAGTTCGCGCAGCGTGCCGAGATTCCAGCCGAGGGATCGCACCGCGACATGCCCAATGTCCTTCATGGTGCGGTTCCAGAACATATTGTCGTAAGCCAATTGGCCGAGGCGGTTATCGACCGAATCCCAGATGCGGCCCGCGACCTGGCGCAATTGCTTTTGGCTCATCGCCGGATTGACGCGCAGCTCGTCGCTCATCAGATCGTAGAACACTCCGAGCTTCATCTTCGGAACGAAATCCTCCATCAGCGGCGCCATGATCGTGTCCATGACGCGCGGTACCAACTCGGCAGCGGCGCGCACTTGGCCCGGCGCGATCTGCATGCCGCCGACCTTGATGGGCGCGGCGTTGCGGAACATCTCGCTCAAATCTTGCCCGAGGGTCTGGCGACCGCTCGATTTCATCAGCGAGCCACGAAACGCCTGCCAGAACGATCCTGCCGGCGAGCCGCGATAGAAGCTGTCCATTTTCGCCCGTCCGCCGCCCGCAACCAACGCGTTGACGATCTTCTCCATCTCGGGGCCATAGGTGCCGCGCCCGAGATACTGGTTCAGCACCTTGCGACCTGTCAGGTAATTCTCGACCGGCGCCGAGGATTGGCGCCCGAGGAGATTACCCAGGCCGCGCACGATTTCCCCCGGCTCGCCGCGACTGATCTGCTTGACGCCCTTGGCGACGCGTGAGGTGGCGGCATCCGCCATGACAAACAGGGCGTGGAAGCCGGAAAGGCCAAGCTGGGCCGAGTTCATCATATTGCCAGCCGAGCGAATCGTGTCGTAAATCGGTTGGCCGGAAAGACCGGACGATAGGGCGCGGTTGACAATGGTGGCCGCCGGCTCAGGCGCGTAGTAGTGGGCGTTACCGCCCCGCGCGATCTTGTCGTCGAGCGGTATCCAGCCCGGCGGCGGCCGTTCGTTGTGCGGCACCTGCACGGCCAGTCCCTCGTCCTTCATTTCGTCGAACACATCGCGGGCGGTGATGAAGCGGTCCATCTGGTGAAGCTGCATCAGCGACATCTCGATAGGGTTGTCCGTCACCGGCTTGAGGCCGTGCGCGATGCCCTCGGCGACCGTCGAGAAGGTGCGCTCCTTGGTGAATTTTTTGCCGCCCTCCAGCGACCGTCCACCATAGTATTTGGCAAACTCATTGGCGGCGGCGCGCGGGTCTTGCCAGAGATGCGGCAGGTAGTCCTGCACATAGGCCGGGGCGATCCCCATCTCGTCCATCTTGTGCCAGCGGTCATCAAACAGCTTGCGAATTTCGCCAGCCAGCGAGCCGAGCTTGGTGCCCTCGAACGGTCCCATCTTGCCGGTCTCGATGGCGTCCATGTAGGCCAGCCGGGCCGGCTGGGATAGCTTACCAACCTCGGCGCCGAAGCCGCGCAGGTTCTCCGCAGCCTGCTGAAAGTTCTGCTCGCGCTTCGCCAGCCCCTCGCGCATCATGCCAGCGGTGGCTTCTCCCGCCTCGCCGCGCTTGCCGGGTGAGAAGATATGCCGGAAATCGTCCGCGACACCTGACGGCGGGATCGTGGTATCGGCTTGGCGTCGGACTTCCTCAATCTGCTCAGGCTTCATTTCGGCTGCCATGGCGCGCGACGGCACGTCCTGCGGGGCGGCGACCTTGGAGGGCGCAGAGACGACAGGCTTGGCAGGCGGCGCCTCCGGGGCCGCAGGAGGGGCGCCAGAGGGCGTCTCGGGCTTGGGGAGTACTGGCGTAGCCTCTGGCGCGGAAGGGCCTCCTGGCGGCTTCCTGGGGCCTCCCAGGGCATCCATGGCTTTGCCGGGCGCCTGTGTGCCCATGGCTAAGTTGAGGGCCTTGTCCAGCGAGGCGCGATATTCCGGGCTTTTCGGATCGAGATGGCGCGCGGCCCAGGTCCGCACCCCGGCCATGGTATTCAGTTCCTTGGGATCGGCGCCGAACTCCTTGGCCGTCTGCTCGCGGTCCTCTTTGCCGAGGCCCTTGTACCAGTCCCACATCTCGCTTGCCGTGCGAGAGACGAGGCCGGGCTTTTGCGGTGCTGTTGATGCGAATTTCTGCCATGGCCCGACAGATGGCATAGTCGTTGGCGTGACGGTATTAGGAGAAAACTTCTCCCACGGCTTCGGCGCCGTGTCCTGCTGCTGGTAATTTGTCCACGGTCCATCGGGCATTCATCACTGGACCTTTTCCCAGGAAGCTTGATTACCCGGATCACCGCCCTTGAAGCGATAGCCGTCCACCACGTCGCCCGGCTTGGGCTGACCGGAGGTAACGCCCGGCTGCTCCGGCAGCGCGTCCCGCGCCGCTCCACCGCCCTCGTCCCCATAGCCGGTGTCCGGCTTGAACGACTGCGCTGCCTGCGCGGCCGGCGGCAGGAACGGGTTCTTGGTGCGCGTCGCCGTCATGCGCGACACGATGGCGTCGCGCTGCACGCGCAATTTGCCGATTTCAGGATCGTCAGGCGCGTTCTGTTGCAAGCTGTTGAGCTGCGAGACGATGGCGGATAGCTGTCGAGCATCCAGATTGTACTGACCGAGCGCCTCCTTCTGAGTCTGACTCTTGGCCTGGCGGTCGGCCTGCGACCACAGCCGCTTGTCCTCGCGCAGGTTCTTGCCCGCCTCCCCGGCATCGAAGCGGCGGGTGCGTCCCGCCTCGACATTGGAGGCGGTATCGGCCCGCTTATCGGCGATGGTGATGTTGGTGGCGTTCCGGCTCCCGGCGACCGAGAGAGCGATGTCGCCCTTGAGCTTGGCAATATCCTCGGCCGATTTGATCCGCGCGTCACCCAGCGCCTGCTGGACGCCCAGCCGATCCGACTGCGCGGCCATTTTCATCTCGCCCAGCGTCTGCTGCATCAAGAGCCGGTCCTGCGGCGCCATCAAGGGCTGAGCCTGCGCCAGGGCGGCAAACAGCGTGCGATTGTCGATCCCCGGATTGCGCTGCCGGATGCGGTCGGCAAGCTGGTCGATGGTCATGAACCCGCCTTGGGGTGCGCCGCCCGGGGCCATGCCGCCGCCGTTCACCCCAGGAGCAGACATGGCTTGTCCGGGCGGCGCACCTGGTTGCCCCATGGGCGCGCTGCCACGAGGAGGCGGCGCTGGAGGCATTCCTTGTTGCGGCGGAGGAGGGGCTGGCTGGCTTGCCTGACCCGGCGGAGGCGGCAGCGGGCCTTGCTGCGGCATGCCCTGCGGCGGTCCAGGTTGCCCGCCAAAGGCCGAGCCGGCAGCACCCTGCGCCTGCAACTGCTGCTCGATTTGCGCGAGTTCCTGCTTGGCCCTCTGGACCTGCAACCATTTCAACTGGCTGTCCGGAAGCGCGCCCGCGAAGCCGCTGCCGATCTGGCCGAGAGAGGCGAGACCGCCAGCCATTAGACTGCGGGCCGATAGATCGCCGCGATATGGCGGCTGAGCGGCAGGGGAATCTTGGCGATCAGCGCGCTC